>CAZOMV010000007.1:0-85598 GCA_964580995.1 uncultured Pirellulales bacterium
AAGCCCAGGTCCAGGGCGGTGATGAAGGCCTTGACCCAGAAGTCGGGGGTGGAAGCGCCGCGTTCGATGAGGCGAATCCATTTGAGGCTGCAAAGATAGTCCAGGGAATCATCCTGGGAGCCGTTATCGACCACAATCACTTCGATGGGGATTTTAGGGGTATGCTTGCGAATGGCACGCAGGCAGAGGGTGATCATTTCCCGGACCTGCCATTGGGGGATACAAATGGTTACAAGGGGATTAGCGGCTGTCATTTGAATGCCCTTTCAAATCTATAACGATAACCTCTGTACTATTTGATAGTTAAGATTTTAGCCGGCAGAAGTGAAATGGCAAGTGTTATTTTCCTAACTATTTTTCTGGTTTGGGTCTTAGGAGTAAGGTAGAATTTAATTATGGCAGAATCTGTAGCTTATAGCAAATCGGAGGCAATCGCATGAGACGTACAATTGGTTTTGGCATTCTGTTTCTGGCGGCTGGGGTATCGGGTCTGTGGGGGCAGGCGGGGGAATCCGATAGGACGAGTATGGAAAAGAAGGAGCGGCTGCCGTTTTCGTTTCAGTATGGAGGGAAGTCGTTTGAGGAGGTCCGGGCGGGGTGGGCTGAGATGGCGGAGCAAAAGCCGCTGGATGAGAAGCGGCTGGAGCGGGTGTGGACGTGGACGGAGCCGGAGGGCGGGCTGGTAGTGCAATATGAGGTGATTGAGTATCCGTATCTGGCGGCGCGGGAGTGGGTGGTGCGGCTGGAGAACCGGGGGGAGAAGGATACGGAGATTATTGAGGGGGTGCGGAGCCTGGACGGGCGGCTGGAGAGGACGGCGGGGGATGCGGTGGTGCTGCATTATGCACTGGGGGATCATAACAGCGCGGACAGTTTTGCACCGCAGCGGAAAGAACTGCCGGCGGGTGAGAAGGCGGTGTTCAGTCCGCGGGCGGGGCGGTCGTCGGATCCGTATATGCCGTTTTTCAATGTGCAGGGCCAGGGGGGCGGGCGGATGATTGCCATCGGGTGGTCGGGGCAGTGGCAGGCGGAGTTTGAACGGAATGCGGACGGGTCGCTGTCGCTGCGGGCGGGCTTGCAGACAGCGCATTTTCGGCTGCAGCCGGGGGAGAAGATTCGCATACCGCGGATCGTGACGATTGACTGGAAAGGGGAGGAGCCGCTGGCGGGGAACAACCGGCTGCGGCAGTTCATGCTGAGCCATGTCTTTCCGCGGCGCAAGGGCGAGCTGGTGCTGCCGCCGATTTGCGGGAGTATCAATGTTACGGATCCGGACGGGTCGTATGAGGGTCCCCATATTCGGATCATGCCGTTTTACGGGCGGTGCGGGATCGAGGTGTTCTGGTCGGACATGGACCCGCAGCAGTGGTATCCGAAGGGATTTCCGGAGGGGACGGGGACGTGGGAGCCGGATTTGGCGAAGTATCCGCGGGGCTTGAAGCCGATCGGGGAGGCGGCACGGGCGGCGGGGATGGAGTATCTGCTGTGGTTTGAGCCGGAGCGGGTGCAGCCGGGCACGCGGATTTATTATGACCATCCGGAGTATCTGCTGGCGCGGAATGGGGAGAAGCAGTTGTATGGGCTGCACGATCCGGCGGCGCGGAAATGGCTGACGGATTATATCGACGTGCAGATCAGCGAGGCGCAACTGGGCTGGCTGCGGTGGGATTACAATATTGAGCCGCTGGAGTTCTGGCGGCAGAATGAGGAGCCGGAGCGGCAGGGGATGGTGGAAATCGGGTACATCATGGGGTTGTACGCGATGTGGGAGGATTTGCAGGGGCGGCATCCGGGCTTGATTGTTGACAATTGTGCCAGCGGGGGCCGGCGGATCGATATCGAGAGCTGCCGGTATGGTCTGCCGCTGTGGCACAGCGATATGCAGTGTTTCGGGCCGAAGCCGGACGCGGAGCAGTTGCAGAATGCGGGACTGTTTCGCTGGGTGCCGCTGCACGGCAGCGTGGCGTTCGGCCTGGAGCCGTCGTATGCGTTTCGCAGCGCGATGACGCCGGGGAATATTCTGGCGACGAACGACAGCGAAGAGGACATCCGGCGGACGGTGGCGGTGTATCAGAAGGCCCGGCCGTATATGCTGGGCGATTTTTATCCGCTGTTCCCGCATCAGGCGGATAATACGCTGTGGTTCGGGTATCAGTTTCACCGGGAGGATTTGGCGGGCGGGATGGCGTTTTTGTTCCGGCGGGAGAAGAATGGGGAGCCGGAAAAGGTTATTTCGCTACAGGGGGTGAATCCGGATGCCATTTATGAAGTCAGTTTTGCGGGATCGGAGAACAAGCAGACGGTGAGCGGCAAAGAACTGGCGGCGTTTCAGGTGCAGATTGCGGTGACACCCGGTTCGATGATTTTGTATTATCAGGCGGCGGGGGCAGCACTCAAGTAAATGAATGAGAATCTTAAGGAATTCAATCTGGAGCCATTGTTTGTCCGGCTGGGGGAGTCGGAGTTTCGCAGGCGGTTTAAGCTGGGAGAGAAGGAACGGCAGTATGTAGAGGAGAAAGGATGGGCGGTGATTGAGCAGCACGCGTATGATTTTGTCCGGCAGCGGCTGGGGCCGGCTGAGCCGGACAACGACGGGAAGCAGACGCCGATGCGGAATCATCCGGTGTTTATCGCCCAGCACGCGACGGGGACCTGCTGCCGGAAATGCCTGGAGAAGTGGCATCGGATAGAAAAAGGCAAAGAACTGACGGAAGAACAGGTGAATTATATTGTGGCGGTACTGAGGTACTGGCTGAAACGAGCAATGTTACCAACTATAGAACAGGAGAATTGATTATGAAGAAGAAAGTGGTATTGGTTTTGGCGGGGATGGCGGTGATCGCGTTAGGGCTGGGGGCGGCGGAGAAGCAGGAGGCGGACAAGCCGATTGTGCCGCAGGAAAAGATGGAGCTGTGGAATGGGAAGGATTTCAGCGGGTGGAAGCTGTTTTTGCCGGACGGGTCGGATGTGAACCAGGTGTGGTCGGTGCGGGACGGGGTGATCCGCTGCGAGGGAAAGCCGACGGGGTATATGCGGACGGAGGCGGATTATGCGGATTACTATTTGCATGTGGAGTGGCGGTGGCCGGGGGAGACGGGCAACAGCGGGGTGCTGCTCCATGCCGGCGGGCCGGATAAGGTCTGGCCGACGTGTATCGAGTGCCAGTTGTGGGCGAGCCATGCCGGGGATGCGGTGGCGATGGAGGGGACGAAATGGACCGAATTTAACCGCAAAAGCAAACGGGTTGTCTCTGATCTTATTGTAGGCCGATTGAAAGAGAGCAGCGAGAAGGAACCGGGGCAGTGGAATACCTATGAGATCATCTGTAAAGGGGACTGGATGGTGGTGCTGGTAAACGGGGTGTTGCAGAATGTGGTGAGCGGGGCGTCGGTTTCGTCGGGGAAAATCGGGCTGCAAAGCGAGGGGACGCCGATTGAATTTCGCAATATGTATCTGGAACCGCTGGATTATGATCCGAAGCCGTAGGAAATTGAGAAATCATGATGTAAAAATAGTACGTCAAACCTGTTAATACAAAAAAGGAATGTATCGAATGAAGACTATTGCATGTTTTGCAGCGTTGTATGTGATTTTTTTTGCCATACCAATGTGGGCGGTTGACTCCGCCAGCCAGTCATCGACCAAGGAAATCCTCTCGGAGGAAACCGTCAAGGGTCTTACTGGAAAGGTCCGCGAGGTGACGGTGCAGGTCCCGGCGGCAACCAGCGTACCGCCGCTTTCGGAGGCGGAGCAGACCGTGGACATTGACCTCCAGCGGATGGCGCAGTGGGGGATGAACTACCTGATCCGCTCGCCGCGCAAGGAACTCGGCTATGAACCGGTTTTTCAGGCCAGCCCGATGAACTGTCCGCCTATTCCCAGCGGGCATGATGTGGTGGTAGCCTGCGACACCGATGCCCGGATGAACTGGGAGTGGTACTACATGCGGGATGTCAGCGGTTCCCAGGCGGGCAAGGACGTTGAGGCGGCGTTTCATCAGCGCATCCTGGCGTATGTCCGGGAGGATGGCACGGTTCTGGCCCATCCCGGCGCCTACAACGAAGGGGATATCAACAAGGTTTATACGGAAAAGGACTACGTTTACCATATCTGGGGCGCAACGAAGATTCTGCATGCCCTGGCGGAAGATTATCGCCGGAGCGGCGATGAGCGATCGAAGGAGACGGCCCGCAAAATTATGGTACGGCTTCAGAAACTGGCGATTTATACCCGTCCCGATACCTGTTATTTTGCCGCCGGCATGGGTGGGGTAAACCAGGACGGAACTCCGGTCCCCAACGGCTGGAACCGACAACCGGCTCCTCTTGTTGAACCGCTGGTCAACTATTACCTGGCCTGCGGCGATCCGGAGGCGCTGGAGTTCGCCAAGGCTTATGCCGAAGGGATTATGACGGGAGCACAACCCGATGGCATCAAAATCAAACCAGACGGCGATATCGACAACGGCCACAGCCATGCCACCATGCACGCCTTGTGGGGAATCGCGCACCTGGGAGTCGTGACCGGCGATGAGCGATATACCGCGTTTGCGAAACGGTCCTGGGATTTTATGCTGAGCCGCGGCACGGGCGCCGGCTGGTTTCCGGCTGTGCCGGGCGGCTATCCAACCGACGAGACCTGCCTGACCTCCGACATGATGTCCAACGCGGCCATGATCGCCCGCGGGGGGTATCCTGAGTATTTCGATTATGTCGAAAGGTGTCTGCGCAACCGCATCAGTCCCAGCCAATTCGTGGTTACGCCGGAATTCGAGGCGGAGTACAAGATGGTGAATTCCCAGTGCGGTGAGGAGAAGATCCGGCAGGGATTGGAAGATGACAGGAAACTCCAGGGTGCCATCCGAAGTTATTGCGGGCTGAGCGACCTGGAGAATAGTATCTTGAAGGGGACCTATCATGTTTTGGCTGGATGCTGCGCACCGGAAGGGCTGCGGGCTATCTATACCACCTGGAGTCATGTCATTGACCGGTATCCCGCCTCGAAGCTGGGGCCGGCGGGGGTGTATGTGAACATGAGTTTTAATCGGGACTCCCAATGGGGACGGGTGGTGTCATTTATGCCGGCGACCGGGCGTCTGACGGTGAAGGCCAAGGTGCAGGATACTTTTTTCCTCCGTCCGCCGCACTGGGCGCCACGGGACCAGGTCGGGGCCTTTGTTGGAACGCAGGCCATTCCGGTACAGTGGTCGGGGGACTATGTCCGGTTCCCGGAGGTCAAAATTGGCGACGAATTGACTATTGTTTATCCGCTGCTGCATTTCCTGCACGAGGCGGAGGGGAGCTGGAAGAATTTTGCTCCGTCGGTGAATCTCACGTATGAGTGGCTGGGGAATATGGTGGTCGGGGTGGATCCGCCCGCCGAAAAGACGCCTATCTTTTCGGACAAGGTGCGGGTACTGCCGCCGCCTCCGGCTGAGGTGAGGGAATAATCCTTTTTTCAAAACCTCATGAGTAAATTTGGATTTGACAGTATCATTACCCTTTTGCGAATGATCAAGTTTTCGCACTCGGTCTTTGCGCTGCCGTTTGCGGTGATGGCGGCGTTTTTGGCGGGGCGAGGCGGTGCGCCGGGATTTTGCGGATGGGGGAAGCTGGGGCTGATTGTGGTTTGCATGGTATCGGCGCGGAGCGTAGCGATGACGTATAACCGGATCGTGGATGCCAAGCTCGATGCGCGGAATCCGCGGACGGCGGGGCGGGCGATCCCGGCGGGGCAGGTAAGCTCCCGGAAGGCGTGGTGGTTTCTTTATGGGGCCAGCCTGGTGTTTGGGATGGGGACGTTTTTGTTCTGGATTGGGTATGGGAATTACTGGCCGGGGGCGCTGGCGTTTCCGGTGCTGCTGTTTATTTGTTTTTACAGCCTGACGAAGCGGTTCACGTGGGCGTCGCATTTCTGGCTGGGGGCGTCGCTGATGCTGGCACCGGTGGGGGTGTGCGTGGCGGTCAGCCCGCCGGAGGGGCCGGTATTCACGCTGCCGGTAGTGGTGCTGGGCGGGGTGGTGCTGCTGTGGACGGCGGGTTTTGATATTATTTATGCTTTTCAGGATATCGAGGTGGACCGGCGGGACGGGCTGTATTCGATTCCGGCCCGGCTGGGGGAGCCGCTGGCGCTGTGGATCAGCCGCACGTGTCACAGTCTGGCGGTGACGCTATTGCTGCTGCTGGCGATGATCGTGCCGCTGGGGAGGATTTATCTGGCGGCGGTGGGAGCGGCGGCGGTGCTGCTGCTGGCGGAACATATACTGGTGCGCGGGGGCGAGACCCGGCACATGAAAATTGCCTTTGGGACCATCAACGGGCTGGTGAGTATTCTGCTGGCGGCGGCGACGATTGTGGATATTCTGGCCAGAGAATGAGCGGATATTATTCGAGGAATTGGCAGATAAAACCTTTCATTTTAACGTTTTATGTCTTTGGCAGGTCCATGTCGCTTTAGAGGTTGATTTCAAGTCCGATATTTCGGCGGCCCAGAAAATTGGGGAAAAACGCATCTGGTTTAAGCGGAAGAGGTCGTATGTCCGATAAGGTTATAAGTGCTCATGACGACCTACAAACTCTAGCCAGAGGTGAGTTGATGAAATTATGGATAAACGGCCGGGAATTAGAGGTTCTATTGCCGGCAGATGCCACGCTGGGGGCGGCGCTGCTGACGGTGCAGGATCAGAAAATCAACGAAGATGAAGTTATTTCGCAAATCGTCATTGACGGGGAGCCGCTGACCGGGGAGCTGTTGAACCAGTGGAAGAATCGGCCGATTGGTGATTTTGGCGAGACCCGGATTGAAGCGCCCCGGCGGCGGGATTATACCCTTGCCAGCCTGAAGACGCTTTCGGAAGCGCTGGCGGAGAGTGTCAGCCAGCGGCAGGAGATCAGCGATTTGATTTCGCGCGGGCAGAGCGGGCCGGCGTTGCAGAAGCTGGGCGGGTATCTGCGGTTTTGGGAGGCGACGCAGCAATCGCTGGGGTGCGCGGCGCGGCTGCTGAAGGCGGACTTGCAGCGGTTCGAGTATTTCGAGGCGGGGCAGGCAAAAACGGCGGAAGAAACGATTGGGAATCTGACGCAACAGCTTCGGGAGATGAAAACCGCTTTAGCGGCGGGAGACCTGGTGCTGCTGGGGGATATTCTGGATTATGAGTTCGGCACGATAACCAGCACGTGGCAAAATCTGATCGAGCAGTTGGCGGATCGATACGAAAATCAAAACTGACAGATAGAGAGAGTTGTTTTTTATATAGAGTCCCGGCTTGTAAAAGGTCCGGGATTTTTTTTGTCTATTGCTTGTCAGCGGCGGGCGGACATGCTATAAAGAGGTAATGATAAGTCAACGACAGGCGTTTACCTTGAGATTACGGGGCTAAGTCAAATTTTACAGGTATTTTCGGTTATGGATTTTTACACAAAATTTTTCTGCGGTTTTGGGGTGAGTATGCTGGTTTTGGGGATTCTTTCCATGCAGGTATTCGGACAGGAGACGTTGGGGTGGAAGGAGGCGTGGCAATCGCCGCCGAACGAGCTGCGGCCGCTGCAGATTGTGCACGGGATCCCGGCGGCGCAGGCAACGGCGGAGGCGATGGCGGCGTTGCAGGAGATCGGATTCGGGGGGATTGTGTGCAATGTGAGTTTCCAGGATTACCTGGTTTCGGCGGAGAACTGGGCGACGCTGGTGAAGGCGATCGGGGCGGCGCGGGCGGCGGGACTGGTGGTGTGGATTTACGATGAGCAGGGCTATCCCAGCGGGGCGGCGGGCGGACTGGTTCTGAAGGAGAATCCGGCGTATGATTCCCAGGTGCTGGTGTATGATGCGTCGCAGCCGGAGCCGTTTGCGATCCGGGCGGCGTATGAGCATACCCATGCCAGCAATAATTATTACGCGGCGCGGCGGTGCCCGAATCTGATTGACCGGGCGGCGATGCAGTGTTTTATCGAGAAAACGCATCAGGCGTACCGGGAGAAGCTGGGGGCGGAGTTCGGGGCGGTGCGGGCCTTTTTCACGGATGAGCCGGGGCTGATGGCGGTGAACCTGGGGCAGATCCCGGATCATGTCCAAAAAAACGTGCGGGTGGATGATCCGATCGATGAGACGGTGAAGCCGCTGCCGATGGTGCCGTGGTGCGGGGATCTGGCGCAGGAGTATGAGCGGCGGTACGGGGAGGACCTGGGGGCGGTGCGGGGGAGTTTATTTGCGGGACAGGAGGAACGGGACCGGCAGGTGCGGCGGCACTACTGGTCGCTGATTGCGGACTTGATCGCGGAGCGGTATTTCGGGCAGATTCAGGAGTGGTGCCAGGGGCAGGGGGTGGCCTCCTCGGGGCATAGCCTGCACGAGGAAAATCTCATTTGCCAGGTGGGGCTGTACGGCAATTCGCTGAAGGCCTTAATGCGGATGGACATACCGGGGCTGGACATCCTGTCGTCGGAGCCGGCCGATGTGCTGTATAGTTCCTGGCTGACGGCGAGTTTGCCGGCGTCGGCGGCGCTGTGGAACGGGGGACGGAAGGTAATGACGGAGGTGAGCGATTTTGCCCAGCGGATGAGCAGCAATCAGGATGCGACGCTGGAGAAGATGCAGGCGACGGCGGCGTGGCAGGCGGCGTTCGGGGTGACGGAGTTCACGTCGTATTATCTGACCTCGGCGATGGACCAGATTGTGTATATGATCGACATCGGCAGCACGATTCCGTTTGATAAGAACAAGTACCAGAGCTATTGCCGGTATGTGGGGCGGCTGAACGCGGTGCTGCGGGAGGCGCGGCCGGACCCGAAGGTGCTGCTGTATTATCCGATTTATGATTTGTGGGCGGAATATCTGCCGGTGGCGGAGCGGCTGGACATATCCAGTCAAACGCCCCGTGCACAACAACTGGTTCATACTTTTATGGCGCTGGGCCAACAAATGACCAGGTCGCAGGTATCGTTTGCCCTGACGGATCATGAGATTCTGGCGAAGGCAGAGGCGCGGGACGGGGGATTGTGGATTGGGGGACGGTGTTTTGAGGCGCTGGTGCTGCCGGCGGAGGCGGAACTGCCGGAGGCGGCGAAGGGGCTGGTGGAGCAATTTCAGGCGGCGGGCGGTTATGTGTACCAGGCCGGCCAGCCGGGGGCAGCGCTGGATACGCAAAGGCTGGCGGCGATTCAGGGCAGCGGGAAATTGAACCCGGCCTGCGATACGGTGGTGGCGGGCCGTTTTGTACGGGAGCGGCGGGAGATTTTACTTTTTGTGAATGTGACGGACAAGCCTTATGCCGGCCGGGTCCGGTTAAACGGAGTAGAACGATGGATACAGGCGGACCCGCAGAGCGGCGCGATGGAAGCGTGTAAGGCGGCGGAGGCGGATGAGGCGGAGATCACTTTAGCACCCAACGGGGCCTTGTTTTTCATCGGGCCGGTGAATGGTAAGACAGAAGAAGTAGCCAGGAATTAATACGGTTCCCGGATTTTGGTTACCAATTATTTAGAAAGAAAGAGGTGATGATTATGAAATTACGGATAGCAGCGATGATTGTAGTTGTTATGGTTATCGGTTCGGCGGTGCGGGGGCAGGAGGCGGGGGTATCGGCCCAGCAGCAGGAGGAGATTATCTGGCAGGCGGCTCATATCACTCCCTCGCGGACCCAGCAGGCGTGGCTGGAAACGGAGTTCAACGCCTTTATTCACTTTACGGTCAATACCTTCACCGACCGGGAATGGGGCGAAGGGACGGAAGATCCGAAGGTCTTCAACCCGACGGATTTCGACGCCCGGCAGTGGATCCAGGTATTCAAGGATGCCGGAATGAAAATGGTGGTGCTGACGGCCAAACATCATGATGGATTCTGTCTGTGGCCCAGCAAGTACACCGAGCATTCCGTGAAGAACAGCCCGTGGCGGAACGGCGAGGGCGACGTGGTCCGGGAAGTATCTGACGCCTGCCGGGAACTGGGAATCAAGTTCGGCATTTACCTTTCGCCCTGGGACCGGCACGAACCCAGCTACGGCGACTCGCCCCGTTATAATGAATTCTACCGGAACCAGTTGCGGGAACTGCTGACCGGTTATGGGCCTGTTCACGAAGTCTGGTTTGATGGCGCCTGCGGCGAAGGACCCAATGGCAAGATGCAGATATACGATATCGAAGGATTCGTGGGAACGATTCGCACCCTTCAGCCGATGGCTATCGCCATGGGTCCGTATGATGGCTACGCAAAAGACGAAAGAGGCTACGGACGGGAGACGGAGTGGATGGCCGTGCCCCGGTTTATTCAGTCGGATGGTTCGCTCTACGAGCCACGCAATATCGGCGCGGCGCTGGGGTATATCAACCGGCCGGATTTCGGCAGCCGGGCGTTTGTGTTCGAGGCCGTCACCCAGCATAACTATCCGTTCGACTGGTGGATCAGCGAGAACATCGTTTCCATTCGGCCGGGCTGGTTCTATCATACCCACGAAGATGACAAAGTGAAATCGCTGGAAAATCTGCTGGACATCTATTACTGCTCCGTCGGCCGTAACGGGCCGCTGCTGCTGAATATTCCGCCGGACCAGCGCGGGCGGGTGCATGAAAACGATGCCCAGCGGCTGCGGGAGATGGGGAAAGTGCTGCGGGCGACGTTTGCAACGGACCTGGCACGGGGAGCGACGGCCACCGCTTCGCAGGTGCGGGACGGCAATGCGGCGTATGCGGCGGGAAATACGGTGGATGGGGATAATCGCACTTACTGGATGGCGGACGACGGGACGGAGACGGCGAGGCTGGAGTATGACCTGGGCGGGGAAAAGACTTTCAACCGGGTGGTGTTGCAGGAGTTTGTGCAGCGGGGCCAGCGGGTGGAGGAATTTGCGGTGGAGGTCTGGGATGGAAAAACATGGACCGAAGCGGCCCACGGGACGACGATCGGGTATAAGCGGATTTTCCGTATCGCGGATGTGAAGGCGCAGAAGGTCCGGGTGCAGATTTTGCGGAGCCGGGTTTGCCCGACGCTGGCGACTTTCGGCCTGTATTTCGCCCCGCCGGTGAGTGAGATATTGGGGCAGTAAATAAACCTTATATCGTTGAGGAAAACCCGGACATGTGGTAGAATGCCGCTTATGGATTTATCGATTGTCATTCCGACGTACAACGAGAGCCACAAGATCGGTCGCGATATTGCGGCGGCAGGTGCGTTTCTGGCGGAGCAGGGCTGGCGGGGGGAGATTATCGTGGCCGATGACGGCAGCCGGGACGGGACGGTAGAAGCGGCGAAAGAGAAAAAGGAGCATCTGCCCGGCGGGGTGGAACTGCGGGTGATCGCGTTTGAGCATCGGGGGAAAGGATACGTGGTGCGGATGGGTATGCAGCAGACGAAGGGGGACTACATTATGTTTGCCGACAGCGGGATGTGTGTGCCGTACCGGGATGCGCTGCGGGGGCTGGAGATGATCCGGAGCGGGCAATGCGAGGTTGCGCACGGGTCGCGGCGATTGTCGCAGACGAAAATCGACCGGCCGCAGAACTGGTACCGGAAGGTTTGCTCGCGGACCTTCCGCTGGGTGGCGCACCGGTTTATGCAGATACCGGCGGAATTGAAGGATACGCAGTGCGGGTTCAAGATTTATCGCGGGGATGCGGGGCGGGCGATTTATGGCCAGTGCATTACGGACGGGTTTATGTTTGATGTGGAGACGATTCTGCGGGCGAAGAAGCTGGGATATCGGATCGCGGAGTTTGCGATCGAATGGACGTGCGACCGGGACAGCCGGATCACGCCGGCGCGGGATATCGGGCTGATTTTGGGGGAGCTGTCGCGGATTAAGAAGGATATCGCGGCAGGTTGATAGGAGCACGGCCAAGATGGCCGTGGCACAATCAGGATTATTTGAAAAATAGTGTATGGTTTTTCCAGGGGCCGAAGGGGAGGATTTTTTCTTTGTCGGTTTCGGTGGGCTGGATGAAGACCAGTGCCAGGGTTTCGAGGCGGCGGTCGCAATATGTTTTTACCTGATCGGGGGTCATCACCAGAAAGGCCGTGGAGAGGGCATCGGCGGTAGCGCCGTCGGGGGCAGAGGCCCAGGCGGCGAAGCGGCCGGTGACGGGCTGGGCGGTGCGCGGATCGAGGATATGCTGGCCCTGCTGGAGGCCGGAACCGCTGAAGGCCTGATCTTTCAAGTGGAGGCTGGCCAGTAGTTTTTGGGGATCGCGGGGATGGCTGATGGTGACGGGCCAGCCGGTGACGCCGCGGGGTGAGCCGACGGCCAGGGCGGTACTGTAACAGTGGAGCAGGGCCGCGGGGATGTTCCAGTCCCGCAGGAGGACGGCGAGTTGATCCAGGGCAAAACCTTTGCCGATCCCGCCCAGGTCAATTTGCAGATGATCGATGAGGACCTGCACGGTCAATTTATCTTTGTTGAGCTGGAGGAGGTTCAGGCCGGTGCGGCGGCGGGCGTAATCCAGTTCATCGGGTGGAATGTTTTGGCGGGGGGTTTTGTCCTTGTTCAGGAGGCAGTTCATCAGCAGGCCGACGGTGACATCGAACGCGCCATCCGTTTCGGCGTAGAGACGGGCGCTGATTTCCAGGGCTTCGAAGGTTTGCTCGGACACAGTCAGCGACTGGCCGGGGGGCAGGTGATTGATGCGGGTGATGTCGCTGTTTTCGACGTAGCGGCTGAGTTTTTGTTCGAGGCGGTCCAGCTCGTTGAAGGCGTCGAGGGAAAACTGGCGGGCATAGTCTGGTTCCTCGTCGGCGATGATGATCTCAAAGGTGGTGGCCATGGCTTCGTGCTGGAAACGATGGAGGCGGGAGGTGATGTTTTCTTCCTGCGGGTTCAGATGGATTTGGGTTTTGGTTTCGGATTCAGTCATGGGGCGGTATCCGGTTTCTGCTGGGAGGCAATGAGACGCTGCTGGAGGTCGCTGGTGAGGTAGCCGCGGAGTTCGATGGCCGGCCGCAATTCCAGATAGGAATCGAACAGAGGCACATATAAATTTTTCTGGCCGGGGGGCGGGAGCTGGTAGAGTTTTTCGATAAGCTCGGATTCCAGCGAGGGGGAGGCAATCACCAGGTCGCAGCCGGCGATTTGATCCGTGACCCGGTCCAGCCAGCGGACATGGGGGAAAGAGCGGAGGTACCAGGGCAGGGGCCAATAGTCGTGGGCGGGGCAAATCACGGCGATGTTCGTGTCCCGGCCTTGCGGCGCGATTTGGACGACGGCCTCGATTCGATCGACGATCGGGTAGATGTCGGGGGAAGTATGGCCATAGACGTAGGGATTGGCGGTATCGGCACAGTATTTGTAGTTGGCCTGATACCCCAGCCAGACCAGATGGATGGCACCGGCCAGCAGGAGAATGCCAAAGACGATTTTCAAAGGTACAGCCTTGAGCATGGCGAACAGGACCACAATCGCCACCGCCGCCAGCAGGATGAAGCCGTGCAGGAAGCCCAGCAGACACCAGGGGGTTTTATAGGGAATGGCGGAGTAGAGGATGGCCATGATGAGGGTGTAGAAGGCGAGGAAACGGAGCAGGGACAGGCTGATATTGGTTTGTGCGGCAAGGATCGCTTTGCCGCGGCGGGTAAAAATGGCAAGCAGGCCGAGGAGGGCCAGAATCACGATGAGGCTCTCAGTCCAGAGGGGGCGGTTGGGTTCGTGGTTATAAAGAAGCAGTTGGAGGTAGTAGTACCAGGGGTGGAGGTGAAAGTCATTCTGGCCGGCGCGGTCCAGATAGGTGGACCAGAAACGGAGGGAATCGAGCACACCGGGGATATGGGTGAAGAAGGAGGAATAAAAGGCGGCGGATACCAGAAACGCAGTGACTATCATGAGAAAGACATGGAATATATTGATTTTCGGGCGGCCGGCGGCGAAGGATTTTTTATTGATAAGGTAAACCAGCAGGAGAGACAAAATCATCGAGCCAAAGGCGATGACGCAGGTCTCCTTGGTGGCGTGGGCCAGGCCGATGAACATGCCGGTCAGTAGAATCCAGATGAGTTTGCGGCTGCGGAGGTAGCGAAAACCGGCGGCGATGATGCCGAAAGTGAAGCAGACCAGGAGGATTTCCTGGATATAGTAGCGGCTGTAGTAAACCAGGGCGGGCGAAACAGCAACCAGAAATGCGCTACAGGCAACGATGCGGGTGCCCAGGGCGGGGATGAGCCAGAGATGGAGAACAATCAGCAGGACACCGAATAAAACGGGGACGATGCGGAGGAGAAATTCGTTGACCTGGGTAATCTTCTGAGCACCGCCCAGCCAGGCGGGGATGAGGGTGAAGTAGTTGAGAGTCGGGCCGTGATACTCGTTATAGTCGTAGATATACTCATGAAATTCGAGAAGCCGCCCAAACTTGACAGCGTGGACGGCTTCATCGGTATGCATCGGGCGTAATTCCAATTCCGGCAGCCGCAGGCACAGGGCCAGCAGGGTCGCCGACAGAATGAGAATCAGGCCGGTTTCACTGGATTTCATTCGACTGGTTTGCCGAAAACTTCCACTTCGACGTAATGGTTATATTCGTTGGCGTTGTTGCCTTTGCTGTAGAGGCGGACATAGCGGCCCTGCACTCCTTTGGCATCGATCAGCCGGCCTTCGGAGGTTTCGATGTAATTCATGTCTTTGCCGACGCCCATACCGCTGGAATTGTCATCATCGTTGTTGAAGATGGTGGCCACTTCGATGAAGTCGGGGTCTTTGGAGACCTGGACGATGACATCGGAGTAAACGCGGGCCTGCATGTGATAGTGCCAGACCAGGACGGCATAAATATCGTACACCTTTTCCAGGTCGATGGTGACATGCTGGACCATGGGGCCTAATTCGACATAACTGCCGTCGGAGCCGGCCTTGTCACCATCGGTGATGTAACTGAGTTCGCCGATGATGGGGTTTTCGTCGGAACTGGTAATGGGTTTGCCGACGGCAACATTGGTGACACCTTTGGGGGCGAGCATCGGGGGCCGGGCCTTGCCGAGCGGTTTTTCCAGATTGTTCACTTTGATATTCTGGGGCGTGCCGACGAACATGGCTGGGGGCAGCTCGATGGGCAGGGGGACCATATCCCCTTCCGCGGTTGGGGCCGGTGTGTCATTATTGGCAACCGGTTCGGGTGCGACAGGCTGGTTATTAGCAGGCAGCTTGGGGTCAGGACCCGGCTGCTCCTTCTTGCAGGAAACCAGAGCTAGGCTGGCAGAAAGCAAAACAACCGTAAGAAGCCAAACGTGGGAAGAAAGCAATTTTTTCATTCTTTTATCAACCTCAAGAAAAACAAAACTTACCTAACTGCTTATGCAGTAACAAATTAATGATTACCAGACAATAAGTCTAACCTATTTTTTGGCGTTTGTCAAGAATTAAGACGCCAACGTCAAAAGCTCTTCGATCCTTGTTATTGGGGAACCAGAGCCGTTTTTGGATGTCAATATCGACTTTTGGCGGTTCCGTCAATTAAGCCTTTTTCCCGGGGGTAAGCTGAATGGCGGGCGGCTGAAGGCCGGCTTTGGCCAGCAGGGCGTATAAGATGAACCCGATGATGAAGGCGATGACGGGAGCGGGGTTAATCCAGCCGAATTTCGACGGGCTGACCGTGGGAAGAATTGCCACGATAAAACCGACGGCCCAGGCGATATAGCCGGCCATATTAATCCCTTTGCGCGGGCCGGCCCATTTGTTGCCGCTGAGGAGATAATCGGCCAGCATGGACCCGCAAATCGGGCCGAAGGAGGCGCCAATGATGGAGAACACACCTACCAGGTTCAAGGCGACGCCGGTGGCGGCCAGGATGATCGCAATGACCGCACCGATCAAGACCATTACCATCTTATTGGCGGTGGGGAACATGGTGCCGATACTGTTGGCAGCGATCAAAGAACAGAAACAGGCTGGGGCAAAGCTGGCGATGGCAAAGAGGATAAACATCCATTGGGCCAGTTTGCCACCCTGGGACCGGATGACGGCATCGAAGGCGAAGGAATCGAGGGCGGGATTGGCGCCGTGGGCGCCAGCGATGGCGATGAGGGGCAGACCACCGGCAAAAACGATGGCCAGGGCCACACCGACCAAACCACCCATTCTTACATCTTTTTCATTGCGGCTGCCCGTGCCAAAATCCACACCGGCGGCACCGGCCGTAGCGAAGAAACCGACGACGATGCTAATCATGGTCAGGAATCCCGTGATGGGTTTGGCATTGGGGGCGACCTGAAAATCACCGGCGGTCCCGACATTGGAAAAAAATACAAAAAGAATCATAACCAGGGGGACAATAGGAAGGAAGGTAGCGACTTTCGCGACGTATTTGATCCCCTTGACACCCATAAAGGCGGCAGCCAAACCCCAGATGATGGAGACAACAATAAACGGAGTAGTACCTGGAGTGCCATCTTGTCCCGCGGCCTGAAGGATGAAACTGCTCGCCACGGCGGTATTAACCGCCAGCCAGCCGAACTGAAGGAGGCCCATCAGCAGGCCGGGCATGAGAAAGCCGCCCAGGGTGCCGTAGGTGGAGGAACCGACGACATAGAGAGGGTAGCCGGTTTTCATGCCGAAAAGGCCGGGAACCAGATAGAAGAGGAAATGGCAGATCAGGGCGGCGGCGACCAGGCCCAGCAGGCTCAGGCCCAGGCCCGCCTGCGGCAGGGTGCCGTTGGCGATCTGCATATAAAAAACGACCCACAAAAAGATGCCCGCATAGGTGGGGGCGGTGTTTTTGTACCAGGGGGCCCGGTTTTCGGGCGGATTGGGTACGGCCATTTTCAGATAATTCGGAACCATTTCGTTACTCATAACAGATTCTCCTTATAAAAAACCTTTCGCGACGTTTTGTTTTTTGCTGGTCCCAGTCAGCGTCAAGAGGGTGTGGATGACGACGAGGACCGCCAGAGCTATCGTAGTGTACTGGTGCGTATGATAGAGGAAGAACTGGCCGGTGGTGCCGAAGAGGTTGAACATGCTCAGGACGCTGGAGAGCATGACGGGCAGGGCCAGCAGGCCGATCAGCCAGAAACAAAGTTTCCGGAGCGGACAAACGGAGGTGGCGGCCAGGAACCGGCTGGGATGCGCTCCCAGCAGGATCAGCAGGGCCAGACAGATCATGAAGGGCGGGGCGATGGTGCAGTGGAGCATGAGGAGATAGCCGGTCATGGGTTTGCCGGTAAGGAAGAAGGCATAGAAGCCGGTGCCGGCCAGGACCAGGAAGCAGAGGAGGCCGGCCAGATAGATCAGCTTCTTCAGGAAGCCGTACCAGCGGTTGGAGCTGGGGACGGCTGGTTCCGCCGCGGCCATTTTCGAACCGGCGGCCAGGGCGGCCGCGACGGTCAGGCCCCGGAGGCAGTAGAGCAGCAGAATGGCGGCGATCAGGGCCGAGGCGGCGAAGGCGACCGTTTTCAGCATGGGACGAAATACGAAGGAACTGTTGAAAAGGGAGACATAGGTTTCGTCCAGAGGAAGGAAGTGAATCATCCTCTTGAACAGGCCGCGGTCGGAAGGCAGGGGGCTGTCGATAGCCAGGGCGGCCTGGTAGAAGGGAGCGTCGTTGGTGTGGCAGTCGGGACAGCCGCGAACGCCCAGCGATTGCGAGGCCGGCCGGACATCGTGGGCCAGAGGCCAGAGATACGGCTGGGCCGCTTCGTTTTCCTGTGAAACCAAGGCTCCGGCGTCATCCAACTGGTACATTTTACCGCCGCAAATATACACGGCAGTGCCCTGTACGAACGGCTGGCCTTTCAGGGTGGTTAGTACCTGGGTAATCATATTTTTGAACCAGGCTTCCTTTTCGGCCGTTTCCGGTTTCGCTACCTCTCCGTCAGCGAGATTTTCTTCCGGCATTTCCGGCCAGGTAACCGAGGCAGGCAGTTCATAGCCATGTAAGAGAATTTGGCTGGCAACCTGTTTGACCTCTTCGGGAACCAGGGGAACGACCTGGCCCTCTTTAAGCTGCGCCCAGAAGGCGGGCCACAGCATTTTGTGAGGTGCGATTTTGCCGGGCGGGGAATTGGGATCCACCGGCGGCAGTTCCGCCAAAACCGGAGAGAGAATATGGGGCAGGGCATCCGGAGCCTTGTTCACCGTTTGCAGACCCAGGCTGTGCGCCCGGGATGTTTTTACAAAGGCAGCGGCATCGGTGGGCCAGGGGCCGCTGTGACAGGCCGTGCAGGCGAGCTTTTCAAAATGGACCGTGGGGATACCCACGTGTGTAGGTTTGGGTGAACCGAGCCGGCCGGCATCAGGATTCTGAGGTTCATCGCTGCCGAGATGACAGCCTTCGCAGGTCAGGGTGGTAATGGCGGAATTATTATCCGCTCGTTTTTCCCCTTCATACCCGTGATTGATATTGTGATCGACGGTATTGCGATGGCAATCCACGCAGGCCAGGCCGGCTTTCAGGTGGACATCTTCATCCACATCCGTCCGCTGAGCATGAGTCTGGCTGGTGGAATGACAGAAATAGCAGCGTTCATTGGGAATAGCACGGGTCAGATGCAACTGAACCTTGTTCTCGCTATTGAAGCGGCTGGCATCGTACTGAACGACGGGATAATCCAGGGATCCATCTTCCGGCACCCAGTGATCGGGTAATTTTTTTACCGAGCCGGTCACCCAGGCAAAGCTGCTGGTGGCCGTGTTGGCCCAGCCGAAATTCTGTTCGGCCAATTGTATGGCACACTGGGCCTGATCGTGGAAGGGTTCGGCATCGTGACAGGCCAGGCAATTGATTTCCATCGTACCGGAGACATTCCAGCGGCCGGCAATGGGATCAATCGTTTCGCCGGATGGATCCGCGACACTGCCGCCGGGGAAATGGCGGCTGAAGACCTGGGTGAAATCCCAGTCGGACAGCCCTACCTGCTGGGGTTTGTAGGTTCCTTCCCAATTGCGATACGACAAAGGAATCTGGGTGGCGGCGGCACAATCCCAGTAAATCCAGGGTTCCCCTTTATGGCCGGGATCGATATTTTCCTCGGCCGCATTGAAGTGCCAGCCATGACTGATTTTATCATAATCATGACATCGCCCACAGGTCTGCTTGGTGGAAAAAGGCCGATCGGAATCAGGGAAAATGGTCCCCGCATCTTTGTCATAGATCTTAATCAGGTGGACCGGCTGAGACAGATTTCCATCACCGGTATCCCCGATCATGGAGGAAGCACTTTCCTGAGCCGGTAAAGGCAAGGTACAAGCTACAAGGCAGATCACGGCCAGTGCGGTGATCCGGGACACAATATTACGTTTTATCATGCGAATCTCCCGTATGAGCATATTATCCAGTTACACCAGAAAATCTTCCGGTTTGAAATCCAGCCGGCGGGCGGCTTCCACGGCTTCGTTGACTTTCAAGACCGCGACGGCGGTTTCGTAGCCGATTTCGCCGGGGCAGCTCAGTTTGGCCTTGCCGCGAACGGCATCGAAGAAATTTTGCAGGTGCGGCTGGTGAAACGGCTGATCCATTTCCACCAGCAGATTGTACTTGGGAGGTTTGGGAGAACTTCGCACATCCACCACGGATTTGCTGGGTTCGGGCTGGCCGATACCGGCGTCCCGTTTGATATACCGCTTCTTTTCCCACTGGTACCATTGTTCTTCCGTGACGCCCTTTTCGCGATAGACGGCATTCCGGGCGGCTTCTTCGGAAGTGGACAGGGAACCCTGATCGCCCATGAAGGTTTCAAAGTAGCCGTTGCTGCTGTTGGTGGTCAGGGTTTGATACGAGGCACGCACGACACCTTCTTTGGTTTCATATTCATAGATGGCGATTACATTGTCGTACCACTCGTGATCGGTCCAGTAATCGACGCCGCCGCTGGCCATGACGGAGCGGGGCTGGGTCTGAAGGAACCAGGTATAGATATCGATCTGATGGGAGCCGAGGTCCACAATCGGACCGCCGCCCAGGCCCTTGTACCAGCGCCAATTCCGGAACTGTTTCATGTCTTTGTAGCCATATTTATTCAGGGTGGCTTCATCGAGTTCGGTATTTTTGGCATATCCTAAATCTTCACAAGCGGCCCGGCTGCGGTTCCACTGGCCGTTGATGGTGGTGATGCGGCCCAGGATTTTGGCTTCCTGGATGAGTTTCTCGTAGCAGAAGATGTAACGGGGATTGCTGCGCCGCTGGTGGCCGATCTGCAGCAGTTTGCCGGTGGCTTTGGCGGCTTCCACCATCTTCCGGGCGTTTTCCAGGGTGTTGGACATTTCCTTTTCGCAATAGACATGGAGGCCCGCGTTCATGCCGGCGATGGCATGTTCGGCATGCCAGAAGTCGGGGGTGGCAACGATCAGGGCATCCAGGTCTTTCTCCTTATCCAGCATTTCTTTGTAATCGGTATAAGGAGTACCCACATGGCCGAGCTGTTTCTGCCGGCTAAGCTGGCCGGAAACCCGTTTGAGATTCCAATTTTCCCAGATATCACAAACCGCTTTGAAGCAGATACCGGAATTTTCACCCATCTTCAGGCAGGCGTCCAGGAGTACCTGACCCTCGGCACCGGCACCCAGCAGGGCGACATTAATCTGATCGGGCTTACCAGTCAGCACGGTCTGCCCCTTGGCCAGGGGCGAGAACATCAGCCCCGCACCGGCGGCGGCGGTGGAACGCAGAAAGGTGCGTCGATTCATACCTTGATTCGTATTCACTTCAGTCATTTGCTAAAAACTCCATAAAAAATCATTCAAACTATTTATATTTATTCGCTAATTTGCACTTTGAGGCCTTCCAGCTTACTGCCGTCCAGAGCGCGGAAGCGGGCACAGGCGGTCCAGCTGGCACCACCCTGGGTTACCTTCATCAGCAGGGTATTCCAGCCCTGTTTCAAGGTGACTTCCACTTTGTCCTGGGCGGGTTCCAGTGCGCGGGAAACATTTGTACCATGAACGGCCTGGCCATTCAACCAGATTTTGATCCCGTCATCGCTGCCGGCCTCCAGCCGGACCTTCTGCTCCTTATCGGACCATACCTTGGTGCGAAGGTAGGCGGCCCGGTTGTCACCGCCGATGGCCTTGTCCAGTTCGGCCAACCAGGGACGGTTGGCATCGCTGGAGGGCGGCAGGACGGCCCATTTCACGTCCTGGGCATCCGGTTGTTCCGGGGCAAAGACGGTATCGAACAAGGCGATATTGTTCGCATTATCCTTGGTGTAGGGGCCGGAATATTCCCAACTCACGATATAATCGTCGAACCGTTCGGCGGCGTTGATGATTTCGCGGGCCTGCTGGCGCAGGGTATCATTTTGGGTCTGTTTTTCGATCTTCTGCATAACCGCTTTGGCCCGCTGGGGATCCGAACCCATCAGGGTCTGGGCAAGCTGGACGGCGGCCACTTCGGCTTCCTGCCGCAAAGCGTCGTTCTCCAGCAAAGATTCTGCCATGGCCAGGGCTTCCCAGGATTTGGCATTGGGCAGATTGGTGACCACCATTTTCTTTTCGTTCTCGTTGGCGGCCATATCCATCGCTTCCTGATAGCGTTTAAGCATATCCGCCGGCGAGAGGTCGCCAGCCAGCCCGATCAGCCGCACATAGCCGCGAAACGCCAAGGCCCGATGCGTCGCCTCTTTCGTGGATTGGACTACCTTGAGTAAATCCGCCATGGGTTTGGCGTTGGGCCATTCGCCCAAGGCCCGGATCGCGGCAATCTGCAGCTCCGCCTGATCGCTTTGCAAGGCTTCCGACAGGACGGGGAGGGCACTATCGGCCTGAATCCGGCCCAACAATTCCAGCAAAGAGGCTTTCACGGACGAATCTTTCACGGAGGGATATACGGCCAGGACATCTTTGGCCCGCTGGTTTTCATCGGTGATCTTCAAGGCGACAGCGGCGGCAGTTTTGACTGCCTCGCCGCGCAGCCGTTCATCTTGGATCTGGATTAAAAGCTCCGTCAGTTTAGCCATATCATCAGGACCGGCGGCTGTCTTGAGCGTTTTCCAGGATTCCATCTGGATTTCCGGGTCGGAATGGGTTGCGGTTTTCAGCAACAGGGGAGCCGCCGATTTGATGTCCCGTTTTTCGATGCTTTTAATCAGTTCCACCGCCATTTTGGCATCGGTTTTGGGTATCTGAGCGAGGATTTCCTTATCGATATCCGGGCCGCTCAGGGTGTAAAGACTGTCGCGGGCGGTTTGCTGTTCCGCGCCTTTGCGGACGGCGGCGGCCTCCGCCAGTACCAAAACAGAACTGGCATCGCCTACCTGGGCCATCGCGGTCAAGGCCGCTAGCCGAACCGATTCGAGATCGCTGTTGGCGGCTTTGACCACCGCCTCTTTGGCGGCGCCATCGCCGCGATCGGCCAGGGAAGCGAGCAACTGCACCTGACCGGCTTCGGGCAGGGCGGCCAGTTCCGCGGCAATCCGCTTGATATTCAGGCCGGGGGCTTCCCGCACCAGTTCATTG
Source organism: uncultured Pirellulales bacterium (assembly GCA_964580995.1). Lineage (GTDB taxonomy): Bacteria > Planctomycetota > Phycisphaerae > Sedimentisphaerales > SM23-30 > JAKJEP01. Next base: position 22,353 of record CAZOMV010000007.1, read on the forward strand.
GCGACGGTTTGAATGTCGGGCTGTTCGTTTCGCAAGGCATCCAGAATTATTTTTTCGGAGTTTTTGGAATCCGCATAGACCATGCCTTTAAAGGCGGCCATGCGAATCGCGGGGGGATAGTCCTGGGCGAACATTTGTTTATAGATTTCCAAAGCTCTGGCATTTTTCTTTTTGCTGACCAGATCATCGCCGCAGCGCAGATACGCATCGCAGAACACCATTTGCTGATTCTCCGCGGCAGCGGGGACCGCCTTGGCCAGGAGGTCCGCGGCCTGCTCGCCGCCGATCTTACCGAGGGCGATAATAGCTGCCGAGGCAATATCCGCGGGGGTATTGCCGTCGCTGATCAGTTGGCCCAGCGGGGCAACCGCACTTTCCGCCCGCCGCTGGCCGAGGGTATTGATAATGCCGACTTTTACATTGCCGTCGGTCTGGTTCAGAACCTGCAACAAAGCCTCATCCGCAGCCGGGGAAGAAATCCGTTCCAGGGCATAGCGGGCCATATCCGCAGTATCGGGATTTTTGACCATTTCGGCTAATACCGGGACCGACTGTTCGGTGCCCATGATGCTGAGCTGCTTGCAGACGAACTGTTTGGCAGCCAAGGTGGCGTTGGACTGCAAAAACTGCACTAGCGATTTTTCGATTTGCTTTAAGGCGTCGGGGGAACCGTAGGAGGCCTTGATGTAATCGTACAATTCCGTCAGGGGGATCCGATCCTGGCCGTATTCATAGGCAGTGCAGCTTGACAGCAAGGATTCCAGGCGGGAGGTATCCGGCTTCCAGGGCAGCGGGGTGGTATCGGCGGCCAGATCACCGAAGGCGAACTGGATGCCGTCCAGATAATGCTGGAGGATCATGCGGTTCCAGAGAAGAGGGTGGTTGTGACCGAGCGAGCAGTAGAAAACCCGCCCTTTGCCGAAAGTACGTACCCAACTGACGGGATAATCCGTTTCGCCGGGGCGCAGATCCGCAACCTGGCTGGTGGCCGGGTCACTCATATCCAGGCTCATCAGAACGCGGGCATTTTCCCGCAGCTTCATTTGTTTAATGCGATAGATTTCGTCGCTGATCTTGAAGCCTTTCCCCTCGAACGCCTGCATAATGGCGTGTTTGGGGTCGTCGATTTTGAAGGCCCAGGTGCCGCCGGCCGTCCACGGATGGCCGTCAAAGACGCCGCCCATCATTTCCGCCGCTTCGGGCCAGTTGTAAAAATTATCGGTGGCGGCATGAATCCCAATCACACCTTTGCCGCCTTTGACAAAATCCATCAGGCTTTTGCGCAATTCGGGATCGTCAAAGGTCAGCCGCACAGTGTTGTTGAACAGCACCCCATCAAATTGATTCAAGCTGTCCGGCCGGAACACGTTCATATCCGTGCTGGTGGTTACGGCAAAAGCGCCGGTCTTCTGGCCCATGACCTCCAGGGCCTTCTCCACATAGGGAATGGAGCTGTGCTGGAAGCCCAGGGTTAGGCTGAACACCAGCAGTTTGCGCGGCTGGGCCGGCTGGACGCGGGCCTTGTCCGGCGCGGCCTGCTCGATCTGCTGGATTTCTTCCGGCGAAACGGCCCATCCGGCCTGGGGCAAAAAATACCAAACCAATAGAAGCATCAGGGAGGTTACAATATACTTTTTCCATCTATTCATTTTATTACTCCAGATTGATAAAAATCAGTCCAATTTTCGGGGCCGTTACTGTTCCAACTGTTTGATGCGAATATTCCGGAACCAGATCGGGTGGCCGTGATACTGCAAGCCGATCAGCCCGTCCCGGGCCATATCCTTGTAGGCAATATTGAATTTATTGGGGGAGCCGTCGGGATTTTTGCCGGCCTGCGTCCACTGGTTCAAATCCATATCGATGACCGGCACTTCATTCAGTACCACGTGAATCTTGTTATCCCGGCAGGTGATGATATAACGGTTCCACTGGCCGGCGGGTTTGACGGCATTCGCGCTGGGCGAAAGGCAATCGTAGATCGCGCCGCACTGGCCGTGCGGGGTGCCGTCGCCGGTTTCATGAATCTGCACTTCGATGGTGGTATTAATCCAGTCATTCAGGTCGGCACAACGTAAAAAGACACCGCTGTTGGCGTCTTTGGACAATTTGAATTCCAGATCCAGGATATAATTGCCGAACCGTTCCTTGGTCCAGATATCGCCGCCGCCGCGCGGGCTGAGCAAGCCGCCCTCTTCGACCACCCAACTGCCTTCGCTGGCCGCCCAGCCGGTCAGATCCATACCGTTGAAAAGCCAGCGCCAGGTGGGATAGCCCAATTTGGCACTTTCCTGGTCGAAATAGCGGATACACTGGATGATATCGGGGATGGAGTTATCCCAGTTGTATTCATATTCAATCGTAAAGACACCCTTGAAATTCTGGCGGTCCAGTTCGGCCAGCATCGCCTTGGCATCATTTTTGCCCGTTCCCCAGATAACATCATGGGCATCGGGATTATTGAATTCGTTGACATCCTTGAAGTGCAGGGAAATGATGCGGCCGGAGAGTTTTTTCAAGGCCTCGACCGGATTGACGCCGGAACGCATCCAGTGGCCGGTATCGGCACAGGCCCCGATGCGTTTGGAACGGCCCTGGCATACCTCCAGCACCTTGTCCGGATTCCAGTAGCCGGAAGGTTTGGGATGGTTGTGCAGGGCGACATTGATTTCATATTCATTGCAAAGGCGGTCCACCAGATCAAAGGCCTCGACCGGGGGTTCGGAGGTGATGGTTTCGATTCCCATCTCTTTGGCGAAATCGAAAACCTTGCGGCATTCCGCTTCGTCATTGGGCAATCCGACCACCCCGTAGCAAACCAGTTGAATGCCGGCGGCGGCCAGTTTTTCCCGGGCTGCCTTGCGGATTTCCGGGGTGGCCATATGGCCGAACGGGGCATCGGGCTTTTCCTTGCTGAAGGATTGGCCGGGGAAGGCTTCGATATAGCTAAGGCCCATCAGTGCGGCATTATCCACCGCTTCGCAAAACGTGGCTTTATGGAAAGTCCAGGCCTGCACGGCCAGCCGCCAGTTTTCCGGGGCATTCAAAACCGCATGTCCGGCCTGGGCCGGGGCCGCCAGAACTACAGAACCAATCATTCCCAAAAACATTAAAAATACATAACGCTTACTCATTTTTTGCACTCCATATAAAATTGAAAACGTATAAAACCTGTTTTACTCAATTACTCTATACATACCAGGGGCTGCGCGTGGACCGGGCCAAAAGCCGCTGGGCCTCGGGATTGTTCAAAATTTCTTCTTTTTCGGGATCCCAGCGGATGGGGCTTTTGGTCAGCATGGCGATATTCAGCAAATGGCAGATGGTCGCGGTGCGATGACCGATTTCCACGGAGGCCATCGGCTGATTGCGGGTTTTCACGGCATCGAGGAAATTCCGGTGGTGGCCGGGGCTGCGTCCCAGATGAACTTCCTCCGGCCGCAGTGTTTCCTGCAGCAGCGAGGCCGGCTCGGCCTCCAGCATTCCGCCGTGAATATGGATAAAGATCCAGCCGTCGCTGCCGATGAATTTCAGGCCGCGGGGATCGACGCTGGCGCCGATCATTTTTACCCCGTTGGCATAGGTGCATTCGAAATCATACTTCATATAGGCATCGTACAGGCCGCTTTTGGGTGCCTCGCCTTCGGCCCGCAGCTCCACCGGACCGGTATGATCCGTACCGTTGCCCAACTGGCCGATATCGATAATGTGGGCGCCGCGGTCGGTCATCTCCCCGCCGCCGTAGTTGAAAATGAACCGCCACCAGAAATGGCAGCGCCGTTCGGTATAGGGAACCCAGGGAGTCGGCCCCAGCCACATGTCATAATCCAGACTCTCCGGAACGGGCATATTGGGAAAGATATTTTCATTATTGATGATTTCCAGGTGATGCGGGTCGCTGTTGGGCATGTTAATCTGGATGGTATGCAGTTTGCCGATGCGGCCGTTGCGGACCAGTTCGCAGGCAAACCGGACGCTGTGCCGGGACCGCTCATGCGTACCGTTTTGCAGAATCCGCCCGTAACGCTGAACCGCCCGGCGTACCGCGATCCCCTCGGCAATGGTATTGACCAGCGGTTTTTCACAATAGATATCCTTGCCGGACTCCGCCGCCGCAATCGTAATCAAGCCATGCCAGTGGTCCGGGGTGCCGATGGAAACCGCGTCGATATCCTGCCGGGCCGTTAGCTCGCGGAAATCGCGGTATTCCGCACAGCCGTCCCCGCCGCCGGACTTATCCTGCTGGGCGTAAAAATCCTGCACGATTTTTTTCGCCCGGGCCTTGTGATTGGCATCCACATCGCAGACCGCCACCACCTGGACTTCCGGCTGATTCAGAAACGCCTGCATGTTGCCGGTCCCCTGGCCGCCTACCCCGATACAGCCCATCACAACGCGGTTGCTGGGGGCCACCGCACCATCCAGGCCTAGGGCACGGCCGGGAATAATCGTGGGAAATCCGATGATGCCGCCGGCAGAGGCCAGGGCGGTACCTTTCAGAAATTGACGCCGGGAAATTTTTTTGGTCATACTTTACATCCTTTTATTTTTATTATTCCTTACAGCCGCCAGGGACTGCGCATCGCACTGCCGAGCATCTGGGAAGCGGCCGGGTCGCCGATAATCTCTTCGGTATCCGGATTGAAACGAATCTTTCTGCCCAGCAGCATCGAAATCTGACCCAGATGGCCGGGCGAGGCGGACCGATGCGCTACTTCACACGGGGTCAGGGTAGTGCTGCGGGTTTTAATGCAATCCAGGAAATTACGCTGGTGGCCGGGCGAACGGTACAGGTTAATCTCATTCGGGCTGAATTTTTCTTCCAGTAAACTTTTGGGTTCCGCTTCCAAAAAGCCGCGGTTCACCCAGACCCAGCCGTCTTCTCCAATCCATTTGGTCCCGTGGCCGATCTGGTCATAGCCGCCGGCCATAATCATCTCCAGGCCGCTGGCATATTTAACGGTCACATAATATTTGGTGGCGGCATTCCAGAGTCCGCTGGAGGGAAATTCTCCCTTGCCGTCCACTTCGACCGGGCCGGCATAGTCCAATCCCAAACCCCAGTGCGCGATATCCACATGGTGGCCTACCCAGTCCATCAGTTGCCCACCGCCGTAATCCAGATGCCAGCGCCAGCTCGTATGGAGCCGTGCGGGACAATATGGCTCATAGGGGGCCGGGCCTAACCAGAAATCATAGTCCAGCTCCGGGGGAGGCGGGCAGATGGTTTCCTGACCGGTATTACCGAAATCAGAAAATCCGGATGGTAATCCCACTTCTACCCGCCGGACCTTGCCGATGCGGCCATTTAAAACCAGTTCACAGGCGAAACGGAAATTGCCCACGGACCGCTGCCAACTGCCGGTCTGCCAGACCCGGCCATAGCGTTTCACCGCATTACACATGGCCCGGCCTTCCTCGAGAGTATGCGACAAGGGTTTTTCACTATAAATATCTTTGCCGGCCTTCGCGGCGGTGATCGCACAAATCGCATGCCAATGATCCGGTGTAGCGCAGGAAACGGCGTCAATGTCCCCCCGGGCCAGCAGGTCACGGAAATCATGGTAGGCTTTGCAATCCTGATTGCCATATACTTCATCAACCCGGTTTTTCGCCTTGTTGAGATGTTTCTGGTCCAGATCGCAGACCGCGACGACCTGACAATCTTTTTCATTCAGAAAGGCATTCATATTATCCCCGCCCATCCAGCCCACACCGATACAACCTAGTGTAATCCGATTACTGGCTGCGACCGAACCATCACGTCCCAGGGCGGAAGAGGAAATCAAATAAGGAAAACTGACCGCACCGGCGGCGGCCAGCGAAGACTTCTTTAAAAATTGACGTCTCGAGATGGTCTTTTTGTCTTTCATAATCGTATCCTGAAATATCCAGCTATCTTATATACGCCAGGGAGACCGCATGGGTCGAGCGACCATTCGGTCCATTTCTTCATCATTCACGACATGTTCGGTCACCGGGTCCCACTGCAAGGTCCGCTCGGTCTGGAGGGCAATATTCAGCAAATGGCAGATCGTGGCGGTCCGGTGGCCCACTTCCGCCGGTGCCATCGGCAGATTTCGGGACTTGATGGCCTCGAGAAAATTGCGATGGTGGCCGGGACTGCGGCCCAGATGGATTTCTTCCGGGCGGATGATTTCCTGCAAAAGGGAAGCCGGCTGGGCTTCCAGCCGCCCGCCGTGAATATGAATGAAGATCCAGCCGTCGGTACCCTCGAATTTCAGGCCGCGCGGCTGGTCGATACCACCCAGCATTCGCACGCCATTGGCATACTCACATTCAAAGGTATATTTATCGTAGGTATCAAACAAACCGTTGCGCGGAGCCGAACCCCGCGCGGAAATTTTGACCGGGCCGGAATCATCGGTATTATTGCCCAACTGGGCGATATCAATGATATGGGCGCCGCGGTCGGTCATCTCCCCCCCACCGCATTCCAGTATATAGCGCCAATAGAAATGGCCGCGCCGGCGGGTATAGGGATACCAGGTCGTCGGGCCTAGCCACATATCGTAATCCAGTCCCGGCGGGACCGGCATGGGCGGCTGGGGGCCGATGGCAATCTGATTATCCACGGGCATATTGATGCGAATCGTGTGCAATTTACCAAGGCGGCCATTGCGGACCAGTTCGCAGGCAAACCGGACACTGCTGCCGGAACGCTCGTGGCTGCCCGTTTGCAGAACTCGTTTGTATCGTTTTACCGCCTCGCAAACGGCCCGTCCTTCCGGGATGGAATTCACCAGCGGTTTCTCACAATAGATGTCTTTGCCGGCTTTGGCGGCGGCGATGGAAACCAGGCCGTGCCAATGGTCGGGCGTGCAAACCGTGACCGCATCGATATCCTCGCGGGCCAGCAATTCGCGGAAATCGTTATAGCCGGCGCAGCCTTTGTAGGTGCCGTCGGTTTTTTGCTGAGCATAATATTTTTCTGCGCGCTGGCGGGCGGGATTCCGGCCGGCGGTCGTACTGCCTTCAAACTGATACAGTTTGTCATAATCGTCGCTGCCCTCGTTGACATCGCAAATCGCCGCTACCTGGACATCGGGTTGTTCCAGAAACGCCAGCATATTCCAGGTACCCTGCCCCCCGGCTCCGATGCAGCCCATCACAATCCGGTTGCTGGGGGCTACCGTGCCATCCAGTCCCAGTGCGGAAGAGGGAATGATATACGGAAAGCCTATCGCGCCGGCGGCGGCCAGCGAGGTTTTCTGCAAAAATTTTCGTCTGGATATTTTCATGGCTTGTCCCTTTTCCAAAGTCCTACCATGACTGGTGTATTGTCATATATTCCACGGGCTGCGGCGCGATCGGGAAAGCAAACGATTGCCTTCTTCACAATTGGTGAACCGTTCCTGAACCGGATCCCAGTGCAGGGGCAGGCCCAGTTGATACGCCAGGTTGCCCAGGTGGCAAACAGTAACGGACCGGCAGCCCGTCTCCACATCACAGATGGGTTTGCTGCGAGTGCGGATGGCCTGGAGCCAGTCGGCATAATGATTGTCACTTTCGTATAAGTGGATCTCATTGGGGCCGATGACCTGCCGCATCAGGCTTTCGGGCCAGGTTTGCAGATAGCCCCGGTTTACTTCCACTTTTCCTTCGGTTCCGGTAAAGAGGGTACCATTGGCCTCATCGCGGGTCATAGTCACACCATTGGCGTATTGGTAGGTCAGGACTTTATAGTCCTTACCATCCGGCGGGATGATCTCCACCGGCCCGCTCTCATCCATCCCCAGACCCCACTGGGCAATATCGAAATGATGGGCGCCCCAGTCCGTCATGCCGCCTCCGGAATAATCCCGATACCCCCGCCAGTTGGGATAGATATCGATGCTGATGTGAGGGGCCAATTCCGAATGGAAGGGCCGCCAGGGAGCCGGTCCCAGCCACCGGTCCCAGTCCAGGTAATCCGGCACCGGCTCAGCCGGCAGGAAACATTCTTCCGAGGGACCGCCGATATTCACGGTAACCGTTTTCAACTCTCCAATATAACCGTTCCGCACCAGCTCGCAGGCAAACCGGAAACCCGACATGGAACGCTGCATGCTGCCAGTCTGAAACACCCGTCCATACCGCCGGACCGCCCGGGCCATCGAACGGGCCTCCGCTATGGTTAGGGATAGAGGTTTTTCACAGTAGATATCTTTGCCAGCCTGGGCGGCTTCAATCACGGGTATCTCGTGCCAATGGTCAGGAGTCGCAATCACTACCGCATCAATATCGTCCCGTGCCAGCAGTTCCCGAAAATCCCGATAAGCGGCACATTCCATTTTATTGGATTGGCTGGCGTAATGGTTTTGGGTGATTTCCTTGGCACGATTCAACTTCAGGTTATCTACATCACAGACCGCCAAAACCTGGGTGCCGGGCGTATTCAGAAAAGCGGACAAAAGTCCGGTTCCCTGTTTCCCCACCCCAATAAAACCCAGGTTAATCCGGTCGTTAGGGGCGATAATACCCGTTCTGCCTAAGGCAGAGGAGGAAATTATGTGAGGAAAACTGATAGCACCTAACGCGGAGGCTATCGTATTTTTCAAAAAATCACGACGCGTTCCTTTCACCTTGCTTTTTTTCGGCATTCGGGATTACTCCAAAACCTTGGGCAAGATCATTTAACAAAGACCATGCTTTCTATAATGATTCAAAACCGGGCATGACGTTAGGTCAAAACTTGGGTGAACACAAACTGGCTGGCCCAGGTTTCGATTTATTCATCAAACGAGGCGTCAAAGGCTCTTTTAGACGGTTCAAAATCGATGGAGCGGACAAATTCACAGGCTTCCAGGGCGCCGTGCTCGCGATCCATCCCGCTGTCTTCCCATTCGACAGAAAGAGGCCCGGCATAATTGGCACGGTTCAAGGCCCGAATGATTTCCTCAAAATCAACCCCGCCCCGTCCGAGCGATCGGAAAACCCAGCCTCTGCCGGGCTGACCAAAATTCAGATGGGAGGCCAGAATCCCGCTGCGACCATCCAATTGCAAAGCGGCATCTTTCATGTGCACATGATAAATCCGATTGGGAAATTCGTTGATAAAACAGGCCGGGTCAACCATTTGCCAATGTAAATGGCTGGGGTCAAAATTAAATCCGAAGGTCTGGCGATTTTTGACAGCTTCCACAGCCCGTTTGGCCGTGATAATGTCGAAGGCGATCTCGGTGGGATGCACTTCCAGGGCGAACTTGACACCGCATTCATCAAAAACATCCAGAATCGGGTTCCACATCTTGGCAAAATAGGCAAACCCTTCCTCCACCATCTGGTCGGAGACGGGGGGGAAACTATATAACATATGCCAGATGGACGAGCCGGTAAAGCCGTTGACCACCTTGATCCCCAGATTTTTGGCGGCACGGGCGGAATCTTTCATTGCCTCGACGGCCCAGGCACGTTTCTTCTTGGCATTGCCGACACATTCCGCCGGTGCGAACATATCGGTACGCGAGTCATCATTCGGATCGCAAACCAACTGCCCAGCCAGGTGATTGCTGATGGCGAAAAGCTGGAGGTCATTTTTCTCCAGAATCGCTAACTGCTTTTTGCAATAAGCTTTATCTTTGGCGGCCTTGGCAACATCCATATGGTCGCCCCAGCAGGCCAGTTCCAGGCCGTCATAGCCCCAACCGGCTGCCTTTTCCGCTAAAACTTTCAATGGTAAATCCGCAAATTGTCCCGTGCAAAGTGTTACTGGTCTAGCCATAATTCTTCTCCAAATCGTAAGTTACGGTTATGTAATGGTTACATTTAACGTTTCATTTTGGTCCATTTGGACTTGCTTTTGGCGCTGGTAAGCAGGGTATCGATAAACAACATGCCCCGCAGACCATCGTCCACCTTGGGAAAATCATTTTCCAGATCCGTCGGTTTGGTTTTGGCCAAATAGGCCCGCAGCGTATCGGCAAAATTGCAGTAGGTGTTGGCAAACGCCTCGATGAAGGCTTCCGCATGGCCCGAAGGCAGCCGGGTGCCCCGGGCGGCGGCTTTACTCTTGGCGGCGATATAGCCGTTGCCGCGCCGCCAAACCTGAAGCGGGGTATCCGCTTCTTTCACATATAAATAGTTGGGATGCTCCTGATGCCATTCCAGACTCTTGTTTTCACCATAAATCCATATGGCCAAACCGTTTTCCTCACCGATGGAAATCTGGCTGGCGTGGAGAACACCCCTGGCGCCGTTATTGAAATGAAGCAGGCAGTTGCCGTCATCATCCAGGCGGCGCCCTTTTACGAATGTGGTCAAATCTGCACATATCTCGGTAATTTTCAGGCCGGTTATGTATTCCGAGAGATTTTCGGCATGGGTCCCGATATCGCCCATGCAGCCGGCCCCGCCGCTCTGTTTGGGATCGGTTCGCCAGGATGCCTGCATCTGGCCGGTCTTTTCAAGAGGGGTGGCCAGCCAGCCCTGCGGGTAAATCACCACGATCTTCCGGATATTTCCCAAATCCCCCTGCCGCACCATATCCCGCGCCAGCTTGACCATCGGATAGCCGGTATAATTGTGCATCAGGCCGAAGACCTTGCCGGTTTTGGTGACGATTTTCTTCAGATCACGGGCTTCCTGCACATTCAGAGTCATCGGTTTTTCGCACATGACATGGAAACCAGCCTGTAACAGGTCCCGGGCGATGGGGAAATGCCAGTTATTGGGGGTCGTTACAGCCGCGAAATCAATTCGCTCTTCCGCGGGCAGTTTCAGTTCCTTTTCGATCATCTCGGCATAAGTCGAGTACACCCGCTTGGCATCCAGGCATAATTCCTGACCCATCTGTTTGGATTTATCCGGATTGATATCGAAGGCACCGGCAACCAGTTCGATCCCGCCATCCAGCCGGGCGGCCTTCCGGTGAACCTCCCCGATAAAAGCGCCCGGTCCGCCCCCTACCATACCCATCCTCAGCTTGCGATTCAGTTTCATGTTTTTTTCCTTTCGCAAAAAATTCCCGGTCATTTACCTTAAATTATTATAAAATTATGTGAAATAGTGGTTTACGATTATTCCATTGCAGCCTGTCGCAGATGCCATAACCTGATGAAACGACTAGTTTTAACTATTAGTGAATATATTTCAATAAAAATTCGCCTCCCTTTCCTCTTTTTCCCTGTTCTCTTCTATGTGAAACTTCTTCACCAGCATACATCCGTCGGTAGCTTAATTCTACTCTTTTTATTAATTTTGGTTGACAATACCCAAAAAAAACGGGTTAATCTACCAAAATTAGCCATTGGTAAATTTTATACAAAATTTTCCCATGAAAAAAACATCCAAAGTACAGCCTGCGATTTTTTATGATGTGGACCGGACCTACCGTGCCGACTCGTGTGAACCGTTGCGGAAAGCCAAGGAAAGAGGGGAACTGGCCCATGCCGCCTTTGCCCGCCGGAGTTATCCGGGGTACAGGCTGCCGCCCAAAATCATGCCGGAACTCTGCGTGGCCTGTGTATGGGATGCCAAACAGGACCAGACCTGGGGGCTGCCGATGCACCGCAATGAAGGGATCGAATTAGGCTATCTGACCCGCGGGAAACTCGATTTCATCGTCGAAGAAAAGTTATATAAACTCAAGAGCGGCGCCCTGACCGTAACCCGTCCGTGGCAGCCCCACAAAGTAGGCGATCCGCTGGTCCATGCCAGCCGGATGCACTGGCTGATCCTGGATGTCGGGGTTCGCCGGCCCAATGAGGCGTGGAAATGGCCCAACTGGTTTACTTTTTCTCCCGGCGATTTGGCCCGCTTGACGGAACTGCTGCGCTATAACGAACAGCCGGTCTGGCAGGCGAACGAACGAATCGAACGTTGTTTCGAAAATATCGCCGAATATGTCGGCACCGGCCAGCCGGAACAGGTCCAGACGCGTTTGCAGCTCAATATCAACGAATTGTTTCTGGAAGTGTACGAGATGCTCCAGGAGCAGGACATTCAGCTCGATTCCCATCTGGCCACCACCAAACGCAATGTCGAGATGTTTCTGGAAGCCCTGCCCAAACATATCGATTACCCCTGGACCCTGGAGTCCATGGCCAAACACTGTGACCTGGGCCGCTCCCGCTTTACCCACTACTGCCGGCAAATCACCAACATGTCCCCCACCGAATACCTGATCCATTGCCGGATCGAAGCGGCCAAAAACATCCTGAAATACCATCCCCACAAAAAAATAACGGAAATCGCCTTTTCCTGCGGATTTGAATCCAGCCAGTATTTCGCCAATGTCTTCAAACGCTACGTCGGCTGCTCGCCCAAGCTGTTTCGCGCCGGGTAACTAAAAGGGACATCAGGAAAGGCCGGATTCTTTCAGCACATCGTCCCTGGGTTCCGGTTCTTGATGGAAACGTTCCTTCCTTTTTGGGTTCGCCGGTTTTCCCTTACCGCCCTTTTTCGCCGGCTCTTTCCCTTCCCTGCCCGGGACCGATGGGCCGGGTTTCCTCTCCTCTGGTTGTACCTGCCGTTGATTCATCCATTCTTCCAGCTCCATTCGGGTTCTGGCCAGTTCCTGCTGGGCCGCATCCAGACTCTGCTGCATGGCCCGCTGTTCCGCCTGGATCTGTTCATATTCCTTCTGGTAATATTTTTGCTCATAGACACGGGCCTGCTGCTGCTCCTCCATTTTCCGGTTCGCCTCGGCTAACTGGTCCTTTAGTGCCTGGCATTTTTCCGACCAGTTTTCCTGCGTGTGCTGGAATTGCTCCCGCACCTGCTGAAGATCGTTATCGGTTTGCTGACAGCCGTCTTTCTGCTGCTGGATATCATTCTCCATCTGCTGACGTTCTTCTTTCCAGGCCAGGATTCGCTCTTCGAGCAGTTCATGCGCTTTGCTCCGGGACTCTTCTGCACGGAGAACCTGTTCTTTCTGCTGCTGCAATTCTTCCTCCATCCGCACCCGATCCGTTTGCCAGGCCTGTATTTTTTGTTCCAGCTCGCCCCTGATTTCCGCCAGAGCCGCTTCCAGAGCCTTCCGGCTCTGGTCCCATTCCTGGCTTTTCGTCTGCAGGGTATTCTGGATTTGATCGAAGTTTTTCCGTCCCAGGCGGTGCTGGGCGATTTCCCGCTGGAGCTGCGAATTCAGATTTGCCTTCTCCGCGGCCCATTGCTGGCTGATGTTTTGAAATTCCATTTGCCGCTGCTGTAAGGCCTTTTCCAACTCCTGGCACCGCCCTCTCTCCTGCTGCCATTGGGTGACAATTTTTTGCTGCTCACCGGCGAATACCCGTTTTTGTTCTTCGTATTTTTTCCGCATTTCCTCCAGCGCCTTCTCCGTATAACTCCGCGCCATCAGGGTGCTTTGTAAAAGGGCATCGGTATGAATAAGCTGGTTGATACGGTACGCCAACTGCCCCTGCAGCTCCCCATGGATCCGGCGCAGGTTTTCTTCATTCTCACATCGTCGGGTCAGTTCCTCAATCAGCTTCTGCCATTCCATACTCTCTCTGCCTCTCTGGATCGGATTCATACATCTTGCTTATCGACAAAGAATGAAAGGCAATTCAATACCATTTCCGGAACCACACTGGATTATAGGACCATTATTGCCATATTCGAATCCCTGCCTTTCATACCTGCGTAATTTTTTCCAGGTTGGCCGGCCAAATCCGGAAATACGTTCTGGATTAAAAAACGGAACGGATTACAATATAAGACCGATATGCCTTTTTAAATACGTCTTGGAGATACACATGAAAGCCAAAACACGTTATTTTATGATGGGTCTTATTATATGCCTGGTCCAAACGTATGGATGCGCCGCTGCCGCCGGGGAACCGGTCGATACCGCTGTCTTATTGCGGAATCTGTACGATCTCGACCAGGTGGCGCTGTTGCGGGATAGTTCCTGTACGCAGTTTTCCAGCTATGACCGGTATGAAACCAATGCCGATGTCGGTAACTATCTGGCGATAGACGAGAATCGTACCGCCGTCCTGGCCGATATAAAGGGTCCGGGTGCCATTGTGCGAATCTGGACCCCCACCCCCCAGGGTACCCTTAAAATTTATCTCGACGACCAGCCGACACCGGTTATCGATTGTCCCTTTGCCTCCTTTTTCGAGGATCCGCAATTTGCCCCGGTGCGAATACATATCTGCGGCGGCTATACCAGTTATTGGCCCATCCCCTACGCCAAATCCTGCAAAGTAATCGTGGAAAAACCCGGCAATTACTTCTATTGGCAGATTACCTGCCAAACCTACCCAGCCGGTACGACGGTGGAAACCCATACGAATGATCTTACACCTTCGGCTAAGGCTGAATTGGACAAAGTCTTGCAAGCCTGGCGAAATCCCGCTGATTTTGCCTTGCCCAGAACCAGTAAGTTAGGCGATTTTGACGGGATTGACCAGACAAACCAGTCGTTGGCACTGGCTCCGGGCGAAAACAGTACGGTCTTTTCCTCCTCTGCTCCCGGCTGCATCGATTCCATACTTATAAAAACCAGCGCCAGTATCACCGATCTGAAAAAAACTGTCATCCGGGCGTATTGGGACCAGGAAAAGAATCCCAGCATCGAATCCCCTATCCCCGACTTTTTCGGTTCCGGTTACGCCAACATGGATCTTGCTTCCCTGCCGATGGTTATGAAACGGGGCGACTACTGCCTCTGCCGGTTTCCCATGCCGTTTGCTAAATCTGCGAACATTCAAATCGAAAATGGTTCCGAAAATCCCCTGCCAATGGAAGTGATAATTGAAAATCGCAAGATGAAGAATCTCGCACCCAATACGGCCTATTTCCATGCCCGCTGGCATCGGGAGATAACCCAAAATGGGATTCCTTTCACGATTCTGACTGCCAGGGGCCAGGGCCGGTTCGTCGGCTGTACCCTGACCATGCAGGGCGGTGACCGGGGTGCCAGCTATCAGGAAGGCGACGAATTGATTTTTGTGGATGGAGAAAAAACGCCCTCTCTGCATGGAACCGGCACGGAAGACTATTTCAACTGCGGTTACTATTTCGCCGGTGGTCCCGCTCCTATGCCGCTTTACGGGGCGACTCAATCCAGCTTCGATGGGGTATTTCATTACACCTCTGCCTATCGGTTCCATGTGCCGGATGCCATTCCTTTCACCCGGGAAATCGCCGTCCAACTCGAGCACGGCTTTGACCTGCTGGGCTACGACTGGACCCTGCCCGACAAACCCAAAACCGATAAGTGGTGTTTTCCCGGCTTGCCCTATTCCTGCACCACCTATTATTATCAAAAGAGTCCGCAAAGCGGCAAATCCAATATTCCATCTGCAAGAAACCTTGAATATTTCCGCACCCTTGGTGCTCCAGCCCGTGATGCCGTCGAAGCGGAAGACTGGAATCCCCAGGCAACCGGCGGCCAGTTGCAAATGAAAAAATGGGATGATTTGACCGACGATATTCGCGGCACGATAGTCCCCACCCTGATCCCCGAAACAGCGGATGCGGCCCTGCATTTCACCATCCCCGTGAAATATCGGGATCGCTATGAAATCATCGCCTTCCTGGCTAAAGGGAAAGACTATGGAAAATTCACCTGCATGGTCGGCGGCCAGACCATCGGCCAGCCGGACCTGTACGCGGATGTTTCGACGATACCTTCCGGCCCGATTTCTCTGGGAGTGGCGGTCCTGGAACCAAGCGATAATTCGCTTACCCTGAAAATCAGCGGCCCCAATCCGCAGGGCCGCTTACCGAAAATCGGCGTGGACCGGTTTTTACTGCAAAGCCATTCCCCCTGGATTCTCGATTGGCAGGTCATCGGACCGTTCGATAACAAAGGCTTTGACATTGCCCTCCCGCCGGGTGCGTCACCTTATGTCTTCAATTTTACCGGCATCGACGAGGTCTTCCCGCCGGAAACCGATGGTTTCATCGCCAGCAATGGGTATCAGGGCAAAGCCGCGGAAGTCACCTGGAAACGAGTCGCGGCCGAAGGCAACGGCCATGTTGATCTTGCTAAACATCTGGGTCTGGCTGGCGAAAGCAATACCGGCTATCTCTTCACCCGTATCTTTAGCCCCGCCGAGATGGACACCGAAATGAATGTCGCCCCCAGCGACAGCCTAAAAGTTTGGCTGAATAACCGGGAAATCTTCCGCTGCGAACTGGTCCGGGATCAAAACCCCGGCTACGGCTGCTGGATGCCCATCCACCTGCAAAAGGGTGAGAATCTCCTGCTCCTGAAAGTGACCCATTCCCTGGCTGCCTTCTGGGGCTGCTTTACCCGGATCCGGGATGCAGAAAACACCATCCGCTATGACGCCGCTCCCTAATACCAGTATTCATAGCTGTCATAGGTGACATAATAATCTGTGTAGTAATAGTCCGTGTAATAGGGATCGGTATAGTAGTAATCCGTGTAGTAATAGTCATCGTAGTATGAATCATAGTAGTCAACGTAGTAATAATCATCATAGTAATAATCAACATAGTAGTAGTCATCTGTGTAGTAATAGTAGTCATCATAGTAATAGTCATCGTAGTAATACTCATCCACATAGACCACTTCGGTGTAAACCGGCCAGTACCACACATCTTCCTCTATGATGTAAACGTCATAGCTGGGCGGCGTATAGGCATCGAGGTAGATATGATCGATATCCCCATCGGTCTCAATGGTCGTATCCGAAATATTGTAAGCCCAAATAGTCCCGATCCCTGCCGGGCCGGCCAGAATATCACTCTCTTCGATCCAGTTCCAGACATCCAGCCAATCCAGGTAACCACCCGTCTCCACGATGGTTCCTGCCATACCGCCGTCCACATAAATCTCCCAAATCGCCAGTTGCGCGTAGATGTCCGAATCCAGCACATCCAGGCCGACCTCCAGCAGGTTCAGCTCTTCATTGGTGGCGATGGTGGAATTTTCCAGATACCCGTCAATGGTTATGGTGCCGATGGTTTCGCTGGCATCAATCAGCGAATTGGCGGTCACATCGCCCCATACCTCCATCTTTTTCAATTCCCCGTCCACCAGCAGGCTCGCTTCCGTAACACTGCCTTCAATGGTTACTTTCTTCAAATCGCCGTTGACCACCAGGGCCGCATAGTCCAGGTTGCCCGCCAGCGTAAGATCCTTCAACCCGCTATTGATATACCATTCCACCTGGCTGCCGTCCAGATTCGCCGTGCTATACAGGCTGATCTTCTCGACCGAATCCACCGTCAGATTCCCCAGATTACCATCGACCTTAATCTCTTTGAGGTCTTCCCCGGTCGCATCAATAACACCGATATCCACATAGCCGTCGCCCCCCGACTTCTTCGAGGCGGTAATCGTCAGCTTGCTCTTACTGCTGGTTCCCCAAACCGTAATCGTCTCGATCTGCTCACCATACCCGCTGTCGAACGTATCGATGTCCATCTCCCCCCGCCCGGAAAGCTTCACCGTCACGCTATCCCCGTCGATATCGACACCTTTCCACAAACCGGACAGCAGACATCTCGGTTCCAGTGTTTCAACCTTCAGCATATGTGTTTTTTGAGCTTTCATGGCCTTTGCTCCTTTCTTATTCTATCAGACCCGCCTTACCCCCGCCAGGTTAGAAAAATACCCCCCCACCAGCAAAATCCAGGATTTTCCTCTCCTCGCGCAATAAAAAAGGGCATCGCCCTTACTGGTTGCGATGCCCTTTTATTATTTGTCCCGGCGGTGCGGTGCCTCCTCATCCGAAGGAACCGCCGGACATACCATTCAAATTAGAACTGGAACTGCAACTGCGTGCGCAGCAGGAGTAGGGAATTGTTCTGAATCCCATGGAAGTTTTCGCTGCTGGCGACGATGGGCAGGTCATCAATATAGCTCAGATCCATACTGAGTTTAAGATCATTGCCCGAAAGATACCAGTTCCAGCCGCCGGCATACTCGTAGCTGTCATTGCTGCCGTCGGGATGCACACCGCCAACGCGGCTGGTCAATTCAAACGCCTTGGGCACGATGAAGTAACCGGACTGCGCGTGCCAGCCGTAATTGTCCAGGGCATCGCTCATGATACCTGTACGAACACCGTTGCCGAAATCAGCGGCATCAAATACTTCACCGCTGTCCACATCCACATGTTGGTAGAAGCCTTCCAGATTGATAGCCAGGCCGCTATATTTTAAGGAGGCATCGGCGCCGATCATGTTGGTTTCGCCGCCCAGTTCGAAGACATCCGTTTTGCCATCCACGGCACTCTTGCCCAGGAACTTGTAGCTGTCGTTATTGCCGCCCAGGAAATGATCTTCACATTGATCATTGGCATAGGCATAGCTGGTTCCGATCATCGCTACCGGGTTTTCATGGAATTCGATGTCGGATTCGGCGTCGAAATCAGCACTCGAAGAACCCATCAGCGGGAACATCAAACGGCCGGCCACACCGGGGCTGTTGTCCGTATCGCTGTACATGGCATCGTTGTTGTTCCGGAAACCATTGAAAACCGCTACGCGATATTCCGGTTTGACATCGCCCATATCAAACATCCCAAAGCCTTCCACACCGGAGACCCGGTCAATGTTGAAGACCTTGTCTGCCAGGGAACGGCCCACCATCTGCAGTTTAGCGGTCGAACCGGGTTCCTGTTTGCCGAAGGGGCCTTTGAAACGCCCGGCCTTCACACCCAGTTCCGGCATAAAGGAATAGCTCAACTCATAGGTGTAGAGATACGCATCGCCCTGTTTGGTGTTATCACCCGAATCATCATCCATTTCCAGGGTGATGTTGTATTTGAGATCTTTGAGGACATGGCCCATTAACATCAAACGGGAGGTCTCTACCTCGAAGCCCGAAGCGCTGGAATCGGCGCCATCGCCGCCCGCCGCCCGGGTACCGTCGGTATTGAGATTCCGGTTGCCGTCATCGGTGTACATATAGGTGTGACGGAACTGCAGCAAGGTATCAAATTCCAGTTTGAACTGATCGTCGCTGCTCTTGATAAAGAACCGTTTGTCATAACCGGCCGTTACCCCGGTATCCTGGGCCATACCATGCGGATCATTGGCCATCTCATTCATCAACTGTTTAACCAGCTCCGCATTCCGCTGCTCCACACTTTGATCGCTCTGCTGGGCCTCCAGCTCCGCGACCCGGTTTTGCAATGCCTGTATCTGCGCCTGCAGCTCGGCATCGCCGGCGGCCCACGCTGTCGAGCAGCCGATCAGCACGATTACCGCCATAGCAAACTTCATACCATGTTTCATAATCTTTTCCTTTCGCTTAAAACAACAATAAAATTTCGCTACCTGTTCCACCGCAGAACAGTATCATTACAAAGATTCTCCTATTTCAGGAATCAGGTCCGTCTTTTTCCTAATCGTCAAAATCGAAAAAACCACTTAAAATTATACAAATTTTATCTTCCTTCGCCGGAAATACAAAAACTCGTACCAATGCTGAGAAATGGCTTTTTTATACGCTCACCAAAATTTTTCGCGATTCGATAAATAATGCTAAAATTCCTGACGATCCGATCGGTTCCAGGTTGAACATCACGGTAAACCTTGATAACCTCTTAACGATTAGAAACATTAATAGTGCTTTAAAATTGTTTTGCAAGAAAAATTTATATTTTTATTATAAATCAATCCAAACTCAAAAAAAGATAAATTCTTTTTCCACAGGATGTTATAAAACGGAGCCTCTATGCTGCGGATGGTAATTTTTGATTTCGACGGAGTAATCGCCGACAGTGAACCGGCCCATTTTGAGATGCTCCGCCGGGTCCTCAAGCCCCACCAGATCGATTTATCCTGGGATTCCTACTGCCGAAAATATCTCGGCTATGACGACAACGAATGCGTCCAGCATATCCTGGAAGATCATGCCCAACCGGCGGCATCAGCACTGATAAAAGAGATCGTGGCCGAAAAACAGCGCCATTTCGCCGATTATATCCGGGAAAACTGCCTCATTTTACCCGGCGTCCCCGAACTACTGGCCGACCTGAAACAAAATCAGATCCTCTGTTCCATCCATTCCGGCGCCATTCGCACCGAAATTGAAACCATTCTCCACCAGGCTCGGCTCCGCGATTACTTCCGCCAAATCGTATCAACCGATGAGGTTACCCGCTCCAAACCCGATCCCGAAGGCTATACCCTCTGCCTCAACAAGGTCAATCGTACTCTAGCGTCCGATAACCAAATCCTGCCCTGCCAGTGCCTGGCCATCGAGGACAGCCTCTGGGGCATCCAGTCCGCCAAGGCCGCCGGCATGTTCTGCCTGGCCACCGAAACCAGCTACCCAGCCGCTCAACTGCCCCTGGCCGACAAAATCGTCAAAGACCTGACCGGCCTCCATACCGCCGACCTCCAGCAAATCCTCAACCACACCCCAAAGTAGCGGCCGTTACATCCCGGCGTAGGTCTGGGCTTCCGCCAGACTGATACAGTTGTCATTGTTGCTGTCGCAGAGGGTCAGGGCGTCATTGTAGCAGGCGGATTCGGATAATTTGGTGCTGGTGTTGGTCGCCATGATGAAGGGAATCACAACCACTTCGTGTTCCTGATCCTGGCTTTGGCAGGAGCAGAGACTGGCATGGTACTTATTATGGAACAACTGGGAGGCCTCGGCCGTTTCGAACTGTACCTGCCGTTTGGCCTCGTTTTTCCGGATTACCTTGTCGCCGGTGTACACGAACAGACAACCGGCTGACAAGCTGAACAGAAATGCAAACATGGATACCACCATCGCTCGCCACATAATCGATACCTCCGTATTGTACCTGATTTTTGTAAAATTTCCCGTACATGGATCCACAATATATATAGATAGATGCAAAAAATAGAGAAAGGTTACAAAAAATCTTCTTTTTTCGTGTTTTTTTCAGTTTGACGGGTGCAGTTTTTCTTTTAGAAATTGTCCCGTAAAGCTTTGCGCCATCCGGCTGATTTCCTCCGGGCTGCCCGAAACGCCAGCTCCCCCATCCAGCCGCCTCCCCGTTTCCCTACCCCCGTCACCCTTTTTCACCCTTCCCGCCTGATCATTCCCCACCCTTTAGCCAGTACTGTAAGAAATGCAGGACATCCGCTCACCACGCTTTTGCCACTCCCGTGTCGCACTTATGAGTTGAATCCGCCGGTGTTTGATTCCTTTAATTCTTAAGAAAATGACAGACGGGCATGGAAATGATATATTTGGGACATTATTATAAACCGCGTGTGCAATTCCGGGAAATACCGGAATCGCACTCCCTACCCGGCTCGACCGGTTATGAACCACCAGGTTCCAACAGCCAGTACCGGGCCAGCTCGGAAAAGTCAAAGAGGTCCACGAGACCGTCATGATTGAGGTCGCCGCCCTGGCAGAAGTTGTTGGATTCGTCGCAGGAAGTGTTGAGCCATTGGGCGGAGAAGTCGGTCAATTCCGGCAGATCGATGGAACAGTCCGCGGTGAGGGGGTTGGAGTTAAGATCGCAATATATATATATCCCAGGATTATTCACCAAGATCAGGGGCAGCATAGTACAATAAAACTGTGTATTAAACTGATTATCTTCCAGATATAGCCACCCCAGATTAGTCAGATTTATGATTTCCGGTGGCAGGTTTATCAGATGGTTAGTGGATAAATATAGATTAGACAAACTGGTCAGATTACAAATCTCTTGTGGTAGACTGGTCAGTCGGTTATTGGACAAGTATAGCATTTTCAAACTGGTCAAATTGCCAATTTCCGACGTCAGGCTGGTTAATTGATTTCCTTCCAGATAGAGATATTGGATGTTGGACAGATTCGTAATCTCAGTCGGCAGGCTAGTCAGATGGTTATTATTCAAATACAGTCTCGTCAGATTAATCAGATTACCGATCTCTGGCGGCAGACTGGCCAATCGGTTTTCACTCAGATACAATTCGGTCAGATTGGTCAGATTACAGATTTCGGACGGTAGATTAGTCAGTTGATTACCATTTAAATACAGCCACATCAAACTGTTTAGATTGCCGATCTCTGGCGGCAGGCTGGTTAATTGGTTTGATTCCAGAGACAGCCAAACCAAATTGGTCAGCATCCAAATTACTGCCGGCACATTGGTCAGCTGGTTATCGGACAGATTAAGCTGTACCAGATTACTCAGATTACCAATCTCCTGAGGCAGGCTGGTTATTTGGTTAGACTCCAGAAACAGATTAGTCAGATTACTTAGATTGCCAATCTCTGGGGGTAAGCCGATCAGTTGATTATCTTGCAAATAGAGATATTGCAGATTAGTGAGATTGGTGATCTCTACCGGCAGGCTAACCAATTGGTTACTCCCCAATTCTAGCCTTGTCAAACTAGACAGATTCCCAATTTCTGCAGGAAAGCTGGTAAAATGGTTAGAGTCCAAAGACAAATATGTCAGATTGGTCAGGCTACCTATCTCTGAAGGCAGACCAGTCAGTTGATTAGAGTATAAGGATAATCCCTTCAGACTTGTTAGATTTCCAATTGCCGGGGGCAGACTGGTCAGTTGGTTAGAGTATAGATACAAATACGTCAGATGGGTTAGATTGCCGATCTCCGGCGGCAGGCTTGTTAGTTGGTTATCATATACAAGCAGATGTGTCAAGCTAGTCAAATTTCCGATCCCTGATGGCAGACTAGTCAGATGATTGTAGTATAGAGGCAGTTCGGTTAGATGAGTCAAATTACCGATTTCCGGTGGCAAGCTGGTTAACTGGTTACCATACAGAGATAGTTTCGTCAGACGGATCAGATTACCGATTTCCGGCGGGAGGCTGGTCAATTGGTTCCATTCTAAATTCAATGAGGTCAGACGGATCAAATTTCCAAGTTCCGGTGGGAGGCTGATCAAATGGTTCATGCTCAAATCCAGCAATCTCAGATGTGTCAGATTCCCGATCGACGTCGGGAAGTTGGTTAGTCCGCTATGCCGCAAATATAAATTTGCCAGACTGGTCAGATTATCCATCTCAAGCGGGAGGCTAGTCAACTGGTTATAGCTCAGGAACAAAGATGTCAGACTGGTTAGGCCGGTAATTTCCGGTGGCAAGCTGGTCAGTTGGTTAGAACCCAGAGACAGATATGTAAGCTTTGTTAGATTTCCAATCTCCGGCGGCAGGCTGGTCAGTTGGTTCCAGCCCAGAGACAAGTTTGTCAGGCTAGTCAGAGTACCAAGCTCGGCTGGAAAGCTGGTCAGATGATTTTCACTCAGAGACAGGACCGTCAGACTGGTCAGATTCCCGATCTCGGGTGACAGACTGGTTAGCTGATTCCCGTGCAAATACAATGTCTTTAGATTGGCAGCATAGCCGAGGCCGGTAAGGTTGGTGATACCTTGATAACTTGCATCCAATTCATACAAATTGAGCATGTCGTCGGTATCGGGGTCGGTGATGCCCAGGGCCCGTTCGACGGCGGCTTTGAGATTGGGGTCGGGGAAATAGACCGGCTCGGCGGCAGGGGCGGGCCGGGCAGAAAACAGGAGAGTCAGGAAAACCGGAATCGATACCCAAATAAAGGTTTTTGCTTTCATTTTTGCCTCCAAACAGAAAGAATACTGCCAACCATAATTATGTCCTGTCAATAAACCTGGAACCAGCCAACGTTTTGCTTATATCACAGGGGCCAGAAACGGGGTCGGACCTCTTCAATTTCTTCCTCATTTTATTTTCCGGGTAATTTTTTGGTGGATGGCGAGGGTAAATAATTTTCACTGGAGATGACGGATTTGCCGGTTTTTTGTTCCAGTTCGAGGCGGGCTTTTTTGGCGATGCCGCCGCCTTTTCTGCCGGCGACCTCGTTTTCAGGCAATCCCCGGGCCTCCATGCTTTCGGCGATCTGAATCAGCCGCAGGAGGGTTTCGACGTCGGCGGCATCGGTAAGGTACTTTTTCCCGTCCGCCGCTTCCATTTTCAGTCGGTGACAATTTGTCACCGACTCACTGCCTTCTTTTTTCAACCGTTCTTTCAGTTTATTCCAATACTTTCTGGTAGTCTGGAAATCGGGCTGCTGGAGCAGGACCCGGATGATATCCACCACGGAGAAGAACCAGGTTTCGGTTTTTTCGTCGTAATGGCGGCGAATCTGGTACCCTTCGAACAAAGCCAAGGAATGATTCATGGTATTCCTCTCTAAACCAACCATTTAATCCAATATCAACCAGTTACAAATTGTAACCGGTTCACGTTTCACCTATCATGCTAAGCAGCTAGAAAAATCCCTGGTGGCATGAATAGTTAGCCACCCGTTGGGGATAGGGTACGAGCTGGCGGGTGAAAAGTCAAAGAGAAAACCAGTTTTATGGCCACGGAATCAAACCCCAGGTTCCGTAAGAGCATGACTGGCATGAAGTTAGGGAGTTCCCACCCAACCGTTTTGCTTTTGGGCTTGTGGGGTTGGCTGGGATGGGGTACAATAACCGGAATGTATTGACGGCAGTGAAAAGAAAGGGCTATCCGGGATAGGGCGGGGCGGATGGCAGGAAAGATACGCGGAAGGTATGACGGAACATTATATACAGATACGCGGGGCGAAAGAGCACAATCTCAAGTCGGTGGATGTGGCGATCCCGCGCGATCAACTGGTGGTGATTACGGGCCTGAGCGGCTCGGGCAAGAGTTCGCTGGCCTTCGATACGATCTACGCGGAGGGCCAGCGGAAGTATGTGGAGTCGCTGTCGGCGTATGCCCGCCAGTTTCTGGAGCAGATGCAGAAGCCCGACATCGAAAGCATCGAAGGGCTGCCGCCCACCATTGCCATCGATCAGCGCGGCGGCGGCCACAATCCCCGCTCGACGGTGGCGACCACGACGGAGATTTACGATTACCTGCGGCTGCTGTTTGCCCGGGTCGGCAAGCCGCACTGCTGCATTTGCGGCAAGCCGATCCAGACCCAGCACGCCGGGCAGATTACCGATGCCCTGCTGGCGGAGCCGGAAGGGACGCGGGTGCAGATCTGTGCCCCGCTGATTCGCGGCCAGAAGGGCGAGCACAGCGACGTTCTCAAACGGATACAGCGGGAGGGATTTATCCGCGCGCGGGTGGACGGCCAGTTGTACGATGTGAAGGATATCCCCGCGCTGGACCGCAAGCGGGCGCATAGCATCGAGGCGGTGGTGGACCGGCTGGTTTTGAAGCCGGCGATCCGGCCGCGGCTGGCGGATTCGGTGGAGATTGCCCTGAAGCTGGGCGAGGGGCTGCTGCTGGTGCTGAAGGAGGCTAAGGCGGGTGTCTGGGAGGAGGTCTATTACAGTGAAAATTATGTCTGTCTGGATCATCCGGAAGTATCCATGCCGGAGCTCTCGCCGCGCTGTTTCAGCTTCAACAGTCCCTACGGGGCCTGCCGCAGTTGCGACGGGCTGGGGACGATCCTGGAATTTGACCCGGATTTGATTGTGCCGGATCCGAATGTCTCGCTGACGGAAGGGGCCATCGACGCCTGGCGCAAGGGCGGCAAACGGATGAACATCTTTTACAATCGCCTGATTCGCCGTTTCTGCCGGGAGTATGATATCAGCCCGGATACGCCGTTTAAGAATATCCCGGCGGCGGTCCGCAAAATTCTGCTCTACGGCAGCGGGGAGGGTGAGGACGGTGTGGGTTTTGAAGGGGTCATTCCGAATCTGACCCGGCGTTTTCAGAACACCGACAGCGAGTTCGTCAAGGCCCGACTGCACGGGTTTTTGTCGGAGCATCCCTGCCGGGACTGCAACGGGGCGCGGCTGCGGCCGGAATCGCTGGCGGTGCTGATTAACGGCAAGAATATTTGGGATATTACCCAGATGAGCATCACCGAAGCCCATGCGTTTTTTGCGAATATCGAATTATCCCCGCAGGATCAGGAGATTGCCCGGCTGATTTTGAAGGAAGTGCGGCATCGGCTGGAGTTCATGCTGAATGTGGGCCTGGACTATCTGACGCTCAACCGGATCAGCGGCACGCTCTCCGGCGGCGAGGCCCAGCGGATTCGGCTGGCGACGCAGGTGGGTTCCGCGCTGGTGGGGGTGTGCTACGTGCTGGATGAACCCTCCATCGGGCTGCATCACCGCGACAATCAGCGGCTGATCCGGACCATGCGGCATTTGACGGACCTGGGCAATACGGTGGTGGTGGTCGAGCATGACGAGGATACCATCCGCGCCGCCGATCATGTGATCGACATGGGGCCGGGGGCCGGCGTGCACGGCGGCGAAATTGTGGCCCAGGGGAAAATCGAGGATATTCTCGCCGAACCCCGCTCACTGACCGGACGCTATTTTTCCGGGGAGCGGCAGATACCACTGCCCGAGAAACGCCGGAAGGTGAATCTCAGCTACTGCCTGCAGGTGGCCGGCGCCCAGCAGAACAATCTGAAAGACATTGACGTGAAGTTTCCGCTGGGAGTGTTTGTGTGTGTGACGGGGGTGAGCGGTTCGGGCAAGAGTTCGCTGGTGAATCAGGTGCTGCTGCCGGCGGTGCGGCGGAAACTGTATAACGGGCGGGAAAAGCAGGGCAAATTCCAGAAGCTGCTGGGGACCAGCCGCATCGACAAGGTCATCCAGATCGACCAGAGCCCCATCGGCCGCACGCCCCGCTCCAACCCGGCCACCTATACCGGGGTCTTCGATCTGATCCGCCAACTGTTCAGCAAGACCCGCGAGGCGAAGATCCGCGGCTACACGCCCGGCCGCTTCAGCTTTAACGTAAAAGGGGGACGGTGTGAATATTGCCAGGGCCAGGGAACGCGCAAAATCGAGATGCACTTTTTGCCCGATGTGTATGTGGTGTGCGATCAGTGCAAGGGAACCCGCTACAACCGCGAAACGCTGGAGATCAAATACCGCGGCAAAAACATCGCCGATGTGCTGGACATGCACGTCGAAGAATCGCTGAGCTTCTTCGAAAATTTCCCCAAAATAAAACAGATGCTGCGGACCCTCTACGACGTGGGGCTGGGGTACATGACGCTGGGGCAGGCCTCCACCACCCTCAGCGGCGGCGAGGCCCAGCGGGTCAAACTGGCCACCGAACTGGGCAAGGCCAGCACCGGCCATACCCTCTACGTGCTGGATGAGCCGACCACCGGCCTGCATATCGCCGACATTCACAACCTGCTCACGGTCCTGAACCAACTGGTCGAGATGGGCAATACCGTCATCGTCATCGAGCACAATCTGGACGTGATTAAAATGGCCGATTATATCATCGACCTGGGACCCGAAGGCGGCGAGGGCGGCGGGCAGATCGTCGCCGCCGGCAGCCCGGAAGAAATCAGCCGGATGGCGCAAAGCTTTACGGGACAGTTTTTAATAAGCAAACTCCGGCCTGAAGACCGGGAAAAAACGAAAAAAAATAAATGATCGCCAAATTTATTTGTGCGATTGCGTTTTCTTCCTTACTGGTAAATCGGTGAATCAAAGGCAAGAGGCTCTTTTCTTACTCCTATTTTAGCGCCTCCTTCATCCTGCCGATAAACCGCGCCAGCTCCCCCCGCCCGTGATCCGCCGCCGCCAGATTCTCCTCGATAATCTTCACCACCGCCGAGCCGACAATCACCCCGTCCGCCCCCGCCGCCGCCAGCTCCCGGCCATGCTCCGGCTTGCTCACCCCGAACCCCACGCACACCGGCACCGCCGTCATCCCCTTCAGCGACCGGATCAGCGGCACCACCGCGCTGCCCAGCTCGCTCCGCGCCCCCGTCACTCCCATCGTCGAAACCGTATAAATAAACCCGCTGCACAGCTCCGCGATCCGCTTCTTCCGCCCCTGGCTGGTATTGGGTGTCACCATATACACCGAGTCCAAGCCATTCGCCTGCCGCAACCCCTCCACCTCCTCCGCGTCATCAATGCACAAATCCGCCACCAGCACGCTGTTCACCCCCGCCTGCGCCGCCGCCCGGTAAAACCGCTCCCGCCCGTACTTGCAGATCAGGTTATAATACATCAGCAGCCCCACCGGAATATCCCGGTACGCCTTCACCCGCCCGATCAGCTCGAACGCCTTATCGCAATTCATCCCCGCCTCCAGCGCCCGGATATCCGCCTTCTGAATCGTCGGCCCGTCCGCGATCGGATCGCTGAACGGGATCCCCAGCTCCAGCACATCCGCCCCCGCGTCTATCGCCGCCTTCATCAGCTCCAGCGAAACCTCCGCCGTCGGGTCCCCCAGCACAAAAAACGGAATCAGCGCCGCTCCCTGCTTCGCCGCAAACACCTCGCGATAACTCTTCATCGGGCACCTCCTTCAATCGACTCCGGCCGGTACTTGATAAACGCATCCACATCCTTGTCCCCGCGCCCGCTCAGGTTAATCACAATCACATCATCCTTCTTAAACTTCCCCGCCTGACTCACCACCCATGCCACCGCGTGCGTACTCTCGAACGCCGGGATAATCCCCTCCTTCCGCGTCAAAAACAAAAACACCTCCAGCACCTCCTCATCCGTCGCCCCCACATACTCCGCCCGCCCGCTATCCTTCAGCATACTATGCTCCGGCCCCACCCCCGGATAATCCAGCCCCGCGCTCACCGAATGCGACTCGATCACCTGCCCATTCTCGTCCTGCAAAAGATACGACCGCGCCCCGTGCAGCACCCCCACACTGCCCTTCTGCAGCGTCGCCGCGTGCTTGCCCGTCTCCAGCCCATACCCCGCCGCCTCCACCCCCACCAGCCGCACCCCCTGATCCTCAATAAACCCCGCAAACATCCCAATCGCATTGCTCCCCCCGCCCACGCACGCCGTCACCACGCTCGGCAGCCGCCCCAGCTTCTCCAGACACTGCCGCCGCGTCTCATCCCCGATCACCCGCTGAAAATGCCGCACGATCATCGGATACGGATGCGGACCCGCCGCCGTCCCGAACAGATAAAACGTATCATCCACATGCGCTGTCCAATACCGCAGCGCATCATTAATCGCGTCCTTCAGCGTCCCGCTGGCCCCCGTTACCGGCACCACCTCCGCCCCCAGCAGCTTCATCTTCTGCACATTCGGCCGCTGCCGCTCGATATCCGTCACCCCCATGAAAATCTTCACCTCCATCCCCATCTTGGCCCCGATCGTCGCCGTCGCCAGCCCGTGCTGCCCCGCCCCCGTCCCGGCGATCAGCTTCTGCTTGCCCATATACTTCGCCAGCAGCCCCTGCCCCCGCGTATTGTTCCGCTTATGCCCACCCCCGTGCATCAAAACCTCCCGCTTCAAATACCCCTCCGCCCCCACCCGCTCGCTCAGCGCCCCGCTGCGATACAGCGGCGTCGGCCGGCCCGCATAGTCCGTCAGCAGCTCCCCCAGCTCCCGGCAAAATCCCGCATCCCCGCGATACCGCTCAAACGCCGCCTCCATCTCTTCCAACGCCGGCATCAGCACCTCCGGCACATAATAACCCCCATACTCACCATATCTTCCTTTACTCTTCATAATTTTTCACCTTTCCTGCCTTCACGCAAAAAAAAACCGCCGCCTAACTCTCCATCAGGCCGCGGTTATCTATCTTCTCAATACAAAATGGCTCCTATTCCCCGGACCTTTCTGGCCGCTGACCTCGCCACCACCACTTCGTATTTCTCACTATTTTCATCTCACCGAATACCTTAAAATACCATTATTTACACCCATTTAACCATATCCCCTCCCCTTTGTCAAATAAATTTCATCATTATGCTAATACATTCTGTTTCGTTAAAGCGTTAACTCCAAAATACTTAAATCAAGATAATATCTGCTATTCACCGATTTTTTAGATAACAACCAAAGATAATAAATTCAGAATTATATAGGATCTCTATTCTTGCCAGGGGAAAGGTTTAATAGTTTCTTGCTTTAAATTTGAGTACTCATCAAACTCTTCCTTAGTTAATGTATACCATTCATCATAAGGATAACGTCTAAAAAACTGAGCCATTGTTTCTCTAAAATGTTCCGTAGCCATATCATTAAGGCGGCACACACGATGTTTTTTCAACGACTCCAAATCAACACGTTTGATACGCAAGATAATACGAAAATCAACTGCTCTCCTATCATTAAAAGAAAATTGTGAATCGGCAGGCAAATAGAACAATCGCAAGTTGTCATGAGAATGTTTTGTAATTAATGACTGCCACTTTTTGGGTGTACTAGGTGGATCTATACCTAATACATCCAAATAGTTATCTATTTGACAAAGACAAATATATTCACCTCTCATATTGTCACAATTTTGTGTGATGACAATCGCATCAACCGATTTCATTGGTAAAACTGCTGTAACTGCGGTGGAATCCCCGTTCTCGACAAGTAAATCTCGCCACGTTGTTTTACGCAGCAGATCATTTTCATCAATAATAGCCATTGATGAAAGCGAAAAATCTACACGAGGTACCCCTCGAAAGATATGCCCTTGCCTAATTGGGATTTCAATGTCGATCTTTTCGTAAATCATATTACCCCTAATTATCATTTTCCCAGAGGCTTATTAGATATTTGGTTTCCGCATTACGTTCTTCTCTCAATCGTTTTTCAGTTTCAGTCAAAATTCGCAGGGCAAGTGCTCGGGCCTGAGCTAGGCTAATAGGTATTCCACTTTGTTTTCGTATTGACCAAACTAAGGATGAAGCCCCGGATCGTCTAAGTTCACTGCGAGGATCAATATAACCAAGAGGAATTGTTGAAACGGTAATAGCTAAAACCCACTTTCCGATATTCCCACACAAACGAGAGAGTGTAGATTGCGATAAAGCAGTATAATCAACCTTAGGAGATATATCAGAATGCATCTCGATTATCGTCTTCTTATCTATATCATTTGTTGTTGCTGTATACGACGTTGAGAACTCATATCTGATTTTGCTATATGTTTGATTATCCATTTTTTTCCCTAAATGATTCTAAAAGTTCGCCTTTACATAATGTAAAAAACCATTTTTCTGCAATTTCGTGAGCAGATGATATCCATCCATCAAAATCTTTCTCTTTATTTGGCGTATCATTTTCTTTTGATGATATAGTTGTTTCAAAAATAATTGCTGGTTTGTCCTCTTGGTATCCATTGGCGAAATTTATAATTCCCACACCCTTAGGATTTGACAAAGGAATCGTTAAGTTAAGCATTAAACCCGAGGGAACGTTATCCTTTTCAAAATCACCAAAAAGGTCATAATCTATAGACACTTTTGTATGCAAATATTTATCCAGAAATGTTATTGGATCAGTCTTTTCTCTATCATACAGTACCGCATTAATGTATCTAAGCTTAACCTCTACTGGCTTGAAGAGATGAATGTCAGATGGATACGATTCATATATTGCGTGTATCGCTATTTGAATATGTTTTTTAAAAGTGTCCCATTTATAATCTTGAGTTTCATTCACTGTAAGAATACCTGGTCCAAGTTGTGATAGTGGCCATCGATCAAAATCTCTACGAAATTGATGTCTTACAACATTTGCGGTCAGTTCTTCTGGAACACGTGCTGAAGGGAGATCTATTATTTTAGGGTATTTTTCGCGAACATGGTCATAGTAACGCCCTAATGCAATTCGAAATCCAGGATCATGTGGAGGGAGATTAGGAGATTGTTCCAGTTCCCAATGGAGTTCAAATATGGCTTCAACCAAAGGCTTATTATTAAGTTCACAAGGGGTAGGAATATTATCGCTTAGCATATTCGAAACTCCAGATTCAATCTATTTCTAGCTGATAATCACTATCATGATTAATAATCGGTCAGACCAGAATATTAAAAACCCAAATTATTATTTATCTTATCAAACAAACAACTGAATCACCTAATTATTTACACAAAACCTTCGGATATTTTCAGAAACTCAGAAACCATGGAGACAAACCTATAAATTTTAAGTTTAACCGGATTGTAACCATTTTTCAAACATAATTTTACAGAAAATTTTATCTTTAATTGATAAAGTTCATGCAAATCCCTTATAATAGATATAAATGGAAATTTTCTTGGTCAATATGATCCCTTCATATAACACCATCTCGTCATTGAAAGCGTCAACCACGGGGGAAACCGGTGTTCCATGCGCCCGAGCCGAACCTGCCTGCAAATCACAGATTCCTAACAACCAAAAGAGAGCAGTTAAGACTGCGAATCAGGCAGAATGGACTCTACGCCTCCGGAAGGCACTTCCGCTTTGGCGGTCCAGAGGATCGCATTCAGCATCATCCGGCGCAGATCGTCCAACTGCCAATTGCTGTGAAAATGCCCGCCGGTAAAGGCAAAGCCGCGCCCCCCATCCGCACGCTGCACCGCCCAGGCCACCGTTTGCATATCCGGCTCACCCGGAATTGGCGTGGCAAGAATCGCAGTCACGCGAGGATCATCCGGCAGGAACCGGATATTATAGTAATATTCCTCTTCGAGTTCGAAGGGCGCCAGCCCCCGCGCGATGGGATGATCCGGTGACGGCAACTGAGTCATGGTTCGGGCAAATTGAATCTTGGAGTACCAATTTTTGGGGCCGGTACCATTTTCGTAGTCAAAATAGCCGCCCACCCAGTCCAAAAATTGAGGACCGGCGGTCTGGCTGGGAACAATGATGGAATAATGGATCACGACCAGTCCGCAGCCGCGCCGCATCTGTTTTGCGATGCACTGCATCCGGTCATCGACCAGAAACGGATGCCTGGTTAGTTCCCCGTCACTGCCGTCACTGAACAGGACTATCGTATCAGCATCATTGAGGGTGGCGGCGTCCTCCGGCCAGCCATTGGTATATAGCTCTGTTTTGATGTTACCGGCCTCGGGCATCCTCTCCAGGCAGGACTGAAAAAGACGCAGGCCTTTTTCATATTCGTGGTCTCCGGGGCCGTGACTTTTTTCTCCCGCCAGAAAGACGACCTTTACGGGTTGGTTCATGAGACCGGATTTTGAGCAGCCACAACCGCAAACCACGATCACCGCCCCCCAAAACAGCAACCGTGCGAGATGTCGAATGGAAGTCATCTGCTGAGGATCCTTTCTGACTACAATTCCCATCCCTGGCGATACTCTGTGTGAAGATACTGATTCGCTTCGGGAACGTTGGTAACCTTCATATTTTTGACATCATAGTGCAACTCAATATTTCTGCCGGTACGGATCGCCACATTGCCCATCTGGCAGATTTCCACATAAGGCCCCGCATAGGCGAAATCATCGCCGGTAGGAGTCCCATGCTTGCAGGCCTCAATCCACTCCTGGATATGGCCGATGGAACGGGGCAACGTGGGGACCGGGCGTTTATATTCCTGCATTCTGGCTTCCGGGATCAGGCGCGGGCTGGTACTCCAGCCGCCCACCAGCAATTTTCCCTTGTCCCCAACAAAGAGCACCCCATTCTCTCCCAGGTTGCGGCCCGGCTCCAGTTCTTCCGACCGCGGCGGCAGCAGGCCGCCATCGTACCAGTGTACTTTGACCGGCGGCATATCTGCCCGCGCGGGAAAGGCATAGTGAATCATGGTCGCATGGGGGTACGTTTCGGGATACATTTTACTGTAGCTTGCGGAAACCGTGAAGGACTCACATTGGCCGAGTTTTAAAGACCAATAGACGCAATCCATGTTGTGAACCATCATGTCGCCGGGAGAGCCGGAGCCAAAATCAAACCAGGGCCGCCAGGCACAGCCCGGCAGGTAGATGGGGTGGAAGGGCCGAGAGGGAGCCGGTCCCAGCCACAAATCCCAGTCAATGTCATCCGGCACCGGCGGGGTATCCTCCGGGCGAACAGTGGCTTTATACCAGCTATTTTCAAAGAGTAACGGCCGGTCGGTCCAGACATGCGCCTCCCGCACCGGACCGATCGCTCCATCCCAGATCCATTCATTAATCAAATGGGCATCCTCGCTCGAGTGCCCCTCGGTTCCCATTTGCGTGGCCACCTTCGCTACGCGGGCCGCCTCGGTGATCTTCCGCGCCTCGTACACGGTATGGGTCAGCGGTTTTTCGCAGTACACATGTTTGCCCATCTTCAGGGCCATCATGGTAATCACCGCGTGGGTATGGTCCGGGGTGGCTATCACCACGGCATCGATATTCTTGTCTTCCTTTTCGAGCATCTTGCGGAAATCTTTGTATTTTTTTGCCTGGGGATACTGGGCAAAGGCCAGTGCGGGACTTTCCGAGCCATAATACGTTTCCCCGCGGGCCACCGCATAGTTGGCGGTGGAGTCGCCGTGTACCACATCGCATAAAGCCACAATATTACCCATGTTTCCCAGCCCCTTGCCCAGCAGTTCACTGCCCCGGCCGCCGATCCCGATGATAGCGAGATTGGGTTTTTCACTGGGGGGTACCTGGCCGTCACCCCCCAGCACATGCCGGGGAATTATAGTAAACAACGATATCCCCGCCGCACCGCTGCGAATGAATTGACGCCGGGAAATCTGATGATCCGCGTCCCGTTTGGTTTCACTTGATTCCATAATTACTATCTCCAATAAAGTAAATCAAGCCGATTATCTATATGTGTATTTCTTCAAATCGCTTAGCAAACCAATCTCTCATGGGCACCAGCCCTGCCGGCTGCCCACTATGCCGATCCTGTTTCGCTGGAACACCTATTTTCCTCTTTGTGGCTCGCAATGTAAAGACCAAAATAGACAATGGCATAGGCATAATTTGTCCCTCCAGGTTTCCTGCGCAAAGCCCCGTTTTCCCTATATCTCGCCATCCCTTCGCCCTTGCCCAATAACGCAAAAACCGGCGGGATCGCTCCTGCCAGGCAATTCCCGCCTCTTCTCTTTACGGGGGGAAACCGGTGTTCCATGCGCCCGAGCCGACCTTCCCATAAACCGTAGAATCCCCCAGCCACCACGAGGCGGTGGGCCTTTATTGACAATCTGAACCATGCACCCCCCATACGTGTATCAATAAACATACATACTTTTGCTTGGATTCGGATAACCCAAAAAGGTGTTTTTAACACTGGCATTCCTTTAGAAAACACGATATAATTTATAAATCAGATTTTCAAATAGTAAAGTTTTAAATACCTATCGGCGGATAACAGATATTCGACAGGATATAAAATGGACACAAAAAAACTGATTACCATCGCGGAATTTAATGAGCCGGTGGTGGCCCATATGGCCCTGGCCAAACTGGAGGCGAACGACATCCCCTGTTATCTGGCCAACGAAAATTTTGCAGCTACTTATCCGCTCTACGCAGGTTCGTTTAGCGGAGTCCTATTGCAGGTGGAGCAGGCCGATGTGGAGCGGGCACTGGCGATATTAAACGAAAAAACCGAAGACCCTGCCCAATAACGCAGAAACCGGCGGAATCGCTCCTGCCAGGCAATTCCCGCCTCTTTTCTTCACGGGGGGAAACCGGTGTTCCATGCGCCCGAACCGAACCTTCCTATAATCCGTAGAATCCCCCCCTCCACCACGAGGCGGTGGGCCTATTTTAGTCCATCGGAACCATGAACCGCCCGCCAGGGCCTCCCTGGACATGATTCAGAACCTTATATTCCTCTTTTCATTTTCCGGAATCGCGCACGCGGAAGCTGTATCGCCCCGACGCCACTTCAAACACGGCCATCTCACCATCCATGCGAGCAAATTTCACCCCCTCCGCCTCGCCAGCCGGCCGGCCGCCTTCCGTAACCATCTCCGCGCTCTCCGCCGGTACATACACCGTCGCCGTGGTATTGGCGGGAACCGTGACATCCAACTGGAATTGCCCGTCCGCCATCTTCCACTCACTGCCAATCACTCCGTGGATCGAATCATAACGCGCCTTAACCCATTCCAGCCCCGCGCCAGGTCGCGGCCGAATCACAAAATGCTTATACCCCGGCTGCTCCTCATCCGGATTGATCCCCGCCAGCTCCCGCCAGACCCATTCGCCCACGGAACCAAACGCCCAGTGGTTGAAGCAGTTCATGCCGGGATCCTGGAATCCGCGGCCTTTCACATAGCCGTCCCACCTTTCCCAAATCGTGGTCGCGCCCATCTCGACCATGTATCCCCAGGACGGCACGGTCCGCAGGTTGATCAGCCGCCCCGCCTCATCGTGCCGGCCGTTACGGCTCAACTCCAGCATCATGCGGTGCGTCGTCTGAATCCCCGTCGAGGGATGATCCATAAACTTCCGGATACCTTCCACCAGGTGTTCCGTCGCTTTCGGCCGCAAGGCTTCTTCCAGCAGATTGAAGTGTAATGCCAGGGCATAGCCCGATTGGGTGTCACCCTGGATTCGCCCGTCCGGCAACACATACGCCTGGTTAAACGCCGCCTTGATATCGTCGAACAGCTTGCCGTACTCCGCGGCCTCCTCCTTTCGCTCCAGCACGCCGGCCATCTTCGCCACAATCTCGGTCGAATGGGCAAAAAAGGCCGTCGCGAAAATCTCGTTCGGAATGGCGCTGATGCCGCGGGGATAGCCTTCCAGCACCAGCGTGTCGCCGTTGAGCCAGTCGTTGTAGTCGTTCCCGCGATTCTTCTGCCAGAGTAAGTTCGGGTTGTTGTTGCGAATAAACTCCACCCAGCGCCGCGCCGACTCGAAATGCTGTTCAACCATCCGCCGGTCGGCATAATTCAGATACATCCGCCAGGGCACAATCGTGCCCGCATCCCCCCAGGCCGGCACACCCGAGAAGCTCTCATTCGGGTTAGCCACATGCGGAGCAACATCGGGATAGCGGCCGTCATCCGCCTGCGACTCGCGAATATCGGTCACCCATTTGGTGAAAAAACCGGCCATGTCGCGCTGGAAGAAAGCCGTTTGCGAGAATGCCTGGATGTCGCCCAGCCAGCCCTCGCGCTCGGTACGTTGGGGGCAATCGGTGGGCACGCTGTGCATGTTGCCCCGCTGCACCCACTCCACACAGTGCATAATCTGGTTGATGAGTTCATTGGAACAGGAAAACGAGCCGGCCTCCGGCGCCGCGGAATGGAACACCCGGCCGAGGATGGCATCAACGCCCGGTCGGCCAGGCAAACCCGTCACTTCCACGTAGCGGAAACCATGATAGGTAAAGTGCGGCTCTCTTTCCGCCTCCCCCCCGCCCCAGGTATATTCGTTGACCTGGTCAGCCCCGCGCAGATTGTCGGTGTAAATCGTGCCGTCGTCATTGAGCATCTCGGCATGACGCACGGTAATTTTGGTGCCCGCCGGCGCATCCGCCTTGAGCCGGCACCACCCCACCATATTCTGCCCCATATCGAAAACATAGACACCCGGCTTCGGCTCAGTCATCTTCACGGGCCGCAGCTCCTTCACCACGCGAATCGGCTCGTTACTCTGTGCCACCAGAATCGCCTTCTCAGCCTCCTCCGGATACGGCAATACCTCAGCAGGCCGCCACCCGGCATCGGCAAAACCCGGCTGGTCCCAGCCGTCTATCTCCTTCGTAGCATCGTACGTTTCGCCGAAGTAAATCCCGGCCCGGCGGATCGGCCCATCGGTCGTCGCCTGCCACGACGGATCGGTCACGACCGTCTGCTTCGAACCGTCCGCCAACTCAATATCCAGCCGCATCAGCAGACAAAACCGCGGATCCTTCATCGCCGGCTTGGCCATCAGCGGCCCCGTCCACCACCCGCCGCCCAACTGCGCCCCCACGGCATTCTTGCCGCTGCCCAGCAAATCAGTAACATCGTAGCTCTGGTACTGAATCCGCCGGCTGTACCGGGTCCACTCCGGCGCCAGTATCCGATCACCGACTTTCTGGCCATTGATCCGCAGCTCATACAACCCCAAACCGGTCACCGACACCACAGCCCGCTGAATCGGTTGGGCCGCGTCAAATTCCTTACGCAGCATGGTCGCCGGCCGCTGACTGCCATCGTCCGCGCCGCCGCCTTCGGCCAGCACCCGGTCATCAACGAGCTTGCCCTTCGCCCAGCCGCCCGACTCAATGGCATCCAACGCAGTCACCACCGCCCCCTTGGTTACATTCTCCTCACCCGCCAGCACCTGCATCTCCGCCAACGCAAATCCATAGTTCTCCCCGTCGCGATGGCCCAGCCGATTCACGCTCAGACGCACATACCGCGCCTCCATCGCTTCAAAACGGTAAACCGGCGCCGAAAGGCCCGGATTCGGTACATCCGCGTTAGTCTGGTCCACAACGGTCTTCGCATCCGAGAAGTCAGCCTTTTGCCCGGCCTCAATCTTATACCGCACGGGAAACAGGAACCCGGGCGTGTCCGGTGCATAATCATACGGACGCGCCGGGTAAAGCCCCACACCGTCGATCCTGCGTTCCGCGCCCAGATCAACCGCTACCCATTTGACCGCATCCGCTGACGTCGCCAGCTCGCTGTGATACCCGTTGTGCGGCGTTAGCGGGGCTTCAGCCGGCGCCGCAATCCACTCAGCCTGCCAATCCGTCGGCTTCAACAACCCCATCGACCAGAAGGCCGGTTCGCTCGATTCGGATATATTCCCATCCTTGTCCCACACCTGCACCTTCCAGAAACACTCCATCCGGCTTTCCAGCGGCCTGCCCTGATAAACCACATGAATCGTCTGATCGCCCGCCACCTTCCCGCTGTCCCAAAGGTCCGCCTCCCCCACCGCCAGCTTCGCCGCACTGCTGGCCGCCACCACCCGATACGCCGTCTGCCTCTGCCCGCGCCCCTCCGACCGCAACACCCACGACAGCCGCGGCGCCAGCACATCGATCCCCACCGGATTCTCCAGGTATTCGCACCGCAGCCGCCCCACCTCGATGTCCCCGTCCCCCTTCGCCGCCTGGCTAAACACCGATAACGCCGCCGCCAGCCCCATCACACCTGCCCAAAGAAATGACTTAGCCATAAATAGCTTCTCCTGAACCATAGAAAAGGATTTTCGCTCTCGTATCCTGTGCTTATAAGGCGGAGTTCTGAAACACGGTTTTCGCTCTCCCTCGCTTGCCGCGGAACGCGCCCATTCCCATTAATCCCCCGCCGCCCCCAGCGGCTGCAAACCCGGACGCGACCGGATCAGACCCTTGCACTGCTTCAGCCCCTGCGCCAACTGCCCGTCCAGCTCCAGCAGCCGCTCCGCCAGCGCCTTCTTCGCCACCGCCTCCTCCGCCTTGTTCTTGTCCCCTGTTTCCGCTCCTGCCTTCTCCGCCTCCGCCTTCTCCTGGGCCGTCGGCTGCACCGTCAGCTCCTCCAGCAGATCCCGCAGCTCCTCAAACTTCTTCGGGTCCAGCTTCTCCTCCACATCCGGGTCCACCCCCCACGTGTCGCTGCCCGGCAGCCGGTGCACGCACCGACCCTTCGGCAGATAATAATAATCCGTCGTGATCTTCACCGCGTCCCCCGAATCCGGCAGCCGGAAAATCCGCTGCACCGACCCCTTCCCCCACGACCGCTGCCCCACAATCACCGCCCGCCCGTGATCCTGCAGCGCCCCCGAAACAATCTCCGCCGCACTGGCCGACCCCTGATCGATCAGGATCACCAGGTGAAACCGCGGATACGTCCCCTGCGCCTGCGCCGTCTGCTCCTGCGGCGCCGTATGCGCCCCGCGCGTGGACACAATCACCCCGTGGTCGATCATCCGGTCCACCACCTCCACCGCCGCCGACATCAGCCCCCCCGGATTCGACCGCAAATCCAGGATCAGCGCCTCCATCTTCTGCTGCTGCAATTTCTCCATCGCCGCGTCCAGCTCCGCCGCCGTCTCCTCCACAAACTGGCTCAGCCGCACATACCCCACCTTCGACTCCTCGTCCAGCATATAATCCCACCCCCCAGCCGCCTCCCGCCGCCACCCCTTGATCGTCGGCACCTGGATCCGCTCCCGCACAATCACAATCTCCTCCTCCTCCCCGTCCGCATGACGCACCTTGATCTTCACCTCCGAACCCGCCTCCCCCGTCATCTCCTTCACCGCCTTCGTATTGCTCCACCCCTTGGTCTCCTGCCCGTTCACCTCCAAAATCACATCCCCCGCTTGCACCCCCGACTTATACGCCGGCGAATCCTCAAACGGACTAATCACGATCAGATTCCCCTCCTTGCTGTCAATCCCGATCCCGATCCCCTCATAACTGCCGCTGGTCTGCTTCTGAAACGCCTCCACCTCCGGCGCTGGGATATACTCGCTGTAAAAATCCAGCTCATGCAGCATCCCGTTGATCGCCCCCGTCACCAGCTCCTTATCATCCGTCACCGTCACATAGTTCCTGTGGATCAGATCGCACACATCCACCAGCGGATCAAATATCCGGTAATCCCCCGCCACCCCCTGCTGCGGCCCCGCCTTTTCCTCCGCCGCCGGCCCGCCCTCCTCCTGCCCCGCCGCCACCGCCGCCAGCCCCGCCCACACCATCACCATCGCCACCCGCATCATCCGCCGCATCCAATCCGCTCTCTTCACAGCCATATCTCCAAAAATTTCCAATTCCAACACCCCACCCCCTCATTCTACCCGCCCATAACCCCCCTGTCAACCAAACGAATCCCCCATCTAATCTGCGTATATCATCTTACTCTAATTGTGCCACGGCCATCTTGGCCGTGTCTTCTCTTTTCATTCCCCGTTCTCTTTTCTATCCCTATTCTAATCCCGTAAACCATCTCCCGCCAAATAATCTTTCAAATGGACCCGCCGCTCCCCAACAAAAATGGGTGGCACCTTCCCGCCGCAGGTGGGGAGGTGTTCTTCTCCGAAGGGTATATTTCCCCGCTGAATTATCAATCGTCATAATAGGCTTCAACCACCTTACCCTCCGTATCAAAATGAACCGTAAAGGAATTCCATTGAAACCAGTGACCATAAACCCATACTTCCCCTCCCGCATTTCCACTATATTTTTGGTATGGCTCACCAAGCATTTCTTGGACATCTTCTCTTGCCAATCCCGCCACTACTTTTTGTGCGATTTCCGGCGCCACCGGCTTACTATTCATGCTCCAGCAAAACAAACCCAGCAAAGCCGCCATCAAAAACACCACGCCGCACACCCCCCATACCACGCCTCTTGTCTTATTCATCTCACCATCCTCTCTGCCATCCCTTTCTTCACAGGCCCCGCCGGGGCCGTAAGTTTCTTAGCCGGAGGCGCAAGCCTCCGGACCACGAACATCCACCCCCACCCCAGCCCCGAAGGGGCGAAAGTTTCAACCACAGGCAATACATCACCTGGTAACTCACGACCCTTTTGGGTCCGATTGGTTCGTCCCGCTATCCATCGGGTCGCTGGCGCAATACCTTGCCATCTATGTATACTATAACACATAACATAATATCGCCCGCTACTCAATTCACGCAAGCCCCCAACTTTATGTTGGGGGTTCAAATCCACCGTCCATGTCCCGCCTCTCGTTTTCGTTAAAAAGCAGGAATCCAGAGTTTTATTCACCCCCGTATTGTCTGACGCAGCGACTAACAGGAGCGCCAACTTGCCAACCAGGCTCGCGGCGTAGTGGTGCAGGCTAGCCTGCCATTCCCGTTCTGAGTTCAACCTTCAGGTTGTCTTTCTTCTTGTTCGGAATCCAACCTGTAACCATTCTTGCTAATTCGTACCTTTTTCTTGCCGATAACGGATAACTATCATGTAATTCGGAATCCATAACTCGTAATTTCTTATACGGGAATCCATCTTCCATTTATTTTTTTATCGGCGTTTATCGGCGGATAATATTCTTTCTATTCCCGTCACCATTAATATATTCTCTTTCCTCCGTACCCCTCGGTGCCCTCTGTGGTAAAATATATTTTCTTCTCTTCGCACCTCCGCACCCCGGCGGGATGCCTTCTCGTGTATCTCCCCCACCGCCTTTTCCAATCGTTCCACATCCCTCATTGTTCCTTTGCACCATTTTCCTGCAAAAGTTTAATTATTTCATTACTCTCGTTATATATTTTTGCTTTTTGTAAAGGAGTGAATCCATTGTTATCGCGTGCATTAAGATCGATATCCTTGCCCAAAGTAACAAGCAGCTTCACTAGTTCATAGGAATTCTCATTAGTATAGTTCAAAACCACATGAATCGGCGCGTCACCTTCACGGTCTTTTGCATTTACATTGGCATTTTTAAGCAGAAGTATTTTGGTAATCTCTACATTTGCCATTTCAATCGCCAGATGCAAAGGGGTATCACCATTATAACCTTGGGCATTAACATCCGCTCCTTTGTCGATAAGGAGCGTGGCTATGGCTGTTTGATTTTCCAATGCTTGCCCTTCTGTCAATTTCCCGCCGTATATAAATGGAAGTGGGTTTAATACCCACAATAAAGGAGTCTGGTTATTATAGTTATCTCTTGGATCTATGTCAGCTCCACTATTCAAAATAATCTCAACCAGTTCTGTCTTACCAGTTTGCACTGCATATAAGAGAGGAGTGTACCCGGACGTATCTGGTGCGTTGATATCAACTCCACGTTTAACAATATCCTTGACTTGATCAACATCCTTTTTAAGTAACGCGGTTTGTAAATCATCTGAGAAATTATATTTTGGGGTCGGTACAATACTTTTGGGCAATCCTGTTTTTCCCCAATCCTCCTTTACCAGCCAGCCCATACCGGCAGTTCCAACATATTTTTCCGGCCATTTACGATATTCTTTATTTTTCAAATCAAAAAGAACCATATTCCAGGGTGGTCCCGGGCGATACGCCGGAGAATGGAAAAAAGAGAGAAAGGTTCTGTCATGGCTTACTACTAAAGGCACAATTTCGTTCTCCACGCTCGTAAATTCTTTTGTCTCACAATACACTGCTTCCCGCTTGCTGCCGTCGGATTTACATCGCCATAATTGCGTGGTGCCTACCCGGAAATAAATGAAATCATCAGCCCCCCATACCGCCATGGATCCCTCCGTGATTTCCGTTATTTTTTCCGTGTTGAGATCCACCTTAACGATTTTTTCATTTTGCCGACTGCAATCCTGAGACAGCAATAAACCACGGTTTTTATCATAATCTGCAAAAAAATAACTTCCCCAGGATTTAACCTCTGTTTTTTGGGTATTGAAATCAAAAACCTGGATTAGGGAACCAGGTATATAAACTTTTCGATTCTCAGCATCAACGGCCCAATATTCACCCAGTATGGCAGAACTGATGCTTCTTGTTTCTGGAGGAAGTTCGGGTTTCCACTCCATAATAAAAGTTTCCAACCCCAAGGTCCCATCCGTTTTTGGATTTCTTTTCAGTACGGTAAACCACACAAGAGTATTTGATGCAAAAGCATGTCCGGAAAAGTACGCTTCCTCTTTTGGAAACCCAAATTCTTCGGCAGCTATCTGTCGCAAACAATGGGCTTCACCGTCAAATTCCAGAATTTTATCCCTGGCACACATATAAAAACCAGATCCATCCGGACGAACGGCAAATTCCACACCAAATATAGGTGTCTGATTTCCAAAAAAATTATCACCATATCGAAAAGCTTGATCCAGAGAAGGGTACATATATTTTATTTCTGGATCATAGGTCAGAAATAGCGAGTGCCTGCGGAATAGCGATACTTCTTTAAATAGGGAGCTGGAAATATCCTTTGCTGCTGTTGTTGGCGCAACCTCCCCATTCATCGAACCAATAACTACTGCGAATAAACAAACCATGCCGATCGCCGTTATGAACAAGTTTTTCATTATCTCACCTCTTAACCCGTTATGTGCCTCTTATCGCACAAGCTTTTCCCATTTATTTATACCATGTCTGCGTATTGCGAATTGCGTAACCACCGTCATTAAACAAGTACCATATAACACACCTGATCCTTACCTGCCGCCCCCATTCTACCTTCCCCCCTCAAACCCCGCCAGCCAATTCCCCACCCAACTTCTTACCCAGCCTCCTCATCCGTACCGCATCCCTTCCATCCCTTATTTTTCTGCCTGCTTATGAATCGCCGTTACTTACAAATTCCTTTTTCATGAAATGTTACAGTTTGTTTTGAACATTCATTTTCTAGTGCTTTGTATTTGTTTAGAATTTAGAAATTAGTGCTTAGAATTTGTTTGCACCCAACCGCCCCGACTCCACTTCCCCTCCCAAATACAACCAAAACCCTAACTCCTTATCTAACAATAATTTAATCCGTACTACAATCCTTCATCTTCTTGTTTTTTCTGCTTGCTTATGAATGGATGTTACTGATAAACTCCTTGTTCGCAAGATGTTGCAGTTTGTTTTAAAAATTCAATATTTGCCGATTTTGAATTTGTTTAGAATTTAGAGTTTAGAATTTAGGATTTGGTTGCGGCCCAGGGCCGCGCCAAGCCATCCGTGTAATCCATGGTTGGTTTCTTTCCATTATCCCGCTCCCTCAATTATACCCCATATTTCTTAAATGTCAAATATAATTTTTATTTTGTTTATATAATAACATAATTTTTTCTTCTTCCTCTTATTACTCGTAATTTGTAATTCGTAATTTCCCCCATTCCGCCCCCGTACCGCTGGCTTCAAGTCGGCCTCTTCTCTTCCCCCCTTGGCGCCTTTGCGTCTTGGCGGGACACCTTCGGACTCTCTCCCTTTCTCGCCCACCCCGCAGCGCCCAGCGGAAGCGTCATATTGCCTTCCATCCCGCGTCGTATTCGCCGTAGGCCGTGCCTACCCCCTTCCCTGCCTTCGTTATCTTTTGTTCAAATTTCCCCTCTTCACTGATAACTAATAACCAATAACTGATAACTATTTTTTGCCACGTGTAAATACCATTCACTTTTACCTATGCTTTACTCAGGTTCTCACCTGTCTTACCCATGTTTTATATCATTTTCTTCATCTTTTATTATACTTTCTTCAACATTTACCAACTCAACTTAACCGTTACAAATTACCAAATTTCTTACCCATCTTACCAAAAATCTTACCCAACCGTTACAATCGTTATAATCGCTACTTTATTATCGGGCTATCGATTTCCAAGTAAAATAAAGACTTACAGCCATTTTTTCGTGTCCCTTTGATTTTACCCCATTACCCTGCTTTTCTGCTCTCTTGCAATCTCGACCAAATACGATACAATACACTCCCAGTATAATTTTTAAGGCCTTTTTGTGAAAGTATTTATATGAACTTCGGTCTGCGCCGCGATAAAAAGGACTCCCGCCTGCTCCCCCACAGCTCCACCATGCACACCTTCCTCGACGGCCTGCACTGGACCTGCCTCAGCGGCTACCACACCCGCCTCTTTTTCGACCAAACCAT
The DNA here is from genome assembly GCA_964580995.1 of uncultured Pirellulales bacterium. Classification (GTDB taxonomy): domain Bacteria; phylum Planctomycetota; class Phycisphaerae; order Sedimentisphaerales; family SM23-30; genus JAKJEP01. The sequence goes on from CAZOMV010000007.1 coordinate 67,337, forward strand.
TAAATGGCAAGACCTTACAAACCATCCCCACGCCCGCCTCATCAAAGAAAACCCGCTCCGCCGCATCTTTCAGATAACCATCGACCAGCTCGAACTTTACGTCAAAATATACCAGCCCCAAAATATCCGCGACCGCCTCAAATGGTCTTTCCGCCCCTGGCCCAGCCAGACCGAATTCTACAACCTCCAACTCGCCCAGGCCCGCTCCCTTTCCGTATCTAAGCCTATTGCATGGGCTTACGGCTATTACCACTACCAACCCATCGCCATCCTCATCACTGAATCCATCGGCCCCAGCTCCTCCCTCGAAAATATGCTATGGGACGATCAACTCCCCGCCGATCAACTGGACTATGCCCTCTCCGCAGCCGCAAGTATTGTCGCCAAAATGCATTGCGCCGGGATCCTCAACCACGACCTGCACGCCGGCAATATCCTTCTGGCCCCCGACCACTCCAGCGCCGCCGCTAAATTCCGTCCCTATATGATGGACCTCCAAAAAATCGCCACCGAACAGCGCTCCGGCCACGCCTCCGCCGACCCCTGGCTTGCCGCCCGCCAAAAAAATCTCGCCAAACTATTTGCCGGTCTGCGTTTGCGCACCACCCCCCCGCAGCAGGAAATGTTCATTCGCGCCTACCTCCGTGCCATCCAGCCCCATCGCAACTGGACCGAATACGAAATCAAAAAATACCTGGCCCAGGCCCACACCCTAGCCGACCGGCACCTCCAATATATCTGGGCCAAGCATGACCGCCGGTCTCTGCGCAACTCCCGCTATGCCTGCAAGATACAACTTTCCCGCAGCCAGTTTGCCCATATCTTCCTCCAGCACAAACATCCACCGGCCTGGTCCGCCGCCGCCCAGCACCGCTTCACACCCCAGCAATGGTCCGCCGCCCTAGCCGATACCGACTCCCTCCTTCAGCCCGGCGAATTCCTCAAACAAGGCCATCGCAATACCGTTATGGCCAAAGAACTTACCGTCGGCCCCCATAAACTGGCCGTCGTCATCAAACACTCCCGCCTATCCCAAGGCTTCCGCGGTTTCATCCAGTCGCTTTACCGGTCCCGCGCCACCCGCCAATGGTTCCGGGCTTATATGCTCATCTCCCGCGACATCCCCACCGCCTGGCCCCTGGCTGCCATCGACCGGGAACATCACCTCCTCCTCAAAGACAGCATCCTCATCTGCGAAAAAATCCCCAATAGCTGCAACCTCAGACAATTCATCCTCGACGGCAATCTCGATAAACTCTTATACCGCAAACGGATAGAGTTGGCTGAACAAACCGGCTCCTTACTCGCCCAACTCCAGCGCCAAGGCCTGCGCCACCGCGATTGCAAGGCCACCAATATCCTGGTTCTGCTCCAACCCGACCAACCCAACCAATCCCCCTCTTTCCGGCTGTTCCTGGTAGATCTGGATGGCCTGCGCGCCAAGCTGCCCTTTGAAATCTGGCCCAGCCATGAAGCCCTCATCCGGCTGGCCGCCTCTACCCTTTCCCTGCCGGGCTTGACGATTCGAGATATGATTCGGGTATTTCATAAATATCTGAAAATAACAGGCTTACCAGAATATAATAACCGCCTGTCCCGCCGCCGCCTCTGGAAACAATTATCCCTAAGCGCCATGCAAAAGGCCAAAAACCAAAAACCATAAGAGGTTTTTTCGTGCCTGAGTCCTTAAAAGACAGAAACTTCTCCAATATTCTCATCATCAAACCCAGCAGTCTGGGCGACGTCGTCCGCTGCCTCCCGATCCTGGCCGCCCTGCGTCAGCGTTACCCCCAAGCCCATATAAGCTGGCTGGTCCGGCCCGACTGCGCCGCCATCCTGACCCACATCCCCGAACTGGACGAAATCATCGAATTCGACCGCAAAAAATTCGGAAAAATGGCCGCCAGTTTCTCAGCCCTCCGCGATTTCATCACCTTTTTACGGCACTTACGCCGAAAAAAATTCGATCTCATTCTCGATCTCCAGGGCCTCTTTCGCAGCGGTTTCCTCGCCTTTGCATCTGGCGCCCCAATCCGGATCGGTTTCGCCCACGCCCGCGAATTGGCCCCCTTGTTCTATACCCACCGGATTAAAATACCTCAAGAGCGGGAACACGTGGTCATAAGCAACTGGCGTTTCATGGATTATCTCGGCCTCGGCCAGCTCGAAAATCGCTACCCGTTGCCCGTCGATCCCGCCGCCGCCCAATCCGCTCAACTTATCTTCCGGGAAAACGGTCTGCCCCCTGACCACCCCTATATCGTTATGCTCATCGGCGGTACCGAACCGCGGAAACGCTGGCCCGCAAAATCTTTCGCCGACCTTGCCCAATCGATCCAAATAAAGTATGATATCCCCTCGATTCTGCTTGGGGCAGGATCCGAGGAACTGGCCATTGCCAACCAAATTATTGATTTGTCGAAAGTTAAGATCCTTAATCTGGTCAGCCGGACCAGCTTGCAGCAGTTGATCGCCATCGTGAAAAAGGCCCGGCTGGTGGTGGGCAACGATTCCGGCCCTTTGCATGTGGCCGCCGCCGCCGAAGTTCCGGTGATCGGCTTATACGGCCCGACCAACCCCGCTGTAGTCGGACCTTATGGCCATCTGTCTGATGTGATCCAGGCAGGCGATTCTCATCCCGGAACGGTCCGTTACAGCTATGAGCCGCAGCACCGGATCGAAAACATTACCGTCCAGCAGGTGCTGGACAAAATCACGCAAAAACTGAAAGCCATTACTGAAAAATAACAGTGTTTTCCATAAAAAACATCATAAAAAAGACCGAAAACTTTATTGTTTATCGAGTTCTTCACATCGATGATACCCCTCATCGCATTGCGCTGGGCATCGGCCTGGGTTTTTTCGTCGCCTGGACCCCGACCATCGGTTTTCAGATGGCGATTGTGCTGCTATTGGCGACCATTTTTAAGGCCAACCGGATTGTAGGGCTGCCGATTATCTGGCTCTCGAATCCCTTAACCATCGCGCCGGTTTATTTTCCCAACTACTGGATCGGCCACAAACTGCTTTCCCTCTTCGGGCAGCGCCCGGAAATGACCTATGCCCAACTGAAAGAAATTTTCTCCACTCTGCACGGCCCGGGGTATATTGTCCACCATTTTTGGGAGGCGGAAACCTGGCGAAATCTCTGGCAAATCATACTGGAATTTCTCAATATCAGTCTGGACCTTTGGGTGGGCAGTATCCTGGTCGGCGGTTTTCTGGGGGTACTATTCTATACTATTACCTATAAACTCATTGTCTGGTATCGAACCCACCATCCGCGCGGACGGCGGTTCATGCTGAAATTGCAGCGAAAGAAACAAACACAGGAATGAACCCTCCCGAAAATATTCAACCCGATAAAAATGCCAAACCGGTGGCCTCCCTGGACTACCATCATCCCCTGGAAAAATGGCTTCGCCATGACTGGCTGCGCTGGATCCTGCGAAAACTGACCGCCGATCGGCCCGGTTCCGCCCAGCCGCATCTGGAACGGGCCTTGCGAACCTATGCCGATCCCCAGGCCCCGCTGTCCGAAAAAATGCTGTACTGGCCCATCCATATGGCATTGGACCGGATGCGCGGTTCGCTTACCCCCCAGCAGCTCCGGGGCAAGCTGGCCGGCCACCCCCCGACCTTGCGCGGGATCATCGCCACTACCCGCAGCGTCGCCCATTTCGGCCTGACCACCCCCCAGCGATGGCTCCATCCGCTCTTTGTGGTCTGGAATTTTACCAATCGCTGCAACCTGCGCTGCAATCATTGTTATCAAAATTCCACCAACCAGGCGGCCGACGGCGAGTTGACCCTGGAACAAAAACTGCAACTGGTCGATCAATTCGGCAAACATTACATCCCAATGGTCGCTCTGGCCGGCGGGGAACCGACCCTGAGCAGCGACCTGGAACCGGTCCTGGCCCGCTGCCGGGAATACGGCATTCACACCACCATCGCCACGCATGGCGGACTCCTCACACCCGAACGCTGCCGCCGGCTGGCCGATCAGGGTCTGCGGTATGTCGAAGTCTCGCTGGACTCGATTCATCCCGAGGTCCACGACCGCTTCCGCGGGGTACCGGGCATGTGGCAGCAATCGATTGAAGGAATTAAAAATGTAATCGCCACCGACGGCCTGCGGGCCGGCATTGCCATGTGCGTCCATCAGGACAACTTTAACGAAGTGGAACCGATGATCGAACTGGCCGTCAAGCTGGGGGTAAGCTGTTTCGCCCATTTCAATTTCATCCCTGTCGGCCGGGGCAAGGAGATGGCCGCCAAAGACCTCACGCCCCATCAGCGGGAAGAACTTCTCCATCTCCTCCACCACTGGATGCAGAAAAAAACCATCGGCATCATCAGCACCGCCCCCCAGTTCGGCCGGATTTCCCTGGCCAATGCTGACGAAGAGGGGATTATCTCATGCAGTCATGCCGGCAATGGTCCGGGCACCAAGGCCCGGGTGGTCGCCAAATACCTGGGCGGCTGCGGCGCCGGCCGCACCTATGCCTGTCTCCAGCCCAACGGCGATGTCACCCCTTGTGTCTATATGCCCAACCGGATCATGGGGAACGTCAAAGAAAAATCCTTCAGCGAAATTTTCCAGCAAAGCCCCTGGTGGGATCTGTTCTGCAACCGCCAGGAACGCGAAGGCAGTTGCGCCACCTGTGACTACCGCAACTTCTGCGGCGGCTGCCGCGCCCGCGCCGACGCCTATTTCGGCCGCATCGACGAAGCCGACCCCGGCTGCCTGGCCAATCTGGAAGACTGGAAACGTATCACCGGCTAAGGCCTCAAAATTACGATGCCGCTATAAACTGGCAATATTCGGATTGCGTGCCGCCGCCGTCTCATCCAGACGGCCTACCGGGGTGGTTACCGGGGCAGTCTTGAGTTTTTCTGGGTCGGTTTGAGCCAATTCGGCAATCTCGATCATCGCCGCGACAAATGTATCGATGGTTTCCTTGCTCTCCGTTTCCGTCGGTTCGATCATCAGGGCTTCCTTGACAATCAGCGGGAAATATATCGTCGGCGGATGATAACCCATATCGATCAAGCCCTTGGCGATATCGAGGGCGTGAATCCCGTGCTCCAACTGCTTCTCCGCGCTGAATACGCATTCATGCTTGCAGAGTCCCGGATAGGGCAGCTCGTAATGGCCTTCCAGCTTCTTGCGGATGTAATTGGCGTTGAGCACCGCATTCTCCGCCACCCGCTCCAGCCCTTCCCGCCCCAGCATCAGAATATACACATATGCCCGCAGAATGATCGCAAAGTTACCGTAGAAGGGGGCGATGTAGCCGATGGATTTCGGGCGGGCATATTCCAAGGCAAAGGTCCCGTCCTCCCGCTTGACCACCAGCGAGACGGGCAGATAGTCCAGCAGCTTTTTCACCACACCTACCGGCCCGGCGCCCGGACCGCCGCCGCCGTGCGGCGTGGCGAAGGCCTTGTGCAGGTTCAAATGCACCAGATCAAAGCCCAGGTCACCCGGCCGTACCTTGCCGACGATGGCGTTGAGGTTGGCCCCGTCATAATACACCAGCCCGTCCACCCCATGAATGATTTCGCAAATCTCCTGGATGCTCGCATTAAACAGCCCCAGCGTATTCGGGCTGGTTAGCATCAGGCCCGCCACCTGGTCATCCACCATACTGCGCAGCGCCTCAATATCCATCCGCCCGTTCTTGCTGGGAACCGTTTCCACTGTATAACCGGCTATCGCCGCACTGGCCGGATTGGTCCCGTGGGCGCTGTCGGGAATCAGGACTTTGGTTTTGCGGTTGCCTTTATCCCGGTGATAGGCGGCCATAATCATAATCCCGGTCAGCTCCCCATGCGCCCCAGCCATCGGCTGCATCGTAAAACCGGCCATTCCGGTGATCTCCCGCAGGAAAATATCCATCTCGTACAGCACCTGCAGCGCCCCCTGCGTCAGCATCCCGCCCCGCCGCAACTGCGGCAGCAGCGGATGCAAATGGGCAAAACCCGGATAGGCCGCAATGCGTTCCGTCACCTTGGGATTGTATTTCATCGTGCAGGAGCCTAGCGGATAAAAATTCGTATCCACCCCGAAGTTCCGCCGCGACAATTCCGTAAAATGACGCACCACATCCAGCTCGCTCAATTCCGGCAGCCGGGCGTCGCTGTCACGCAGCAGCCGCTTGTTGATATTCACCGTAGCCGGTACATCCCGCCGACTGCACCGGATCCCCCGCCGCCCCGCCACACTTTTTTCAAATATCAGTTTCATAGAACCGCCTCCAGCGCCTCGGCCAGCATACCGATTTCCTGTTTCGTCCGTTTCTCCGTCACCGCCACGAGTATCGAATTCTCCATCCCCTTGTAATACCGGCTCAGCGGAAATCCGGCGGCAAATCCTTTCTCGATCAGCCGGCCAATCACATCCGTCGCCTCGCAGGGCAGATCCAGCACAAACTCGTTGTAAAACCACTGGGCCTTAAAATGCGGCTTTACCCCGGGAATCGCCGTCAGCCGCTGAAAGGCATAGCTGGCCTTGTCCGCGCAAAGCTGAGACGTTTCCTTGAAGCCCTCCTTGCCCAGCAGCGAAAGATAAATCAGCGATGTCATCGCACACAGCGCCTCGTTGGAACAGATATTGGAAGTGGCCTTCTCCCGCCGGATATGCTGTTCCCGCGCCTGCAGCGTCAATACATACCCGCGGCGGTTCTGCCCGTCCCGGGCCTCCCCCACAATCCGCCCCGGCATCTTCCGCACATATTTCATCCTGGTCGCCATAAAGCCCAGATACGGCCCGCCGAACGACATCGGAATTCCCAGGCTTTGCCCCTCCCCGGTGGCAATATCCACACCCATCGCCCCGGGCGTCTGCAAAATCCCCAGCGAAATCGGATAACACGACGAAATCAGCATCGCCCCCTTTTCGTGCACCTTCTCCGCCAGATCCGAAAAATCGTCGATACACCCGAAGAAATTCGGATTCTGCACGATCACCGCCGCCGTCTGCTCGTCCAGACATTCATAAATCGCCTGCCGGTTGGCCAGCCCGTCCTGGGCATGCGTCTGCTTCAAATCAATCTGCAAATTCCGCGTATAGGACTCGATCATCACCCGGTAAATCGGATTGACGCTGTCATCAATGATAATCTTGTTTCGTCCCGTAATCCGCAGCGCCATCATCATCGCCTCATACAGCGCCGTCCCGCCGTCATACAGCGAGGCATTGGACGCCTCCATGTCCGTCAGCCGGCAGATCATCGACTGATATTCATAGATCGCCTGCAGCGTCCCCTGCGATATCTCCGGCTGGTAGGGCGTATAAGCGGTATAAAATTCGCTCCGGCCGGTTAACGCATACACCGCCGCCGGGATAAAATGGTCGTAAAATCCGCCGCCCAGAAAACAGGTCAGATGCGTCGAGTTCTTCGCCGCCAGCTCCGCCAGCCGCCCGCGTACCTCCTGCTCGCTCAGACCCTCCGCCAGCTTCAGGGGGCCGCTGCGCATCCGCGCCGGAATATCGCCGAACAAATCCTCCAGGCTCAGCCCCAGCTCCCCCAGCATTTCCCGCCGCTGCTCGTCCGTATTGGCTATAAATGGCATTATTCCAGTCCTTCCAGATATTTCTCATACGCCGGGGCGTCCATAATCTCCTTCACCTGGCCCGCGTCGCTCATCGCCAGCTTGCAGATCCACCCCTGGCCGTAGCAGTCCTGATTTACCAGCTCCGGCTGGGATTCCAGATCGCCGTTCACTTCCGTCACCTTACCGGCCACTGGCGCAAAAACATCGCTGGCCGCCTTGGAACTCTCAATCGACGCCAGAGTCCCATGCTGGCCCATTTCCTTCCCCGCCGCCGGCAATTCCACAAACGTAATCTCGCCCAACTGCTGCTGGGCATAGTCGCTGATCCCCACCGTCGCCACCGTTCCTTCCACCCGCACCCACTCATGATCGCGGGTATAATACAATCCTTTCGGTACCATATTTACTTCCTTCTGTTATCCTTGATCCAATTAAAATTTCGCGAATCGTGTTACTGCTTTCCCTTCAATATCCGCATTTAGTTTTTGTTCCATCTCCACCTTTTCCAGCCGCCCCTGCTGCACATGCCCCGCATTCCGCGCCAGATAATAAATCCCCGCCGCCGCCCCCGGCGCCAAAACCCCCTTCTGCACATACGCCAGCGCCACCTGCTTTTCCTCCACCCTGGCGCAGCTCAGAACCCAACCCCGGCAAACACCCGCCCCGTCCAACACTCCGTCGCCCTCCCGCACCGGCCGTACCCCTTTCTGCCCCGGCAGTTCCAGCCGCACCACTTCCATGCTCTGCTCCGCCTGCCGTTTCTGCATCGCCTCCTTCCCGATGAAAAACTCCTTCTCCAGCTTAACCGCCCAACCATACCCTGCTTCCCACGGCGAAATATCATACTTACCCGCTAGCTCATGCCCATATAGCGGAAAGCCCGCCTCAATCCGCAGACTGTCCCGCGCCCCCAGCCCGCAGAACTGCACTCCCACCGCCGACCCCTTTGCCAGCAGCAAATCCCACCACCGCTCCGCCTGCGCCGGCTCCACGTACAACTCAAACCCCATCTCCGCCCCCGTATATCCCGTCCGCGCCGCCAGCACGTCTAAGCCCTGGATCCGCGTCTCGATAAACGACCCGCGTTTGAGCGCTGTCAACTTTTCCTGCTCCGCCGGGCTGTCCATCAGCGACAACAGGATCTCCCGGCTGGCCGGCCCCTGCAGTGCCAGATCCACCCGCCCCCGCGATCCCGCCCCCTCCCGCAAATCAATTATTTCCGGCCAGGCAGGCAGCTTCCGCCCGGGGTTCTTCACATCCACAGCCGCATTGCCCCGCCTCAGCGCCTCCAGATACGCCTTCACCTTCAGCTCATTGGCGGCATTGACCACCACCATAAACCTCTCCGCCCCGCGGCGATATAGGAACAGATCATCCAGCACTTCCCCCGCCGCATCCAATATATACGAATATTGCGACCCGCCCACCGCCATTTTGCTCACATCGTTAGTTAATAGAAAATTCAAAAACGGCAGCACCGTGGTCCCCGCCACCTCCAGCACCCCCATATGCGTACAATCGAAAAGCCCCGCCGCCTTCCGCACCGCCTCATGCTCCTGGCTGATGGCCCCATACCACAGCGGCATCAGATACCCCGCGAAATCCGCCATATGCGTCGTTAAGCCAAGATGACGCCGGTAAAGCACGCTCTCCTTTGGTACGGCCGCTTGCGGAATAAATTCAAATTTTCCTGTCTTTTTTTCCATTTCCTGATCCATCCTTAATGCCCGATGAAACCATTACCTCCCAACTCCAGCATCATAACAATTCTGCTAAAATTAACAAAAGTTTTTTCCTGTCAAGAATGAGTTTTTTTTCTTTCCAAAGTATGCCTAACCTCCATTTTGCAAAACCTTAGTCTTAAAAAGAATTTTATCCATCCGTTACTCCTTGACAAACATACTTTTTCCGCCTTCTCCCCTTTCCGGACAGCCCTGCTTCCTACAACCGGGAAACTAATTTTCAAGTAAATCCATCTTGTATTCCGATGAGAAATATGGTATAAAAGAACATAGAAACGGATGGAAACGCCAAAAGTCAATATTGACTTGCAAAAACAGCTCTGGCTTCCCGATAATATGGGAACAACGAGCTTTTGACGATGGCGTCTAAACTTGCGAGCAAGCCTCTGCCCTGTTTGTTATGTCAGGCGTATTTTGAAGAACCGATACCCATAATCCTGGGAAGCCAGATCTTAAACGCCGGTTGTGCCTGCCAGCCAGGATTTCTGGACATAAGCAACGGTTACCCACATGGAAATACTGGGTTCTTCTAAATGCCTTACAGACGGCATCGCGGTGGAGGCTACTCATATAACCCCAGGCTTGTTGCCCCGCCAACAAGCCTTTTTTCTTGAAAAAATGCCGTTTCCACCTGCTTTTTCACCCTATTTTCCTCCACACCCCCAAAATCCCATACATCCCCCAATAAAATTAACCGATATTCTTGACATGGAACCGAACCGGTGTTAAAAGAGGCATAATCAGTTTAGTTACAAACAGTTGGATAAGGAGCGAACCGTGAAAAAACAAATACGCAATCTACTCGTGCTAACCGTAAGTCTGGCTCTCCTGGCCGCCCTGGGCTGCACCAGCCGAACCATGCCCCTCCAGAAACACTTTGCCGACATCAAAACCGCGCAGACCAACTCCACCCAGGTCATGGACCTCCTGCCCGAAAAAGGCCTGCTCCTGACCACCAACGCCGTCTCCTCCTTCAATAAAAAAGGCTGGAGCAAAGAAGTCGGTATCGTCCGTTTCGCCGAAGCCGATTCCACCGTTCAGCGCAAAGACTATATGCAGATCCGCAGCCAACTGGCCGTTATCCCCATCTTCGTGGATGAAAAACTGCTCCTCCAGATCCAGACCGTCGTCCCCACCGAACAACTCAACGAACCGTATGAAAACGACATGCGTAAACACGAAGCGATCTTACGCTTCTGCCACGAGGGCCTCAAAGAAGACGGCAAAACCTTTAGCCAGGACCAGCAGACCGAATCCCTCATCGGTCTGGCCCGCACCGCCCTCGGCGTCGGTATCCAGCAGTTCACCGCCCGGCCCCGCGAAGCCGAACAACTGCTCAGCCCCAAAGGCTTCACCTACGAACACCCCAACCTCGGTAAATGCCGCCTCAACCTCTTCCAGCAGGACAACAACGTCTTCACCGTCATCGTCCGCGGTGGCGGCTGGACCGACCCCGTCACCCCCTGGTAAAATCCTTTTCAGATAACCAATTGAATGATGAGAAAAGCGGGATAGCCAAGGCATTCTCCATGTCCAGGACAATTACCATAGCCATTGGAACCGTCTTTCAGGATGCCGGTGATGCAACCCGGGCACTGGAAATCGCGCAAGGTATTTCCGAGCATGCCCCGCAGGGAATCCATCCCAGACTGGTTTTTCTTTCCCGTGGAAGCCGCTTCGAGGGGCGGGCGGAAGAATTGGGATTCGAGATCTTCAAGGCTCACCCACCAATGAGCGGAATCGGCCTGCACCAGGATTTGAAAATGAAACCCGGTGAACTTGTCGGCGAACCGCAGATCGCCTATGAACTTTTACAAGGTGAGATAGAAGCATACAACAAAATCCGGCCGGATATAATTCTTCACGGCTTCTGGCCTTTTGGATCCATTGCCCGGCGAATGTTGGACAGGACAGTTCCGGGGATCTGCTTCACTCCTCTTCCCATTCACGAAAATCTTTTCCGCGTCCTTCCCGATGCCCCGGAAGAAATCAAAGTGCTCGCCTATCTTCCCCATCGAATGCGGAAATATTTCGTCAACCACCTTCCCTTATTTATACGCCGCCGATTACCTCTCCTGCGGCACAGGAATATCCGCTGGGCGGCACAAAGATCCGGTTGGAATGGAAAGCCGCTTTTGAATATCTTCGACATGCTCCAGGCGGACTTGACTTTGGTGAATGACCTTTCTGATTTTTACGCAGGCATATCCTTTCCGGCAACCTTTCAATTTACAGGACCTGTTTTCTCCTCGCCTTCTGCCGGAGATGCGATGGATAATCGGATTCAGAAGGTCTTTGATTCGGATCACGCCGCCCCTAAGGTGTTCTGTACCCTGGGAAGTTCCGGGGTGAAAGATCAGCTTCTGGAGATAGTGAAAGTCTTTACCACCGGAACGGGGACCAAGTGGAATGCGGTTATTCTTTCACCATCTTCCGTGTGCCCGATCGACGAAGCCCGAAAAATACTCGGCCCCAGAAATGGTGTTTTTCTCACCGACTCTTTTGTTCCAGCCAGACTGGTCAATGCGATGGCAGATGTTGTCGTCTGTCATGGCGGCCAGGGTACCCTGCAAACGGCAATCTGTTCCGGCACTCCGCTGGTCGGACTGGCGACCCAACAGGAACAGCAGATCAATCTGGACCATATTGCCATGTATGGGGCGGGCATCCGCATACCGGCCCGGCATTGGAAATACCAGATCATTCAAAAAACCATCGCGGACGTGTTATTGAACCGCCGTTATAAAGAAAATGCCTTGCGATTGAAGAATCGTATGGAACAAAACAACGGAAAGGAAAAGAGCGCTCTGGCAGTCTGGACTTTCCTTCGTAAATCGGCGATCGTCCCGACCGTATCGAACCCCGCGTAGTCAAACGACGCCCTGTCGAGAAAGCGTGGCAATATTGGGTTATGGAAATCTGATGACGGTCTTTTTTTTGCATATTCGGGAAAATATGGTATATTTTGGATAACCCGACCAGATGTCCGGTGAAAAAAAGAGCCGTCCCCTCCTGGTTCTGTGGGTTCCCAACCCGCCGCCGGGCATCGTTTTTTTATATCCAACAGAAGCATTTTATTTACAATAGGTTACGAGCAATTGGCGTTCGCTTATTTTTGTTTGGCAAGATAGACAAACCAGTATAACCAGTTCAAAATATATAAACTATTGACAAGATAGGGAATTTTAACGAAAATCAGAGCTTGGATTCCCGGAAGTTCTAGCCCAAGTTACGCAGTTGGGGGATTAAAACGGTCTTTACGATAGCACCAAGGCGGTTTTTTGTCAAAAGTCTTCACTACATTTTACTATTTTCTCCAGCCTTTGCAGGCGTTGCGGCAGGGTCAGCCCCAGGCGGTTGAGCAGTACCTTTTGTGCCTCGTCGGGACTAACCACACACCGTAATCGGATCCGTTTGTCAATACGGCCATCCGCGGTTTTGGCCGGCAGGACCACATCGCCGCTCTTTATCTTGGCAAACTCCTGCAATAAGGTCCGCGGGGCATCGCCCAGACCGGAACGTTTCATCCACTGGCCCAGCGTCTTCCACATCCCATACGCCAAAAAGCATACCAGGATGTGCGCCTCAACCCGTTGTGCCTTCTGATGCCAGATCGGACGGATCGACAGTTCATCTTTGGTGATACGGAACGCCCATTCGGCCTCGGTGAGCTATATATATCGCTTCCACAAGACGGCCGGATCGGTATCGGTCAGGTTGGTACGCAGCAGGTAGCATCCTTCCGATAACGACGTCCATTGCGACCATCGTTTGCTGCGTTTCCATGTCATGGTCAGACGCTTCTTGCCGACGGGATTGGGAAGGGGTGCAATCTGTATCTCAAACGCGCCTGCCGCACGCCAGTACTTTTGCTGCAAACGCCCCAGTCTTCTATACGCATCGGCAGGGTCTTTGAGCCGACCGCTGTCTATGGATACCTCGAGTTTATGGAGCGAGGTCTCCATCCGTTCCATAAAACGTTCATGGATGGCTTTCTCTTTTTCCTGCCGGTCCTTGCTGCGGGCCAGGATAAAGGTCTCTTGACCGGTATCTGTCGTTACCAGTTTGACCTCGGCGCCGGCCTGCACCTCGTGCCAGTCCTTATCCGTAAGATACCGCTCGAACTGCTTTAACATACTTTTGGGCGTTCCCACGATATAGGAGCCGTTGCGACTCCGGATGAATTTCAGATTCTCTTCGGATACCATCCCTCGATCCGTCACCCAGACGCGGCTGGCCCGGGCGTATTGGGCTTCCATGGAGGTTACGATCTGCTCGACCGTCTGGGAATCGTGAGTATTGCCGGCAAAGACTTGATAACCGATCGGCATTCCTTCCTCCGTAACCACCAGCCCTATGCAGACCTGAAGACAGTCGGGACGGGAATCTCTCGAATAGCCTCGCTTAGGGATCGTAAGGAAATAACTTCAGCAAAAACACGATTTCTGCCAATAGATGGGATATGGCAGATGAAAAGATGATAGAAGAGAAATACAGGCAGCTTATGCCGGTGATCACGGAACGAAGCAAACGCATATGGGCGGCGACGGAAGCTCTGGCGCTGGGGCGGGGTGGCATTTCCGCGGTTTCGAGAGCCACGGGGATTCATCGCAATACGATTGCCAAAGGGATCGAGGAGATCGCCTCGCCCGAGACACGGGTGGCGGAGCGCATTCGACGGCCCGGGGGAGGGCGCAAGCGATCGTCGGTTATCGATGCCACCTTGATCGAAGATTTGGAACGTTTGATGGATCCCGTTACGCGTGGAGATCCCGGCTCTCCGCTGCGCTGGACGTGCAAGAGCGTCCGGAAGTTGGCCGACGAGTTGGGGCAGATGGGGCACCAGGTGAGCCACACCGTCGTGGCGGCACTCTTGCATGAGATGGGCTACAGCCTTCAGGCGAACCGTAAGGTCCGCCATCGGATTTCCCGTCAGCAGCCGGTCATTTCGGTCGATTGCAAGAAGAAGGAATTGGTGGGGGATTTCAAGAATGGTGGGCGAGAATGGCATCCGCAGGGCCAACCGGCAGAGGTCCGCGTCCACGATTTCAAGATCGAGGAGTTGGGAAAGGCGATCCCCTATGGGGTGTATGACCTGCACCGCAATACCGGTTGGGTAAGTGTCGGAGTCAGCCATGAAACGGCGGTCTTTGCGGTCGCCACGATCCGTCGCTGGTGGAAGGAGATGGGATCGAAATCCTATCCCCAGGCGCGTTCCTTGCAAATTATGGCCGATAGCGGCGGCAGTAACGGCTCGCGCGTACGTCTTTGGAAATGGGAACTGCAAAAGTTGGCCAACCAGACGGGGCTGACCCTTTCCGTCAGCCACCTGCCGCCGGGAACCAGCAAATGGAACAAGATGGAACATCGGTTGTTTTCGTATATTACCCAGAACGGGCGCGGCAAGCCCCTGCTGACGCACGCCACCATTGTGAATCTGATCTCGAATACCAGCACCACCTCGGGTCTCAAAGTCCGATGCGTGCTCGACCGTAAGAATTGTCCGCCGAAGATCGAAGTCACCGAGGAACAAATGGCCAGCATCCGCATCACCCGTGATGATTTCCACGGAGAATGGAACTATACTATCTATCCTCAATAAAAACGCATGTCGCACAGGTTATTTCTTTACAAATCCTAAATGGCGATCCTACGGGTGGTCAGAAAAACGGAAAAATATCTGATGAGATTTGGCGGTTACCCATATAAGGGTAACAAAATGCCATAGATGGCAGGGTAGGTAGCAACATGAAGATCGAATAGAATACCATCTCCCGGGATTGGACTGATTGTAGATCAAGGGTGGTGGTTTATGGTCCACTTTACGGAAAGCGATAACCGGATTTTGGCTTTTTGCAACCGGATACGGGATTTGTACATGGTCGATTTTCAACCGCCCACCCCTGGTATATTTTCACGTGCCCGATGACAGACAAGGAAGTATGTGCTGAAATTAGTTCTTTGCGTTTCCTAAACGAGATTCCTTCAATCCTGATGATGTACACGGAAGAGTTAACTGAAAGTATTTGCGTTTCAACCCAGAAGGAAGGAATTCTTTTATCATAGATCCATGCAGTGATCATTGTAAGATTATGATACTTCCAGAATGGAGACTTCACGCACCGAAGTAATGGTCTTGATTTTTTCCAGAATCGCAGGCGCTAACGGCTTCAGAAATTGGGCCTCAATAGTATACCAGCCATCCTGATGATTAAAACATCGGGTAACAATCGCCACCAGTTTTCCCATGCCAATGGCCGTCAATTGGGGATTGGAAAGATAAATATTCTCATCCGGCTTAAAGAGAATATCGCTGAGAAAACCCATGTTTAGGCAGGTGATTTTGTGGCCGATGAGTTTCCTCTCCGATCCCACCGTTAATTTATCGCGTACTTTCCCCAATTTTCTCACCGTAATCGGAATGCGGAAATAATACTGCGTGTCCTGGAGCTTTGCGCCAGCCGCAGAAATAAGTGGTATCTCATCTGGTCGATTTCCATTGGAGGTCTCGTACCCGGCATTTCTTTGAACGGCTTTCTCGATCAGGGAAAAGAAAGCACGAACGATCTCTCGGTCGAATTTTTGGGGGGTATCATCCTCAATTTGCTGGAGGGCCTGGCCAATGGAAAACGTATATGCACGATAAGGTCGGACCGACGTCATCGCATCGAACGTATCTACAACCCCGGCCAATTGTCCTAACAGTGAAATTTCCTTGTTCCGCAGGCCTTTGGGGTATCCACTGCCATCTATTCGTTCGTGATGTTCGGCAACCACCGCCAGGACCGCCGGAGATAAATTGCTAACCTTTTTCAAGTGCTGATAGCCAAGCTGAACGTGGGTTTTGATAATCTCATGCTGCGAAGTTGCCAGGGGTTGTGTCGTATTGAGAATGTCAGGGGCGATGAAGATCTTGCCCACATCGTGCAACAATCCGCCCGTACCGATCTGATACAATATTTGCGAATCCACCAAACCCATTTTCTGGGCCAGGGCAACCGTCAGTCCACAAACATTTACCAGATGGGTTGCGGTGTAAAAATCATGATTGAAAATCTCGTACAATCCACCAAACGCCGTTCGGTCCTTCATAATCAAATCGACCGTGGCCCGGGCCAGGTTGGCGGTGCGTTTAATCTCCTCTTTTCCGGGCGGGGCTTCTAACAGTTGATTGGCCAATTCGATCGAAGTCGCATACAGGATTTCGGTTTTTTTTTCTTGCTGAATAGCGGGGTCCGAAACGATGGAGGCGATCGCTCCCTCCAAGGTCTTATAATAGGTCTGATGATCTTTTACGGAAACATACACATATTCCACTCGGGCGTCCAGAAGCCTTTGTAGATCTCTAAGACCAAAATGGAGATCCTGGGCATTATATAGAGAATACTTTCCCTGAGTTAGTAAATAGATTTTCAGGTTAGCCAGACTTTCGATGGGTACACTACGTAATGGGACCGGCAGAAAACCAGCCTGGCTGCAAAATGGCTGGTTATTATCATTGTTTGCTACCGAAATTGAATCCTTGGACATTTTTATTCCTCAAATACAAGAAGACCTTTACTGGCCCAACCGGAGGCCCAAGAACAAAAGTCTGACGAAAAAATATTAACGAATAAAACATCGTTAAAACAAATACGGATTCGCTAGACAATATAGATGATATAAGCGATAAAGGTATTACAGTATACCTATTTTCAAAGAATAATAACGAGTTAATTCAGATTTTTAGTGATCCGAACTGAAAATCATCCCTATTTACAATAGGGAATGACTAGACATTCCCTTACCGGGTTTTTAGTTTAGGTTACTGTTTTTGGTTTTACTTAGGTGGTTTATTATGTTTATTTTCATTGTGTTTGTCATCGATGTGTATATTTCTCATTAGCCACCATAATAAAGGCATATGATTCCTTATAAATCCTGAGTTCACTGGTTGTCCATTATGAGCATCAACGGTTAATTGCTCTTCGGGTATTTCAATATTGATATCATTTTCTACTGCTTTTTCGGGAGTCCATTGCAGTTCAATTTCTTCAAATACATTTTCGTATCCAGCGGCGACATGTTCCAGGGGCAATGAGATTTCTTCCGGTAATAAAATATCATTAGATTTTCCAATTTCTACCGGTTCAAACAAATTATCAAATGCTTGCTCAATTAATTCAGACTCAAGAGTATAATCACGATCAGTATCATAGTTTGGATCTTCAAAATTAGTATTGAGCCAGGAATCATTGAACTTAATTAATTTTTCAGGGCTACCGGAAGAATTTGTAATTATATTTTGTTCATTTTCTGAGTCAAATTTGAAAACAACGGTGCCATCGGAATGGCCATCCGTATCGCTGATTTGTTCAGCCTTAGCGGTGATATTGACAACGATATTGTCTACGGTTGTTGTCTGGCCGTCAGATACATGCAATTCAAATTTAACTTGTGAGTCTGAGGTGACATCAGGGGCGATAAATTCAAGTATAGCCGCATTGGGATTTTCGATATTGACGTGGGGGCCAGAAATTTGTACCCAGGTATATGTAAGTGAGTCTCCATCAATGTCATAGGCCGTACCATTTATAATGACCTTTTGGCCTTCTTCTATTATAATATCCGATCCGGCGTTAACGGTAGGAGCATCGTTTACCGGATTGACATGGATCAGAACTGTAGCTGTATCTTTGGCTCCATGTTCATCTACAACCGTATAGGTGAAAGAATCGTTGCCATTGTAATTATCCTGAGGGGCATAAGTGAAGGTACCGTCATTGTTATAGATGACGGTGCCATGGGCAGGCTGGGTGAAGCTGTCGACGGTTAGGGTATCGCCGTCGAGATCCGTGTCGTTGGCCAGAACATTACCGGTGGTAATGGCGGTGTCTTCATCGGTGGTGATACTGTCGTCCACAGCGGCAGGGGCATCATTCGTGGGATTGACAGTAATATT
Source organism: uncultured Pirellulales bacterium (assembly GCA_964580995.1). Classification (GTDB taxonomy): domain Bacteria; phylum Planctomycetota; class Phycisphaerae; order Sedimentisphaerales; family SM23-30; genus JAKJEP01. The sequence goes on from CAZOMV010000007.1 coordinate 85,583, forward strand.
TATAGTTGCGGTGTCG
>CAZOMV010000007.1:85698-90385 GCA_964580995.1 uncultured Pirellulales bacterium
CTACATAGGTAAAACTGTCGGAGCCATAATAGTCGGGATCGGGCGTGTAATCGAAGGTCCCGTTGTTATTATACGTAACGGTTCCGTGGCCGGGCTGTTGGAAGCTATCGACAAACAATGGTTCGATGTCAACATCCGTGTCATTGGCAAGAACATTGTTGGTAGTAGTGGTCGTGTCTTCTGTGACCGCAAATGAATCATCGTCGGCGATAGGGGCATCATTGGCGGGTGTAACATTAACCCTTATGGTGGCGGTGCTGGTTGCGCCTTCCGCATCGATGACGGTATAGGTAAAAGTATCCGGGCCATTGTAATCAGCGTTAGGCTGATAACGAAAAGTTCCATTCTCATTATAGGTAACGCTGCCGTGGGCAGGCTGGGTAAAACTATGGACCGCCAGGATATCGCCATCGACATCAATGTCATTGGCCAGGACATTGCCTGTAGTAAGCGGAGCGTCTTCCGTTGTGGTGAAAGTATTATTGATTGCTATCGGCGCATCATTGACTGCTGTTATATTGAGTGTCATGGTTGCGGTTACGTTGCCGCCCTGTCCATCAATTACAGTGTATTCAAAGGTTTCAATACCATTGTAATTAAGCTTGGGTGTGTAATTGAAAGTACCATTGCCATTATAGGTTACAGAGCCATGAGCGGGCTGGGTGAACCATGGGATCATCATCGAGTTGCCATCAACATCGAAATCATTGGCTAAGACATTTATGGTGGTAACGGCGGTGTCTTCGTTAATGGTCATGATGTCATCTGCTATATCTGGTGCGTCATTGACTGCGGCAACATTAAATTGAATCCATGCGGTCGCTTGCAGACCACCGTCATCAATAATGGTATATTGGATGGTATCCTGGCCGTTGAAGTTGGCATCGGGAACATAAGTAAAAGTTCCGTCATTATTGTAAGTTACTGTTCCATGATCCGGCTGAGTGAAGCTGTCTACCGTTACCGTTTCGATATCAACATTTTCATAGAAGCTAAAGACATTTTCGGTAGTAATATTATGGTCTTCGTCACTATAATAAGTTAGATTTTCGGCTTCCAGTTCATCATTAATGGAGTTGATAGTGACATATATGGTTGCGGTATCCGTACCGCCCCGGCCATCAATGATGGTGTATGTAAAACTGTCATTGCCATTGTAATTGGCATCGGGGGTATAATTAAATGTCCCGTCACCATTGTACTTTACCGTACCATGGCTGGCATTAGTGAAGTTATAGACAAGTATTCGGTCGCCATCAACATCGGAATCATTCGCTAAGACATTGCCAGTAGTCAGGATCATATCTTCATCGACGGTGAAGGTATCGTCTTGTGCATCGGGAGCGTCATTGACACCAGTTACGTTAAATTCTACTTCTATGGTGTCCGTAAGGCCCAGTTCGTCGCGGATGGTATAAGTAAAGGTGTCGGTTCCGTTAAAGTTGGCATGGGGGGTATAGGTAAATGTCCCATCGCCATTATCCGTAACGCTGCCATGGGCAGCCTGGGTAAAGCTGTCAATAGTGATGGTGTCGCCATCTATGTCGGAATCATTGGCAGTTAAAATGCCGGTGGTGACGCTATGGTCTTCCGTGGTGGAATAGGATTCATTATGCCCGGAAGGGGCGTCATTTACGGCATTTATATTCAATGAAACGATGCCTGTGTCACTTCCGCCTTCGCCATCATATATAGTATAGGTAAAGCTGTCAGTGCCATTATAATTGGTATCGGGAATATAGGTAAATGTTCCATCATCGTTGTAACGGACAGAGCCATGAGCTGGCTGAGTAAAGTCGTATACGAATAAAGTATGATTGTCACCGCCGGCAAGGTCGTTGGCCAGGACATTGGTTGTAGTTATGCTGGTATCTTCATCAAGAGTAAAGGCATCGTTGATTGCTTGCGTGCCATAGTCTATGGGATTTACATTGATATTGACGGTAGCGGTGTCGGTTTGGCCATTGCCATCGGTTATGGTATAGGTGAAACTGTCGTTGCCGGTGAAATCTGTATCCGGCGTATAATTAAAAGTTCCATCATCATTATAGGTGACGGTGCCATGGGCTGGCTGAGTAAATGAATCGATTGTTATGGTATCACCGTCGAGGTCATGGTCGTTAGTAAGTACATTGCCGGTAGTTAATGGAGTATCTGCATTGGTAGAATAGTTGTCATTGACGGCATCGGGGGCGTGGGTTTCGGTATCGACGAATATATTGACCGTAGCGGTATCTGTTGTATTGTTATTATCTATAATTGTATAGGTAAAGCTGTCGGTGCCACTAAAGCCATCATTTGGTGTATAGGTGAAAGTGCCGTCGTTGTTATAAGTAAGTGTGCCATTTCCAGGTTGTGTATAGCTGTCGATGGTTAAACCGGTGCCGGTGGCATCGGTGTCGTTGTTTAAGACATTGGTAGTTGTGATAGTGGTATTATGATCGGTAAAAAAAGAATCGTTAATCGCATCGGTTGAAGGTATTTCCGGGTCGCCGGGATCAGCATTTCCAACAGAGATGCTAATGGTGGCGATGTCGGTGGCACCATGGCCATCGGATATAGTATAAGTGAACGTATCATTTCCAGTGTAGTCGGTATCCGGGATGTAGTTAAAAGTGCCATCGCCATTGTTGACTACTGTACCATGACCCGGTTGAGTGAAGCTGTCAATGGTTAAAGTGTTGCCATCTATATCAGAATCATTATTGAGTACATTAGTTGTGGTTAATGTTTCATTTACATCTGTCGTAAAGGAATCATTAACGGCATTGGGATTATCATTGACAGCATTGATATTGATAATGATAGATTCGGTTTGAATTGCTCCCCGGCCATCACTGATAGTATAGGTAAAACTGTCGGTACCATTATAATTGTCATCCGGGGTGTAATTAAAAGTGCCATCGCCATTTGATGTTACTGTACCGTGTTCAGGTTGACTATACCAGGCGATGCCCAAGGCATTGCCTTCGACATCATAGTCGTTGCCCAAGACATTGCCCGTTGTCAGCGGCATATCTTCATCGGTAGTATAAGTATCGCTGACAGTGATTGCCACATCATTTACCGGGCTTATATTGATATTTACCGTTGCGGTATCGGTTCCTCCCTTTCCGTCGGAAATGGTATAAGTAAAGCTGTCGGTGCCATTATAATTGGCATCGGGAGTGTAATTGAAAGTGCCATCATTATTGTAAGTCAGTGTACCGTGGCTTGCCTGGGTGTAGTTATCAATAGTTAAAATGTCACCATCGACATCGATATCATTTGCCAGCAGATTTCCGGTAGTTATAGTGCTGTCTTCGATAATTGCCAGCGAGTCATTTTCGACTTCCGGTGCATCATTTATAGCTTCAATATCAATATTAATTGTTACAATATCTTCTGCTCCATTACCGTCGATAATAGTATAAGTAAAGCTGTCGGAGCCATGGTAGTTGGTATTGGGGGAATATGTAAAAGTGCCGTCATTATGGTAAGTAACGCTTCCATGGTCCGGCTGGGTGAAAGTGGAGATGTGCAACGTGTCGCCATCGATATCAGAATCATTTGCCAGTACATTCGCAGTGGTTACTGAGGTGTCTTCATTGGTGGTATAATTATCTGCCTGGCCTTGCGGGGCATCATTGACGGCTTGGACATTGAAGTAAATGGTAGCGGAGTCGGTTCCGCCATTACCATCGCTGATGGTATATACAAAGCTGTCAGAACCATGGTAGTTGGCATCGGGAGTATAATCGAACGTGCCATCCTCATTATAGTTGACGGTACCATGGGTGGGCTGGGTGAAGCTGGCGACGGTTAGGGTATCGCCATCGAGGTCCGTATCATTATTTAAGACATTCCCGGTAGTGCTGGTGGTGTCTTCAACCGCGGAATAGATATTGAATTTTGCTTTTGGGGCATCATTAACAGCATTAATAACGATCTCAACCGTTGCGGTGGAGATACCGCCGACTCCATCATTAACCGTATAGGTAAAGCTGTCGGTGCCATTATAGTTGGCATCCGGGGTATAAGTGAAACTGCCGTCGCCATTATAGAATATAGTTCCGTGATCAGGGTCGGTTACGCCATGCACGAAGAAATTATTTCCATCGACATCGATGTCGTTGGCCATAAGATTGCCGGTTGTAACAGAATGGTCTTCGTCGAGGGTAATGGCATCATTACCGGGTGTTGGGGCATCGTTGATGGCATTGATGTTTATGTTAATCGTGGCGGTGTTCGTGCCGCCGTTGCCATCAGAAACCGTATAAGTGAAACTGTCAGAGCCATTATGGTTGGCAGCGGGTAAATAGGTAAAAGTGCCATCATTATGGTAGGTGACGGTGCCATGCGCAGGCTGAGTGAAGCTGGCAATGGTTAGGGTATCACCATCAATATCGGTGTCATTTGCCAGGACATTGTGGGTTATAATTTCGGTATCTTCATTGGTGGTGATCGAATCAGTATGGGAAACGGGTGCGTCATTAACTGCATTAATAGTTATATTAATGATAGCGGTATCGGTTCCGCCATGGCCATCGGTTATGGTATAAGTGAAGCTGTCAGCACCATGGTAATTGGCAGCAGGGGTATAGTTGAAGGTGCCATCATTATTATAGCTGACGGTGCCATGGGCGGGCTGGGTGAAGTTGGCGACGGATACGGTATCGCCATCGAGGTCGGTATCGTTGGCCAGGAC
>CAZOMV010000008.1:0-89834 GCA_964580995.1 uncultured Pirellulales bacterium
GGGAGCGGGGGGTAGGGGGGGGGGGTGAAAGGGGGCGGCGAGGCGGGTGCGGGGGAAGGGGTTTCTGGGGGCGGGGGACGGGATAGTATTTTATGCCTTTGATGTGCTGTGCGAGCCGAATGAGCCGGTAGAGCTTGCGGCCCGCCTGCAGGAGGCGAAGATGTTGGATGATATGGAGGGGGTGACGGTGGGATTCTACCGGGATGCGGAACTGCTGGGGGAGGCGGTGACGGACGATGAGGGGTATGCGCGGGTGCCGTGGATGCCGCCGGGGGTGGGGGATTATGAGCTGAGTGTGAAGGTGAAAACGGAGGGGGTAAAGGAGGAGTATGCGGAGAAGATGGTGGGGCTGGAGGCGGTTCCGCTGTTGGTGTCGGTGCGGCCGCGGGAGACGCGGTTTGTGGTGGTGGATCTGGATCATACGGTGGTGGAGTCGAGCTTTCTTTACGTGCTGATGGGGGATGCTGAGCCGATGGAGGGGTCGGTGGAGATGATGAAGAAGATCGCCGAGCAGTATAATGTGATTTACCTGACGCAACGGCCCGACCTGCTGACGCATCTGAGCAAAAGCTGGCTGCGGAAGCATGGGTATCCCAGGGGCGTGCTGCTGGTGAATACGCTGAAGAAGTCGCTGGGAAGCAGCGGGGAGTACAAGAGTGGGCGGCTGATGGATGTGCGGGTGAAGTATCCGAATATTGTGGTGGGGATCGGGGATAAGCTCTCCGATGCCGAGGCGTATGTGGCAAACGGCATGACGGCATATCTGATACCGCATTATAAGCAGAAGTCGAAGGATATGCGGCGGATGGCCAGGGATATCCGGCTGCTGGGGGACCAGGAGGGCTTGCAGGTGGTGCGGAACTGGCAGGAGATCGAGATGGGGTTGTTTCAGGGGAAGAAGTATCCGGCGAAGGATTTTGCGAAATGGCTGGATAAGCAGGCGGACTGGCAGGAGGAGTTGGAGGATTGAGGGGGGCGTGGTTAGATCAAATATCAAAAAGTAAAAATTGTGGTATCGCTTTTAGCGATGATTTTTAAACACCATAAGATTTGACGAAAATAAGAATTGAGGTAAGTCAGAATGGCAGATATGAATAAAAAGATGGACGAACAAAAGACCGTGAAAGGGAAGAAGGGGCGGAAGGTATGGAAGTGGCTGGTGGGGATTCTGGTGGTTTTGGTGGTGGTGGTCTGGCTGCTGCCATATGTGATATCGAGCGGGTGGGGGACGGGGCTGGTGGTCAGCCAGGTGAATAAGCGGATCCCGCAGCAGGTTGCAGTGAAGGATATTTCGCTGCGCTGGCTGGGGCCGTGTGAGGTGGCGGGGGTAGAGGTGAGTAAGGTGGAGGGGCTGGAGAAGGTGCAGGTGGAGCGGGTGCACTGGACGAAGGGGCTGCTGAACGGATTTGGCAAGGATTTGGGAACGATTGAGGTGGATCGTCCGTATGCAGTGGTGCTGCTGGGGGTTGAAAAGGCTCAAGAGAAAGAAAAGGAAGAGGAGAAGCCAGCCGAGGAGAAGGGGGAGATGGCCAGGCTGTCGGCGGTGGTGCGGGTAAAGGACGGGACGGTGGTGCTGGTGCAGCCGGATCGGAGGCAATATACAGTTTCCAGGATTGAGGGGGATATAGCGGTTCAGGAGCTGGATGAGATTAAGGGGACCCTGTCGCTGGAACTGGATCAGAAAGAACGGGTGCGGGGGCAGGTGCAGGTGCAGGGGGTGCAAAGCGGAAAGCCGACCGGAGAGGTGACGCTGGTGACGGATGATCCGGTGCAGTTGGAGATCGTCTCGAAATTTGCCTCCGACGGGGCGGGGGTCAAAGGATTGGGGAATCTGGATGTGAAGGTGAAATTTATGGGGGAGGATATTCAGGCGGCTTTTACCACCAAGGTGCTGGGTTTGCAGAGCGAGCAGGTGTCGCAGGAGGAGTTAAAGCCCATCGATGTGGTTTTGGACGGGCAGGTGGATAAGGTGAAGAACCAGATCCAGGGGAAGGTGAATTTACAGAGTGAAGCGGCGAAACTGGCCAGCGATTTGGCGTATGTGATGCCGGAGGCAGGGGCGGCGACAGCGGGGACGGACTTGCAGGCGATGCTGTTGAGCGGCAAGGATGTAAAGCTGCCGGAATTTTCGCTGCGGACGAATGGCCAGGTGGATTTGCCGGCGCTGGCGCAGGCGGTGCCGACGCTGCTGAAGGTGCGGCCGGGACTGGTGATTCAGAAGGGGAGTATCCGGATTCAGGATCTGGTGGCGCAGGGAGGTACGGCGCCGGGGATTACGGGCAAGATTGAGTTGAAGGATTTACAGGCCAAAGAGGGGGATAAGGATATCACCTTTGCGCCGGTGGTGACAGAGATTGATGCGGTTATAGAGCCGGGGGTGGGGCTGAAGATTCGGCAGGCACATGTGCAGTCGGATTTTCTGACCCTGCAGGCGGGCGGCACAATGACCAGTTTGCAGGCGGATTTCCAGACCAACCTGGACCAGTTGTATAATCAGTTGAACCAGTTATTGGTACTGGGGGAGTTTAAGGTGGCGGGGAATCTGTCGGGCAATCTGGCGATGAAGCAGGCGTCGGCGGAGCGGGTGGATTATCAGTTGACGCTGGCGGGGGATCAGATTGCGTATCAGGCCAGTGCGGAGAAGGTGATGAAGTGGGAGAAAATCCGTTCGCAGGAGAAAGGATATTTTCTGCTGGCGGAGAACGCGGTGCAGAAGGTGGCCCTGGATGAGTTGAACCTGGATGTGGATGGGGCGCTGGCGGTGAACGGCTCGGGATGGTATCAGTTGACGGATGGCAGTTTTGAAGGACAGGTAAAGGTGCCGCAGGCACAGTTGGCCACCCTTTCGGCGTGGGCCGGCGGGCCGGCTCTGAGCGGGCAGGGGGGGCTGGAGGCGCAGGTGAAGTCAAAGGGGCCGGATGACCTGTTGCTGGTGTTCCAGAGTCAGGTGACGGGGCTGCGGAGCGAGCAGGTGGCCCAGGAGGAGTTGAAGCCGATCGACCTGGTACTGGACGGGCAGGTGACGATGGCGAACAAGAAGATCGACGGGAAGGTGAATATAAAGAGTGCGGCGGCGGAGATAGCCAGCGAGTTGGCGTATGCCATGCCGGAGAAGGCTCTGGTCCTGACGGGGGAGGATGTGACGGCGATGCTGCTGACGGGCAAGATGGTGGAGCTGCCGGAGGCATCAGCGCGGATCAGCGGGCAGGTGAATCTGCCGGCGCTGGCGGAAGCGGTGCCGACGCTGCTGAAGGTGCGGCCGGGTCTGACGCTCCAGGGAGGGAGTATCCGGATTCAGGATTTGGTAATGCAGGGCGGCAAGGCGCCGGGGATAACCGGTAAAATCGAGTTGAAGGATTTGCGGGCGCAGGAGGGGGATAAGGCGATGACCTTTGCGCCGGTGGCCAGCGAGATTGATGCGGTGGTGGAGGATAAGGTGGGTTTGAAGATTCGCAAGGCCCACATACAGTCGGATTTCCTGACCCTGCAGGCCGGCGGCACGATGACCGGTTTGCAGGCGGACTTTCAGGGCAATCTGGACAAGTTATATAGTCAGTTGAGCCAGTTGGTGGTGCTGGGTGATTTCAAGGTGGCGGGGAACCTGTCGGGTAAATTGGCGATGAACAAGGTGTCGGACGAAAAGGTGGATTATGACTTTTCGCTGGCGGGGGATCAGGTCCAGTACCAGTCCGGCGCGGATCAGCAGTTGCAGGTAGCGAAGCTGCGCATGCAGAAAAAGGGGTATCTGGTTTTGTCGAAGAATACCATTGAAAAGGTGGTATTGAGTGAGCTGGGGCTGGATGCCGATGGGGTGCTGAAGGTGACGGGTGAGGGCTGGTATCAGTTGGGGGACAAGACCTTTGAGGGGAAGGTTTCGATTCCGGAGGCGCAGCTAGCGTCGCTGGCCCAGTGGGGCAAGGGGATGGGAGTTAAGGACCTGGAGCGGTATGAGGGCGGGGTGGCGATGGAGATGAATTTCCAGAAGAGCCAGCCGGAACAGGTAGTAAAGACGAATGGCCAGGCGAAGGTGCGGAACCTGCGGATCGACCAGAAAGAGGTGATTGAAAGCGGCGAGGATATCACGCTGCAATGGAGCGGGATCGACTGCGGGCAGGAAATGATAACGGTGGAGAAGGTGAAGCTTGCGTCAGCCTTATTGTCCGCGGAGGTGCAGGGGAAGGTGGCGGATTATAAAAAGACCTGCCAGCTCGATCTGACGGGGAAATATGAAGGGTCGTGGGATCGGATCATGACGCTGGTGTATCTGCTCCAGCCGGATCTGCGGGAACAAATCGTCATTCAGGGAACTACCGGCAGCGATATCAAGATTCAGGGACCGGCGCGGGTGGCGGAGGCGGATCCGGTGTTCCGGGGCGTGCAGGGAACGATGGAGGCGGGCTGGACTACGGCGAAGTTTTACGGGATGAATTTTGCGCAGGCAAAACTGACGCCGCGGCTGGAAAACGGGCAGGTGATTATCCCGGAGACCATCATTCTGTCGGAAGGCGGTCAGGTGCGGCTGAAAGGGAAGATCGATCTGGCGGGCCAGGAGGCGGATTTCCAACTGGAGGAAGTGACACAGGTACTGGATAACTTGAAGCTGACGGAAGCTATGGTCCAGATGGGTTTGAGCAGGATCAATCCGATTTTCGCAAATATGGCCAAGACCGAGGGTGCGGTGTCCCTGTCGATGCAGGGAGTGAATCTGCCGCTCAGCAAGGAGATTTTGAAGACCGGTAAGGGGCAGGGACGGTTGGATCTCAGCAATCTGAAGATGGAGCCAAGCGGAATTTTGAAGGAGTTGCTGACTCTGGCGGGCGTGGGCAGCGAAGGGATCCAGTCGGCGAAGAGCCAGGGGGTGGATTTCATCATCGATCAGGGCCGGCTCAAGTATGATAATTTTGTGTTGTCGTTTGGGGATCAGTATGAGATGAAATTTTACGGGTGGGTGGGTTTTGATGATACGGTGGATATGGCGGTATCCCTGCCGGTGCGGGCGAAGCTGCTGGAGAAGTTTGGGGTGGGAACGGAAACCGCGGCGGAGTATGCCAAGCTGCTGGAAGATGCCAGTCTGGTTATTCCGCTGGTGGGGACCCGCACCAGTCCGAAGCTGGAGTTAAGCCAGGTGGATATGAAGCCGCTGCTGGAGAAGGCGGCGAAGGGAGTGGCGAAAGAAAAGGTGGGCGATCTTTTAAAGAGCGCCCTGAAGAAGAAAGAGGAGAAGAAGACCGAGGAAAAGACCGAGAAGAAAACGGAAGAAAAGAAGACCGAAGAGAAGAAAGAAGAAAAGAAAACGGAAAAGGAAAAGAAAGAGACGAAGAAGGAAAAAGCCAAGGCAAAAGCGGCAGAAAAGAAAGCAACTGAGGAAGCAAAGACCGAGCCGCAGACGGATTCGAAGACGGAATCGCAGAGCCAGCCCAAGACGACGGAAGAGAAAGCACCCTCGACAACAACGGAGCCGCCAGCAGCGACCGAGCCTCCGGCAGCATCCCAACCCCCTGCGGCAACTGAACCCCCAGCGACTGAACCTCCGGCGTCCACTCCGCCCCCGGCTGCCACAGAACCCCCAGCAACTACTGAACCACCGGCAGCGACGGAACCTCCGGCTGCAACCCAACCTCCGGCGAGTGAACCCCCAGCGGCCGCCGAACCACCCGCGGCAGCGGAGCCGCCGGCGACAGCAGAACCTCCGACAACAACTGAGCCTCCCGCAACAACCGAACCACCTGTGGAGAAAAAGTGATGATCAAATTCCAGCAAATCCGTCAGCAGTTGGAAGAATTTTTGGATGCGCCGGGCAAGGAACTGGGGCGCTGGGCGCGATTGGCCCGGTTTCAGATTCAATTGGGGCGTTTTTGTGTCAAGCAGTTGAATTTGATCAATGCCCCGGCGCTGAGTTCGGCGTTATCGTTTCGGACGATCTTTGCCATGATCCCGACCATTGTTTTGGGGATTCTGGTATTGAAACAGGTGGGGGGGTTCGAGTCGAGCAAAGAGAATCTGCATCAGTTTCTGGATAAGACCGGCTTTACGCAGATTGTGATCATGCAGGAGGAGGCCACGGAAACCGGGGAAGGCGGGGAACTGGTCGCGGGGAAAGTCACGACGGCGGCGGATAAGATTGAGGAAATAGTCGCGGAAGTGGAGAGCAAACTGTCGTTTGCCAAGCTGGGGACTGTGGGTGTGGTGCTGTTAATCTGGACGGCGATTACGCTGTTGACGACGATTGAGCGGGCCTTGAACCGGATCTTCGGGGCGCGGGAAAGCCGGGGACTGTGGCGGCGGATCCTGCTGTACTGGTCGGTGCTGACGCTGGGGCCGGTGCTGCTGACGGTTGCCATCTATTTCGGCAAACGGGCGATCGGCATTATTGAAGGGATGCCGGTTTTGTCGATTCTGGTTTCGGGAGTGGGCTGGCTGGGGCCGATCCTGATGGAAATTTTTCTGCTGGGCGCCCTGTATAAGCTGATGCCGAATACGAAAGTGGGATTTCGGGCGGCACTGGTGGGCGCGGTCGTGGCGATTCCGTTGTGGCTGATCGCGAAATGGGCGTTTGGCTTGTATGTGCAGATGGTGGTGCGCAAGGAGAGTCTGTACGGGGCCTTGGGGGCGATCCCGCTGTTTTTGATGTGGCTGAATTTTTCGTGGCTGATCTTTTTATTCGGGGCGGTACTCTCGCATACAGCGGCGAATCTGTCGAATCTGCAAATGGCCGAACAGGCGGCGCGGATTGTGCTGGGGCCGTCGGAACTGCTGGCGGCGGCGATGGCGGTCGGCCAGCCCTATACGAAGGGAGCCGGGCCGGTTTCCTTCGATCAGATGCGGGAGCAGTTGAATCTGCCGGATATTACGGTGCAGAAACTGCTGGACCGGCTGGTAAAAATCGGGATTGTCTGCCCGGTGGATACGGACGAGGCGGCCAGTTATGTATTGGCGCGGCCGGCGGAGCGAATCGGGATTCTGGAGATTATGGAACTGGGGGATGGGGAGGCAGAAGGGGCGGCGAAAATGGTATATGAACAGGAAATAGGCGATTTGTTAAAACGGTTTAAGGTACAGGCCAGAGAGGCATTGGGCAATGTTACCCTGGCGAAGGTAATAACCAAGTAAAAGGATGATAGCTATGAAAACAAATCAAATGCAAATGGTATTGGGCTTGTTGCTGGTGGGATTCGTAATGGCCGGATGCAAGACGAATCCGGTGACGGGCAAGAAGGAACTGGTGTTGATCCCGGAATCGCAGGAAATCGCGATGGGAGTGCAGAATGCCCCGGAGTTTGAAAATGAATTTAAGGGAAAGGTCGCCAACGATACGGTACAGCAGTATGTGTCAAGGGTGGGTCAGAAGATTGCGGCCCACGCGGACCGGAAGATGCCGTATGAATATGCGGTCCTGCAATCGGATGTGCCCAATGCCTTTGCCTTGCCGGGCGGGAAGATTTATATCACCGCCGGTTTGTTATCACGGATGACCAATGAGAGGCAGTTGGCGGCGGTGCTGGGGCATGAGACGGTCCATGTATCGGCGGGGCACTCGGTGCAGTCGCTGCAGAATCAGATCGGGGCCAGTGTGCTGGCGGAGATTGCGGAGAAAGCGGTGGGGAGTAAATATGGCGGTGCGGCGGGCACGGCAACGAAGTTTGTAGGGGGGATGGCGAATCTGAAGTACAGCCGCAACGATGAATATGAGGCGGATCGTTACGGGATCGTGTATATGGCGCGGGCAGGGTACAATCCGTGGGGGATGCCGGAACTGCTGCAAGTGCTGCAGGATATGTCCGATTCGGAGCCAAGCCGGTGGGCCGAGATGATGCAGACCCATCCGCTGACGAGCAAACGGATTGAGAAGGCCCGGGAAGAGGTGAAGTCAAATTTTTCTAAATATTCCGCGGACGAGGCGGATCCGCAGGCGGGCGATTTTATGAAGATGCGGAATTTGTTGGCGGAGACTTTGAAGAAAAGTACTTCGGAATAGAGGATGTCTGTAAGGCAAGACAATGGGGAAATAGTCCGAAGTAATGAAATAACAGGCAGTTAGCACGGGTAGCCAGGGGGTTTATCCGGTTTTCCCGCTAACGGAAGCAGGGGAAAAGGGGGTGTTTATTTTTCTTGACCGGCCCCCACCATCAAATACAATGATGAGTTTTCTAGCATTAGGAGAAAATGGAATGCATGAAGCAATCAATAAAGCAGTTGCTTTGATTGAAGCGTTAAATTATATACGGCAGTTTAAGGGCCGGATTGTAGTGGTGAAGCTGGGCGGCTCGCTGATGGAGACGGACCAGAGCCAGCGGGAACTGCTTACGGACATAGCGTTTATGGCGACCGTGGGGATGCAGCCGATTCTGGTGCACGGCGGCGGCAAGAGCATCAGTGCGGCGATGAAAAAGGCGGGGATCGAGCCGCAGTTTGTACAGGGGCGGCGTTATACCGACGAGCGGACCTTGGCGATTGCCGAACATGTGCTGGTAAACGAGATTAACCAGCAGATTGTTAAGACCATCAGTGAACTGGGGATTCCGGCGATGGGGCTGCATTCGCTGAGCAGTTGCGTTTTGATGGCGGAACAGTCGCGGCTGGAAGGTCCCAACGGCCGCCAGATCGACATCGGGCTGGTGGGCAATATCACCAGCGTGAACGGGCACCTGCTGCGGGCGCTGTGCGCGGCGGGAACAATTCCGGTGATCGCCCCGATTGCCCGGGACCGCGCGGGCGGCAAGCTGAATATCAACGCGGATACGGCGGCGGGGATGGTGGCAGCGTCGGTCCAATGCGACAAGCTGGTGATGATGAGCGATACGCACGGAATATTCGAAAATCCGAATGATCCGCAATCGCAGATATCGCGGCTGAGCGAGAAGGAAATACAGGCTTTAATCGATAAAGGTGTAATCAGCGGAGGAATGTTGCCCAAGGTGGATGCCTGTCTAAAGGCTCTGCATGCGGGTGTAGGCCGTACCCACATTATCAACGGGAGTTTCCCGCATTCGCTGTTATTGGAAATCTATACCGACAAGGGTATCGGAACCTTAATCACCAAGGAATAAAAAAAAGAAATACGAGTAAAATATGAATACACAGGAAATTATCGAACAATTTAATCAATATGTGATTGGAAATTACGGCCGGCTGCCGAATGTGATTGTCAAGGGGCAGGGCAGTAAAATCTGGGATATCGAGGGGCGGGAATATCTGGATATGTTCCCCGGCTGGGCGGTCAGCGGCATCGGCCATTGCCATCCGAAAGTGGTGGAGGCCATCCGGCGGCAGGCGGGGGAACTGATCCATATGGACAACACCTTTTACAACGTGCCGCAGGGGCAGCTGGCGCAGATGCTCAGCCAGCGGGGTTTCGGCGGCAAGTGCTTTTTCTGCAACAGCGGGGCGGAGGCGGTGGAGGCGGCGATCAAACTCTCGCGCGTGCATACGCCCAAGGGCAAATACAAGATCATTACGGCGATCGGCGGCTTTCACGGGCGGACGCTGGGGGCGCTGACGGCGACGGCCCAGCCGAAGTACCATCAGGGATTTCTGCCGCTGGTGCCGGGTTTTGTCTATGTGCCGTACAACGATATCCCGGCGCTGGAATCGGCCTTCGATGAGGAGGTGGCGGCGGTGCTGGTGGAGCCGATCCAGGGGGAGGGGGGCATTAATGTTCCAGATCAGGAATATCTGCTGAAGATCCGGGAACTGTGCGACGCGAATCAGGCACTGGTGATCTGGGATGAAGTGCAGAGCGGCATGGGCCGGACGGGGAAATGGTTCGCCCATCAGAATTTCGGCGTGGAGCCGGACATCATGACAATGGCCAAGGCGCTGGGCGGCGGGGTGTCGATCGGCGGCATCATGGCCCGGCCCGAGGTGGCCAAGTCACTGGTGCCGGGTACGCATGCCTCGACCTTCGGCGGCAATCCCCTGGTGTGTGCGGCGGCGATTGCCACGATTGAGGCAATTGAAGAGGAAAATCTGCTGGAAAACGCCCGGGTGATGGGCGAGTATGCTCAAAATAAACTGCGTCAGTTGCAGGGCAAATATTCCTGTATCGATCATGTGCGGGGCGTGGGGCTGATGATCGGTGTGCAGTTGACCGAGCCGGGCGCGGAGATTGTGAAGAAATGCTGGGCGCGGGGCATGCGGATCAATTGTACGCACGACAGCGTTTTGCGGTTTATGCCGGCGATGAATGTGCATGCGGAAGAGATCGATCAGGCGGTATCGATCCTGGATAGCGCGATGGCAGAACTATATGGAGGAAACGCAGGATGACCAGGCATTTTTTAGAAATTGAACATTATTCAACGGACGAATTGCATGCCCTGCTGATTCAGGCGGCCAGTTTAAAAAGGCTGTATCTGGAAGGGGGGTTGGACCCGTGCCTGGCCGGCAGGACAATGGCCATGCTGTTTGAAAAGCCCAGCCTGCGGACGCGGATCAGTTTTGAGGTGGGGATGGCGCAACTGGGCGGGGCGACGGTCTATCTGCGCCCGGAGGATATGGGCGGACTGGGCCAGCGGGAGCCGATCCGCGACCTGATGCGGGTGCTCAACGGCTATGTGAATGCGGTGGTGGTGCGGACGTTCGGCCATGAATTGGTGCTGGAACTGGCCCACCATGCCCGGATCCCGGTCATCAACGCCCTGACGGATTTGGCACATCCCTGCCAGGCGATGGCGGATATGCTGACGATTCAGGAGCATTTCGGGGAACTGGCAGGCAGGAAGGTGGTGTTTGTGGGGGATGGGAATAATGTGGCCCGTTCGCTGGCGTGGGCCTGCATGAAACTGGGGCTGCATTTTGTGATTGCCTCGCCGGAAGCCTATGCCTTGCCGGAGGATTTTGTCAGTCATGTACAAAGAGAGAACGGACCAGGCCGATTCAGTGCCCTGCAGGATCCCTGGGAAGCGATCCGGGGAGCGGATGTGGTTTACAGCGACACCTGGACGAGCATGGGGCAGGAAAAGGAAAAGGAACAGCGGATCCGGGATTTCGCGGGGTATCAGATTACTCGCGAACTGATGGCGGCCACCGGTAAAAAATCGGTGGTCATGCATTGCCTGCCGGCGTACCGCGGGCTGGAGATCACCGATGAGGTGATTGAATCCCCGCAGAGTATTGTGTTCGCACAGGCGGAAAACCGGCTGCACTTTCAGCGGGCGTTGCTGAAATATTTAATTTTATCAAAATGAAACTTGACGGAACCGCCAAAAGTCGATATTGACTTGCAAAAACAGCTCTGACTCTCCGATACCAAGGGGACGACGAGCTTTTGACGCTGGCGTCAAACTTTACTTAAAAATGGAAAAACCACAGCGAAAAATACCATCTCGAAAACGTCGCGCCAACAAATTGCGGCAAGTCCGGATTCAACGGGCTTTTACTCGGACGGCGGCCGGTTCGGTTTTGATAGAAATGGGTAATACCAAAGTGCTATGCACAGCTAGTTTTCTTGCTGAGGTCCCCCCCTGGCGGAAGGAGAGCGGTCTGGGGTGGGTAACAGCGGATTATTCCATGCTGCCAGCCTCGACCAGCCCCCGGAAATCCCGCAGCAAGATCGGGCACACCGACAGCCGGGGAACCGAGATTCAGCGGCTGATCGGGCGGGTGCTCCGTTCGGTGGTGGATTTTCAAAAACTGGGTGAAAATACCATCTATGTGGATTGCGATGTCTTACAGGCCGACGGCGGGACGCGCACGGCTTCCATTAACGGCGGGTACCTTGCCATGGTGGATGCGGTTCGCTGGGCGATCCGGCAGGGATTGATTTCCGAGAATCCGATTCGCCAGGCAGTGGCGGCGATCAGTGTGGGAATCATCGGCGGCAAAACGTATCTGGACCTGGACTATGAGCTGGACAGCCGCGCCGATGTGGATTTGAATGTGGCGATGACCGCCGACGGCCGGTTTGTGGAGCTTCAGGGGACCGGTGAACAAAATACCTTTAGCGGCGAGCAGTTGGAAAATATGCTCCAGACGGCCCAGACAGGCATCCGGCAGCTATTCCGATTTCAGAAGAAGTCATTGCAATATGAAGCGGGAGGTATGCGATTAACAAGCGAAGAATAAACCATACAGATCATCTGCTGAGCCGGGTGTGGCTGCCGGTGCTGTGCTTGTGGCTGGCCGCGGGCTGCGGTGGGAACGGGGATTCCGGTTCGTCGCCGTATTCTGGCTTATCGGCGGGAACCGCCTCCGATCAGGCCCGATATACGATTGTGCTGGCGCAATACACGCAAATGGATAGCATCGATCAGGCGCAGGATCTGATGCGTCATGCGAAAGAACTTTTGAAAACCGATGATATCTGGCTGTTGAACGACAAGAAAAGTCTGTATGTAAATTACGGCCATTTTGCCGGCGAAACCGGCACAATCGAGCGGGAATTCAAGCGGGTGAAAAAAATGTATTATGAAAAGATACAGGCGGGGCCTTATCAGTTCTGCTTTATCCGGGAGATTCCGCATGCCGATCCGCTGGCTCCCCATGAATGGGATCTGCTCAATAGTCATTGTCTGGCAACACTGGAGATCGGCTGTTATTATAACGTGCTGGAAAAGGATTATACCAGTCGCAAGGAAGATGCGGTCCAGGCGGTGAAGAGTTTGCGGGAGGCGGGGGAAACGGCATTTTTCATTCATGGGAAATTTGAATCGAGGATCTATATCGGCTGCGCCAGCAATCCGCGGGAGGCGCAAGAGGGACTGCTCCAGTTGCAGAAAAAAAATCCCTACCGCTTCGAAAACGGCGGAATGGTCTATTCGGTGGTGTATGACGAACACCATAAGCGGGTCCGCATTCCCAAACCCTCGGTGGTCGTGGATATGGAGGAAATCCGGAGGAATAGCTCATTTTAAGATGAAAGCCGATTGCATTACAGAACTGGTTATCGCCACTACCAACCGGGGGAAACTGGCGGAATTGCGGAATCTGCTCTCTGGCGGGGAGGTGAAGGTTTTGGGCCTTTCCGATTTTGGGGTGGTGCCGGAGGCGGAGGAGACGGGGAAAAATTTTTCGGAAAATGCTCGCCAAAAAGCGATGTTTTATGGTAAATTACTCGGCAGCTGGGTTTTGGCCGATGATTCAGGGCTGGAAGTGGCGGCTCTGGGGGGGGCGCCGGGTGTTCACTCAGCCCGGTTTGCCGGCGTGAACGGTGCCGATGCCGCCAGCCGGGACCAGGCCAACATTGCCAGGCTGCTGGACCTGCTGACGGAGGTGCCGCCGGAAAAGCGGGCGGCAAGGTTCTGCTGTAGTCTGTGTTTGTGTCATGGCGGCGAAGTGGTTCTGGAAGTGGAAGGCTTTGTGGAAGGAACGATTATATCCCAGAGGCGGGGGGAAAACGGGTTTGGTTACGACCCGGTTTTTTGGATTTCCGCGGCCGGCAAGACCGCCGCGGAGCTGACGAATGAAGAAAAAAACGCTCTTTCGCATCGGGGAAAAGCGTTGCGTGCTTTGATGGAGAAACTGAAACCTTTACTAAGTCAAAAGTAAAAGAGAGTGAACTATGGTACCAAAAGAGATATTTTTTACCCAGGGTGTCGGGCGGCATCGCCTGCAGCTTCAGTCCTTTGAGTTGGCCTTACGGGATGCGGGAATCGCCTTCTGCAATTTGGTAACCGTAAGCAGTATTTTCCCCCCGGAATGCAAGATTATATCCCGGAGCAAGGGAGTCGAAAAGCTTCGTCCGGGCGAGATTACCTTTTGTGTAATGGCCCGTTCGGATACCAACGAGCCTAGCCGCCGCTGCTGTGCGGGCGTGGGTTTGGCGCTGCCGGCCAATGGGAAAGATTACGGCTATATCGCCGAATATCATGGTCACGGTATGAATTCCAAGCAGGTTGCCGACCTGGTGGAAGACATGGCCGCTTCGATGCTGGCCTCCACGCTCGGTATCGAGTTTGACCCCGACAAGGCGTATGACGAACGGAAAGAACTGTATCGCATGAGTGGAAAAATCGTCCGGACGCGGGCGGCGGTAAAGGTTGCCGAAGTGCAGGAGAACGGCTTCTGGACAACGGTGGTGGCGGCCGCGGTCTTTATTCCGGTGCGAAAAGATCCCGTCGTATGAAACCCCAGCCGGTCAATGCGTTTCTGGATTTGCCGATGCTCTATGCCCAACTGGCCAGCAGCCGGTTTGTGATCATGCCGATCCGCTATGACGGCAGTGTCAGCTACAAGCGGGGGGCCGGCCTGGCGCCCGATGCGATCATCGAGGCCTCCAAAGAAATCGAGACCTTCGATGAACAGTTGTGCGGGGAATTTTTTCAGGCCGGGATTCATACCCATCCGGGGATCGACGGGGCGGGCGTTTCGCCGGAGGAAATGCAGCGGGAAATTTATCAGACGGTTCTGCCCCTGCTGGAGATGGGCAAAATCCCGGTTTCCCTGGGCGGGGATCATTCCGTAACCCCGGCCCTGGTGAAGGCGGCCAAACAGGCCAGGCCGAATCTTTCCGTGCTGCATATTGACGCCCACGGAGATTTAAGGGACAGTTATCTGGGCAGCCCCTGGAGCCACGCCTCGATCATGCGGCGCATCTACGATATGGGGATTCCCTCCATTTCGCTGGGCATACGCAGTATCTGCCGCGAACAATACGATTTTATTCGGGACCATGATATTGCGATTCTTCCGCCGGATGTAGTGGAGAAAGACACCGACGGAACGATTGCAAAGATTTTGTCCCGGCTTACCGACGAGGTGTATATCACCCTGGATATCGACGGCTTCGATCCCGCCATGGCTCCCGGCACCGCCATCCCCGAGCCCGGCGGTCTTACTTATTACCCAGTTTTGCGGATTCTGGAAGCGGTCGGCCGGTCTCGGCGAATCGTCGCCGCCGATATCGTGGAAGTCATGCCCATACCCGGCAATTACGTTACGGAATTCCTGGCTGCCCGTCTAGCCTATAAAATCATTACTTTTGCCCAATTTCGATGAACGAATTCAATCTGGACTTTGTTTTTTTGCCTTTGTCGGTCCTATAATCATTTTAAGATATTTATCCTAAATGCAAATTATGTTGAGAGTTAGGATATTTCAGCATTGTACCGATATACGGATAGGGCAGGAAAAGGGAAATTATGAAAACCGGGGAGAAAAAGGACCGAATTAATAGGGAAATTTTCTTGCAATCAGCTTGGCATATGGTTAAATGCAGATTGTATCAAGATTTAGAGATATATAGGTAAGTTCGGAACGAATAATACGCATATCTGATAAACATAAAAACGGCAAAGGAAATTGGCTATGTTTAAAATACCAGAAAACCAATGCAAGGGATTTTGTTCAGTACGTTTTTGCCGAAAGGTTCTTTTCTGTTTGAGTTTGTGGGTTTGGGGGACCGTTTCGGTTTTGCAGGCGCAAACGGATGATCTGGCCCAGCGGGAGCGGGTGCTGGATGAGCCGTTTCGGCTGATGATGGATGAGCAGGTACCCACATCGAAACGGGCATTATTTGACTGGGGCGGATGGTTTCGCAGCAGTTACTGGTACCTGGATGAAAAAGTCGGCAGAGGGCCCGACGACCGGGATGGTTCGCGGGGCCTGCGACGCCAGCAGTTGCGGCTGTGGGGCGATCTGAATATCGATCAGGCCCACGAGTTTTATGCCCGTGGCCGGCTGGACTACCTGGACTGGAACCACGGCAGCAGCCTGGACCATAACGACAGCGATTGGGAAGGAGCCGATCTGGAACGCGGCTGGTATCGCTTTCAGTTATCGCAGTGGCTCAATGGCCGGGGGGAGGCGCCGGGGAATTTCGATTTTTCAATAAAGGCGGGGCGTCAGTATGTGGAGTTCGGTACGGGTTTGGCGCTAGCGGTGCCGCTGGATGCGGTTTTGGCCAGTGCCTATTACCAGGACTGGCAGTTGACCGGCCTGTTGGCACAATCGATTCCCAGTTCGAAGAATATCGATCGATCGGTGCCGGATAACCGGGAAGAAAGCCGGAATTATTGGGGCTTGCAGTTGAATTATGCGGGTTTGCCCGATCACACACCCTTTGTGTATTATTATTCCCAGGACGATCAGGATGCCGGGATAGTGCGGGAGGATCAGACCTTTGGTTACGATTCCCAATATGTAGGGTTGGGATCGCGCGGGAAGTTCTTTCATCGCGATTTGCAATATAGTTGCGAGATGGTCGGGGAATTCGGCAAGAGCTACGCTTTTTCGGATGAGCCGGATCGCCAGAATATTCACGCCTGGGCCTTCGATAGCGAATTGCGGTATCTGGTTCCCGATAAGCATCTATCGCAAGTATCGCTGGAGTATCTGCTAACCTCGGGTGATTCCGACCGGGATAACAGCCCGACCAACACCATCGGCGGCAATAGGGTGCATACGGTCGATACGAGTTTTAGCGGCTGGGGCTTCCGGGATACGGGGCTGGTGCTGGCGCCGCGGCCGACTAATTTGGGAGCGATTCGGCTGGGAGCTTCGACCTTCCCGCTGAATGAATATAAAACGCTGGAGAGGTTTCAGGTAGGCTCGAATTTTTATATCTATCACAAACAGCAGGCAGGCGGAGCCGCTTCGGATACCCTTTCCACGGAGAACGACAGTTTTCTGGGCAGCGAGGTCGATCTGTTTGCCAACTGGCAGATTACGATGGATCTGGCCTGGGAAGTGCATTATGGTGTATTCATGCCCGGCGATGCGTTTCGCAGCCAGCAGGCATGGCAGCTTTTCTTTACCGGAATAACCCTTAGCTTTTAATCCAAGAGAATACCGAGGTATAAAATGAAATCTGTAGTACATTTAGCAATGGTGATGCTGGCCGGTTTCCTGACCGTGTCCTGTCAATCGTCGCGGTCGGCCGAAGTGGTTTTGGGCGAGAACGATTTGCCCCCGGCCGCCGGGCGAGACAGCGCCCAACTGGCGTATGATCTGTCGCAGAAAACCTGGTGCAGCAATGATGATGCCTGTTCCATGATCCTTCTCCTGCTGAATGGCGAGGATCCCTATCGGAATTTTGACGAGCGGATTGTCGCGCTCGATGAAAAAGGCATCGCTGACATCGGCTGGGATATTGAGGCAGACAAGCCGGTTACCAAGGGCACGCTGGCCTATATGCTCTGCCGGGCGGTGGACATAAGGGGTGGGGTAATGATGCATCTGCTGAATATCCGGCGGTACAGCTACCGGCAGGCGGTGGCGGAAGGGCTGATGGTTCGGGGCTCCGAATTTGAGCCGCTGACTGGCCCGGAAGTAGTAGGGATCATGGGCCGGGCTGCCCGGATGAAAGACCAGACCACAAGTCAATAACCCTGATTTCGGAAAAGTCAACCCTTATGGGTAAGGAGATATACACAATGAAAACCGTAAAGCTAAATTTCACGTGGAAAACGTTTCTAATGATTGTGTTGGGATTGGGATTGTGTGACCGGGTACGGGCGGAAGAACCGAAGACAGAGGCACCCGGAGCCGCTGCTCCTGCGGTCATTGAGGATCAGAAGACGGCCCCAGCCGAGGAACCGGTGCAGCCGTTGACGGCGGTCATTACCGAAATTAGCGGCAAACACGTCCAGTTTAGTACGGATAACGGCAAAACCTTTGCGGCGGCTCAGAACGGAACCAAACTGGGCAAGGACGACCTGGTGCGAACCGGCTTCGGCAGTAGCTGCAAAGTGAGTTTCGGCGGCAATTCCATTTTGCAGATTGAGGCGTTGTCCTCCGTTCGTATTTCCGACTATATGGGGAACCAGAAGAAGGAAATCGTGCGTGCCCGCCTGCAGTATGGGGCGGTTCGTTGCGGCGTGGAGAAGGGCCGTATTCAATCGGATACGAAAATCAGTACGCCGGTATCCACGATGAGTATTCGCGGGACGATTATTTATGTGGAATACGATCCGGGGACCCGACGGTGCCTGCTGGGTGTGGATGAGGACGGTCCTGCGATTGCCAGTACCTTTTCCCGACGGGGCTGCTCCGATTGTGGGGATTCCGACCAGCCGGCGGACCGAAACTATGAATTGAGCGAGGGAATGAAAACCAATTGCTCATTGAGCCGATACTTGGAACTGGTCGCTTTCGACCGGAAGGTATGGGTTACCGGGAATCATACCTTCGGCGATATAACCGATGCCGAAGCAGCCTCCATTGTTCAAATCGGCGGATTTTATGAACCAACCGATGGCGCTCTGGAATACAGTGACCAGCGGGTCATTCCCTCCCAGGAGATTTCGAATGGAGAAATCGACTTCCCCGACGGCGACATTCCGGTCGGCGGCTCAACTCTTCCGCCCGTTGATTCCCCATCGGCTGAAATCCCCCAATAAGTCAGAAAATCCGGATGGACATGGCCAATAGAGCATAACGGAATGATAGATCACTTGCGGGCGAGAGTTACTTGGCGGGATCGGCGGCTCACGGGCAGGGCCGCTTCTCGTTGTGGGGCTGCTCGTACCGGGATTCTGATCGGTATTCTGGTTACGGTGGTATTTGCTTTTCTCTCGCAATTTCTGGTGGACAATTATCTGGAATTGAAGCTGCTGGATTACCGCTATCGAAATTTTTCGAACCTGCCGGTCGATCCTTCCATTGTTCATATCGATATTGATGACAAGAGCCTGGAACAGTTGCATCGCTGGCCCTGGCCCCGCCGCTATCTGGCCCAGCTCATCTCGCTCTGCCGGGAAGCCGGCGCCCGGCAGGTCGTGCTCGATATTATCATGCCCGAAGAAAACGCCATCGAGCTAACCCGCGCCGATCTTTCCAATGTCAGCTCCTTCGAGCCGGTCCCGCCGATTATCGGGGAGCCGCAGGTCGAAGTCACCGATAACGACCGCATCATGGCGCAGGCCATTCGCCAGGCCGGGAATGTGGTGATTCCCTATCATGCGACTATTATGGACCAAACCACGGCGGCCCCCGTGAGTGGGAAAAAATTATTGGAATTTGAAAAGGTCAAATCCTTCATTGCCGCCGATCCCAACGCCAGCTTTGAAAAAGTCTATCAGCAACTGCGCCCCGACAAAAGCGTTTATTCTCGCGACGTCGAGTACGAATCCCTGCTGAACTGTTATATTTATTGCCTTTCGGAATATTATCTTTCCCCGTTTTTTATGCCATTTTCGCCGGAAGAGATCAAAACCCGCCTGCCCGATTTAGGCCCGCTGACCTTTCCGATCCCGCAGTTCGCCCGGGAGATCAGCAACAGCGGTTTTGCGACCGCCTATATCGACCGCGACGGCACCGCCCGCCGCATTCCACTGATCGCCCAGCGGGAAGGCCGGCTGCACAAACAGCTTTCCTTTACGGTCGCCTGCCGGATGCTCGGCATCGAAGATAAGGACATCGACCTCTCCCACCGCCGGAAAATCGGGATCCCCAAACTAAAGCTCGAAATCCCGCTGGATGAAAACGGCGCGATGCTGATTTCCTGGCCCCGCGAGCACTGGACGAAGACGGGCAACCATTATCCGATCCTGCTGGTGGGAAAAATCTGGATGGCGCAGAAGGATCAGCATAATAATCAGCGCTGCCTGGATAGGATTGACAATATCCGGTATCAGCTCAGCACCCTTCCAGCCGGCGAAGACGAACTCGATGAGGACTCGAAGGCCCAGGTTCGGCAAATGCGGGAAAATCTCAAAATGCTGGGCGATCCGAATGAGTTGCTGGAGGCGAAAGAGAACTTAACGCGGCAAATCGAAGAAGACAAAAAGATTTTACGCAAGATCGTTCAGGACAAAGTGGTTTTTGTCGGCTCAATAGCTACCGGTGTGCCGGATTTTGTCGTTTCCCCGCTGGACAAGCGTACCCCCGGCGTGGTGGTCCATGCCAACATCCTCAATACCATTTTGCAGTGGTATTTTTTCCGTACCCCTCATCATCCGCTGATGGATACGCTGGTAATTATCCTGGTGGGTGCGATCATGACGATGATTACGGCCTATTACCGGCCTCTGGTCAGCGGGCTGGGCGTGATCTTTTTTACTCTGCTGATTATCTGGGTCAATTTTGCCTTGGCGTTCGGCAAAGCCCATTATTGGCTGAATGTGGTGAATCCCGTGGTCGTCACGATTGTAACGTTCGTGGCGGTCACCTTCTATCGCCAGATCACCGAGGGCAAAGCCCGCCGCCGCATTACCGCCCGCTTCAAGCAATATACCTCCCCGGCGGTGGTGGACCGGATTGTCAGCTCCGGCGCGGAATTGAGCCTGGCCGGCGAAACCCGGCAGATCAGTTGCTATTTTTCCGACCTGGCCGGCTTCACCACCATCAGCGAAAAACTTGGGCCGGAAAAAACCGTTTCCGTTTTGAATATCTACCTGGACCGCATGACCGAAGTCCTCGACCGCCATTTTGCCACCGTCAATAAATTCCAGGGCGACGGGATCTTCGCCTTTTTCGGCGCTCCCATCGCCCAGCCGGACCACAGCCGCCTGGCCTGCCTGGCCGCGCTGGATACCCAGGCGGAATTGCGGCAACTGGTCGAGCAGCAGCGGCAAACCGATCCCCTTTTCCCGCCCCTCAAAATGAGGGTCGGCATCAGTACCGGCGAAGTGGTGGTGGGGGACTGCGGTTCCCATCGGCGTTTTGACTATACCGCCATCGGCGATACGGTCAATCTGGGCGCCCGGCTGGAAAGTGCCAACAAATATTTCGGCACAAAAATCATGATCTGCCAAAACTGTTACCGCCAGAACCAGGAGACCATCGAGGCCCGCTGCCTCGGCGCCGTCCGCGTCGTCGGCAAAAAACAGGGAATCGGGGTCTATGAGCTGCTGGGCCGCAAAGGCGATCTGGACCCCGATACCCGGCAATTCGTCAGCCTGTTCGAATCCGCCGTGCGGTATTTCCAAAACCGGGAATTCGCCAAAGCCGCCGAAAATCTGGACTGCTGCCTCCAGTCCCGCCCCCACGACAAAGCCGCCCTCCTCTATCAAAAAACCATCCAATCCCTCTTCCAAACCGGCATCCCCGACTCCTTCGACGGCTGCCTGGAATTGACGGAAAAATAATCGACATGAATACAAGTACTATTTATGAAGATGGGACCTATCTGAGTAAAAACCCAACCTGGCATGCGGAAGATTCGCCGTGGAAGGCGAAACAAATCGGCAAGATGCTCAGGAAAAACAATATTACTCCCTCCACCATCTGTGAAATTGGCTGTGGGGCAGGCGAAATATTGAACTGCTTAACACACGACTACGGCGAGAAGGTTTTGTTTTCCGGTTATGAGATTTCCCCGCAAGCTTTT
Organism: uncultured Pirellulales bacterium; assembly: GCA_964580995.1. Lineage (GTDB taxonomy): Bacteria > Planctomycetota > Phycisphaerae > Sedimentisphaerales > SM23-30 > JAKJEP01. The sequence continues at coordinate 21,206 of CAZOMV010000008.1, forward strand.
GAAATCTGTAAAAAGAAAGAAAAGCAGAATCTTCATTTTTATCTCAAAGACTTGCTGGACGAAAAAGAGGCTTCATTCGACGTGGTTATGGCTATGGATGTGTTCGAGCATGTGGAAGATTACTTTGGGTTTCTTCGCAAACTTCGAACCAAAGGAGAATACAAGATATTTCATATTCCTCTGGATTTGTCCGTGAAAGTGGTTTTACGCAGTTCGCTCCTCCTGGCACGCCGGGTATCCGTAGGCCATATTCACTACTTTACCAGGGAAACCGCCTTGGCGACTTTGCAGGACACCGGATATGAAGTAGTGGATTATTTCTATACGAGCAGTTCGTTGGAGCTTCCGCATCGCGGCTGGAAGTCGAATCCGCTGAATCCGCTCCGGAAATTGTTTTTTTTCATTCATCAGGATCTGGCGGTAAGAATCCTCGGTGGATTCTCGCTGCTGGTTTTGGCCAAATAACCGGATCGCTGACACTAATGATCGCAGACATTCTCGCCGGTTGCCAGGCTTCCGTCCAGATAGGCCCGGACCACCGTCTCCGGCTCCTCGCTGCCGGCCCCGGTAATTACGGCGATCTGCCGCTGGCCGAATAATTCCTGGGCGCGTGCCCCCATTCCCCCGCAGATAATCTGCTGCACACCCTTTTCCCCCAGCCAGCGCGGCAGCAGCCCCGGCTCGTGTGCCGGCGCGGCCACCAAATCCCGATTCAGGATTTTCTCGGTTGTCGGGTCCACATCAAAAATGGCAAACTGCTCGCAATGCCCGAAATGCATCGCCAGCTTGCCGCCGGTCACGGGTACCGCAATTCGCATGGTGTCCGTCCTTTCTTCCTGTTTTTCTGGTGACTGTTTTTTTCCCTTATGGGATTGGGTTAATTCCAGAATCGGCTCGGCAATCTTTTCCAACGCCTGGGCCGCCTCGGTTTTCGCATAGTGATACACATACGGTTCCCCCGCATCGCCCGCCAGGCACACCCGCGGATCGATCGGCACCCGCCCCAGAAACGGCACCGACATTTCCGCCGCCATCTTTTCGCCGCCCCCGGTACTGAAAATATCCGTCACCTTGCCGCAATGCGGACAGGCAAAGCCGCTCATATTTTCCACCACCCCCAGCACCGGCAATTGCAATTGCCGGCAGAAGGTAATGGACTTGCGAACATCCGACAGCGAAAGCTCCTGCGGCGAGGTGACAATCACCGCTCCGGTCAGGTTCGGGATAAGCTGGCAGACGGACAGCGGTTCGTCCCCCGTGCCCGGCGGCGAATCGATCACCAGATAATCCAGCTTGCCCCATTCCACATTCTTGAGAAACTGCTTGATGATCCCCATCTTCATCGGCCCGCGCCAGATCATCGCATCATCCCGGTTCTGCAGCAGAAACCCGATGGACATGACCTTCAGATTCTCACCCGCCGCCAGCGGCAGAATCTGTCCCGCGCGAATCTCCACCTTTTTCCCTTCCAGCTTCAGCAGCCGGGGGATGCTCGGCCCGTGAATATCCACATCCAGCAGGCCCACCGAATACCCGGACAGGCTCAGCGTCACCGCCAGATTGACCGCCACCGTGCTCTTGCCCACCCCGCCTTTGCCGGACATCACGAGTATCTTGTGGTCAATCTGGTCCAGCCGCTCTGCCAGCATCTGATTCTCCATAAATTCATCCAGATTCTCTTCCACCTCTCCATGACCGCAGGAACCGGCCGAACAGGAATCCTGGGAACAACCGCTTTTGCATGTTTCGTCTGTCATTTAGTTCTCCCGGCGTAACGCCGCTTCAAGTTTCTGCCACATCGCCGCTATGGCCAAAGCAACCGCTGCTTTCGGATCGTATTCTACCACCGTCTGCTGGGCGATCTGGGCCTTGGATACCGAGGGATCATAGGGAATTTTTCCCGCGATTCCAATTTTCTTTTCTTCGCAAAACTGCTCTATTTTTTCCGTCATCATAAGATTGATATCATATTTGTTCAAACACACTATCATCGGGATCGAAAAGTGATTCACCAGTTGGACCAGCCGCTCCAGATCGTGCAGCGCTGACAGGGTCGGTTCGGTAACCGCCAGTACCAAATCCACCCCCGTGGTCGAGGCGATGACCGGACAGCCGATCCCCGGCGGGCCGTCGATTATCACGTAGTCGCGGTTTTCCTTTTCCGCCCACTCTCTGGCCTGCTGGCGGACCAGACTGACCAGCTTGCCCGAATTCCCCTGCCCGATCCCCAGCCGGGCATGGACCATCGGCCCGCACCGGCTCTGCGACAAAAACCACTGCCCGCCGTCCTGCTCGGAAAAATCAATCGCGTGTATTGGGCAGAACGTCACGCACACCCCGCAGCCCTCGCAGGAGATCGGATCAATCGTGAAAAAGTAACGGCTGCCCGGTTCCCTTTCGTTTTTTTTCACCGCGTGGAACCGGCAATAGGCCAGACACGCCCCGCATCCGATACAGTCCTCCTGCCGGATGCTCGCCTTTTTACCTCCCGGAAAGGTCTCCTGCCGCACCACTTGCGGCGTCAGCACCAAGTGCAGGTCCGCGGCATCCACATCGCAGTCCACCACCACCGCCCGCCCGGACAGCACCGCCAGGCTCGCCGTGAGGCTGGTCTTGCCCGTCCCGCCCTTGCCGCTGATGACTACCAGTTCCTTCATGAAAACCTTCCTATCAGCTTTATACGGTGATTACCTTGTCAGAATCCCGGATGATTTCATAATGATCTTTGAGGGTGGAAAGCGGACAAATTTCCGAACCGCTGGAATGTCGCAATTTCAGGCAGGTGCCGCAGGCCAGAAACTGCCCGCCGGCGTCCAGGACTTTTTGGGCCTGTCCGCGCACGTTAAATTTCGGATCGTCGATCCGATCTATTTCCACCCCTCGGCCTGAAAGAAAAATTCGCACCGAATCACCCTGCTGCAGGCTGTACAAGGCCAGACGAAGTACGTTGAATACGGTTTCCGGTTCGGTTTGGGTTATGATATTGCCTACTTTCATAAAATTTCTCCTGTTTGAGGTCGGAAGAGACTGTTTGCCGAACCTTCAACAGTCAGATGTTCCGTGATTTTTTGCGCTTCGCCGGGTACTCTTCCCAGACTACTGGCAATGTCATGCAAAACGCCGCGAAAAGTCTCCCGCAACTTCGGTTCCGCCTCAACAATCGTTCGGCCCTGCGAATAGGCCTCCGCGATTTTCCGGTCGTCGGGAATCTGCATGAGAATGGGTATGGATTCAGCGCGGCAGTAGTCCGCCACCCGGTTATCGCCGATATCAGCGCGGTTGATAATCACACCAAAAGCCAGACCGAGCTGACGCATCGTCTCGACCGCCAGCGTCAAATCATGCAGACCGAATGGCGTCGGCTCCGTCACTAGAATTACATAATCGCTGCCCTGTACCGCCGCGATCACCGGACAGGAGGTCCCCGGCGGGCAATCAATCAGATTCAAACGATCATTTTGAAGGCCTTCTTTCACTGCCTGAATCAGCGGCGGCGCCATCGTCTCCCCGATCCGCAGCCGGCCCTGATGAAATTGGATGTCGCCCGCCCGGCCTTTCTCCCGCACACCCACCTCCCGGCCAATTTCGCGAATGGCCCCCTGCGGGCAGATGTGCAGACAGCCGCCGCACCCGTGACAAAGCTCCGGAAACGTCAGCACCGATTTCTTCAGAACCACAATCGCGCTGAATTGACAAATCGACGAGCACTTGCCGCATAAATCGCACTTGCTGCTATCGACTTCCGGAACTGGAACACAAACCGGCTCGGAGCTTTGGATCTGCGGCTTCAAAAAAATATGACAGTTCGGTTCTTCCACATCGCAATCCAGCAGACGCACCGCCTGGGGCGCACTGACCGCCAGCCCCACCGCAATCGTCGTCTTGCCCGTTCCGCCTTTGCCGCTGGCAATCGCTATCCTCAAGGGGTTGTTCCCTCCCAGTGGCCTTCCACATCGGCACTGGCCGCCGGTTTGAGTTCACCTTTTTGGTACTGATCCAGCACTTCCCGAACGGTTCCTTTTCCTCCGGTAATGACCGGTATCCCGGCTGCCGCCAGCACCCGAAAGGCCTTCGGTCCGCAATGACCGGTGATGACTGCCTCCGCCCCCGACCGGCAGATGGCCTCTGCCGCCTGAATCCCCGCCCCCTGGCTGAGATCCCGGTTGCTGTGGTTGTCGCTTACGGTAAAGTCACCCGTTTCCAGGTCCATCAACACCAGATAGTTGGCGCGGCCCAGCCGGATATCCAGCGGGCTGTCCAGGCTTTCACCTGACGAGGTTATGGCAATTTTCATTTTATTCTCCAGCGAATAAGGTTCAACGAGTTTTTGTAGCGGGCGTCTTACTTCTGACGCCAGCGTCAAAAGTTCTTCGATCCCTGGTTATTGGGAAGCCAGAGTCGTTTTTGAATGTCAATATCGACTTTTGGCGGTTTCGTCACTTATCGGACATATCCGACAGATGCTGCTCTGCCTGCTGCATTTGTTTTTCCAGAAATTCTTTGCGTTTTTGCCAGTATTCTTTTTCCTGACCGGGATCCGCCTCAAAAGGCGGGGTAACTCCCGCTGCCGCAATAGGGGCCGAACGCATCCAGCCGGTCTGCCCGGTCTGCCAGTACATATTGCGCCATCCGCGACCGCCCCCAAAATTCCCTCCGCCGCCGCATCCGCGGTTCATAAATCTGGCAGCCGGATAACCGGCGCAAAATCCTGCCCCTCTTCCCGTCATTGGTCCGCTTCCCATCGGTCCTGTTCCATTACCTCTTGGCATCTCAATACCTCCAATCGCTAAAAAAGTTTCGGCCTGTGGCCGTATCCATAATTTTTATTTTTGCTCTTTTATTTTTATAAAATTTCTGTCCTATTCCTGTTTCCTGCCGCCCCCAAAACCACCGCCGCACCCGCCTCTGCCGCCGCCCCGGCCCCGCCTGCATCCCAATCCTCCCCATTTTTCAGGGGTTGTCTCCGGCACCGGAATTATGCTGCCGCCTTCGCAGTTGGGGCAGGTGAGTTTCCGGTCCGGATTTACCTCCGCCGTAAAACGGCTGCCGCATTGCCGACAGACATACTTCCGCGTGGCTACCGGTTCCGTGCCATCGATTTGAATGATCAGTGCCCGGCCCTGCACCAGGGCGGTGGCGATCTTCCGCCGGGCCTCCTCCACGATCCGCCCGAACGTCGCCCGCGATACCCCCATCTTCTCTGCGGCCTCCTCCTGGTACAGCCCCTCCATATCCGCTAGCCGGATCGCCTCAAATTCGTCCGGCCCCAGCTCCACCTGCTTCAGGCGGCGCACCGGTTTACCCGCCGGTTTGAACGCCATCGCGCCGGGAATACCATGAATCAATCTGCATTTACAAGGTCTTACCATAGTACTTTTTTCGTCTATTATGAGCATATGCTCATAATGAACCAAGTCAATTTCTTTTTCCGATTTCCGATAAAAATTTTATTTACTTCTCCTTCGTTTTAGGCGATAAACACAATATATACATTTACTTACGCACCATAAAAAAACAGGAATATCACTATGTTTCGTAAAATTCTGCTGATCGTGGCAATTCTGGTACTGCCCTGCCTGGCTCAGGAAACTCCCGCCCCCGAGCCGCGTTACCCCAATGATGCCAGAGAGTTATATATCATAGCCCGGAATCTCTGGGCCCCCGTCGAACTGGCCGCCCTCAATTACCAGCCCAGCCTCGATCCTCTTTCCGCCTCCGCCCGCCTCCACCAGGCATGCCTTTTTCTCCAGGCCGCTGCCGACCTCGACCCACAGAATGCCTTGATAGCCAAGGACTTAACAGCACTGTTGATGTCGGATGTGATCAGCGATCCCGGTCGTGGCCGAAAATATTATCGTCTCTATCGTACTCTCCAGCAGGACAATCAGAGGCTTTTTGAAGACTGGCTAAGTTACCGCTTAACCACCTTAGATGACCGGGAAAACCGCGAATATTATCTGCAAACCCAATTGAACGAATTTAAAAATTTCCCGTTTCTGCAAAGCAAGATCCAGACGCAACTTGGCATCTTTTCTCTGGAAAAAGGGGATACGCAAACCGCCCTAGCCTATTTCAATAACGCCTTTTCCACCTCGGAATACAACGATGACGCCCTTGGCCGTCTCCTGGAACTGATGCAGCCCCCTTTGCCCGCGGAAGGGGCTTCCCCCGATAGTATCGCCCAGGCCCAAAAGACAATGGCCCAGACCCGCCAAATCTATAGTGCTATCTATTGGCGCCTCAAGGTTTTAAAAAATCCTTATGATGTCGAGGCCATGCTGAATTTCATCGAAACCGTTGAAAATCACGGTTCCTATGAATTTGCCCAGAAATTTTATCCCCATGTCTATCGTCTGATTAAAATGGAACCGGCCCTCCGTGAAATGGAACCGGAAATTCTTTTCAAGCAGCTCATCGGTGCCTATTCCGGTAAATTATACAACGTCAGCCTGTCCATCGCCCAGACCCTTCTGGCGGACAAACCCGCCGATCTGCTGGTCAATGCCCTTCTGGCCAAATCCCTGCAAAACCTCGGCCAGCAGGATCAGGCACGGCAGATCATGGATCAGGCGGTGAAAACCACTCGTGAATATCTGGCCGCCGCCCAGCCGCCGGATTATGAGCGGGAAACCGAACTGGCCTGGTTCCTGTGTTTTATCGATCCCCAACCGACTTTGTCGCTCGAATACGCAATTCATGTCAATGCCGCCCAAAATGACGACTCACGCAACAAAAGTATCCTGGCCTATGCCCTCCTCTTAAATGGGGACGCAGATCAGGCCGAAACTCTCCTGAAAACCGCCGACCCCAATGACCCCGTTTCCGCCCTCGGTTGGGCCAAAATCCATAGCGCACGCAGCGACTCCCAGGCCGCGTTGCAAACGCTTAAGAAAATCGACCTCATTCGGGCCGGAATCTTGGCCCAGCAGTGCCGGGATATGATCGCCGAACTGGAAAAAGCCGTTTCCGAAACCGCTGCCGCCCCGACAGCCGATTCCGCAGCTTCTCAGCCGACCCAAACAACGGACTCCCTGGTCGCAAATATCAACCAGCGATTCGACAATAACGATTTGAAGATCGCCGATCAGCCGGAAAAATTCGCCCAATGTTCCTTAAAACTCAACAAGGATATGTTTAACCCGGCCGAACCGCTGGAATGCAATCTCTATCTTTCCAACGTCAGCGATTCCAACAAAACCCCTGTCACGCTGGTCCTGGGACCGGGCTGTTTTATCGACCCCCATGTCTTACTCCTGGCCGAACTCACACCGGATTCATCCGTTCCACCGGCCGCCGCCCCAACTTACATTCTGGCCCATCGGTATCTGATGACCAATCCCATTCTCATGCCCGGACGCTCCATCATTACCAGAGAGTTCCTCAATATCGGCCTGCTCCATGATATTTTATACAACCAACCGCAGCGCGATTATAAAATTACCATCCGTGCCATCATCGATCCGATCCCCGATGGCAAGGGCGGCTTTGTCGGCAAAGTGGCGGAAATTCAGCCCAAACCGGTCACGATTATTCGCAAGGCATTCCAACCCGATCCGGATAAACTGGATTTCCAGTTGCGTCTTCTGCATCAGGGTTCGCCCGAAGAACGCATCAACGCCACCCATTTATTCTCCGCCCTGTTGCGTGAACAGCAACTCGCCCAGCAAGGGAAAATAGATTATCCCATTCGCAAAATCGATACCGCCCGGATTCGCCAATCCCTTTTTGCCAATCTGGCCCATTCCGATTTCCGGGTGCGCGCCTGGACGGTTTTTGCCTGCCGTTCTTTGCCCCTTAACTCCGAACAGGAACGGGCCAAACTTACCGAATTGCTTTCCGATTCGCACTGGTTTGTCCGGTTTATGACTCTTTATACTCTCCGTGAGGTCGCTGATTTGACTGAATATCTCGATTGGGCTTCCACCATTGAAGAAAACGACCTGGTCAAACGGCTCATCCAGTGGCAACTCGGCAAGCCCTGGCAGATCGAGGAAATCCCGCTACAGATGCCAGCCGCCGCCTCGCCGCCCAAATAAACTGGTTTCTCAACCTGAATCTGCGGCAGTAGGGCGGAAGTACTGACGGGCAAGGAATTTCCACTTTTGGAAAAATCTGCTTATGTGCCAGCCTCAATCGGTTCGTTCGGTTCGGCTGGGATAACATCTTCCCTCTCCACCGATTTGGGATTGCTCTGCGGATCCACAATGGCATTGGGTTTATTGGGAGTTATTATTTTCTCTCGAATTGTTCGTGCGCATTGGTCGGCAATTTTCTCAATGAGTTCCGAGTAGAAATTTTCCTCTTTTTCTTCCACGTCGGCTTTGGCGGCGATTTGCCGGGTCTGGCTGGACAGAATTTCACCCGTCGTTTTATCGAGCACCACCACCAAAACCGTCAGTTCCCTGGCTTCCTCTTGGACCGGCCCGGAAGCCGCTGGTTTCGGTAGGGGGGCTGCCTCTTTTTTCACCGGCAAAGTTTTGGGGGCGCTATTTGGATTGGCAGGCTCGGCTGCCGGTGGCACACGAAAAGTTCCCCGGCTTTTCTTGCCCTGCTTATTGGTCGCCAGCACCTGAATCTGATCCGCCGCTGCCGCCTCGATGTCGGCCTGGAAACTGCCATCTTCCTGAATCTGGGCCTCGACAAAATCGTTCGTGCTCAGATTGGTAATTTTCAGCTCCGCCGCGCTGCTGCTATCAATGGCCCCGGCGTTTCCCGCGACCGTAACCGCAGTCCCCCCAGCCGAAGGCGTCACCGAGATCAGGTTTTTATGCACCTTCACCCGCGCTTCACCTGCCTTCTCATTTTGCCCCGAAGTTATCGTTATGGGTATCCATGACAAAATCACAAAAAACAAAACAGCCCTGACCGCACGATCTTTTATATAACGCATTTTGATTATCCTATTTTTCGGGTATGGAAAAATTCACGGTTTCGTCAAAGGAGCCAAATCGAATACTACATTCGATGTCGCCCGCCTGAACCTCCATATTGGTTTTCTTTACCACTATTTTAAAAGTAGAATTATTCAGATTGATGAGAGCGGAAACAACTCCTCCTTCGGCAGTTTCTATTTTTTTACATACGTACTTGCCCGCCCCTTTCTGGCAAAAATTGCCTGCTGGCAGGGTAAACGTCTGTTCCTCCCAACCGATTACTACCTCTTCCTCTGTTAAGTCAACCGACATATCCTCCACCGCCAGCTTCCCTTCAATGGTAAGAGTGTCGGAATTCACCTCTTGTCCCGCCTTGACCTTTGCCTTCGTTACTTCCAGCGTATCAGCATACGAGGCCATGAAGGGAACCTGCTCCCCTTCGATGATTTCCGCCTCCCCTTGAATATAAAAATCGCCGATCACAATCTCCACCGGTATCGGATTGGGCAAACCCGTTAAATCAAGCCCTTTGCCTTTTACCAGAAATTCCCCGTCCTGAAAGCAAATATATTGAATGCCGGCATTTTTACTTTTATAAATAAATTTTCCGTTTTTCGGTTCAAATTCTTCGGCGTCAATCTGCTGGGTATAAGGCCCGAAATGAATATAAACATCATTGGCATCTTCCAGGTACTCCGCCAGGCTGGGACTATCCCCACTTAAATCCACCGGATACTTGCCTGCCAGCGTAAAGAAATCCGTCCCCTGCTTTTTGCCCTTCTCGATCTTGAGTTTTGCTATAGAAATCATCAGCGATTCTCCCGGTAGGGAGTAATCATACGGATATTCATACGCCCCCATATCCACCGTACCATTAACAACCCGTTCGTTGCCGTCCAGATCCGTATCATAACCGGCAATCGCACCGGTATCCCCCGCATCAATACCCGGCGACCCCGCCAGCAGGTGATAGTCTCCCTCTATCCAATTGCTTTTTTTCCAATATCCCGGCTTAACAAAACCAGGATAGGTCGCTATATTCCCCTCCCCCCAAATCAGCGTACTTTCGTCATCGAAATCACATTTTCCTTTTCCACCTTGAACGTCACTGAATGAAATTATTGTATCGGAATTCTGTTCGGCAGTAATCGCCGGCCTCCAATTCATGCCATTTTGCCAAAGGACACAACTAGCAATGGAAAGGTTACTTTCACCGCACCATATTCCACCTGCAAGTATACCGGCAAAATTTTTCGCTGGTTTGCCGTTTCCCACGATGGTACAATTAGTAATAGTTCCCGAAGATTCATAGCACGATAAACCACTACCTTCCACGGCTTCATTGGCTATTATGTTACAATTCGTTATCGTAACATTAGTTTTATTACAATTAATTCCTCCACCCAAGCCATATTCACAAGAATTGCACGAAATTAAACATTTATTTATGGCGAGAATACTTTCCTCTGCATGAATCCCTCCTCCGTGCAAAGATGAATCATTGTTGCTGAAGGTACAATTTTCGATGGTTGTCTTACCACTAACACAATATATTCCACCACCATAATAATCAGAATGGTTATTCATAATAGAACTATTTATAATGATAATGGATCCCAGACAACAGAAAATACCTCCGCCATAGCCTACTTGTATATATGACATGGTTCTGTCATGTGCTGCATTATTTTTTATAACACTATCCCTGATTATGGTGTTGCTGTTATAACAATAAATTCCACTTCCCGATATGGCATCATTATTTTTGAGAATACAATTGGAGATGGAAGGACTACTATTTTGACAGAATATCCCTCCGCCATTACAAAGTGCAAGTTGACCGCCGGGGGCATAACCATTGGTAATAGTAAAACCATCTAAGATCGAATTTGGGTCTTCCTGACTATGAAAAGTAAAACCACGTCCCTCCTCCTGACAATCGATAATACAGTTTTCCGGCCCATTTTCACTGCGAACCGTAATCGCCTTCCCCTTAAAATCAATATCCCGGTTCCCCTCCCCCGCATAGGTCCCGTCCGCCACCACAATCGTATCCCCGTCCCCAGCCGCATCGATGGCCGCCTGGATGGTCAAATAATCCCCCGGCACGTGCAGCGTTTGTGCCGTATCGGCAAGCCCCGTGGTCGAAGAGGATACCGTAAATGTTTTCGCTTCGGTGTATTCGCTGTTGGTGTTCGGGTCGGTGAGAAAACGGAGGCAGATCGAATAGGTTCCCGCTGGGAGCGGCCCGACGGTCTTGGTTATATTATAGGGGGTTAGAACCTGTGTACAGGCAACATTCTCCGGCAGATAGCGAATCACATCAAAATAGACTGCTCCCGCATCCACGGAAACCGCGGTCTGACTGGGTGGGCAGCCGTCGGACCAGATTCCCTCGACGGTTATCTGTATCACGTTGCTGTCGGTCGGCGCTGCCGGCGAAATCGCCAGATTGTAATTCTGGTAGTCCGCATTTGCCAGTGTTAACAAAAAAGAGAATACGATTACCGCGATGACAAAAGGAAACCCTTTCATATACATACCCTTCCACACGCTATTACTTTACCTTACAGTATGTACCGTCCACTGGGCTCATTATACCAACTGCCAGTTGCGAAGGAAATATATTTTCCGGCAGATAAACTCTGATTGGCGTAAAACAGCCGGAGCAAAAGTAAGAAATAATTGTAACCAATTTAATTGCAGGCGATTATGATTTTTGCGAAATATGCCCCGAGGTGCTATGATTCAATCGCAAACGGCGGGTTGCCGCACATGGGGGGGCAGATTATGGATTTGAATCTGCCGTTCGTCCGGACCCCGGTGTTCCAGATAGATCCAGATGGGATGATAGGGCTCGATTAGAGTTTGCACTCGATCCGCCCACTCGATTACGATAATCGTGGGGGGGGTACAGATTTCGTCAAAGCCGAGGGCTTCCAGTTGTTTGGCATGGTCCAGCCGGTAGGCATCGATATGGCACAGCGGCAGCCGGCCTTCATATTCATTAATCAGGGTGAACGTCGGGCTGGTCACTGCCTCGCTGCCCTTGATCTCCAGCCCCAGCGCCAGCCCTTTGATCAGATGGGTCTTGCCAGTCCCCAGTTGACCGACCAACGCGATAATTTCACCGCCCTGCAATACCTGCCCCAACTTTCGACCCAGTTCAATAGTTTGCTCCACACTGCGGCTGGTAATCTCAAATGACTCGTTACCCACGAAAATGCTCCCATCCTCCGGCCCACACCAGTTCCTTCCCGCCGTCTCGGCGGACCAGTACAATTCCTGATTCCCATTCTTCCTTTTGCGGTTCGATTATACCGATTACCGAAAGCCGCGTCTGCGACTGTTGCCCCCAGCATGCCTCCAGCTTCCGACCGTCTTCCTGGCTGACCGTGAACAACAGTTCAAAATCCTCCCCATCATGCAGGGCGGCCGCCAAAGGATCTTTACCTGCCAGGGCCGCGGCACTCAAGGGCAGCCGGTCTTCATAAATCACAGCGGAAACCTGGCTCTCCGTGCAAATATGATTCAAATCGCTGCTGATTCCGTCGCTGATATCGATCATGGCGTGCAGATCGACCAGCCCCGCCATCGCCCGCGCCTCACTCACCCGCGGGGTAAAATTCATATGCCTGCCCTGCAGCGAACCGCCCAGCTCGCCCGTGACCAGAATCGCATCCCCCACCTTGGCCCCGCTCCGCCGCACCGGCTTCACTCCCATCGCCCGCGCCAGCATCGTGACATTAATCGCCAGCGGCTTATCCCAACTGGTGGTATCCCCGCCCACCAGCGGACAGCGATATTGCTCCGCCGTCTGCTGAAGTCCGCGATGCAGCTCTTGTGCCTCTTTCATGCTCATCCGGTTGGGCAGCGCCACCGCCGCCACCGCCGCCAGCGGCACCGCCGCCATTGCCGCGCAGTCGCTCAGACTGCACGCCATCGCCTTATAGCCCACCTGTTCCAGCGTACACCGGCTCAAATCGAAATGGACCCCCTCCAGCAGCATATCCGTAGTAACCAGCACCTTCTCCCCGCCCACCGCCAGAATGGCCATATCATCGCCGATCCCCAGCTCCACATTCGTATCAGGCAGTTGGCTATGCTTTTGAATCCAGTCGATAAGCTCGAATTCGGATTTACCCATACCTCTCCGTCACCCCTGCTTCAGTTCCTGCTGCCAGAACGCCAGTTGCTCCTGCAATTGTTTCCCTCCCGCCGAACCCTCTACCGCGTACCCAGCCACCACCTTCTCCGCCCCCAGATGCTCATACACATCCTGATCGATTTTATCGCAAACTTTCTGGAATTGTTCCAGTGGTATTTCGCTTAGCGTGAAATCTGCCCGTTCGCACTCGCTGACCAGCGTGCCGACAATCTGGTGTGCCTGCCGGAAGGGAATCCCCTTGCGCACCAGGTACTCCGCCAGCGCCGTCGCGTCCAAAAATCCATCTTCTAGGTCCCGCTCAATCCGTCCTGGATTAAACTGCGTATGCTCCACAATAGCCGCCGCCATCCGCAGACTTGCCTCCATCGTATCCGCCGCATCGAACAACTGCTTCTTGTCTTCCTGCATGTCCCTGTTATAGGCCAGCGGCTGCCCCTTCAGCATCGTCAGCAGCGCCACCAGATTGCCGTACAACTGCCCGCACTTGCCCCGAATCAGCTCCAGCATATCCGGATTCCGCTTCTGCGGCATCATGCTGCTGCCCGTGCAGAAGGCATCCCCGATCCGGATAAACCCGAATTCCTGGCTGGCGTATAGAATCCAGTCTTCCGCCAGCCGCGACAAATGCATCGCCGTCATCGCCGCGGCAAACACAAATTCCACGCAGAAATCCCGGTCGCTGATCGAATCGATACTATTCCGTGTAATCGCCGGAAACCCCAGCAGCTCCGCCGTCCGCCGCCGATTTAGCGGCAGACTGCTGCCCGCAATCGCTCCGCTGCCCAGCGGACAGACATTCACCCGGCCCGCCAGATCCCCAAACCGCTGTTTGTCCCTTTGCAACTGCTCCGCAAACGCCAGCAGATAATGCCCCGCCAGTACCGGCTGGGCCCGCTGCATATGCGTGTAACCCGGTATGATGGTTTGCCCCTGCTTCTCCGCCTGGCTCACTAGTGCCTTTTGCAGATCACTGATCCACCCCGTCATCAAACCGATTTGATCCCGCATCCACAGCCGCATATCCAGTGCCACCTGGTCATTCCGGCTGCGGCCCGTGTGCAGCTTTTTGCCCGCCTCCCCGATTTTCTGAATCAGGGCCGCCTCGATCACCATGTGGATATCTTCGTATTTCTTATCGAATTTGAACTTGCCCTCGTCAATCGCCTCAGCAATCTCCGTCAAGCCCTGCCGGATTTGCTGAAACTCCTCCTTGCTCAGCAGTTTCTGTTCGCACAGCATCTGAGCATGGGCAATACTGCCCGCGATATCATACTTGTATAAGCGGTGGTCCACACTGATCGATTCCACAAAATCGACCGCCAGTTCATCCTGCGGCTGAGCCATCCGGCTTTGCCAGCTTTTCTCCTGCTTCTTCATAAACCACCTCAATCTTTTTTGCCAGATTCTATAGGTTTTTATTCATACCATAGGGATCATAAAGCCTATAAAAAAACTTGTCAACCGCTTATTTTGCCACCCGCCCAGCCGCCAGAATAGCCGCAAAACTCACCGCCGCTGTCTCAATACGCAAAATCGTCTCCGTCAATCGCACTTCCCAGCCCCCAGCCTCCCGCAAAACCTCCTCTTCCGCGTCCGTCAGCCCGCCCTCAGGCCCGATAAACGCAATCCGATCCCTTTGGCCATCAAATTTTTCCTCAAGTATCGGCTTTGACTCCCCGGACAAACCGCCAAATAGCAGCAGACCCTCCGGATACTCCTCTTTCACCTTCGCCAGACACTGCCCCAAACCCATCGGCTCATCGATCCGGGGCAGAAACACCCGCTCACTCTGCTTAGCTGCCGCTATCGCCAGATTCACATATCGCTGTACGATATTCCCCCCTTTGGCCTGCTTCACCGTCCGCTCGAAAACCACTGGGCAGATCCGGTCCACCCCCAGTTCCGTGCATTTGCTAATCAGCCAGTCGAACCGTTCCCCCTTGGCAATACTGGCAGCGATGATAATCCTGCCTTCCGTTCGCCGCTGCCGAACCGAAATTTCCTCCACCTCCAGCCTAACCTTCCGCGATCCCGTCTCCCGAATCCTGGCCCGTCCCAGCAACCCCTCCCCGTCAAACAGCTCCACCTCGTCCCCCGTCTTCATCCGCATCACATGGATCATATGATGCGCTTCCGGACCGGTCATCTCCACCTGTCCTGTTATTATGGGACCATAATAAAATCGCGGTAAACTCATTAAGCTTTTCCACATCCAGCCTCACACCGGCTAATTACTCTTCATTTTCCAGCTCGTTCCAGTCGATAACTCTAATAACATGATTTTGCGTAACTTATCAACACAAAAATGTGATACCGGGCATACTCTTGAGATTGCCAAATGACCGAAGATGTGGAAAAACAAACAGATACCCTTCAACCGAATTCGGATCCGGTTCCGGTTCCCCCGGCCAAAACAACCAAAAGTTCACCATTCGATGCCGCCGACATCGAAAATCTGCTGAATGCCATTGACGAATCGCTGGATGAACTGCGCGACAAAGTGGATGACAACCCCGCTTCCGATCAGCCCGTCAAAGCAGAATCGGCTCCTCCCGAAGTTTCAGACCCGCCAACGCCGCAGGAAACTACTGAACCGGCCCTGGACGGTGATTTGGACACCGATACCGGCGATATCGATAATGTGCTTGCAGATTTGGCCGAAGAGTTGATGGCGGAAAAGGCTGGACCAGCCCCTCCTGCCTCGCAAAAACCAAAGACGGAAAGTGTCTTGCCTGTGGTTGTCGATCAGGAGGTGGTATCGGAAACCGAAGATGAGATTGACACCCTTTTGGCAGATTTAGAGAACAGTGTAAATGATCCCCAATCCGGACCAGTAGTGTCTGATTCCGCTTCAGTATCTCCCACTACGGACACAGCGGTTTCCCCAACGCCGCCCCCTGCGGAAGTTTCCGATAAAACCCCCGCAAGCAGCGACGATATCGACAGCCTCCTAGCCGACCTGACCGGCGAAATGGATAAACTCAATCAAAAACCACCGGCTGATAAGGCACCTCCGGCTCAGGCCCAATCCCAACCGATCGATCAGCCGAAACCGGCAGAAACGGAAACGATAGCAGATACAGTAGTAGAAGCAGAACCGGAAACACCCACCGGTGAAGATGCCCCGCCTCAAGCCGAACCCCCGCCTACCGAAGAAGATCAGATCCTTGAAGAGGAACTGGCACCCACTGCCTCCGCCATGGAATCTGCCAACCTGGATAGCCAAAACCCTGGTACCGAGCAACTCCTGCCCTTGCCCATGCCCGCCCGAATGCTCGTTTACAGCATGACGACTATCAACAAGCCTTTCAGCTTTCTTCCCGATCCCCTCCGCGATACCCTGGGCATTGTGGCTGTTTCCACCTGCATCATTTGCCTGGTTTTGATGGCAATTCTGATTTTTGGATTGTAAACTTTTCCAAAAATAACCATATTTTCCTTTGACAAGCCACCCAAGGCATGATACAAGTTCCCCTCTGACCGCGGCCCCGTCGTCTAGCCAGGTCTAGGACACAGGGTTTTCATCCCTGCAACACGGGTTCGAATCCCGTCGGGGTCATTTATAACTTATTGCAAAGCAGGCGTTTATCTGCTTTGTTATAAGTTTTTTTTATTTAGGGAGGTGGACTTTTTAATGAATTCAGTACATTGGCAGGACCAGTAAATGAGCCTGATTACCATATTTGCGATTGCCTTGGGATTGGCAATGGACGCCTTTGCGGTCTCCATCTCGGTAGGGGGGATACTTCCCCGTCTGACCTTTCACCCGGTTTTCCGGCTTTCCTTTCATTTCGGCCTTTTCCAGTTTTTTATGCCGATTCTTGGCTGGCTGGCGGGACTCACCATCCAAAAGTGGATCGCTGCATATGACCACTGGATATCCTTTGCCCTCTTGGCTTTTATCGGCGGCAAAATGATTTATGAATCCTTCCAGGTAAAAGCTCTTTCCGCGAAAACTGACCCGTCCCGCGGCTGGAGCCTGGTCATCCTCTCCGTCGCCACCAGCATTGATGCCTTTGCTGTCGGCTTGACCATGGCCATGCTCAGCGTCACCGTCTGGATGCCCAGTCTGATCATCGGCCTTGTCGCCGCCGCCATGACCATCCTCGGCATGCATCTCGGCCAACAGCTCGGTAAATGGCTCGGTCGCAAAATGGAACTCATCGGCGGCTTCATCCTCATCGCCATCGGCTCCAAAATCCTACTCGAACACCTCTTCGGATAAAAACTAAAAATGATTTCCCTATTTAGTTGCATATAAAACGCAAGCATTATTTTTTTTCGGTGCGGCGGATCGTCCTGCAACGGAATATTATTTCCATACTTATAAAATTATTTCTCAAAAATCTTTGGGGAGATTTTCGGAAATACTATATGCCTAACCTTCATTTCGCAAAAGTTCAGCCCTAACTGAAGTTTTGCATTTTTAAGGTAACGCCAATTGAACCTTAATCCGTTGAAAATTTCCATCCGTCATCCTCGACACGTTCGATGGCCCAGGAGATCGTGTCACTGAGGGTCTGTCGCAACACCGACATACAGGCCTGCCCGATGGTCGTCAGTGCCATTCATAGCAGACATCGTAATATCCTCCATGATATTCTCGGATACGTTGCTATCAATATTTTTCGTCAAAAAGCCCATAGGGACTCCAAAAATTCAATTTTGCAAAAGTTCAGTCCTAATTTAGACGTGTACGGTCTGGGGAATGGTGCTTACCGGCAATAGTTCTTGCTCCCAAACCCACTGATGCTCCAGGCGAAAGACAATCGATGTTGGTGAAACGTAAGATGGGTGATACTAGATATTAACAGCGGGCAATTAGAGGTGGTTCCTTGGCTGCGGGTTTTCAGGTGCGTGCATTTCCGTCAACAATCCTGCCAAATCATAGAAAAGGAACTATTGATATAAGTTCGTTATCTTCACAATAAAGCCGGGTTATTTTAATACAATTATGTGCTGGGGAAGAAAGCGGATACAGATTGAAATGGGTGGCATGTGATTTGCATTACTTATTTAACCAAACAGTATTTTGGACTAGAGAGATAGAGAGAGAGTATAAGATTATTTTATCATTACCGAGACAACTTGCATTGCTAGCTGTCCTGCTGGTGTTTTCTGTGCCTGTTGGGGCCTTTCCCTCGATCAGTGGTTACGAGAAACCGATGGCTGACGAGGTATCAACAGGTGGTGAGTACACCGCAAACAGCGACCGATTTGGCGATTACAGCCAGTCGGCTGGCGGAGCTTTCGCTGAGACACCGGGCATGTTATTTCAAGCGGCCAGCCTGATTGATTCGGCTGCCTATTTTAACTCTCTGTCCAATCCTTCCTATAGTGCCGAGACCGTACAAGTTGGCGGCATTGAAACTTTACCCTCTGTTCCCAGAGCCTTCCTGATGGGCTTGACTGGTTTTGTCTGTGTCTCGCTGGTACGGGATCGCCGGCTTTGGGCCTCTGCCGTTATATTGATTTTTGTCTTGAGCCAGATTGGCATCCATGCCTTACCCAGGTTGACAGCCCGCCTGTCAAACAGCAACTTATTTCCGAAAGAAACCATTGCCGCGAATGTCTATCCGTCAATCCTTGATGAGTCTTCTGATTGTGGTGAATTGTTTGCGAATCGGAAGTATATCGGTCTGCTACGCCGGTTGGCCGGTTCCCCGGACAGCGCCGGGATAGATAACCATGGATATTTGGGGGAGAAACTTCACTGTTGTGCGAAGCCGTTTTTGTCTGCGCCGGGGGCGGGGCAACCGGACTGCCAAAAAACGGATCGCACCCTCTCTCGATCTATTATGACTCACCGAGAACTGTACCCTGATTCGTGTTTGCCTCTGTCTTTGACAGACCAGAATGTAACGCTTGTTTTCTCACCCGCGTTTATTTTTTCAAATATTTCCCGCGCGCCGCCCCGTAGAAACGAAATCTCATCTGTTTTATGTTTCAGTAAATGAAAATATCAAAATGTAAAGTAAAGGAAATAAATCATGAAAAAAGTAATAATGGCTCTCGTGTTATGCACGATTTTAGTTACACCCGCCTTAAGCAATGTAACCGTCCAGTATCAAAACGTATATGGACAAGATGTCAACATTTCGGGCACTTGGTACACCGGTACTGTCCGAGCCGGCATATACAAACTCCTGGTAGATAGTGTAAAGGTTGACGCGTTTTGTGTTGATATACAGGATCATACTACTACCGCTGCCGTACCTTATGAAGAAGTTGCTTTGCAAGATGCCGCAGATGTTCCTTTTGGTCCTATGGGCGCTGCCAAGGCCCTTACCGTTGCCAAATTGTGGGATATGGCCTACAACCCGGGAATGGACCAGGCCCAAGCCGCTTCATTACAGATTGCCATTTGGGAAACCGTGGCAGATGGCAATGGCGATCTTTCTAGTGGTAGCTTTGTATGCACTAATGCTGGTGCAGTGACTCTGCTGGCAAACGTGCAAAACTGGAATGGCCAGGCCAATCTGGGTGCATTAACCAGTTTAGATTATCAGGATTATACCCGCATCGTTCCCGCTCCCGGCGCGATTCTGCTGGGCAGCATTGGAACGGCACTGGTTGGTTATCTTCGTCGCCGGCGTACTATGTAATCACTGTTTGGTTTACTCCGGGACTATTTGAAAAAGTCCCAGAAAGGAGTTCTGGATGAAGAACAAAATCAGTTTTATTTTGCCGGTTCTTTTCTTAGTATCGGTGGTTGTTTCGACAACCAGCGCCAACTATACCCTTACCATTCCTGATGAGCTGGGTGTGATGACGCACAATCATTATTACATCTGGAAAGTGAACCTCAGTACCCCCGCCAGCGGACAGATCGATGCGTTACAATTGCATCTCCCTGGTCTTTATAATGCAGATGGCGATGCGAAAAACATTCTCTATGTTCATCTGCTGGGCAGGAATGAGTTAGCCGGGATTGCCTTCAACGGAGATGTCTTTACCGGTGTCGATAATACGAGCCGGGGTAACAGTATAGCCCCCTATGGCGGCTACGAGCTGGACACCTTTAGCGATGCTGACGGTGCCATTACCAAGGACAACTGGACCTATGTCTTTACCGCGGATGACCTGGCCCTGATTAATCAGGGTGCCGTGAACGGCACTTGCCAGTTTGGGATCGGTTTTGACTCGGACTGTGTTTTTGTCACTAAGGTTCCGGTTCCGGGAGCGATTTTACTCGGCGGTATCGGTGCCGGACTGGTAGGCTGGTTACGACAACGAAGAAAGATCGTTTAAAATTGTAATTGTTTAGGTAAAGAGCAGGAATATTTCCTGCTCTTTACCTAACAAAATAAGGAGTTTTTATGAAGAAGAATAGTTTATGTCTTGGTTTATTTTTGATTTTACTCGTGGTATTATCCACAAACCCTGCTATGGCCAATCTAACTTCCAGTGGCGAAGCGATTGAGGCGAATAGTTGGTTTCAACAGTTTAATGAATCGGGAGTCGGGAATTTTGACACAATCGGTTTACACATAATATCCGGTGGTCCGTTTGAAACTCCGGCTATCCGAAGCTTCACGGTTGGCGGATGGAGTACTACGGATAATACGATTTGGGCCATTGCGCAGGGACCGGATACGACCAATATGAATTTTGACATATGGTTCGAAGGAAACGTATCTGACCCTTTAGCATTTGACTTCTATGCATTTAACGACAATGGTTGCGTTGAAGCAGCTCATGCTGTTTATAATGGGGGTTGGAGCTTTCGGGTATTCAATAGCGATATCACGTGTGAACAACTGAGAGCAAATGCGATGCCTGTGATAGCAAAAATGATACCTGCGGTTCCTGCCCCGGGTGCGGTTTTGCTGGGCAGCATTGGTGTCAGTCTGGTCGGCTGGCTGCGTCGGAAGAAGACGCTGTAATCTGAAAATTGTTTCAATCGTTTTGCGAAACTATTTGGTCCTTGTTCCCGTCGTTTCCAGGCGGGAGCAGGGACTTTTCATTACCAGAAAGCAATACATGGCGTATCTGATGAAAAATAAGGAATTTGTTGCCTGGACGGATATGTGTGACTATACTATTTTATAAATACGTGGTTCGTGTAAAGAGATATAGTATGAGAAAAGTCACAGGCATATTTTTAGTTCTGATTTGCCTTTTTCTAATATCCGGGATTGTCCGTGCTGCGACAGCGGTCCAGCCCACCGGCGAAACGGAGCCAGTGTATGGCAAGGGGGATGTGGCGGATGATCTGGCGATTTGGATCGATGAAGAGGATCCCAATCGCAGCACGATCATCGGCATGAGCAAGGCAGAGGGTGGCGGGATCGAGGTGTTTGATTTGGGCGGCCAGGAATTGCAGTTTATCCAGGCCGGCAGTATCGGCAGTGTGGACCTGCGTCCGCATTTTCCGCTGGGTGGGCAGGAAGTCGCATTGCTGGCGGCAGGGAATCGCAGTGATAATACCCTCCTATTTTATCAGGTTAATCCGGTCAGCCGGATGCTGGAAGAGGTTACGGCGAGAAGGATCCCTACCGGTATTGGAGTTTATGGCGGCTGTTTGTACCATAGCCAGGGGGAGGATCGTTTTTACTTTATTATTACTTCCAAAAGCGGCTGGGTGGAACAGTGGCAGATCTATGATGACGGTAGCGGGCGGGTGGATGCGGAGCTGGTACGGAGTTTTGATGTTGGCGGAACGACGGAAGGATGCGTGGCCGATGACGAATTGGGCTGGCTTTATTTTGCGGAAGAGCATAGCGGTATCTGGAAATATGAGGCTGAACCCGATGCCGGTCTGAGCCGTGAGAAAGTGGATAAAACCGGAACCGGCGGCCATCTCCGTGCCGATGTCGAGGGGCTGGCGATCTACTACGGCAGTGGGGGGGAAGGCTATCTGCTGGCGTCCAGTCAGGGCAATGATATGTTTGCCGTGTACCAGCGTCAGGGCTGCAATGATTATCTGGGCAGTTTCCAGGTAGCGGCGAACGATGAGCTGGGAATCGACGGGTGCCAGAAGACCGATGGTATTGATGTGACCAGTATCCCGCTGGGGACCGCTTATCCCGGCGGATTATTCGCGGCTCATGACAGCCGCAATACCGGTGGTACTACTTCCAACTACAAACTGGTTCCCTGGGAATCCATTATTCCTGCCCTCGAAACCGGTGAGCCGCCGAGCCATCTTACCATTACCCGGGCCATCCTGAAAGCGGATAAAATCGTAGGCACCAATAAAGACTCCCTGACGGTTTCCGGCTACCTGTTCCATTTGACGGAAGACGATATGAACCAGGCGGGTACTGGAGAGGTGCGGATTTTCAACCAGGATGATGCCCTGGCCGTTTTTCAGGGTAGTGTCTCCCTGGCACAGGGTAAATTAACCGGCGGCAAGTTTACCTACACTTCCCGGATCGGGGAGCTAAATAAGCTGAAAATCGATCGAAACAAGAACAGCTTTCTTGTGCATTTGAAAAATATCGATCTGACGGGTCTGGAAAAGCCTCTGATCTTCGAAATCGAGATTGGCAATTACCTGGGAACGGGTATAACATATTAATATATAATATTTTATAACAACCTGGGCCAACCGGGGGGCGGGCCCAAAGGGGGTCAGGGCAGCGGGATTGCACGGGAAATTAAAGCGAAAAAACGCTTGCTCCATATCGAAGATTTGTTATAGTACATCACTTTATGTTACTGTGAGGTAAATTTTGCTGTTTCAATGATAAATATATCAAATTTCTTTTGGAGGCCGTAGATGGCGAATTACAAGGCGGAAGATATTCGTAATATCGTGTTATTGGGTCATGCCGGGGCGGGGAAAACCTCTTTAATTGAGGCGATTTTGCATAAGACCGGAGTTACCACGCGGTTGGGAAGCGTGGATGATAAGACGAGTATCATGGACTGCGATGAAGAAGAGAAGCATCGCGGACATTCGATCGATTCGGGATTGGCTCATATCCAGTACAAAGGCAAAGAGATCAATATCATTGACACACCCGGCTATCCCGACTTTTACGGTTCAGCCATTTGTCCCCTCCCCGCGGCGGAAACGGCGGTCATTGTGATTAGTGCCTCCGCCGGGATCCAGATGAATACCCGCAAACTTTTCCAGGCGGCGAAAGAACGGGGGATGGCGATTGTGATTGTGGTTAATAAAATTGATGCGGCGGCGGAGGATTTGCCGGCGCTGGTTACTACGATCCAGGAAACCTTCGGCATGGCCTGCCGCTGTGCGAATATCGCCGACAAAGACGGCAAAACGGTTATCGATTGCGTACACAACAAGAAGGGCGATAACGGCTTTGCCGATATAGCCGAAGCGAATACCAACCTGATGGAAACCATCATCGAGGCGGATGAACAGTTGATGGAAAGTTATCTGGGTGGTGAGGAAATTTTGCCCGACAAGCTGGCCGGTGCATTTTTGACCGCCATTACCCGCCAGACAGTTATTCCTGTTCTCTTTGCCAGCGGCCGCAACGAAGTAGGGGTCGAAGAATTGCTGAATCTGGTGGCGGAGACCTGCCCGAATCCGGTCAGCGGATTGAAGCCCACTTTCCTTACCGGGGAAGGAGAGGAACAAAAAAAGACGCAGATCGACTGCCATCCGGAGGGCCATCTGATTGGCTTCGTGTTCCGGGTTTCTTCGGATCCGAAAAGCCATATTAAATATACGGCCGTTCGGATATATCAGGGCACGATCAAGAGCGATACCTCCCTGCTGGCTACCGGCAGCAAAAAGGGCATGCGGGCCGGGCAGATTAATAAATTGCAGGGTGACCATCTGGACCAGATCGATCAGGCTTCGGCGGGCGATATCATCAACCTGGCCAAGCTGGAGGACCTGCGGATTCTGGATACGGTGTATGTAGGCAGCGATCCGGGCCGTCTCGAAATGCCGGCCTTGCCGGTTCCGATGTATAGCCTGGCGATCGAACCGAAGAGCCGGGGAGACGAAACGAAGATTTCTTCGGCTTTGTCCGAGATAACCGATGCCGATCCCACTTTTGCCATTACCCGGGATCGTCAGACCAATGAATCGGTGGTTTCCGGTCTGGGTGAGCTGCATGTGCGAATGATCCTCTCCCGGATGCACAGTCGCCGCGGTCTGGAGGTTACCACCAAACCCCCGCAGATTCCCTATCGGGAAACGATTACCGGTTCGGTCAAGATGGTCGAATATACCCATAAGAAGCAATCGGGCGGGGCCGGCCAATTCGGGCGGGTATTTATTGATATGGAACCGAACGAGCGTGGGGCGGGCTATGAGTTTATCGATAGGATTTTCGGAGGATCGATCGATCAGTCGTATCGTCCAAGCGTCGATAAGGGCTGCCAGGCGGCCGTCCACGAAGGGGTATTGGCAGGGTATCCGGTGGTGGACGTAAAGGTGTCCCTGGTCGATGGAAAAACCCACCCAGTGGACAGTAAAGACATTGCGTTTCAGATCGCCGGACGGGAGGCGTTCCGCAAGGCCTTTTTGCAATGCAAGCCGACGCTGCTGGAGCCGATCGTCAATATAGAAGTGACTGTGCCGACGGATAATGTAGGGGATATCACCGGTGATCTGGCAGGGCGGCGCGGACGTGTCCAGGGACAGGATATGCTCACCGGCGGAATGACCGTCATTAAGGCTCAGGTGCCGCTGGCAGAGGTGCAGCAGTACAATTCCCAGCTTAAAAGCGTCACCGGCGGGCAAGGCAGCTATTCCATGGAGCTGAGCCATTATGAAGTGGTGCCGCCGAACGTCGTGCAGCAGATCGTTGCCAAAACCAAGGAAAAGAAAGAAGAATAGTTTTTTTCCCGCGATATGGCAGCATAGATTACAGGCAAAGGGATCTGGAAATTCGTTTTCGGATCCTTTTTTTTGAAATTTGGATTTCGTAGTATGGACTGAAGTTTTGTAAAATTTCAGTCATTATGAGGTACTTGCCATGGCCATTCCCAGAGAAATCAAAAAAATATCCGATTCGATATGGGAAATACCGGTATCTTGCAAGGAAAACATGCGGGTTCCGGCTCGGGTGTATGCCAGCGAGGCGCTGCTGGGAAAAATGGACGATGGGGTTTTTGAACAGGTGACCAATGTCGCCACCTTGCCCGGTATTGTTCGTTATGCGTTTTGTATGCCCGATGGCCATTGGGGCTATGGCTTCCCGATCGGGGGGGTGGCTGCCGTCGATCCGGAGAAAGGTGTGATATCGCCGGGTGGTATTGGATTCGATATCAATTGCGGTATGCGCCTGGTACGTACCCATTTGACTTTGGAAGAGGTCCGGCCTCATCTAACCCGGCTGATCGACCGTTTGTTTCAGCGAATCCCAGCGGGGGTTGGGGCGACCGGGTTTGTTAAAATTTCGCGGAATGAATTTTGCGAAGTGGCGCAGCAGGGGGCTCGCTGGTGTATCCAAAACAAGTACGGCTGGCCGGAAGATTTGCAGCGGACGGAAGCCGGCGGTTGTGTGGCGGGCGCCGATGCCGCCAAAGTCAGTTCCAAGGCCATCGAGCGGGGTTATAAGCAGATCGGCACGCTGGGTTCGGGCAATCACTATCTGGAAATCCAGGTGGCGAAGAAGGAAAATGTTTTTGACCCGGAAACGGCCCGGACGTTCGGGATCGATCGGGACGATCAGGTCGTGGTGATGTTCCATTGCGGCAGCCGGGGTTTTGGGCATCAGGTCGCGACGGATTACCTGCAGACCTTTCTCAAAACGATGGGCAGCAAATACGGCCTTTCCATGCCCGACCGCGAGCTGGCCTGCGCACCTTTTCAGTCGCAGGAGGGACAAGATTATTTCGCCGCCATGAATTGTGCGATTAATATGTCTTTTGCCAATCGGCAGGTTATATTGCATCGGATTCGAGAAGTCTTTTCCGAGGTTTTCGGCAGAGATCCCGCGGATCTGGGCATGCACCAGGTGTATGATGTTGCCCATAATACCGCGCAACTGGAAACGCACCCGGTGGAGGGCAAAATGCGGCAACTGCTCGTTCATCGCAAAGGGGCGACCAAGGCACTGGGGCCGGGGATGGCGGGCCTGCCGGAAATTTACCGGAAGACCGGCCAGCCGGTAATCATCGGCGGCAGCATGGAGACGGGGTCTTATCTGCTGGCGGGCGTTGCCACCGGCGATCAAACGTTTTATTCAACCGCCCACGGCAGCGGACGGGCGATGAGCCGGTCCCAGGCCAAGCGCAACTTCAACGGCAAACAGTTGCAGCAGCAGTTGAAGGACCGCGGGATTTATATCCGTTGTGCCTCGTTTGCCGGCCTGGCTGAGGAAGCCGGCGCCGCCTATAAAAATATCGACGAGGTGGTTGCGGCCACCGAAAAAGCCGGTATCAGCCGAAGAGTCGTCCGTTTTCTACCTATAGGGAATGTAAAGGGGTAAATGGAAAGAATAATCTGTTTTGAAACCATACATTATGGGTACAGACAATGGAGAAAAAATGATATTGCGTAAACTGCGAATTCATTTGTTGCAAATAGCTTTTATACCGATAATCTTTATTGCCGTTTTTGTAAGACCTTCATGGTCTCTGGAATCCTCTACCGCTTTTCTCCTGGAATTGACTGGATATCTGTTCCTGTTAGGCGGTCTGAGTATCCGGATATGGTGCATTTTCTATATAGGAAACCGCAAATCGAAAGAACTTATCACCACTGGCCCGTATTCCATATGCAGAAATCCGCTCTACATAGGTACTTTTCTGCTTGCTATGGGTATCGGATTATGTTTTGAGAATGTTCTCATTCTATTGATGGTCTCCGCTCTTATCATTCCGGTCCATATTATTACCGTTCGTATGGAAGAGACCAAACTGGAGTCTAAGTTTGGGGAAGAATACCGGATGTATAAGAAGAAAGTCCCCATGTTTTGGCCGCGTCTTTCCAATTACAACAGTCCCGACATGATCACAGTCCATGTGCGTGCTATTATACGAATAGCCATGGACACGGTTGGGGTTCTGCTGGTGCCGGAAATCGAAGACCTGCTGGAGCTGCTCCATGAACACAATATTATTCCGGTCTTATGGCATTTAAGGTTTTGACCATTGACAAATAAAGGGTTTGATAGCCTTGAGGGCGGCTATCGCAATCTCTTCGACGTTCGCGATCCTTACTTTTTTCCTGATTTCGGCTGGTAGATACTCATAACAATACTACCAGTTCGATTCAATGAATAAAAAATTGAAACTCATACAGTTCTACACGAGCAGGCGCAGGTTTTTCGGTTCCAGAGCGGATGCAAAAACAGTCTCATTACCCAGATACCGGGCAGGCGGCAACTGGTTGGTGCCAGCCCGGATTCGTTTTCCTTGCTTTATCAGGGAACCATAATTTTCTGCCAGGGCCGCCAGGCTATATTTGCCCGCCACCACCTGGCGATTATGTTCTATTATGTCCGAAACCTCCGCCGGATACCAGCCTGGAAGCAGTCTGTTTTCAGAATCGGTGCAGAGCAGTTTGCCTGTCAGCGGCGGGGTTTCTATCAGTAGTTTGAGTATATATAATTGCGCATCTAAATCCAGATCGGCAAAATCAAGCAGCGAACCGTTTCGCAACCTGAAAATCTTGTCTCTCTCCATCGCATCTGACAGATATTTGGGGGACATGTATGCAAGATCCACCATTTTACGGTTGGTGTTTAATTTGTCAAGCCAGGCTGCTTTTATTGATTTTTCCAGGGGACCCAGCCATTCGATGGGAAAGAGCAAATGATCGTAAAGATGGCCCAGGTGCATCCCCGCAGCCGTGAAATCGCAGGTTAGACGGGGAATATTCCGGCCCAGCACCGCCTTGCCTGCCAGCCAGGGTTCGTGAAAGACATATCCGAAGCCTTCCTGGAGGGAGGTGGTTAGGACCGCCTGGCTGATGGCCATCAGGTCAATCAGGCTGAACTTTTCGACCCGGCCGGAACGGATCAGGCGGCTGTGGCCGTTGAGCAGATCGTCCCCGAATCCGAGCACTACGGGCAGATGATGTTCTTTCACGAACTGTTCGATGGCGGCGCAGTATTCAAGATCGTCCCCGGTATGGGCCGGCAGCGTGACCAGCAATTGCCAGGGATCCTTTTTATGGTTGCGGGAGAGCGTGAGCAGGATGGATTCGGCAATATTTTTACGGCGGAGGGCCTGAATGGGAGCCAGCAGAATTTTATGGGCCGGCGAAAACGTAAAACCGTTTCGATTCGCATAATCCGCGATCCGTTGTTTGATCTGTGCGGAAAATTTGGCCGGGCGGATTTTTAATTCCTGGAGAGTATCGGCCGTTAACGACTGGATCGGCGGGGCGGTAAAAAGGGTGGTGTCGATGGCGTTGGGCAGGATGTAGATGCGTTCGGCGGGGATGCCGATTGAGAGAAGCTGGTTCCGGTTGGCGGAATTCAAGCAGGCCCAGAGCACCCGGCGGCTGGTGGGGTACATGATTTCCACGGCGAAGGCGGAATCCGGCTGGCCCGTGCAGTTTTTCAAGGCGCCCCAGCAGGCTGGCCGCTGGTTTTCGGCGAAATCGTGCATCTGGTATAAAATCCATGCGGGTATATTTTGATGCTCCAGACAGTCCGCCAGTAATTTCAGGGCACAGGTGGCCCGCGGATTTTTCCCCAGATTCATGTTGTGCGCGTGCAGCAGATAGGGATATTCGGAATAGCCATGCGGAAGATGCAGCGTATGATATAGTTTCTCCGCAATGAGATGCGATTCTTTCAGGAATTTTTGCTTGTTCGCCGCCGGATGATCGTCATAGGCAAGCTCGAGTATTTCAATCGGCCGGATAGACAGCTCGGTTTTGGCAGCCATCGCACCAGCCTCGTCGAGCAATTGCTGGATCAAATCGCGGCCTGTGGACTGCTGAGCGTCACCGCTGATCAGGTCAATTTCCAGGGAATCATAATTGCCATACTGCAGAAGGGCGCGGATCGTGTTGACAAGTACCGTCTGCACCCCGCCCCGCAGCAGGTGGTAATGCAAAATGCCCAGCCGTAATACCTTTGCGTCATCATCCATATACTGGCCCTGAATGGCTTCTCAATATGTCTGAAACCATTGTAGGAGCGGCGAAATAATTTTCAAGCCATAATTCGACTGCCGGCAGGCCAGGAAGTACTTCCGGTGGCAATATTTTATCCGTCTGCTCCGCAAAATATTGACCCCGGCAAAAATCTTCGTTACACTACTGACATGAAAAACCAAACAGATATTTATGATAATCCGCTGGTCAGCCGCTATACCTCGCCCCAGATGCTTGCGGTGTTTTCTCCCCAATATAAGTTCAGTACCTGGCGGAGGTTATGGCTGGCTCTGGCTGAAAGCCAGGCCCGGCTGGGGCTTGCCGTTACTAAAACCCAGCTCGCGCAAATGCGTGTCCACCTGGATGATATCGATTTCGAGGCGGCGGCCCGTTATGAGAAAAAATTCCGCCATGATGTCATGGCCCACGTTCACACCTTTGGCGATGCCGCCCCCAAGGCCCGGCCCATCATCCATCTTGGTGCCACCAGCGCCTTTGTCGGCGACAACACCGACCTGATTCAAATGCGGCAAGCCTTAAAATTGGTCCAGGCCCGCTTGTACCGTGTTATCGAGCTGCTTGCTGCCTTCGCCCGCAAATACCGCAGCCTGCCGACCCTGAGCTATACCCATTTTCAGCCCGCCCAGCCGACCACCGTCGGCAAACGGGCCGCTCTCTGGTGCTATGATTTTGTGCTGGATTTTCAGGAAACTCTCCATCGCCTTTCCACCCTCACCTTTCTCGGTGTCAAAGGCACCACTGGAACCCAGGCCTCCTTTTTGGAACTCTTCAGCGGGAATCACAAAAAAGTCCTGCAACTGGAAAAACGGGTCGCCCAAAAGATGGGCTTCGACGCAGTCGCCCCCGTCAGCGGCCAGACCTACAATCGCAAAATTGATGCCCATGTCCTGGCCACCTTATGCGGCGTGGCCCAGTCCGCCCATAAAATCTGCAACGACCTCCGCCTGCTGGCCCACCTGAAACAGGTGGAAGAACCCTTCGAGAAGACCCAGATCGGCTCCTCCGCCATGGCCTACAAGCGCAATCCGATGCGCTGCGAGCGGATTACATCCCTGTCCCGCTTTGTCATCAGCCTGGCCTCCTCGCCCGCCATGACCGCCGCGGAGCAGTGGTTCGAACGCACCCTTGATGATTCCGCCAACAAACGGTTATCCGTGGCGGAGGCTTTTCTGGCCACCGATGCGATCCTGGGTATTCTGGCCAACGTTCTGGACGGCCTGGTGGTTTATCCCAAAGTCATTGCCGCCGCTCTCGATGGGGAACTGCCCTTCATGGCTACTGAAAATATCCTGATGGCTGCGGTTCAGGCCGGCGGCGACCGGCAGGAACTGCATGAGCGAATCCGCCGGCACAGTATGGACGCCGCCGCCCAGGTAAAGCAGCAGGGCCGTAAAAACGACCTGATCGACCGGCTCAAAACCGACCCCGCCTTTGCCAAAATCGATTTCGCCGATGTGATGAACGCCAGAAACTATATTGGCCGCGCTCCCCAGCAGGTGGCCGAATTCCTCCGCGAAGTCGCAACTCCCATCCTGCGAAAATACAAGAAATCATGTCAGATTGAAGATATTGAATTAAAGGTGTAACAAGTGATTCAGCAGTACAAAGCCGATTTTATCGAGTTCATGATTCAGGCCGGGGTGCTGACCTTTGGTGATTTCGTCACCAAAAGCGGCCGAAACACTCCCTACTTCATCAATACCGGCAAATACCGCACCGGCGAGCAGTTGACCCAGTTGGGCCGCTTTTATGCGGCCGCCCTGATCGAAAATCTCGGCAAAAATTTCGATAACCTCTACGGCCCCGCCTACAAGGGCATTCCGCTGGCCGTCGCCGCCGGCATCGCCCTCCAGCAAAACCATAACCACAATGTCTCCATCACCTACAACCGCAAGGAAGCCAAGGACCACGGCGAAAAGGGCACTCTCATCGGCCATCAATACACCGGTTCGGAAAAGGTGGTCATTATCGAAGATGTCGTCACCGCCGGTACCAGTGTCCGCGAATCCATGGAAATTCTGAGCGCAAACCACAGCCCGAAAGTTGCCGCCGTCATCGTTTCCGTGGACCGCATGGAACGTGGCCAGGGCCAGCTCACTGCCACCCAGGAAATCAAAGAGCAGTTCGGCATGCCGGTCTTTTCCATTGTTACTGTCCGCGAAATCATCACCCACCTCCACAACCGCCCTCTCGCCGGCCAGATTCTCCTCGACGATGCCCGCAAAGCCCAGATGGAATCCTATCTTGCCGCCTACGGACCCGTTTCCGGCATACACTAAAGAAAAGCAGCAATTTTTGCCGGAAAATTGATAAATCACTATTGCTTTTAGGTTTTGGGGGTACTAATCTCATTTTTTCAGTAATAATGAAATAGATGGATTTGGAGACAGCAATGCAGGAAATGACGAGTATTGAGCGGGTGAGTCGGGTGCTGGAGCGGAAGAGCGTGGATCGGCCGCCGTCGTCGGTGGCGCCGTGGGAAACTACGCTGAAGAAGTGGGTGGTGGAGGGTCATTTGCGGCAGGGGGAGGATGTGCATGAACATTTTGATCAGGATATCCGGCGGAAGGCGGGGGATTTGAACGGGGTAGCGAATCTGGATCACAAGGATGTGGTGCTGGAGGAGACGGCAGAGACGATTTTGAAGCTGGACGGCAACGGGGCGAAGTACCGGCGGCATAAGCTGCACGAGAGTATGCCGGAGCATGTGGATTTTACGGTGAAGGACCGGGCCGGGTGGCAAGAGCATCTGCGGCCGTTCCTGGTGGGGCTGGATCTGCGGCGGATCCCGCTGGAGGAGTATCGGCGGGACCGGGCGTTTTCGGCGGAACATCAGCGGTTTTTCTGCTGCCATGGGTTCGGGCCGTTCGAGCTGATGCAACTGGCGGTGGGGCACGAGAACCTGCTGATGGGCATGGCGCTGGACCCGGAGTGGGTGAAGGATATGGTGTCGGTGTATGTGGAGATGACCATTCGCCACCAGGAGGAGATGTTTGCGCAGGCGGGGTATCCGGACGGGGTGTATTACGCGGAGGATTTGGGATTCAAGGGCAAGCCGTTCATGTCGCCGGCTATGTACCGGGAGATCCTCCAGCCGGGGCATAAGCGGTTGTTCGATTTCTGGCATGGCAAGGGGTTCAAGGTGATTATTCATTCGTGCGGGTATGTGGAGCCGCTGGTGCCGGGGCTGATCGAGGCGGGGATGGACTGTTTGCAGGCGATGGAAGTGAAGGCGGGGATGGATCTGCCGCATCTGTTCGACTGCTTCGGGGACCGGATCGCGTTTTACGGGGGGATCGATGTGCGGGTGCTGGCCAGCAATGACCGGCGGCAGATCGATAAAGAGCTGGATAAGGTGGCGTATGTGGTGAGCCGGGGGGGTGGGTATATTCTGCATTCGGATCATTCCGAACCGCCGGAGGTGGAGTATGAGACGATGAAATATTTTATCCGGAAAGGCCGGGAAGTAGGGAAAAGGCAATAAAAAATCTATCGGGTCAACTGGTTGGATCGACCCGATAGATTCGATATTAAAACATGTTGTAGTGTTTTAATCGCAGGTGGAATCAAAAGGATCATTGCAATAGAGCCAGTTGGCGGCTATTACGGCAAAGTCCTCCAGATTAATATAGCAGTCATGGTTCAGGTCGGCGTCCATAAAGATGCCCTGCTCCTGACAAGTGGGCAGGACAGAACCTTCCAGGATTTCTAACCGGATACCGGTCCAGTCATTGGTGGTGCTGTCATCGCTGCCGCGGTGAATCATGACATCCACCGAATCCCCGGCATTAATAGTTGGGAATTCCTGGAACGACTGATCAGAGTCGGCGTCGTCGATTGCGAACAGCGTGACATAATCATCGGGTCCGGTCGGGGTGGCCGGCACTTTGACCACTTTGAGACTGACGGTTTCGCCGGTACCGATACCGGCAAAATCGCCTCGAACGGTAGCGGTTTTTCCGAACATGGAGGCCGGCGCTGTCCATCGGAACTTGGTCCAACTGGCAGTGGAGTTGGCTGACGGCGGATGGAATCCATGCCAGCCGGATGGGACGCCAACGTTAGTAGCATCATAATGATTATACCAGATGTGCGGGATGATATCACCGCCAGCAGACGCACCACGCCACTGGTTATATGTATCATATACATAGGTATCCATAAGGGTAAAGTCGGTAATTCCGGTGCTCCAACCGTACGACCAGGTACCTTTTTGAGGAACAATGCATTTCATGTCATCATTGAGGTACCAGGGGCCGATATTCGTGTCAGGCAGGGGGGTATTTCCCGTCAGGGCTACCACGGCGCCGATACGGGGTCCCTGGGTATTGGGCATGATATCACCAATTCGATAATCCACGGTGGTTACATTCTGGAAATCACCCCGGATAGCGGCATAGTCCCACCAGTCCTGCACGTCAGCAGCGATGGTTTCGGGATCAAAGGGGATCCAATTGCCACTATTGGGGTCTGCAGCGTTGATCCGGACCTCGAAGTTCATACCGAAACGGTCAATACCGCCGCCAAAAAAAGGCAAAGTGAAGAACATGCCTAGTTCTTTCAGATTGACCGGAGCGGGGAACGTCAGGCGCAGAACCTGGAGATCATCCGGCGAATTGGCACCGTCATGCCAGATCATCACATTCGTATCCATTGCACCCACCTGATTGTAAACCGGAACGGATATTTCCCCGTTGCCGGTAAGTCCGGGAAGGATTAAATTATTAGGATCCCCTACGACAATCGAAGCTTTGTTGGTACCGTTACCGTAATTGGTAATGGTGGCAGTGGGGGCGATATTGCCGGTTACATACGTGATATCGGCAAAGTAATCCGGGGTGGGGGTCTCTTTGGTCAGGGCTAAAACCGCACCGATGCGCGGACTATAGGCATCTGATGGTGCCATATCGCTCAGCCAAAAGTCCACGGTGGTTACATTCTGAAAGTCCCCTCTGGCGCAGGCATAGTCAAACCAGTCCTGTACATCGCTAACCAGGAGCGCAGTGGTAAGCCACGGATCATTGGGATCGGTGCCGTTGATGCGGAACCTGGCATTTTTGCCCTGGCGATCCGAGAAGTTACCCAGGCCAAAATCGGCAATTATGCCGACTTCTTTCAAGTTGACCGGTGCGGGAAAGGTCAGGCGCATGATCTGCTGGTCATCCGTTGTGCCGTCCGCCCAGATTAATAACTCATTGTCATTCGCATTTGCCTGCGGCCACATGGGAACGGATAAGGCCCCGTTGCCGGCGGTTCCGGGCTTATTCAAATTGGTCACGCTGGCCCCGGGAAGAGCCGGGTGAGGTATAGCTCCACCGTAATCACTCATGGTGCCGGTGGGAGCGAGATTGCCGGTTGCAAATGTGATATCATTATAAGCAGCCTGGCTGGGAGAGACCGCCAGCGTAACGGTCATCAAAAAAACAGATAAAAGTATTTTTTTCATGGTTTTAACCTCCAAAAATTACATTACGTTTACCAAGGGTTTCCATTAATTGGTTGCAACCGGACAGTTCGCCGGATACTGCGGATCATTGCAGTCGAGCCAGCTTGCTATGATAATCATCAGGTCATTGAAATCGACATAGCAGTCATGGTTGATGTCCGCCGGATTATATTTGTTTTGAGCTGCGCAGGGGTCATCCGCAATGGCGAAATCAATCTGGGATGCACCGCTATTGTCACCATTTTCCGTCTGGTTGCGAATGATGAGCAGGGCGATTCCCTCGTTGATTTGCACCGAGGTGAGAATGGAGAACTCCTTGGCGGAAGGGCCGTTATCATCGATATAGGAATACAAGGTTTCGACATGGCCGGCGGGATCCAGTTCCGGATCAGCCATCAAAGCGGCGTCGATTTTTACGATCAGGACATCGACCTTGCTGCCGAGAGATTGATAAACCGTTCCAGAGATGGCCGCTTGGGACAGGGTGGCTGGGGATGTCCAGAGGACCTGGGAATAGACGGAATAGGTATTGGGATCATCGGGATAAACGTAATTGGCCGGAGCCAGAATACATTTTTGCGAATCGCTAAAAGCACCATGGGGGGTGGTGCTGCCGTCGGGATTGCCCCCGCTTCCTGCTTTAAAGGGATCGTCCAGAGGGTGGTGCCAGACCGTGTTAGCGGCAGCGGCCAGGGTGTCGAATACGGTAATTTTGCCGACGGTTTTGGTCCAGCCCATACTCCAGTTGCCGACGACGGGGCCGGGGGGAAATGCCGTGTTCCAGCCGGCGTTGGCTGCCAGATCGGTATTCAGGTTCCAGACCGTTAAGGCTGGGGCGGGGGTGGGCATGACAACCAGAAGGGATATCATCATGACCAGTAAGAGGATACCAGTTTTTTTCATTGTTTTAACCTCCAAATAATAGAACACATGTTTCGTAAACGACATACGAGATTTTTTATATTACAGGACGCCCTCTATTCAAATAAAGGACGCCCTGTATATCAAAATATTTTTAACAAACCTTATCTGCGTTTCCGCAGCAGGGCCAGACTGCCCAGACTGAGCAGGCTGATCGTCAGCGGTTCGGGCACTTCCAGGGCTACTACGGCCCCAATTCGCGGGCTATAACCTGGATTCCAGTCACCAAGGTAATAATCCACGGTAATAACGTCAGTGAAATTACCAGTTAAACCTGCGTAATCCCACCAGTTGTGTACATCCGCCGCTACGGTAGCACCTTCAAAAAGCATCCAGTCCCCGTCATTGATACGGAAAGAGGGATTATTGCCGGCACGATCCGCACCAGAGCCAAGGCCGGCAAAATCGGAAAGTATGCCGACCTCTTTCAGATTGACCGGAGCCGGGAAAGTCAGGCGCATCACCTGCTGTTCATCCGGTGTGTTGTCATTCCAGATTAACGCCTCATTGTCATTCGCACCTTCCTGCGGCCACATGGGTACGGATATTTCCCCGTTGCCGGCGGTACCGGGACGATTCATATTTGCCACGCTGGCACCGGGAAGGGCCGGATGAGGTATCGCTCCACCATAATCGCTCATCGTACCAGTTGGGGCGATATTGCCGGTAACGAAGGTAATATCGACATAGGCCGCCTGGCTGACAGAGATGCTCATTAAAACCATACACATTGCTACAGCTAAAAACTTCTTCATTTCTCATTTCCTCCAAACTATTTAAAAAACACAAAATACAAAACAACAAACACAACTAACTCAAAACACCAACTTAATTTTTAGTTCGATTTCCTTCTCCTTTCTACTTCTCACAAGGTATTTTGAAACCAAAGCAACCAACAAATAAAGTCTTTAAACTTTTTTTACATTAAGAAGCTACTCAGCTACAGAACTAAATGATATGACCAGGTGCAAGCCAATTCCATCCGGTCATAAGGCATATGTGCGAAACAACATTTATCCATAATGTGATTATCCGTTACCATAGATGAATAAACCTACAATCATTATCGTCGACAATCGACTGTCTGTCAAGAAAGAAATGGGCAAAATTTTTAAATATTTATACAAAATATTCAAGGGAAATGGACCAATAAATATGTATGTCTTTTTAGTATAATAACTTATAAACTATTTTCTGGCAACAAAATACCGATAGATCGGCTGTGGTATCGCTAGGAGAAAATTTGCCAAGGGAGGAATCAGAACGCGAAGGCGGCTGATTTGACTCCAGGGGGCATGAGATGATTACCTTTTGCAATACCAATCCTAAGTTGTTATATAAAATTTGGTTATGATTTTATGGTCGTTGTTTTTTTGGGGGGGGAATCGTATAATAAAAAATAGTATTGAATTTTGTCAACAATAGTCTTGACAAATAGTAGATTGTCGACAATAATGGATTTTACTAAGGTGTGAGGTAGTTATGCAGTTACCCAAGATACGAAAGATGGATAACAGTTTGTCGGAGATTGTATATCAGGCGATTTACAAGAATATTATCGCCGGAAAGATGAAGCCCGGCGAGGCGATTACGGAGATCAGCGTAGCCAATTCGATGGGGATCAGCCGGGCGCCGGTGCGGGAGGCGCTGAAGCGGCTGGCGGAAGACAAGCTGGTGGTGCTGGTGCCCCGCAGCGGATGTTATGTCAAAGACATGAATATAGAAGAGATCGATGAGATCTATGAAATCCGTAAACGGCTGGAGTGTATGGCGTTCGAGTACGCCTTTGAGAAGCTGGATCGCAAGCAATTGAATATATTAAAGAAGAAGTTTGAAGAATGTCTCGGTTTGAATACCGAGCAGATGCTGGCGAAAGAAATCAAGCTGGATTCGCAGTTGCATAGTTTGATTGCCCAGGATTCCGGATGTCCGAATCTGGAGGAGATGCTGGAGAATTTGCGGGCGCGGATCGAGGTTTTTCGGTTTAAGGAAGCGAATTATGAAGACAGGGCCAGGCTGGCACTGAAGGAGCATGTTGAAATTATTGATGCTGTTTTGACGGAAGACAAGGCAACGGCAATCGAATGTTTGAAAACGCATATAGCGCATACGAAAGAAAATGTGTTGAAGAATATGCGAGAGAAAACCCAGGGATAGCAGAAAGGCAAGCATTATGGCAAAAGCACACGTATTGGAAAACAAGGTGGCGATTGTAACGGGGGCCGGGGCGGGGATCGGCAAGGCGGTGGCGAGTGAGTTTGCCAAAGAGGGGGCGAAGGTGGTGATTGGGGAACTGCGGCCGGAGGTGGGGGAGAAGACGGCGAAAGAGCTAGCGAAAGCAACGGGGATGGAAGTGATCTGTGTTCCGACCGATGTGCGGAAGGAAGACCAGATTGTTGCATTAGTGAAAAAGACGGTAGAGAAGTTCGGGCGGATTGACATTCTGGTCAATAACGCAGCAAAGATTTTACAGCGGCCGGTCGTGGAGATGACGACGGACGAATATGAAGAGATTATGCGCAATAACTGCACGAGCGTGGTGATCTGCTGCCGGGAAGCGGCCAAACAGATGATCAAGCAGGGCAAGGGCGGCCGGATCGTGAATTTTTCCAGCATCCACGCGATGATTAGTGAGCCGAATTGTTCGGCCTACACGGCGGCGAAGGGCGCAATCGAGGCCTTCAGCCGGACGCTGGCGACGGAATTGGCGCCTCATAAGATCAATGTGAACTGCATCGAGCCGGGGGCTACGTACAGCGAGCTGACGACGCCGATGTACACCAAGCCGGTGGTAGATGCCCTGTTCAAGCGGGTGCCGATGAAAGAGATTGCCCAGCCGGAGTGGATCGCGCGGGGCGTGGTATTTCTGGCCAGCGATGACAGCCGATACATGACGGGCGAGACGCTGGTGATGGATGGGGGCTATCGGATGGACGGCAGTCTGCCCGGCGCTGCCTACTGGGAGGAATAATCGTGCCGGTTGACGCGGAGAGAAAAAAACGAATCCGGGATGCGATGACGGAATACCACTGGGACGGCCTGGTCTGCCGGCTGCCGGAGAATGTGCTGTTTTTGTCGGGGTGGTGGCCCTTGAGCGGGACTACCTGGATGGTGGTGAGCCGGGAAGGGCAAAGCTGCCTGATTATTCCGGCCTGTGAAACCGCCGAAGCGGCAGCGGATGGGATTGTTGATTCTGTCAGTTATGAATGGGCGCATCTCAAAGCGGGCGATGTGGGACAGCAGGTACGTGA
Organism: uncultured Pirellulales bacterium; assembly: GCA_964580995.1. Taxonomy (GTDB): domain Bacteria; phylum Planctomycetota; class Phycisphaerae; order Sedimentisphaerales; family SM23-30; genus JAKJEP01. The sequence continues at coordinate 59,871 of CAZOMV010000008.1, forward strand.
CTCGATCCGAAGTATCTGCGGCAAGTTCGGCATCGCCAAAGGAAAGATCGGCATCGAGGAAAATTTTGAAGGGATCGCACCGCCGCTGAATCTGGGGGAGCCAAGCATTCCGACGCGAGCCAGCCGGGAGTTAGTGCAGCAGGCGCTGCCCGGGGCGAAGCTGGAGGATGCGACGGATTTTATTAACGGTATGCGGCTTTGCAAAACGCCGGCGGAGGTGGAACAGTTTCGGATTGCCAATGAAATTGCGGGTTTTGGATTGGCGTGGTTTCGCGAGAATCTGAGGGTGGGGATGACGGAGATCGAGCTGGCCAGCCGGGTCAATTGCGAGATAGCGATCCGCGGCAGCGGTTATAAAGGGATGCGGTCGGCGCGGGCGTTTGCCCAGGTTTCCTCGGGAGCGGGGACCGAACGGGGATGGCGGCCCTTTGAGATTACGACAAACCGGCCGTTTGAAAAAGGGGACATTGTTTTACTGGAACTGGGGGTGGTGGCCGACGGCTACTGGGCGGATAATACCCGGGTGCTGGTGGCCGGCAGGGCCAGTCCCAAGCAGCGGGAAATATATCAGGTGTTGCTAACTGCCCAACTGGCGGCCATCGACCGTATCGGGGTTGGTGTGAAGATGAACCAGGTGGATCAGGCGGCGCGGCAGATTATCGACGGGGCGGGCTATGGCGGTTATTTTATTCATGTGACCGGGCATGGGGTGGGCTGGCGGTATCACGAGTTTCCTCCCCTGCTGCACCCGGCGAATGAGCAGCTTTTGCAGGAAGGGATGATTACATCGGTGGAGCCGGGGATTTATATTCCGGGATTCGGCGGAATGCGGGTGGAGGATAATGTGGCGGTAGGATTCAAAGGAGCGGATGTGCTGAGCACATTCCCCAAGGAAATGAACTGAAGTTATGGCAAACTCGTTTTTGGAAAATTTATTTTCGTTGAAAGACAAGGTGGTGGTGGTCACTGGCGGCGGGGGGTGCCTGGCCGGGGCGATGGCCGGCGGCGCGGCCCGGGCTGGTGCGCGGGTGGCGATTCTAGATATCGATTCGGACAAGGCGCTGAAGGCGGCCAGTTCGATTCTGAAAGAAGGGAACTGCGCGATTGCGTTAAAAGCGGATGTGCAGAACCGGGCTTCCCTGCAAGAGGCGCGGGACGCCATTATCAGCTATTTTGGGAAGATTGACTGTTTGATCAACGGAGCGGGCGGGAGCCGGGCCAATGCGGTTACTACCGATGTGGTTTCCTTTTTCGGCATTTCGGCGGAGGCGATTCAATCGGTATTTGATTTGAATATCATAGGGACGATATTAGCCTGTCAGGTATTCGGCCAGGAGATCGTCAAGCAGGACCGCGGGTCTATCCTGAATATTGCCTCGGTGGCCGGTTTAAGGCCGCTGACGCGGGCAATAGCCTATTCGGCGGCCAAAGCAGCGGTGGTGAATTTTACGGCGTGGCTGGCGGTGCATATGTGCCAGCACTATTCGAAGGCGATCCGGGTGAACTGTATTGCCCCGGGTTTTTGTCTGGCGGAGCAGAACCGGTTTCTGCTGGTGGACGATAAAAACGAGAAGACGGAGCGGGCCAAAAAAATATTGGTCGGCGTCCCGCAGAATCGCTTTGGCGAGGCAGAGGAATTTGTCAGCGCGGTTTTGTGGCTGCTGAGCGATTCGTCCTCCTTTACCACCGGTTCGGTGATTACCATCGATGGGGGATTCGATGCCTATAGCGGAGTATAATAAAAATCGCAAAAAGCAAATAGCAAAAATAAGGTGTCTGCCGCGGGCGGATGAAATTTTATAATTGACGTAGGACCTACAGTCCTGGTAAGGAGTGCAGCCATGCAGGATGCGGTAATCATGGGGATCGTTCTGACGGTTTTGGCGGGAGTCGTGATGGGCACCAGTCCCTGGCCTCTGAAGCTCATGCGGGAATTCCAGTATGAGCATTTTGCCTTTGTCTCGATGCTATTTTCCCTGATTGTAATTCCCTGGGGGATTACGCTGTTCCTGTGCCCGAATGTGTTTTCCGCTTTGCGGGAGATGGATTCCCTCCTTCTGGTGAAAGCCAATCTGCTTTCTCTTTGCTGGGGAATCGCCCAGGTGCTGGCGCTGCTCTGTTTTGTGCGGATTGGGGTGAGTTTGACGTATGGAATTCTGGTGGGTGTGGCTTCCTGTGTGGGAGTGGTGGTTCCCATGATTATCAAGGCCTCGGGGGCGTTTTCCCAGGCGCCGGAGCTGGATTCCAAAGCCGGTACAACCGTGCTATGCGGTGTGGCGGTTATGCTGGCCGGGGTGTATTTTGCCTCCCTTTCCGGATTTGGCCGCGAGAAAGCCCAGCAGACGGAGAGCCGGCATTCGGGAGGTTTTGTCGTGGGTTTGATCATGGTCGTTTTAGCAGGCGCGCTGTCAACCGGATGGAGTTTTGCCTTTGCTTATAGTCAAGATTCAATCATCACAGTGATGCTGGATCATGGCGCCAAGCCTTATCCGGCCAGCATCGCCGTCTGGGCATTAGTTTTGCCGGGAGCGGCTCTGGTAAACGCTCTGTATCCGGCGTATCTGATGAGTAAAAATAAAACCTGGGGCGTTTTGGCCAGGAGCAGCCGGGAAATCGGTTTATCCCTGCTTTATGGCCTGCTGTTTTTTATTCCCAGCGCTCTGCTGGGCAAAGGGATGCTGTGTCTGGGAGCCTTGGGGGCTTCGGTCGGTTTTGGCATCCAACAGTCCACGATGATGCTGGGTGCCCAGGGACTTGGTTTTCTCAGCGGGGAATGGCGGGGCGTGAGCGGCAAGCCGCGCACCCAAATCTATCTAGCGATTGTGGTTTTGATTATTGCGACGGTAATTATGGCGTTCGGAAATTCGTTAACCTGAAATTAACTTCTCGGTTTGGACATATCAGGAAAAGTTATTCTGTTTGCGGAGGATATGATGTTGTTGTCAAAAAACGTTGGTGTCAACAGTGCTTTGGTGTGGCTGTTTCTGCTGGTGTCGGCGCCGGGAATGGCAGGGGCCGCCGGCAGTAAAGCCTCGAACGACAATTTTATCCTGGAAGTATTCCAGGATAGTTCTGAGGTGATGGTTCGCTTCTACGACAAACAGGCGAATATGTATCGCAGTGATGGTCCTTATATCTATCGGGCCGTTCGTGCTTCCGAAAATGGCGATCAGGTATTTACCCGGCTGGAGGATGTGAAAATCCAATCCCAGGAGGACCGGATTTCCGTTACCGGGGATCTGGCTGGCCTGGAGTTTGAGCAAACCTTCCGAGTACCGAAAGATAAACCCTATATGGAGGAACAAATCCAGCTTACCAACCAAACCGGTTCCACGGTAAGTTTGCGTGAGTTTGAATCGAGGATGCAAATCAAGGTGGCAGAGGCGGGCGGTCAGGTTCTGCCTCCCTTTGCTCAGGACCATTTTATGGCGATCCCTTTCCTGCATCGGGCCACGGATCCGCAGGGGTATCGCAACGATTTCACCATCGAACATATTCTCACGCAGGAAGGCCGGGTTTTTCGGGTGGGCGGCTGGCCTCCGGGGCAAATACCCGGCAAGCATTATCTATCAGACGCCTGGGCCTGGCGGCATGGCGATGGTTCCTTTGGGATCTTCAGTTTCAATCAGGACAATTTGATCTTCAGCTTTTTAACTCCCGTTTCCCTGGAGAATGGTTCCAGCCTTCGCTTTGGCGGTGTCTGCAAGGATTCGATGGTGTTGTCCGCCCTGGACCGCTTCGAAAACGGCCGAACCCTGGAACTGGGCTTGACGCGTTATCAGTACGTGCCGGGTGATTATCAGGATTGTGCCTATGCCTATCGCGCTATGCTGGATGAGAAAAACTGCCGGTTCCCCGCTGGTATTAATCCGCCGGTGCACTGGAATCAGCTTTATAATATGAATGGAGCCTGGAACGACCGCAAGGACAACTATACCCTGGACCGCGTATTGCAGGAGGCCGCCAAGGCCCGTGATTTTTCCTGTGAGGCGCTGTATCTGGATCCCGGCTGGGACACCACCTTCGGTTCCTTTCTCTGGGGCAGGGAGTGGCTGGGCGAGCCTGCCGAGTTCGTCAAACGCATCCGTAAGGATTATAATCTGGCGGTTTCCCTCCATACCCCCATGCCGCCGTGGGCCTCCGATCCCGGTCTGCTGATGGGGCCTTTGAATGTGAATGAATGGCCCGCTTCCTGCCGGAGGATGGTTTGGGATAGTGAAAATGTACCGAAATCCAAAGAGGGCCGCCGAAATCTGGCCCGGCTGGACAGCGTCCGGGCCACTGTCTCCGGCACCATCCCCGGCCATGATATTCACAAAGTGGAGCATCTGATTGACGGCCGGTATGGTAATTCGAATAGCTGGGTGGCCGATCAGCAGTCCGCCTGGGTTCAACTGGACCTGGGAGCAACGTATGAAATCAATTCGGTCTGTCTCAGCAACGATCAGCATATGCAATTTCAGGACCGCCAGGCGATGAATTATACCATACTGGTCAGCGACAAAACCGATCAGCCAGCGGATTTTGTGCAAGTCGCCCAGATCAGCCATCAACCTCTCGCAACCGTGAACGAAGTGAAATTCAATCCCCGCCCGGCCCGCTATATTCGGATTGCAATGGAAAAAACCGCAGGAGGGGATTCACCGCGTATCGACGAAATACAGGTGTATGAGGCAAAGCCGACCGTGGAAACGGTCCAAAGCGATAAGCCGAAGATGGTACCGGCAGATAACGGGGCTTTAATCTGTATGTCTTCCCGCAGTTTTCTGGATGAAGCGGAGAAACGGCTGCTGGCCCTTTGTCAGGATGGGGTTACTTTCTTGATGTTCGACGGAACCTGGTTTAATCCCTGCGTCGATCCTTCCCACGGCCACCCGATCCCCTTTACCTATGAAGACCACATGGACGCCTGCGTCGATTTGGCCCGCCGCATTCATCGCCGGTTCCCGAACGTCCTGATTGAAATGCACGACATGATGGCCGGGGGTTCCTTTGTGCGGGCCACCCCGGTCTATTATAAATATGGTCTGGAGGGCAGCTACGATGACAACTGGGCTTTTGAGCTGATGTGGGAACCGATGAAAAACGTTCAAACGGGCCTGAGCACCGCGGCCTATTATTATGACCTGGCCTGCAACGTTCCCCTGTATCTGCATATCAACCTGGGCGATGATAATGAACATTGCCTCTCCCTCTGGTGGTACGCCTCCACCTGCCGGCATCTGGGGATCGGCGGCGACCACGCCAACCCGAAGGTGACCGCGGCCCATCTGGCGGCGATGAAAAAATATCGCCAATTGGAGGCGTTCTTCAAACGGGGCGATTTCTACGGCATCAACGAAGAAATTCATTTGCATGTTCTGCCGGAGCAGCAGGCGGTGGTCGTGAATGTGTTTAATCTCTCCGATCAGCCGCGGACCATTAACGGCCGGATGGAACTGGGGAAAATGGGGCTTGATCCGGCCAGGTCCTATCAGACGGATAAGCCCGGCTGCCGGATTGAGGCGGGTATAATGAATGTGAATCAGGAATTACCGGCCTGGGGAACTGAGGTAGCGGTATTGCGGGCCGAGTGAGTGGAAATAGTTGTGACAAACAGGATTGATTTATTGGTTTTAGGATAAGAAAGATTGAGGTTGTGCATGTTGGAAAGAAAAACGGCCGTATGGTTTATTTCGTTATTATGGATAAGTTGTTTGACGGGAGTTTCTTATGGTGAGGCGGCGGTGGAAGTGATCTGGCAGATCGGGCAGGCGGACGGCAGTTGCGGGGAGTTTGCCCTGGCGGGGCAGGCGAATCAGTTTAAGGAAAAGTTTCCGGGGGAGGTGGTTTATACGGTAGGGCAAAGCGAGGTTTCGCAGTTTCCGGGGATTCACCCTAATTCGGCGGATGTAAGCTGGGGCGGGCGAGAAACAATCCCGTTTGTGATTGCGTTTCACCTGCCGGCGGCAGTCGAGACGGGAGCAATCTTATCGATTTCGCTGGCGGATGTGCATGAGAGGCTGGCGCCGCTAATGGAGGTGGAACTGGACGGCCAGGGGATTTATTCGCAAAGGCTGAAAACCGGAGCCGGGAAAGTATATATGGGACCCACCAGCGGGACGGCCCAGAAACTATTTGTGGCACTGCCGCAGGGTGCCTTGCCAGCCGGTGACCACAAGCTGGCCATCACGCTGAAGGACGGTTCCTGGGTGGCATATGATGCGATTGCCCTGATTCGTTATGATGTGGCACAGATACTGACGGAGCAAATCAAGCAGCCGGAAGGGCGAAGCAACTGGCTGGCGGCGGAATCCTTTCAGGCCCGGGATGGTGTTACCGTATCTGGCGACGGAGCGGTAAGTGTGTTATTGCTCCAGGGCGGCAGTGTAAGTTCCGAGGCGATGAATCTGCCGGAGGGATATGAGGCGGAGTTTTCCATTTATTGCGACTCCGGAAGCTGGAGTTTGAATAGCGTATCTCCCGATTCCATGCGGGGCAGTATCTGGCAGGTCATCTATGATACGGCGGAGGATGGGGGGAAGATTTGGATAGAGGATACCGCTCTGTCACGGACGAAAGGGGAACCGGCGGCGGTAAAAAAAGGATGGCTGCAATTTCGGATTCAGGATCAGGGAGGTTTGGCGGCGATTACAGTTACCGATTCGTCGGGGAAGAGTTCTGCCTTTTCCGCCCGGCATGTAACTGCGCCGCTGAGCCGGCTGGAATGGCAGGGTCGCTCGGATACCCAGCTTGGTTTGGCATATGTGGTGTGCCGCCCTCTCTTGCAGAAACCGGTCGGTGTTCCTTCTGCCGGTGCAAAGGTCTATACAAAACCTACGGCTACATACGATCGTCAAAAGGGCCTGGTGACCATTGGCAGCGGGCGGTTTGAGCTGATCGTCGAAACGAAAGACGGTTTGAATCCCTGCCGTCTGCGGGACTTGAAAACGGGGCGGATTTATGCGGATGCGGATTACGTTTGGCCGGGCGGTGGATTTCCGCAACTGACGGTAGAACCTGAGATTCAGGAAGAAAAGGACGGCGGTTATTCGGTGCGTTTCCAGGCACGACTAAATTCGTTGGAAATCGAGCAATTATTTGCCGTATCGAAAAATGATCCGGATGCCATAACCGAAACCATTCGAATTGCCAATTCCGGCGGAGAACCGCTGGATACCTCCGGTTTTGCCTGTGGTTTTGCCAAATGCATGGTGGATGAACAAGGAATGGCCGCCGGTGTGAGCGGCGACCGGTTCGCGGAGATTCCCTACCGGCGGCGGCCGGAAACAGGGGATTTGTGTGATTATTCCCTGTCTGATATTTTATTGAAGAAAATCTGGCATGCGGTGGATCGGATCAACTGGTATCGGAAAGGAGATATAGGGCCTCAGATGTATTCGCCGACCTGGGGTTCGGAAGGCTGGGCCTGGTACAATCTGAACGAGACGCTGCTGCTGCATAAGTATAATGCCGAGGCGATGGAGTGGTCTCTGATGGAACCGGTTTGGCGAACCGGGGATAATTCGCAGGATTGGCTGGTGCTGCGTTTCGGCGGGGCGGGCCGCTGGAAGTTTGGCGATCCGGAAGGGGCGGCGCAACTGAAGCCGGGCGAGAGTTTCACATTCGGACAGACCCGCCTGCAGATGCTGGATGGCGGCTGGAAAGAGGCGTTTTATTCCTATCGAAAGGACATGGACAGCCGTGGGCATGTCACACCCAAAGGCTATAATCCGCCGGTCCACTGGAATGAGCTGTATGATAATCCGCTTTGGTGGCCGCCTTTGAGTGATACCGTAGAAAATCGGGCCAAGTACTACCGGCGGGAAGACATGAAGATCGAGGCGGACAAGGCGTATGAAATCGGCTGCGAGTGTCTGTATCTGGATCCGGGCTGGGATACGATATTTGCCTCCTGTATCTGGGCGGATGACCGGCTGGGCAGACAGGAAGATTTTTATAAATGGATTCAGGAGGAATATGGTTTTGCCCTGGCCCTGCATACCCCGCTGGCGGCCTGGAGCGATCCGAGCGGTTATCCGGATGACAACTGGTGCAAGGATATAAACGGCAACAAGATGGGAGGGCTGTGCAGCTCGAATCAGAAATGGGTGGAGGAAAAGGCCAGGCGTCTGAACGAACTGTGTAAGAATGGCGCGTATTTCATTATGTTCGACGGCAACTGGTTTACCGGTGATTGCTGGGATCCAAGCCATGGACATTCCCTGCCGCCGACTCGTCAGGACCATCTGGACGCGACGCTGCGTCTGTGCCAACTGGTGCACGAACAATACCCGAAGGTCGAGATCGAACTACATGATCCCATCATCGGTCCGGGCGTTCCACGGTATTGCCCGACTTATATTTTACACGCCAAACCGGGTTCCTTCGATGTCCTGTGGGGTTATGAACAGATGATCTATACCGAAGAGGACGTGCTGAACCGCCGGGGGGCCGCCCTGTATTATGTCAATCTGGCCTATCATATTCCGATCTATCTGCATATCGATCTGCGGACGGACAACGATCAGGCCCTGGGATTCTGGTGGTATGCCAGTACCTGCCGGCACATGGGATTCGGCGGCAAGCATAAAAACCCCAAAGCGTGGCAGGCTCACAAGGATGCGATGCAGACCTATCTGCGGTTGAAGCCGTTCTTTACCAGCGGCGAGTTTTACGGCCTGGACGAGACGATTCATGTTCATACTCTGCCGGAGAAAAACGCCGCGGTAATCAACTGCTTCAAGCTGGACGATTCGACGGAACCGGTGACATTTCAATTTCGTTTGCCGGAAATTGGATTATCTGCGGACAGGGATTACCAGTTGACCGGTGCGGACAGTTGGAAACGACAGGGGGATATTATGGAAGTCCAGGTACAGGTTCCCAGCCATGGAGTAAAGATCATCGAAATCGGAGCAAGGTAGGAACAGATAGGGGGGAATACCTGCTGATTCAACTGCTTCCAGCGGATGTAACCGAATGCTCTGGTGGGTAACAGGGGAATTCTGTACCTGCCCGGTAGGATAATCGCCATAGCGTCATAATTTCCGTTGCAACCTGTTTTTATAGGCAGTACAATAATCCACTCATTAAAATAATTGCTAAACATTTGCGTAACTATAGTAATGACAGGAAGTAACAGCAGGCAAGGAGTCGATTATGATGGCTAACCCGTTTCTTGGTGTGGTCTTTCATTGGTTAGGTGGGCTGGCGTCGGGCAGTTTCTATGTTCCTTACCGGGGTGTGAAAAAGTGGTCCTGGGAAGTGTACTGGCTGGTCGGCGGCTTCTTTAGCTGGATCATTGCCCCGTGGGTCCTGGCCTCAATTATGACGTGCGACCTTCTCAACGTCCTGGGGCAGCAATCAATTAAGACGCTGTGGTGGACATATTTCTTTGGTGCTATGTGGGGTATGGGCGGACTGACTTTCGGTCTAACCATGCGATATCTCGGCATGTCTCTGGGTATGGGTGTTGCATTAGGCTATTGTGCAGCGTTTGGGACACTGGTCCCGCCGATTGCGAAGAGTTTTTTGCCGAATATTCCGATTGCCGCTAGTCTGGGCGACATAGCCCAAACGACACCGGGGCAAATCACACTGGGTGGGGTGGCCGTCTGCATGATCGGGATTTTGGTTGCGTCTATGGCCGGTCTGAACAAAGAGCGAGAAATGCCCGAAGCAGAAAAGAAGAAGGCCATTCAGGAGTTTAACTTCAGTAAAGGAATACTAGTTGCCACCTTTTCTGGCGTTATGAGTGCGTGTTTTGCCTTTGCCTTGACGGCTGGTAACCAGATTGCTGAGGCATCCAGACTTGCAGGCACTTCGCCGATCTGGACGGGGCTGCCGAAACTGTGTGTCGTTTTATTGGGTGGGTTCACGACGAATTTCATCTGGTGCATTCTGCTGAATATCAAAAATCGCACGGGCTACCAGTATTTCAGTTCCACCTTGCGGCATAAATCGCCCCAGCGTGATAGGGAAACGATCATCGAAACCGCCATTGACGCCCCTAGCGAAGAAGTGGTCGAACATGCACCCCGAAAATCATCCGCCGCCGATAGCCGCGTACCGATGCTGAACAACTATTTTTTCAGTGCCCTGGCTGGAGTTACGTGGTATATGCAGTTCTTCTTCTACACCATGGGCGAAACGCAGATGGGCGATTACCAATTCTCCAGTTGGACCCTGCATATGGCCAGCATTATCATTTTTAGTTCCTTGTGGGGTATCGCCTTGCATGAATGGAGGGGTTCCAGCTCGCGCACACGGATCTTGCTAACTATCGGTTTACTGCTTTTAATCGTCTCAACGGTTATTGTCGGTTACGGCAATTATCTGGCGGTTCCACCGGCGGCCAATTAATTGCCCTGTTTCATTGCGTTCCGGATTTATCCATAGAGAAATGGATTACGTGATGGTATGGGTTGAAATCCTGGTTTGGCCGGGATCGCCTTGGTGGAGCGTAAAGCGGGTGATTTCCGGTGGGCAGAAGAGCCGGAAGTGGAGCATGCTGAAGCCGATGCCGCGGGTAGTGTAGATGTAGCTGTGGTCGAAGCGGCTCAGGCCGGCGGCGTATTTCCGGCCGGTGCGGCTGTGGGTGGAGAGGGGTCGGCCGCTGGGCAGACAAATCTGCCCGCCGTGCGTATGGCCGCAGAGAATCAGGTCGGCCCCGCCGGCCGCTAACGGTTCGCCGAATTCTGGATAATGGGATAATCCGATGGTAAATAGCTTCGGGTCCGCGCTCGCCAGCGCCTTGGGAACATCGGGGGTCCTGCGATTTTCGCAGCGGAGGCCGCAGAGGTTGAATTGCTGCGTCGCAGAGACGGCAATTTGCCGGCATTCATTATGCAAATGGACCAGCCCCAGCTTTGGCAAATTTTCCAAAAATTCCCGCGAATCATGGTTGCCCTGGACAAAATAGGCGCCTAGCGGAAAGCGAGTGTTTTCCATCAACTGGGAAAAGACCTCGATGGCTTCCTGGGTTTTGGGCCGCAGGGTAAGACCTCTTTTGGTCAGGCCGCAGTGGGGAGTGTGCTCGTCTTGTTTATCGTCCAGAAAAGGATTGGCGATGCGGAACTGATAGCAGGCATCCCCGGTGCACAGCAGCAGGTCAGCCGGCTCCCGCATGATTTTTTGAACACATTGCTCTTTCGGACCGAACCCCAGACAATGCAGGTCGCTAATATGCAAAATGCGCCGGTTTTCCAGAAACGCCGGAAGCTGTGGAAAATAGATGTCAATTTCAGTAAGCAGAATCGAATTTTGCATGGTATGGTTTTTATCGGTTTCCTACAGGGAAAAATTATTCTTTATTTTTTCCAGAAGCTGCCGGTTCATGGCCCCGATGTGTTCCTGGCCGAAAATCGCCCGGAGCATATGCTGGGATTCGTAAGCGTTATCACTGCCGTGAATGCCGTTGACCCGGTCTTCGGAGCCTGATTCCTCCGCCAGCCGTTTTCGGATTTCGTGTTTATGGAAAGCGTTCTGATTGCTGACCAGCGGATATAAGGCATTTCGTTTGGTATCGGACTTGTCAATGGGGATCGGATGGTCATCATGGCAGCAAACGGCAATGGCGGGGCCGATGGTTTCTGTGCCTTTGTACTTAAGCCAGTTGCCGCCGCGCACCTGGCGCATCACCCGGTTACTCTGCTCTTCGGAGAGGTTCACCATTTCCAGAATCCGGAATTTTTCGCGGATCAGGTTCAGGATGAAATCCTCCTTTTTTTCCTTTACCATATCTTCCCGGATGAAAAATACCAGAATGTGCGGCAGCCGGCGGGCATCCTCGTCAATAATCCCCAGTTCCACTTCCAGCAGTTTTTTATGCCAGTCGGTACGCCGGGGCCATCTTTCCAGCAGGTCATAGGGCATGTCCCAGTCATTCTGCTTGAGATAATTATGCAGGCCCAGCAGGGTATAGGGCGTCGGTAAATCAACCCCCAGTTCCTTGCCCAGTTTTTCGAGAAGCTGGCCATAGGGCCGTTTGGGATGGGGATTGGCGGTCAGCTCACAGCCGGATGGGATGCCCGACTCCAGCCCTTTATGGTAGGTCAGATGATAGGCTAGAGAAAGGAACTGGTTTTTCCGGCTGGGGATATAAAAGCCCGTTTCATGCCGGATCCGGGTATCCAGCAACTGCTGGGCCAGAACGGGGGGGTAGTAGGGCATGCCGAGGTAGGAGGTGCCGAATCGGCCGCTGGTGCTGTAGAGGTCGCATTTAAAATGGCCCGGCTGCCTGCTTACAATTTGGGCGATGGTCGGCAGATTGCCTTCCACCTCAATCAGCAAATCTACATCATTGGCATGGTCCTTCTCCTGTTCGACAGTGGTTGGAACTTCCTGGAACCAGCGCAGGACCAGATAGCGTATATTGTATTCTTCAAAACGCCGAAACAATTGGGCCACATCGCGAACATACAGCCGGATGGTGCCCTTTCGTTTGCGTTTGGATCGCCACTTTTTTTGCAGGCAGATCGAACGGTACCAGTAGATTAGTTTTTTCAAATGTTCCATAGATATACCTACAATCCCAGCTTAGCGGCGTTCAGGGTCAGCCGGTCGATCGTGTGAATTTTTTTCCCGTGCAGGGACGCCACTTTCGAGATAAAAAGTTCCAGCGGCCAGTCGATGGCAGCGGCCTGATGCAGTTGTTCCAGCCATTGTCGCCACAAGCCGCTGGCGAATTCAACCTGCGCGTAGCGGAGAAAATGAGCGGCGGATAACACCAGTTGAGTCGTATTGAACGGGGTATGAAACTGGCAATGCTGCCAGTCGATAATCGTATAGCGTTTGGATCTGGGATCCAGAAAGATATTAACCGGGGAAGGATCAATATGATTGACGCCCGTTTGGAAAAGTTGGAGGATGGCCGGGATGGCATCAAAAAAGCTGGCTTGCCCCTGTGCGACGGCATCCGCCAGAGAAACGAACTTTTGCAGGTCTTCCATGAGAACTCCGCACAGCCGCACCGGTCCCAGCAGCAGGGGCCTGAACTCATAATACAGGTAACAGCGGGGGGTGGGAATACCGAGAGAGGCGGCTTTGAGATTGTTGGCCGTTTCCGCCAGGGCAAACGAATAAGAGCGAAACCGGTCCTTGAGTTTTGTCAGTTTGAAGGTTTTGGCAATGAGTGATGCGGCTGGGGTCTTCAGCCGGAACACCCGGACCCGCTTATGGTTTCGCAGCAGGGTAGCGTGGATGTGGCCGGGGAATTCGGTCTGTTCCCCGATGGGATCGGCGGCCAGTTGCAGAAGCTGATCAGGCAGGGAAGAAAGGTCAACTGTATTTTCCGCATTATCCGGGCAAAACCAGAACCGGAACCTCCCCCGGCGGGTTTGCGGCAGGTTAGCTAGGAGTGGGTAATAGTCGGAACGATTTATACTGTCCATCAATTTTCATTCATTGTAACGGCTGGATGCTCACATAGCCATAAATGCTTTACCGGCTGGATTATAAGATTTTTATTCCGGCAAAGCAAATATTATAAATCAAGGTTTTGCCTGCTAAAAAGCGATTTGCCGGATTGATTTTCTTTTCCCATCCGTTATAATCCCAGCTTATTTGTCCATGAAACCATACTAGGTGATGTATCTATGCGTATTTTTTTGCTGGATGATTTTAAGATTGATTCCTTGCGGAGTTATCTGACCTTTCCACATCGCCTGATGAAGGGAATGGTTCGTTGCGGGCATGATGTGTACCCGTTCAGCTATCCGGATATTCCCCGTCATCAAATGTCCTGGCGGAGTCGAATGGGGGGGGAGGCGGTGGTTCGCAAGGCGACGGATCGGATCATGGCCGGGCAGATTCGGCAGTATCGGCCGGATATCATCGTTTACCGGGGCTGCCGTGCCTATAATGAGCAAACGGTTCTGGCAGCCCGGGAAGCGGCACCGGATAGTATTCTGATCTGCTGGTATATCGATTTGACCAGTCATATCAATCCCTCGATTTTGTCACTGGCCCGCCATGCGGACTGGTTTATCTCCACGGCCGGCGGCGCGAATTTGACCCGTTACCATGAAGCCGGCGTAAAACAATGCGCTTATATGCCCTATCCGGGCGATCCCGATCTGGAAAAGCCCTATCCGGTAGAGGACCAGTGGAAAAGTCAGGTTTTGTTTACCGGGACCAGCGAACACCGCGGCCTTCAGGAGCAGGATCTTCTGCGGAACAATGTAATCAAACGGTTTCGTCGGAAAAAAATAATTACGACCTGGGGAGGCAAGGGAGAGAAAAAAATATATGGCATGAATTATCTGTATGCCATTAGCGGCTGTAAGATTGCCTTGAGTATTAATGTGTATAATGAAGTGCGGTTTTATCATTCCAACCGGCTGATTAACTCGATGGGGTGTGGGGCGTTTGTGTTGGCCAAGCATGTTCCGGATAGTGAGATCCTCTTTCAGGATGGGATTCATCTGCGTTATTTTGAGACAGAGGAACAGTGTGTGGAACTGGCCGAATACTATCTGGCACAGGATCGGGAGCGGCAGAAAATCGCCCGGCAGGGGATGGAACGGGCGCATGAGCATTTTAACTGCCGGCAAATTGCCGCGGATATGTTTGATTTAATCACAACCGGTTGTTACCATCAGCCCTGGGCTGAGATCGTGGTATAGGCCGGACTTACAACGGAACCTTTATATGCAAGTGGATTTCATACGATTTACCGAGCGAGAGGATCGAACGCAGTATCTGGTGAAAACTTTCTCCCGGTATTTGCAGGGCCGGATTCTGGACGTCGGGTGCGACCAGGCCCCTTTGAAGAAATTATTGCCCGGCTGCGACCATGTTGGGATTGACATCGGGGGACGGCCGGATATTCAGATCAATCTGGAGAAGGTGGACCGCCTGCCGTTTGAGGATGGTTCGTTCGATTGCGTGATTTGCATCGATGTCCTGGAGCATCTGGACAATCTGCATCAGATCTTTCAGGAGCTATTGCGGCTGTCGCGGTCGTATTTGATTCTTTCCCTGCCGAACAACTGGGTAACGGCACGGGTGCCGATCGAGCGGGGCCGGGGCACGTTTGCTCATTACGGCCTGCCGGCCGAGCGGCCGATGGACCGGCATAAATGGTTTTTCTCCCTCTCGGATGCCCGGGCCTTTATCCGGGCGCAACTGCAGCGGCAGACCCGGTGGAAACTCGTGGAAGAGCGGGTCTGTGAAAAGGGGAAAAATCCGGTCTTCCGGGGGCTGCGGCGTCTGCGGTATCCGGTGCAGGAGCATTATCTCAACCGCTATGCACACACCATCTGGTTTGTATTGCAGACGAATTTAGCGGGCGGGAAGTAATTTTTGTATTTCGAAGCGGCGGCCGGTGAAGGCGTCCTGAAAGGTCAGCTTGAGGGTGAGATTCGCCGGATGAGGCGCATACCCCGGCGGCCAGGGAAGCTGAAATTTGTAATGGTAGGTGAGGGGGCCGCTGAGCCAGTAGTTGGATAATTCAGCCAGCGGAAATTCCCAGCGGTGAATCTGTCGGCTGTTTTCCTCGGCCTCCAGCTCCCACAATTCAACGGTTACATCCCCGGATGCTTTAATCACATCATGAAATTGATCTTTCGGGATCAGATAAACGGCCACTCCGTCATCCTTTGCATCTTTGTTGTCATCATAAGCGCGGGTGTAGCGGCCGAACTCGATGGAATCCACCGAGGTAAAATATTGCATCCGGTCGGCGGGAAAGCCCTGTAGGGTTTGCATCTGGCCGTTCAACTGTTCCAACTGTTGTTCTTTCTCCGCCAGATTGGATTTGAGCTGCTCGTTTTCCTGTTTAATCTGTTCCAGTTGCTGTGTCAAAGCTTCTTTTTGCGCGGCTGACTGGCAGGATGTGCCGATCACTAGCAGCAGAAGCAGAAGGGGCAGGCAGCACGCAGATGATAACCAGCCGAAATTACGATATTTTGTATCAGACCGATTCATAGGCCCACCATTGTATAAGGCGGTATATCCGTTAAGCCGATCAGGAATTATTTTTTGATTCGCCGCTGGCATCCATCACCGGGATTTTCTCGAGAATAGTATCCGCGACGCCATAATCGACACTTTGCTGGGCATCCATCCAGTAATTGCGGTCGCAGTCCTTTTCGACCTTTTTAAGGTCTTTGCCGGTGTGTTTGGAGATAATATGGTAGAGCTTGTCACGCAAGCGAAGGATTTCATCCGCTTCGATCTGCAAGTCGGTCGCCGGTCCCGTGACGTGGCCGCGGATCAGCGGTTGATGCAGCAAAACACTGGAGTTGGGCAGCAGGTTTCGTTTGCCTTTGGCGCCGCCGAGCAGCAAAATGGCCCCCATGCTGGCAGCCAGCCCCACACAATACGTGCTGACGTCGCAGCGGAGATAACGCATGGTATCGTAAATAGCCAGTCCCGCGGAAACGGAACCCCCGGGCGAATTGATATAAAAGTGGATATCGCTTTTGGAATCTTCGTTGCTGAGGAAAAGCAACTGGGCGATGACCAGGTTCGCCACGTCATCATCGACCGGCCCGCCTAAAAAGATCACCCGGTCCCGCAACAGCCGGGAATAGATATCATACGCCCGCTCGCCCCGGCCGGTAGTTTCAATCACGATGGGCACAAGATTGCCTGAAGCCATAATCATACTCGCTTTACTTATAGGTTCTTCTCTTTGGGTTTATTGCTATCTTCGCTGGAGAGCACTTCGTCCACAATACCGTACGCCTTGGCCTCTTCCGCGCTCATATAGCGGTCCCGCTCGGTTTCTTCCTGGATTTTTTCGCTGCTCTGGCCGGTGTGCTTGGTGAGAATCTGATTAATCATTTTTTTGGTTTTAATGATTTCTTCGGCCTGGATTTTGATGTCCGCCGCCTGGCCGCCCACTCCGCCCCACGGCTGATGCAGCATCACCTGGGCATGAGGCAGAGCATAGCGTTTCCCTTTGGTGCCGGCGGCCAGAATAATCGCGCCGCCGCTGGCCGCATGGCCGACACAATAGGTGCACACGTCGGAACTGATAAACTGCATCGTGTCGTAAATGGCCATCGTGTCATCCACGCTGCCGCCGGGGCAATTGATATAGAGATGGATGTCGCTGCCCCGCTTGAGATTGTCCAGATAAAGCAGGGCTTTGATAATCATCGAACAGATGGTACCCTGGCTGGTGACATAGGAAGGGTCCAGGGGCATATCCAGAAACAGGCAGCGGTTCTCCAGCAGCATTTCGTTTAAACCCATCTCGCGGGTACGCTGGTACCCGGAGGAGCTGGAAAGCTGCGCCGATTGCCTGATTAATTCCGGCCGATATAATTCCATTGCAAAATCCTCATAAAGACATTCCGCTGCCAAACCGAAAGATCCAACACTTACTCATTATCGGCAGAAGGGGGGGTGCGTTTCACTTCTTTTTTGGGTGTCTTTTTTTCCGTTTTTTTGGCCGCGGTTTTGGGGGTTTTCTTTTTGGGCTTTTTTTCCTCTTCAACGGGGGCATCTACGACCTGGGCCATTTCCAGAATTTTATCAATGGCTTTCTCATCCCGGATGTAGCTGCGGATATTGTCCAGCCGGCCTTCTTTTTGCATTTCATTTTTCAGGCTTTCCGGCCGGCGGCGATTTACGGCGGCCATCTGGGCGATGGCGGCATTAATCTCACCTTCCGAAACCTCGATTTCCAGTTTATCGGCTACAGCATCCATGATGAACTCCATCTTGAGGTTCTGGGCAGCCTGCTCGCTGCTGGCGGAACGGAGTTTCTCGATATTTTCCTCGATGATTTCGCTGGAAATCCCCTGATTTAGCAATTCGTAATAGCGTCGAACCAGGAACTGATTGGCGTGTTTGGTCGCCACACCGGTCGGCAGGTCAAAATTGACATTTTTATTCAGGTAGTCAGATACCTGCTGTTTCATGGAATTGCGTACTTCCCGCTCGGTCTGGTTTTCCAGGCTGGACTCAATGGCTTTTTTCAATTCCTCTTCGGATTCCAGCCCGACCTTGGCTAAGAATTCCTCGTTCACTTCGGCGGGGATCAGCCGTTTGAGGATATTCACCCGGATGGAGAACTGAGCCTTTTTACCACGGTATTCTTCTTTGGCGTGAGTATCTGGCACGGTGGCGGAACAGGTCCTGGTTTCACCGGCCTTGACGCCCTCTAACACCGCGGCCATCTCCTCGATCCAGACTCCGTGGATGCCGCTTTCGGCAACACGAAGGGGATGATCCGGAAAGGTTTCCGGCTGGTCGATGCCTTCCACCGTCATCGTGATATCCGCACGAAGGACATCACCTTCCTGGGCAGCTTCGTCATTTATTTCCACCAGTTCGCCATTGCGGCGCAGAAATTCCTCTAAAGCATCGTTGACTCGCTCTTCATTGATCTCATAGATCTTCTTTTCAATCTGGATGCCTTCCAGGGCCGGCAATTCAAATTTGGGCTTGACCTCAACCTCATAGTCAAAATGGAAATCGCCGCTTTCCGGCAATTCGATCTTTTCCGGATCAAAATCCGGATCCCCCAGAATCTCGAAGTCCTGCTCTTCGTCAATTTGCTTAAAGGCCTTTGTCATCAGTTGGAGTTTCACCTGGCTGGTGACATCCTGGCCGTACCGTTTTTCGATCAGTTTCCGGGGGGCATGCCCTTTGCGGAAGCCGGGGATTTCCGCGGAGTGCACCAGATCCCCGTATTGCTTGTTCATCTCCTTGTCGATCTCCTCGCGGGGAATATCCACCGTGATTTTCTTCTTCCAGGGACCGCTGTCTGCCACATTCACCTGGCAGTTAAACTTTTCCTGGGTTTCGGTATCCGTTTGATCAACATTATTTTCTGTTTCAGCCATTCAATTTGCTCCTGTTTGCAAAAAAGGGCCAAGAATAGATGCCTTTTACGACCAGTAAAACGCCATTTGGCCGAAAAACCTCTATACTTGGCCTTCTTCCAGTCGCAACGAAAAACCTGTCAAATGAGGCCGGCTTAACGGGAATCGGAATTCTATGCGGAAATCCAACTTCATTTGGGGATATACGTTGCGTTTCCAAAAGCGGGTGATGAGACTCGAACCCACGACATTCACGTTGGCAACGTGACGCTCTACCACTGAGCTACACCCGCAACTCAATTACCAATGGTAACTTTGGACAAAAGTATAATCGACCTGAAATTAGTTGCAATTATTTTTTCAAAAAATTTATTGCCCCAATACGGATTATTGGGCCGGACGGGGGCTTACCAGATCAGCATTTGCAGTTCATCCAGCACTTTGGCGGTGGGAGGGAAAAGTCCATTTTCAGCGGGATCCGGCATGCAAATTCTGGACGACGCGCCTAAAGGCTTCCAGTTTATGGACTTAGAGGGGCCAAAGACTGCCAGAGTAGCCAGGCCCAATCCCCCAGCCAGATGTGCCACCCCGCTATCGTTACCCAGAAAGCCGTTACAGACCGATAAAATCGGGCCGATTTGGTCGAGGGGTAAATTTGCGAGCGTGTGATAATTTTCTGAAAATTCGAGAATTTCCTCTTTTTCCCAGCGTTCCAACTCGGCTGGGCCTAACAAAAAGATTGTTTGTATGCCGTTTTGCTTTAAATTTTCCGCCAATTCGAGAAAATTGGCTCTGGGCCAGCATTTTTGTGCCGATCCGCTGCCCGGGTGAATGGCAATGATTTTTTGGGAGGGATCCAAGCCCATCTTTTCGAGGGATTGCTGTCCGGATTCCCGGTCTTCCCGGCTCATTTTAATCAACGGTTCTTTGAGATAGTGTGGGTGAATTCGCAGCCACATCTCGGGCGATTGTTCAATAAACTGCTCCATAAAAAATTCACTGGTATGCCGGGGATACCCCTCCGGCGGGCGAAGTCGCAGGGTAACCACCTCGGCAGCGTGGGTTATGGACAGGGTATAGATGAGATTTTTTTCGAAATGGCCTTCGTTATCGTACAGGAACGAAACCACCAGGTCATAATGCCGAAACAGCTCAATCAGCGGATCCTTTTCCGGCAAATCAAAACGGCTGTGGCTGGTAAAGAGCGGGTGCAGGGGGGTGGCCCACAGCGAAAGGATACGGTCCATCACCTTTCCGGTCGGAAATCCTTCCCACGAATGTACCGTCCCCATCATATCGACGCTGGTCATGCCGTACTGCTCGATAATCAAACGAGCTAGGGGCAGCGTCAATATGCTGTCGCCCAGGGCGCCGGGCTGTATAATCAGTGCGCGTTGATTGCTATTTTTCGCCAAGTTCGATCCATCCGCCGCCCAGCACACCATCCTTCTGATAAAATACCGTCGCCTGTCCGGGGGTGATAGCGATGATCGGCTCCTCAAATTCCACCCGCACCAGGGGGCCGCCCCGCGTATCCGCCAGCGGCGTTACGGTCCCAGGGGCGCCGCGATGATTATAACGAATCTGGATGGTGGCTGCAAAGGGTTCGGTGGGGACCGGCTCAACCAGCCAGTTCACCTGATCGGCCCAAAGCCGCCTTTGCAGCAGTTCCTCCCGGTCCCCCAGCACCACGGTATTGGTCTGCGCATCGAGCCGAACCACATACGCCGGGTCGCCCAGGGCAATCCCCAGCCCCCGCCGCTGCCCGATGGTATAGCGGAAAATCCCCTCATGCTCACCCAGCACCTTACCATGCGTATCTACCACCGACCCTTTTTTGCACAATTCCGGCAGCCGCTGCGCCACTAGCCGGGCATAATCATCGTCCGGCACGAAACAGATTTCCTGTGATTCCCCTTTATCATGGACTGGCAGGTTCATTTCCCGCGCCAATTGCCGAACCTGAGTTTTGGTGTATTCCCCCAGCGGCAGCAGAATCCGGTTCAGGTTTTCCTTATTAATGCCGAACAGGGCGTAGGACTGATCTTTGCCGTGGTCCCGGCCCCGGCATAACCATTTCCGGCCCTCCCGCTCCTCAATCCGGGCATAATGGCCGGTGGCAACATACCCAGCCCCGATCATATCGGCAAACTCCAGCAGCTTGCCGAATTTCAGCCGGCTGTTGCACAGGATGCAGGGATTCGGAGTCCGGGCGCGTTTGTATTCCTGCACAAAATAATTGACGATGATTTCCAGGTCTTTCTGAAAATTGAGAACATGGAATTTGATGCCCAACCGGTCAGCCACCTCTCTGGCATCCCGTGCATCTTCCGGGCTGCAGCAACCGGGGTGAGAGCCGCCTTCCTTGGCCGCCTGCCCCAGGCACATGAACACCCCCGTGCAATCATACCCCGCCCGCTGCAGTAGCCCCGCTGTCACGCTGCTGTCCACTCCGCCGCTCATGGCAATCAATACTCCCGGTTTTTGTGTCATTACCTGGTATTATAGCGATGGATCCTCCCCATTGCAAAGGAAGTTGCATTCCATTTTTGTGTGCCATTTTATGCCGCAGTCGGAAATTTTTATTTGACGAATAACGATTTTTTCCTAGACTAACAATACAAGTAAACAAGGTTCCCTTTATTAACGGTAACGCCAAAAGTCAATATCAACTTCCAAAAACAGCTCTGGCTCCCCAATAACCAGGGGACGACGAGCTTTTGACGCTGGCGTCTTTATTCAGGCTGGTTTGTACCAGATTAGTTCCAGATCGGAGGAATATACGATGTCGGAAAGGCATATCCACCCCTGCAGTTGTTGCATGTCGAAGGCGTGCGGGATTACCCGCCGGGATTTCATGGCCGATGTGGGAGTTGTTGCCGGTGGATTGGCACTGGCATCGCTGGGGGCCTTGTCCCGTGCTTCTGCCGCCATGACGGAATATAAGCCGCTGCCCGCGATTCCTCTCAAAGTCCAGCCGGTTCTGGCCTGTACCTTATACCAGCGGAAAGAGCAGACCAGTTGGCGCCCATGGGGCGGTCTGCATACCCAGGAGAATATTCAGGCAGAACAGCAGCGCATAGGGCAGGAGATGGATACGCTCCGCGCCCAGGCGGAATTCCCGATGGAGATTCTCCCGCTGGTTACTATCCAGGATGTAAACCAGGCCGGTGCCATCGCCAAAGGCAGTCACGATGTACTCCTTCTCTACGCTGCCAACACGGGTTTAGACATACTCGAGGCACTGTCAAACCCGGCTAAATGGACGATTCTGTTTGTGCGGCATAAATCCGGTCCGGTCTCGCTGTGGTATGAAATCGCCCATGTGATCTATCTGCGGAAGCATGTGGATCAATATGGCCAGGCGGGAATGACTTGTCAGGATGTGGTAGTAGATCAAATGGAGGAAGTGGTATGGCGGCTGCGGGCCTTGCATGGATTGCGTAATACCATCGGCAAAAAAATCGTGGCGATCGGCGGTCCTTCCGGCTGGGGACCCATGGGACATATGGGACCGGAAGTGAGTGGTAAACTCTGGCGTATGAATATGGAAACGGTGGATTACCCAACCCTCCGTGAATTAATACAGAAAGCCCGTGCCAATGCCGAACTGGTGAAACGGTGTCAGCAGGATGCGAAAAACTATCTGAAGCAGAACGGGATCACGCTGGAGACCCGGGAGGAATTTGTCAGCAACGCTTTTGTACTCAACGAGGTGTTCAAACAGTTGCTGGATCAGGCTGGAACCGATGCCTTTACTATTAATGAATGTATGTCCACCATCATGCCGGCTTCGGAAACGACTGCCTGTTTGCCCTTAACTTTATTAAATGATTCCGGTTATACCGCCTATTGCGAATCTGATTTTGTGGTAATTCCTTCGGGTATTTTGCTGCACTATATCAGTGGGCGGTCGGCATTCCTGAATGATCCAACCTATCCACACGATGGCCTGGTTACTCTGGCCCATTGCACCGCGCCGCGTAAAATGAACGGTCAGGATTATGAACCGGCCCGGATACTGACCCACTTCGAGTCGGATTATGGCGCCGCCCCCAAAGTGGAAATGAAAAAGGGGCAGACGATAACCGTACTGGACCCCGACTTTGCCTCCCAACGCTGGATTGGCTTTGAGGGCGAGATTGTCGATAATCCCTTCCTGGACATCTGTCGTTCCCAGATCGATGTCCAGATCCACGGCGATTGCGATACGCTGGTGGAACAGACCCGCGGTTTCCACTGGATGGCCTGCTATGGGAATTATCTTAAAGAAGTCGGCTATGCCCTGAAAAAAATGGGCGTGGACTGGATGAATCTGACCGCTTCGAAACCGGCGTAAGATACGAACGGAAAAACCAGGCTGGCCAGACAATTATTATTGTACGGTTTCGTTCAAGGGCATTAATCTGGTTTCGCCTCTTCCAGCGGATTGACCTCCACCTCCCAGTCCTTGTCGGGAGCCTCCAGCTCGAAGTTTTTCTTGCTGATCGTCTTGTCGGTCTTGATCTTGGACCAGGTTACCGTGGTAATCTCATCGTCCGGGCTGGCATAGCGGATCTGGCGGGGTTCCATCTCTTCCGCCGAAACCCAAAAATCCAGAACCAGGTATTTCTCAGCCAGCGAGCTGTCTTTTTTCGGTTTGAGCTTAAGATGGCTGGTCTTGGCCGGGTCATTCGGATCGGCTGGTAACAACTGAACCTCGAATTCCTTGAGGATATCCGCTTTGGTCAGGGCGAAGGGCAGGGGGAAGGGGCCTTTGCCCAGCCGGAACGTTTCCTTATTGGCCGGCTCCTTGGAGATCTCATACTTCTGAATACTCTTGAACAGTTCATTCCGCCGGGTCAGCCACCGCCCGTCAAAGGCAAAATCCTCATTAAACTTGACTGGCTCAGGCTTTTCTTCTTCCTCTTCCAGATCCATCTCCAGCAGATCGGCGAAATGCACCCGGAAATACACCGCCTCCGGATTGGCCTGATAATACAGCTTGCCATTGCGGATTTTTACCGAGTCAACCAGTAACTGCTCCTGCTTGAACAGCATATCCGCCTCGAAACTTTTCAGCTCGCCCGAGCGTTTTTCAATCTTGTCCAGCAGGGTATTCAATTCCGGGTTGATGGGATCGGCCGGGGCCGTTACAGCCGGCTCGGGTGCGGTAGGGGTGGTAGCGTTGGGGTCATCCTGGCCGAACGCCGGGCAGGAAAGACAGATCATAATGGCTGAAAGAAGTAACCAAAGCATATTCTTCATAGTGTAAATTCCTTTATTCTTTAATAGTTTCCAGGGCGGCAATTGGTTCCCCACCTGGCTCAGAACGGCTGACGGCCAGCAGCTTGGGAATATATCGCAATAATACTAAACCGATCAACGCCCCTTGTACAGCGATAATTCCCCACCCGCCGATTTGCAGGGTGGTGGCGGCCGCCGCGATAAAACTGTATCGCAAAAACCGGCCCAGAAAAGAAGCATAGGCGTAATGATCACGCCGGTAACGATTGGAGATGGCCAGCCAGCGGACCACATCCACCGGGATCGGCAGAAAACTCATCAGGGTCATCAGGGTAAAGGGGCTGAGGGTGAACCAGCGGCACGCTTTCTGATAAAAGCGGGTGTTCTGGAATTTCTTCGTTTTTCCGAAACGCAGCAGAAAAGTAAAAATATGATACTCGTTTAAGTTGGCCATCGTTGTGCCTAATGCCCCAATCGCAGCGACGATAAGAACCGTTTCCAAAGCGTAGAGCCGATTGGCCTGAAAGGATTGGGGAAAAACGCTGAGGATGGGCGATGCCATCAATAAAACCAGCCAGGTGGTCGGTGCGGGAAAAAAGGTACAGCACAGGGACATATAAAACAGATACAGCGCCCACGGCCACAGATAGCCCGATACTTCCTCCACGCCCCTGGCGGTATCGGCCAGCCCAATCCGGGCAATACCCGTCAGCACCCCCAGAAACAAAACAAACCCGAAAAACCAGTACCGCAGATTGATCCGGTCATGGGTGGTGTGGCCCTTGTGTAGCAAAATATTGGTAAGGTATTTAAACATATTCAATCCTGCCGTCCGCCATGCAGATAATCCGATCCGCCTTCTGCGCCGCCGTCAGCGAATGGGTAATCATAATCAGGCTGATGCCCTGCTGCTGATTGACCTGGCGGAAAAGGTCGAGAATTTTGTCCGCGTTGCCGGAGTCGAGATTTCCCGTCGGCTCATCGGCCATAATCACCGCCGGCCGATGGGCAATCGCCCGGGCAATCGCCACCCGCTGCTGCTGGCCGATGGAAAGCGTGCCCGGTTTCTGATTCGCCTTGTCGGCCATGGCCACCGCCTCCAGTGCCTCCATAATTTGACCATCCAGCCGGTTGCCCCGAATCCGCTCCGCTATCGCGATATTTTGCCGGGCAGTCAAATTGGGCAGCAGATTAAACCGCTGAAAGATAAAACCGATCTTCTCCCGCCGCAGTCCGGCTCGCTGCGATTCGTTCAAATCGGCGGTATTCTGGCCATCCAGCCAGATCGTCCCGCTGGTGGCGCGCAGCATCAGGCCCAGAATATGCATCAGCGTGCTCTTCCCGCACCCGCTGGGACCCATAATCGCCACAAACTCTCCCCGCCGGATTTCCATATCGATATCGAATAAGACCGGCGTTTCCAGCCGCCCGTTTGTGAACGTTTTCGATAATTTTTCGGTTCGGATTAAAATGTCAGTTGTCTCACTCAAAGCTCAGAGCCTCCACCGGGTCATGCCGCAGGGCCAGGTAACCCGGGTACAAGGCGCTAATCACCCCGCCGCCGATACCCACCCCGACAGCAATCATCAGCCATTCCATCTTGAACTCAATCGTCATCAGCGGCGAAACGGTTTGAATCAGCCAGCGCACCCCCAGCGTCAGCAGGATGCCCGCCACCGTCCCCAGCGAACAAATCAGCAGGGATTCCTGGATGGTCTGCCGCAGGATGGCCGAGCGATTGGCCCCTAGGCTTTGCAAAATCGCGATCTCCCGGCTCCGTTCCAGCACAATCGTGTACATGGTAACAAAAATAAACAGAAAGCAGATCACCAGCGCTATAACGCTGACCAGGCTGATGAAAATAGTGATATTGCGATAATTATCCGCCAGAACCTGGGCGTAATTAGCCACCAGGCTGGCACTGCGTTTGGTGGTTTGTTCGATTTCCTCACATAGCCCTTGCAGTTGTTCGGTATTCAAAGAGGGCTGGGCCTTCACAAAAAACATATGCGAGGTCGGCACCGCCACCCCGTTGACCGTCCGCAGGCGATTGATGGGTGCGAACACCCGCCCGGCCACCCCCGTCTCCACCACTCCCACCACCCGCGCGGGAATATCCCCGTAGTTGAACGTATCGCCCACCTCAATATTTCCCGCCCGCGAAAGCCGCTGATCGATCAGTAGCGGTAAATAAAACGACGAAGTCTCTTCGGTCGAATTGGCCCCCAGGGCATACGGCTTTTCATCATCCTCGAACAGTTGGCCGCTCAAGATTTTACGCCGCCCGGCAAAAACCGGAAAATCCTCCGGGCTGATCCCAAAGACATTCTGCGACAGTCCCGCCATCTTCATCCGCCCCAGAAAGACCGGGATCACCTTCTGTACCGCCGGCTGGGCACTGATTTCGATCGCTTCGATTCGCCCGATTTCCTTTTCCCACAGCTTGCCCCCGCTCATGCTTCCCAGGTCGAAATGCTTGTCTCGCACCACGATCTCCGCTTCCACGCTTTGCATTCGCCCGGAAACTTCATTCAGCGTCCCGTTGGACAGGCCCACCAGTACCAGCAGCAGCGTGATGGCAATCGCAACCGCCAGGATGCTCAGGGCGCTTCGGACCTTCCGATGGGTTAAATTGGCTATCGCTAATAATAACATAAATCAGTTTTTTCCATATTCTTCAAGGTATTTATCAGCTATTACCGACTATTTGGACCCGGCTCTGGCAAAACTTGCCGTTTTCCATACTTTCCAATACGCCGGGCAGTTCACCCAGGTTCAAAATCACAAAATCCGCATGATCCGTAAATTTCTGATAACTTTTATGGGTCCCTAGCAGCACCGTCCTTGCCCCGGCCCGCCGCCCGCTCATCAGATCAAACACATAATCCCCCACCACGACTGCCGCCTCCGCCCGGACCTCCATCTGCTGGCAGGCGTAGGTCACGGGGAACGGGTTGGGCTTGTACGGCCCGTCTTCGCGGGTGACAATCCCATCAAATGCCAGCTTATGCATCCGGCAGAAGGTTTCCACGCTCTCCCGCTGATTCCGCGTAAACAGCCCAATCCGCTTGCCATGCTTCCTCAGCCAGTCCATCACCTCATGCACCCCCGGATTCAGCCGCGACTCCTCTACCGCCGCCCGCTCATGTTTGCGAAGTATCTCCTCCGCCCGCTCCCGCTGGGATGCCGTCATCTCATCCATCGCCTCCAGAATGGGTCCGCTAATCTGACCGATCTCCGACCGGATCAGGTCAAAATCCAGCACCGGTTCCGTCAACGTGCCGTCCAGATCAAAAATAACCGCATCTACTTTTTTATTCATAATCCTGCTATTCTAAGAGGACAATTTGCTAACGTCAATAGTTGGGTAAATTCTTGACAAGCACAAATATTTGATTTATATAATCTTACAATGTATGTGATGAACCGGTTTTCGGCTATAGACTGTTATGAAAACAGAAGTTATCAATATAAAGGATCTCCCGGATGCCCAGGCGGCGGTAGCCCGGGCGCATGGTGTACTCGAAAAGGGGGGTCTGGTGGCGTTTCCGACCGAAACGGTCTATGGTCTGGCTGCCAACGCGGATTTGCCCCAGGCGATTGAATTGCTGCGCGAAATCAAAGAACGCCCGGATGAAAAGCCCTTTACCCTGCATATCGGCAATCGGGCGGCCCTGGATATGTACGTACCGAATATATCGTTATTGAACCGGCAGTTTCTGCGTAAAGCCTGGCCGGGGCCTCTTACCGCCGTTTTTATGCTCAACGCCAGCCAGATGGAACGGATTAACAAAACTCTCTCTGAGCAGCGGAGGAAAGCGTTATTTCATAACAACAGTATTGGCATACGGTTACCAGATGACCGGGTTTCCCAAATGATGCTTTCCTCGTTTCCTTCACCGGTGGTGGCTCCCAGTGCCAACCGGGCAGGCCAGGCCCCTCCCATCAGCGCGGAAGATGTCCTGGAACAATTGGATGGTAAAATTGACCTGGTCTTGAATTGTGGTACTACCAGATATTCACAGGCCTCGACCATTGTGAAACTGGAGGGGGATTCCATGCAAGTGCTTAGAAAAGGCGTACTTGACGTAGAAATGCTTCAGCGTTTACGCTCCGTGAATATCTTGTTTGTCTGTACGGGCAACACCTGTCGCAGCCCGATGGCCGAAGGTTTATGCCGCAGGAAACTGGCGGAAAAACTGTCCTGTTCGGTTGACCAACTTGATGGAAGGGGGTATAAGGTGGTTTCGGCGGGTACGATGGCTTTTGCCGGATCGAATGCCACGCCGGAAGCGGTCCAGGCCTGCCGGGAGTTAGGTGTTGACATAACAGGCCATCACTCAAAAATTTTGACGCTTGACCTGGTGAATCAGGCGGATTATATCTTTGTTATGGACCGGCCCCATTACCAGGCAGTGCTTTCGTTGAATCCGCTGGCGGAAACCAGGACGGTTTTGCTGGGCCGGGACCAGTCGGTGAGCGATCCGATTGGAATGCAGGTGGATGGATATAGAAAATGTGTTCAGATTATAAAAAATTATGTGGATGAAAGGGTAGATGAATTATTTTGTTGACGGATCCGCCAAAAGTCGATTTCGACTTCCAAAAACAGCTCTGGCTCCCCAATAACAAGGGGTCGAAAAGCTTTTGACGCTGGCGTCTTCGTTAGGTTTTGTGTTAAGATTTTTGAACTAAAACAGTAAACTTGTATTTTCGATAAAGAAAGGGTATGTGATTTTAATGAAGATAGCCATAGCATGTGATCACCGGGGATATGAGGCGAAAGAACTGATTAAGAGCCTTTTGCAGCGCAGCGGCCATGAAATTCTCGACTTCGGCGCCAATGAATCCAAAAGCTGTGACTATCCCGATTATGCCATACCCGCATCAAAAGCGGTAGCCGCCGGACAGGCCGAGCGTGGTGTCCTGATTTGCGGCAGCGGCATCGGCATGTCCATCACCGCCAACAAGGTCCGCGGCATTCAGGCGGCCCTCTGCCACGATGAACTGACGGACCAGATGTCCCGTAAGCCCAAAGATGCCAATGTTTTATGCCTGCCTGCCATATTGATTAACTATCCGCTGATCACCCGCATTGTGGAAACCTGGCTCGCCACTGAATTCGAAGGAGGCCGGCATGAACGGCGCGTCCAGAAAATGATGGAGGCGGAGCAGGACTGTAAGTAACGCAAGTTTGCCGGGATAAGTACTGTGGGGACGGAAACAGCGATGCCGGATGACAAACAGTGCAAATTTCGTCCCAAAGAGCTGGCCATCATTCTGAGCCATTATGATTTAGGGACTATTTTGGAGATCCATTCGCATCATCGCGGGAATCTCTATTCGCCCAAATCGCTGATCGTGGCGGAGAAGGGCCGGTTTTTGCTGAAACGCCGGGCACCGGGCCGGGATGACCCCTACCGGGTGGCCTTGTCGCATGATGTCCAGTTGTATCTGGCGAAAAAAGGCTTTTGCACGCCCCGGCTGATTGGAACCCGCCACAGCAACAGCTCCATGCTCCAGGCCTACGCCGCCATCTACGAACTCTTCGAATATATCGACGGCCAGGAATACGACGGCAGCGAAGCGGCCACCGCCAGCGCCGGGCAATGTTTAAGCCGGTTGCACGAATTGCTGGCGGATTATAAGCCGGACTTCCAGGTGCCCCATAAGACCTATCACGACAATCCGGGCGTGCGGAAGGATATTCAGGGGATCATACCCGGTATTTCCAAGAACGACAGTGTCATGGGGCAGGAAGCGGAGTTGTCGGGATTGTCGATGAATTTGCTGACGGCCTATGAGGAAGCGGCCGATCGGGCCGAGCAGGTGGGATATTCGCAGGCGAAGACGGGTATTTGTCATGGAGACTGGCATCCGGGGAACCTGATTTTTAAAGAAGGACGTGTTGTGGCGGTTTTTGACTACGATTCCCTGCACCTGATGCCGGCCATCGGCGAAGGCCGGGGCCGCGGCA
>CAZOMV010000008.1:89844-90203 GCA_964580995.1 uncultured Pirellulales bacterium
CATGTGGCTACTTGGGCAACGGTTGTTTGCAGTTTTCCCTGGTGGAACGGGGCATCGACCCCAATGACTGGCCTGACGCCATGGATAGCAGCCGGGCACGCCAGTTTCTCCGCGGCTACCGCCCGCACACTCCCTGGTCCCAGCCGGAGTTGCAGATGATCGTCAGCCTGATGATCGAAGCCCTGATTACCGAAGCCGTCACCCCCATCGCCGCCACCGGAAAATTCGCCAACGTCCAGGGCTTCCGCTTCCTGAAAATGGTCGCCCGCAAAGTCAACTGGCTCCAGCGGGAAGCCATCAACGCCTTGCCCTCCCTGTAACCTCGCCGCCCCCATATTCCATTCCCTCGCTCGTTGGTC
>CAZOMV010000009.1:0-84565 GCA_964580995.1 uncultured Pirellulales bacterium
TCATTAGAGCTTAATTTAAAAAAGGAACTGTCTCAATTGACTTGACAATTTCCGGCTGAGGGACACTCGGCAAAAACGGGGAGAACAACAGAAAACATCAGAACCATTCCCACGACATGTTTTTGGATTATACACTTCACTTTTTTCTCCTTTTTCCACCATTTGGGACTCTCCATGAATACACAGCCATTATAACAGATGGACAGCCCTTTAATCAATGAAATTATACCAGCCTATTATATCTATAATCACTTACTTATGGCATAGTTCTGGTACATGGGAAAGTGGCTCTTTCATGGCGAAGGTATATTAGGCTCTACTGCGACCATCGGCGGCTCGATCATCCCGTTTTCCTCTCATTTTCCCGGAAATGACGCCAGCGTCAAAAGCTCGTCGTCCCCTTGTTATGGGGGGGCCAGAGACGTTTTTGAATGTCCATATCGACTTTTGACGGTTCCGTCAAAAATGACGCCAGCGTCAAAAGCTCTTCGATCCCTTGCTATGGGGGAGCCAGAGTGCGTTTTTGGATGTCAATATCGACTTTTGGCGGTTCCGTCAAAATTCCTGCCAAAGAACACCATATACAGTCTTGACATAGATTGCAAAGAAGTTACAATACGTAAGTATAGACACTTTGTCGAGAGAATCTAAAAAGCCGTATCGGGCGATCGAAAATGTGATACAATTTCGCAACTCATTTGCTATACACCAGTTAGGAGCTTGCATCTGATTGAGGAGCAAGAAATGGTAACGTCAATTGTTGATACGCGCAAGCTATTGCGCCGGGGGGGAAGTGTCTCCTTGCGGCCGCCGGCGAAAATTAACATCAGCCTGGTGGTCTTCGGCCAGCGGGAAGATGGGTATCATGATCTGCATACGATTATGGGGGCGATCGATCTCTGCGACCGCCTGGATATTGAATGGACCGAATCGCCGGGAATTCAATTGGTATGTTCCGGGATTGCCAGCCCCGGCGGGCGGGAGAATCTGGTCTATCGGGCGGCGGAGATGCTGGCTGGCGAGCATCGTATCGAACCGGCCCTGAAAATCACCCTGCACAAGGAAATTCCCGTGGGGGCCGGCCTGGGCGGTGCCAGCAGCGATGCCGCTTCCTGCCTGATCGGATTGAACCGGCTGTGGAACCTGAAGCTGCCCACGGAAGAATTATCGCGCTATGCCGCCCGGCTGGGTTCGGATGTAGCCTTTTTTCTGTATGGCCCGGTCGCCCTGTGTACCGGCCGGGGTGAAATCGTGCAGCCCCTGCCTCATCGCTGTCACCGCAGTTTATTGCTGGTCATCCCGAATATTCCTGTTTCCACGGCTTATGTATATAAAAATCATACCTATTCGGAATCCCGCGAGGAGGACCGGATGCGCAGGGTTCGGAATTTTCTGAGGGACGGGAATCTGGACGGATTGATCCAGCAGGGAATCAACAGCTTAACCCCAACCTGTATGAAGCTTTTTGAGCCGCTGGCGGTATTGCGGGACCGGATGGACGGACTGGGGATCAGGCCCCTGTATATGTCCGGGAGCGGTTCGTGCCTGTTTGTCAGTTCGGAGAGCAAGGAACCAATAGCCCAATGGGCTGCGACCATAGAAGCGTATAAACTAGCGGAAGTACGAATGGTACATTTTCTAAATCAAGCAGAACCTTTCCTGGAGGTACACCATGCAGATATCTGAGATCCGAGTCAAACTGGTAACCAATCCGAGCGATCGACTGAAAGCCTTTTGCACCATCACCTTTGACAATTCTTTTGTGATCCGGGACCTGAAGATCATCGAGGGGTCCGGCGGTTATTTTGTGGCCATGCCTTCGCGCAAGCTGACCGACCATTGCCCGTCCTGCGGGGCGAAGAATCATCTTCGTGCGCGATTCTGTAATGATTGCGGGTTCCGGCTGGATGAGAATCGTGCCCTGAAAGGCGACCGGGGCCGGACGAAACTTCATGCGGATATCGCCCATCCAGTGAACGCCCAGAGCCGGGAATATATCCAGGCCCGGATCATCGAGGCGTTTACGCAGGAAGTGGAGAGATCGAAACAGCCCGGCTACAAACCGACCCTGCTGGGGGATGAAGATTACGATTATGAGCAGGATCAGCATCAGCATCATGAGGATAGCGGATCCAAGTCCGATAAAGTGTCATCGGAACCTGCCAAACCGGCACAGCCGGAACCACAAGAATCAGAGGCCAAACCCAATAAAAGCAGTTTTAGCGAAGGGGTGCTCTAGGTATTCCTTTTATTTATAAATCCTTATAAATACTGGTAATAAGATCATCTGCCACAGGGCAAACAGCTTCCGGTTGTTTGCCTTTTTTTGCTAATCTCCTTACCAGCCACCCAAACGCTATCGCACGAAACCCGCCAAAAAAACAAATGGTGTATAAATCACTATTTATAAAGAACTTATGAATTCATAAGACTATATCATATTATTTTATTTACCAACTCTGATTTTTTCCATTGACAGAAGGGGCAGAAATTTCGATAATGAAAGTAACTTATGCAATAAGTAATCAAATGATAGTATAAGTTAATAATTCATTCAATAAGTATCTGACAATGGATAAGGCTGAAAAAAATGTTGGGATGATCGGGCAACCGAATACCAGTGGAAAAGATTTTTTCCAGATGATGCATCCCTCTTTTGTTCCCCGGCCAACCCTGAAGGAAAAGATCGGCGTTACTGATAAGCCACTCTCTACACATCAGCCCAAAAATGCCGAGCGGATTGTTCCGGCGTTGGTTAAATATATCAAAACCTCCCAGCTCCAGCCGGGTGACAAACTGCCTTCCCAAAGGGAACTATGCCAGATTCTGGGGATCGGTGCCACCTTGCTGCGTGAGGCATTGAATATGCTGCAAACCCTGGGGATGGTTCAATCCCATCAGGGGGCCGGCTGGTATGTGGGCAGATTTGATCCGAT
The DNA here is from genome assembly GCA_964580995.1 of uncultured Pirellulales bacterium. Lineage (GTDB taxonomy): Bacteria > Planctomycetota > Phycisphaerae > Sedimentisphaerales > SM23-30 > JAKJEP01. The sequence continues at coordinate 2,937 of CAZOMV010000009.1, forward strand.
GGCGAGCCTGCACTTTTTGGCCCCGCTGCTGGAGGATTTTTCCCACACCAATCCGGAACTGGTCGTCGATATTCGGATGTCACTGGAACCGGTGTTTGCCCGGGAGGCGGCTAAACACATCGGGCCGGCGGGCTTGCAGCGGCTGGACGATATCCTGAAATACATGAAATTGGCCAGAATGGAGCAAAATTACGAAGATTATAAAATGGCCGATAAAGAGTTCCATGCCGTTCTGGCCCTGGAGTCACAGACCGGTTTCCTGTGTCTGCTGAGTTCCATTTTAAACGACCTGTTTTTCTCGTTCTGGACGCCGTATTGTCAGGACTGGGAAGGCCCCATATCCCAGCATGAAGAAATCATTGCTGCCCTGAAAAAAGGCGATGCGGAACAGGCGGAGAAGATAATGAAGGTGCACATTGGCAAGGCTACAGATTACCTACACCGATTACACAAATATCTGGAAGAGCAAAAATTGAAAGAACAGGCAGAAAAGAGGTAAACAAAGAAGGTTTGGAGTAAAAGGAGAAAGCGGTCTTAGAAAAAAGGTGAACCAGCAGTTCGTTGTCAGCGTCCCTGCTGGTCCACAAGGGTTCTGACAAAGGTGTTTTGCGCCCCTATCAGATTGTTTTTATCCTATCAGAATCCACCCTTCTCCGCAAAGGAAAAAATTTTCACCTAAAGAAAGGAGAACAGTTTATGGCATGATCTGGCGGTTCCTTTTGTGTTTTTTTACAAAATTGAAATTTTAATGAGAATGGAGGATAGTACGATGAAAAAAAAACATATCTTGGTATTTTGTGCGATTGCATTATTAGTTTTTAGTTTGGCCATTGAGGTTACCGCCGCTCCGCCCATGGCGGGCCTGAAACTCTGGCTCAAGGCTGATGACGGGGCGATGAAACCGGACCCGAGTAATCCGGGCAGCTACATCCAGGCAACCCCCGGCGATACCGTCCAAATCTGGCAGGATAAGTCCGGCAGCGGCCATGACAGCAACGTAACGTGGGGCACTCCGACCCTGATAACAGTGGGTTCTCAAAAGGCCATTCGTTTTGACGGCAACGACGCTTTTCTGCTAGCCGATCCCGCCGGATTGCGTTTGAGTACCCTGTCGATTTATGCGGTAGTGGATATGGACAACAATGTAATAAACCAAAGCCTGGTGGATAACTATTCGGACGCTCCCTACGCTCCAGCCGGTTTTGCCGTAGGTGTCAGCGACAGCACGGTAAATAAAGTAAAATGGTTCACCGCTTCCCCCAATGATTCCCTGGAACCGGCTACCCCGCTGCCCGCCGACCCGAATCGCTATACCATTATTAACGCCACCCTGGATCCCAAGGCAACCGGCGCGGAAAAAGTAGTTTATTTTGACGGAACCCATGTCGCTAAAGGTCCCGGAAATATAACCTATAATCCCAATTCCGTCGCTTCCATCGCCGTGGCGGATTGGGGTCGACAGTGGGCCAAGGGTAATATCTCGGAGGTACTGATTTATGATTCGGTCAATGCCGATCAGTATTATGCGGTACATAATTACTTGAGCCAGAAATATGGCATTACCGTTGCCAGCGATTTCCAGGGATCTGATCCCACGGTAGTGTACCTGCAATATCTCTTCCTGCAGTCCACCAATGACCAGGGTGTGCCTGTCGAGGGACAAGCCTGGAATACCACGCAGCTTTACGATGGCACCTACTGGGATCTGGCGGTGTTAGACGACAACATCGATAATATAGCCGCCATTACCGATCCGAATCTGATTCCTGCTCATGTTCTCAATAATAGAACCAATGGAGATATCGCCGCAGAACTGCATAGAGGCGAAACCTATACGTTTGCCTTTACCGGCAATGGGACTCCGGCGGGGTACGATCTCACGAGCGATTACTATTCCATGAGTTTCTATTTCGACCAGAAAGTGAATCCCGGCGTCACCGTTTTTTCCGCCCAGGATGCCACCGGGCCCGCGGACGGCAATCCTGTCTTTGGTTATCCGGCTGGCGGACCGGTGATCTGGAAGAGTCCTGCCAAAGGGGTACAGGTTCGGGTCACCAACTTTGTGATTTATCCCAAATCCGCCCCGGATGTCAGCCTGGATATTCAGACCGAGCCGTGGCTTTCCCTGGGAGCAGTATGTCAACCGTATGAGCCGGATGGAACTGAGGATATTGTGGGTGAATTTGCGCTCACGGTCGAACAGGGAGAACTGACCTGTGCGGATATGTATCCCTATTATCCGATGGACCTCAATCACGACTGTTATGTGGACTTGCAGGACCTGGCCCGCTTGAGTCAGGACTGGCTGAAGTGCAACAATCCCGTGGATGCGGATTGTACCTGGCCGATTGAATAAGACCTGACGGTAAAAAGGATTTCCCTATAAAAATCAAACTATGAAAGATTCGGAGGATTTATAATGAAAACAGGAAAAAGTTTATTAATTCTGACTATGGTACTATTCATGGAGATAGGGTCCAGCCAAACCCTGCTGGCCGATCCCCCAACGGCGGGGCTGAAACTCTGGCTCAAAGCGGATGCCGGTACGTTAAAATTGGATCCCTCTACCGAGGATCCGAATGATTACCTGGCGGCATCCGAAGGCGACACGATCGATCGCTGGGCGGATCAATCCGACAACGGTAATGATGCGATGCTGTTATTGGGCACCCCCAAATTATTAACGGTCGGTTCGCAAAAGGCCGTTCGGTTTGACGGGTCCGGCGGTTTTCTATTAACGGATACCGCCAGCCTGCGCCTGAGTACCCTCTCAATTTACGCGGTCGTGGATATGGATGCCAATGCCCAGAACCAGACCATTGTTGGAAACTATGCCAATGTAACCGGCTATGCCCTCGGTATGAGCGATGGGACGGCCAATGCCATCAAATGGTTCACCTCGAATAAGGGGAACAATAGCTCCACGGAACCGGCCACCCTGCTGCCGGGTGATCCGGATCGCTACACCATTCTCAATGCCACCTATAATTCCACGCTGAAAATGGCAGCGGCCAAGACGTTCTATTTCGACGGGCAGAATGTAGCCCGGGAAGCGGGAAGCGGCTTGACGTATTCCACCTCCACCGTTGCCACGGTCGGTACGGTGACATTAGGCGGGGTCCAAAATGCCACCGGCAATGTTTCGGAAATTCTGGTTTATGATTCCGACAGTCCCGCCCAGTATCAGGCGGTACATGCCTATCTGAGCCAGAAATACGGCATTGCCGTAGTGGATGATTATCAATACCCAGCCTGTAGTGAATTGGGAATATTCTACCCGACGGACTTCAATCATGACTGTTATGTCAATCTGGAAGATTTCGCCCTCTTTGCCGAGAAGTGGCTGGCGTGCAACGATCCGGAAAATGCGGAGTGCACCTGGCCGATTGAATAACTCTTTATGGTCATGTAAATCCAGCCCGGCGGCCCGGCGGTTTCGAGCAGACCGGGCTGGCTATACGAAAATAAGAAAGGATGTGATCGCGGCAAAAATTTAAAAAAGAAGGTGAGCTTTATGTGTCTGATGTTTGTTTTGTTATTTTTGGTTTTAAGTATGGTATTTTTAGGTTTTGACAAGGCAAGGAGATTGTCAAACGGAGGAAATTAAAGTGAGAACTATTTTGATATTGTTGGCAATGGTAACGGTGTCGTTCAGCAGCATGGCCTCGGCGGATATCTGGGTATTAAATACGGATATGGACGCTTCGGTAAATGATAACGGTATCTGGTCCTATGGATACGCCGTCGGTGATCCCAACGACCCCAATACCGTTCCCACTTATAAAGGCTTGATGGTCGATAGTGGTACAGAAGCTGGAGCGAACATCCTTTGGTGGAAGGAACTAGAGGGGGCGCTGCCCCATATTTGGGTTGGACCGGAAGTGGGTGTGCCGGCGGGAGTACATGGCATGAAGCCCGGTTATACAACTACGGGACCTGCCGTAGAAGTCCCCGCCGTAATCCGCTGGACGGCTCCTGCCTCGCTTGCTACCCCCACCAACCTCTTCATGGATGCATCTGTTTACCTGACTCAGGGAGGACTGGTAGATGTTTACATCGTGAAAAGTGCAGACGGCGATCCCAATCAACGGACGATTCTTTTGGAAGAAATCGGTGTAGCGCCTCCCAACAGTTCCCATCCTCTTACGTATTCAACCTCGACATTACCTGTTATAGCCGGTGACACGGTGGATGTAATGGTGGCCGCCCATGGTCCGGATGATTTGGCCACTACGGACTGGAATGCCGTTTCTATTTCCATCGCTGACAAATGCACGGAACAGCTTCCCATGGACTTTAACTGGGACTGCTATGTGAATATGGAAGATCTGGCCATTTTGGCAGGTGACTGGCTTACCTGCAACGATCCTCAGAATCCAAATTGCACCCCACCCGTGGTTCCGACGGTCCTGCGCGTCGATTTCAACGGATATAATGTGGAAGATGCTCCGTTTGACAATGCCGCATGGACTACTGCGACGCCGGGTTTGCTGGGAGTCGGTACGTTCTGGAATGGTTTGGAAGTATCCTACGCCACTCCCAATACGATTTCGGCCATTTATCCCGGTCCCGCCTTGTTATTGCACGATGGAGTAACGGATTCCGGGGTAACGGTTACCCTGAGCGGAGTTACTTTGGCCGATTTGTATGGTCCGAATGTGGGAAACACGGTATTCCAGGATTATATCCTGAGCACCGTATCCGATCCGAATATTGTCATGACCATTAGCGGTCTGATTCCGGGAAATGCCTATACCCTGGCCGGCTATGGCGGCAATGGCGGGGACCATGTCGGCGGTATCTGGACCGCCAATGGCGTCGGGCCGCTGGACTTGACCTGGTATGTTGCGGATCAGGGCATTCTCTATGATGTAATTGCCGATGAAAACGGGCGGATCATTATTGAGATAGAGGAAGATCCCATTGCAAACGCTCACCTTACTGTGGTGAATGGTTTTGAATTGGCGGGCACTTTTCAAGCCGAGCCGGTGAATACCTGTCAAACGAATGGCATTTATGAGGAGTTGGACTTCAACGAGGACTGTTATGTCAATCTGGGAGATTACGCCGATTTTGCCCAGAGTTGGCTTACCTGCAATGATCCTCTGAATCCGAATTGTGCGACTCCCGTGGTTGCCAATGTGCTGCGGGTTGATTTTAATGGGTATAATGCGGAAGACGTCCCCTTTGACAATGTTGCCGCGACCGCTGTGATGCCGGGTCTATTGGGAGATGGTACTTTCTGGAATGGTTTGGAGGTGTCCTATGCCACTGCCAATACCATTTCCGCCGTTTACCCCGGACCGGCTTTATGGCTGAATGACGGAGTAACAGATTCCCAGGTATCGATTGCCCTTTCCGGATTTGATCTGGCTGATTCTTCTGCCAGTGCCAACCTGGTTTACAGGGATTATCTCCTGGACTTAAATGCTCCTATAGAGGCAACCATTACCATTAGCGGGCTGGTCCCGGGAAATTCCTATAATCTGGCTGGATACGGCAGTAATGGGGATGCCGGCTATGGAGCTGTTTGGACGGCTAACGGCAGTGATCCGCTGGATTTGAGTTCTGGGGTATATCAGGGAGTTATTCCAAATGTACTAGCCGATTCCAGTGGAGTGATTACCATTCAGCTAACTAGTCCTGCGACTAATGTTATTATTGCCAATGGTTTTGAATTGGAAGGCACCTTTCAAACCGGTCCTGTTGAATAATATCCGGCAAATGAAAGATCTTTAATCGTTTACCATCCGGTCCGGCCGGACATTCGGCCGGGCCGGGTTATCTCCTGTGGAAAGGAGGTGATGAAAAGAAATTAACCTATAAAACGTAGAAAGCTTTGTGTGTGATGTATTTGTGGTTTTTTGTTGAACGTATGGTTTTTTTAAGTTTTGACAAAGCGAGGAGCTTGTCAAACGGAGGAAATGAAAATGAAAAAGATGTTGGTAACAAGTATGGTAATGGTAATGGTGTTTGCCGGTGTATCGAGCGGTGCGGTGCTGCGGGTCGATTTTAACGGGTACAATGCGGAAGATGTCCCGTTTGACAATGTGGCGGCGACTGCTACTACGTTGCCGGGTCTGCTGGGAACCGGAACTTTCTGGAATGGTTTGGAGGTGTCCTATGCCACTGCCAATACCATTTCCGCTGTTTACCCCGGACCGGCTTTATGGCTGGAGGACGGAGTAACGGATTCCCAGGTATCGATTGCCCTTTCCGGATTTGATCTGGCTGATTCTTTTTTAAGTGCCAACCTGGTTTACAAGGATTATCTCCTGGACGTAACGGCTCCTATAGAGGCAACCATTACCATTAGCGGGCTGGTTCCGGGAAATTCCTATAATCTGGCTGCATATGGCAGTAATGGGGATGCCGGCTATGGAGCCGTATGGTCGGCTAACGGCAGTGATCTGCTGGATTTGAGTACTCCTAGTGCAACGCAAGGAGTTATTCCAAATGTACTAGCTGATTCCAGTGGAGTGATTACCATTCAACTAACTAGTCCTGCGACTAATGTTATTATTGCCAATGGTTTTGAACTGGAAGGCACCTTCGTGCCCGAACCCATGACTATCGGACTCTTGAGTCTGGGCGGTCTGGCGCTGCGGCGGCGCCGCCGTTAATTTTCGGCAACGGATTCGTGTCCTTTGGGATATTGCGGATCATGGGGCAGGCGTAAAAACCTGCCCCATTTTTTTACGGGGCCGTACCCGAAGCAGGAATTTATTTTCCATTCAGGTACTTTCCCAGCCGCACCAGTTGGGCGTGGGTATCCTGGGGGATATGGCCGTTGCCGATGAACACCGCGTTGGAGGTATCGACCCCGGCCGGGCCGGAAGCCCCGCCGATGGGCACATTGATGGTGATGGCACCCCCCACCGCCTTGACCGCCTCGACGAACCGGAACAGTTCCGCGTCCGTATAATGGCAGTACTGATTGGGCACCGCGGGATTGAAACTCAGATCGATGGGCAGCAGGCAATGCCATTGCACAGAGCCGATGAACTGCGCATCGGGCAGATAGAATTCGGGCTTCTGCCCCTGTTTCCGCAGCTTGCACTGGGCGTCGATGATGATCCCTTCTCCGGGCGGCCAGAGGAAATCGGTCCGGATCCGGCTGTCTTCCAGCAGGTGGATTTCGCCCGCATGATAGTCCTCGATCGGGCAGAGGGGCATGATCTGGCCGCTGGAGGCGCAAAACTCCGCCCCGCTGAAGGCGACCACTACATCGGGATTGCCCGCCCGGCAGGCATCCATTTCCTTCTGCCACAGGTCGTTATCCTGCGGCCGGCAGCTATCGAACCACCAGCCATCCAGCAGGCCCCCCAGCCCGGCGGCATACTCCCGGATGAAGGCGTTATGCCGGTCGATGAAGCCTTCACTGCCCAGCCCCAGCAGCCGTTTCATCGTCGGGTCGGAACCGGTATAGGCACCGGGCAGGTAGAGAATCAGTTTCTTGCCCCGCTGGTGCAGCCGCTGGCCGATCTCCCGCACCAGGTCCCGCCCGGGCGAATATCCCTTTTCCAGCCGGTCGATGGCGTCGCAACGGCTGGACAGATACCCGGTTCCCTGCGCCAGGGTAAAGATCAGCCAGTCCGCCCCGGTTTCTTCGATCTGGTTTATGTAGTAGTCGAGGTCAAAATGGCCCACAATCCGGTTTAGATCGGCGGTTTTTTCCTCCAGGGTAGTTCCCCGCGGCTGGACTAAATAATGGGTCATGATCCCAAAGCTGCCCTGTGCCATCCAGACCGCCTTGTTCGACTGACCATCCGGCCTGGCCGTCTCCATTTTCCCGGCTGACCATGCGGAACCGCCGATGGCCAAAAACAGCACCCACACCACCACGAATTGCCTTGCTCTTTTCATGAAAATGCACCTTTCTCAAGCATCGTTTTTCTCTTTTGTAAATCTCCAGTTATCCGAGATTACTCGATTTCGTTTTGGATGGCAATTTGTATCTCTTAAAAGGATCTTCAGAGTTAAAATGAAATATATGGAAGGTTGATTTTGATAATTTGCAAAATCGCCAACTTCTGGTATAATAAGGTTTTAACGATGCGGGAAAAAGGTTTTGACCCAGCGTTAGCGTTTTAAGTAATTGAAAATAATGGAGTTATATATGGTACAGGAACTGCAAGGTGCCCTACAGGTGGGTAGTGAGCGATATGGAATTGTCGTCAGCCGGTTTAATGAATTTATCACGTCCAAGCTGCTCAGCGGGGCAGTGGATTGTCTGAAACGGCATGGGGCCAAAGAGGAGCAGGTGACGGTTTTGTGGGTGCCAGGCTCGTTTGAGGTGCCGGTGGCGGCCCAGCGGATGGCCCGCAGCGGGAAATACGCGGCGGTGATCTGCCTGTCGGCGGTGATCCGGGGGCAGACCTCCCATTATGACCAGGTCTGCCAGCAGATCACCCGCGGCGTCGGGGAAGTGGGGCTGGCCAGCGGCGTACCGACGATGTTCGGCGTGATTACCTCCGATACCCTGGAAGAAGCGATCGACCGGGCCGGGGCCAAAGGCGGCAATATGGGTTTCAATGCGGCGGCGGGCGCCATTGAGATGGTACAGGTGCTGAAGCAATTTGATGGCTGCAAATAATATGGCCAACACCAATCCTCACAAAAATTCAACCGCCGAGCCGGACCAAATACCAACCAAAGATTATCGTACCCTGGCCAGACAGCTGGCGGTACAGTTTCTGCATCAACTGGCTATCCAGGGGGATGATATCCTGGTGCAATTAGACCGGTTTCTCTATGAGAATACCGACCAGGAAAACGCCAAGGATCTGGCGCGGAAATGGACCCGGGGGACCTGGTCGCAGCGAAACGACATCGACAAGTGCATCCAGAAGAACAGCAGCAACTGGGACTTGGCGCGGATCAATCTGGTCGATCAGAACAATCTGCGGCTGGCGGTGTATCAATTGCTGTATTGTCCGGATATTCCCTCCAAAGTGGTCCTCAACGAGGCGGTGGAACTGGCCAAGGTATTCGGCACCGAGCAATCGCCGGGATTCATCAATGGGGTGATGGATTCGGTGCGGCGGGAGATTGTCAGCAAAAACGAAAATCCGAACCCGACCCCAACCCCAACCCCAAACCCGAACCCGAACCCGACGAATAACGGATAAAGGATAAATAGATAGCGATGGCGTTTTTTTCGAAAGCACTGGAAAAATTTAAAAACGGGCTGGAACGCAGCCGCAAAAAAATCAATGACTCGCTGAAAACCATTTTGACGCTGGGGCGAAAAATCGACGAAACGCTGCTGGAGGAACTGGAAGAGCAGCTCATTAGTGACGATATCGGTGTCGAAGCGACCCAGCATATTATGGACGATTTGCGGGCCGCGTGGAAGCAGCGAAAAATCAATTCCGCCGAGGAAGTGATCCCGTTTCTCAAGCAGGAACTGGTCAATTACTGGCCGGAACGGGACCGTTCGCTGAATATCGCGGATACCCCCCCCACCGTGATCCTGGTAACGGGAGTCAACGGCAGCGGCAAGACGACCAGTGTGGCCAAGCTGGCCCGGCTGCTTTCCAGCCAGGGCAAAAAGGTGGTGTTGGGCGCCTGCGATACCTTCCGGGCGGCGGCGGTGGAGCAATTGACCATCTGGAGCGAGCGGACCGGGGTGCAAATCGTCAAGCACCAGCAGGGCAGCGACCCGGCAGCGGTGGCGTATGATGCCTGCGAGGCAGCCCTGAGCCGCCACGCCGATTATCTGGTGATCGATACCGCCGGGCGGCTGCACACCCAGCAGAATCTCATGCGGGAGCTGACCAAAATACGGGACGTGGTGGCCCGCAAGATACCGGGAGCGCCGCACGAAGTCTTGCAGGTGCTGGACGCCACCACTGGGCAGAATGCCATCAATCAGGCCAAGATATTTTCGGAGGCGGTCCAGGTGACCGGCATCCTGCTGGCCAAGCTGGACGGCACAGCCAAGGGCGGCATCGTGATCGCGATTCGCAACCAGATTCATCTGCCGGTCAAGTTTGTCGGCCTGGGCGAGAAACCCGAAGACATTGAGCCGTTCGATCCGGAAACGTTTGTGGAAGCTTTGTTCAGTTAGAGGAAACATGCCCATATACCTATATAAAGCAATTCAGGATGGCTGCGAGTATTGCCGCGGCGGCTTTGAGGAAATGCAGTCCATGCGGGACAAACCCTTGACCCAATGCCCCCAATGCGGGGCCAAAGTCAAAAAATGCCCCTCGCTCTGCAGCGGCTTCACCCCCCTGCTCTCCAACGGCAACCTGCGCGACAAAGGCTTCACCAAACTAAAAAACAAAGGCAACGGCACCTTTGAAAAGCTGACCTAAAGAATAAGACGTTGTTCAGCCGCACCTTACCAAAAAATCGTTTGGCAACTTAGGTACAAAAGTCAATGCAGGTGATAGCAAAAACTCAGGATGCGCGGGTGGACCAGTTCTTCGTAGTCGCGGAGGTTCAGCTTCACCGCCTGGTCGTGCTTGCCGGCCTGAAAAACGATAAAATCATCCTCCAGCAGACTTTTGTCCAGCAGGGTCGTCAGGCCGAAGAGATTCCCGACCGGCGGCTCAGCGCCCAGCTCACATTCGGGAAACAGCCGGGCCATGTCCTCTTCGCTGGCTAATTCGACATCCCCGGCGCCCAACTGGCTGCCCAGGGAATCCAGATCCACCTTGCTGCAGGCCGGCAGAACACACATGTAAAATTTCCCATCCGCCTGAACAACAACGGGCTTGGCCACATATCTTCCCGAGACATGCTCCTCCGCCGCCAGCTTCTGCGAAGAAAAAGACGGACGATGCGTACTGATCTGATAATTCACTTTTTTTCGATCCAGATATTCCGTGATTCGCATGACAGGCTCTCCTTCACTCAAGGAAAAATACACCATAACAAGATCTGATAACACGATTTCTTCTCTATCTGAATTATATACCGGGCGGACAAGGCAGTCAACTTGGCCTGTGATTTTATAACTTCCTTACCAACAATATCTTATATTTTCCGGTCCGGTTCTTTTTTCCCCAAACCGATCCGTTGGCCTGCGTGCGGCTGAATTCTTTGGATACCGGGAAAAAGAATTGACAGGCAGGGGTTATTTTTTATGATGTTTCCTATGCCATTCTGCTATCGTGTTAAATTCCAGTAGCCAATAGTGAAAGGAGCTTTCGAGTATGAATCCGGACAATGGTATTCCGTATAACAATCCTTCCGATGCCGATGCCCTGGAAGCGTATGACTCTTTCCGCCGCAGCCGATGCCTGTTCTTTTGCCTGCTGCTGGCGGGCCTGCTGACCGCGCAAGGGTCTTTCTGGATCGTGGAAGCGGGGTGCCTCGACACCGTGATCCGCCCAGATACGGCCGCGGCCATACCGGCGGAAAATACCCCTACCCCCCCGGATCATCCCCAAACGCGCCTGGCGGAATCCCTGGATATCCTGATCCAAACCCATTTAAAAATTTCCAATTATCTGACGAGTTTTTCCGTGGTTCTCTATTGCCTGTCTCTTTTGATTGCCTTGAAATTGTCCCTGGTATCACGTTTGGGGGGACTGGCTCCTGCCAGCAAGGCGTTTTTCCTCTCGCTGATCGGGATGGTGCTGATACTCCCCTGGCAAAGCCTGATATCCCCCGGTATGCCGGGGACGCTGTTCACCTACGAAGAATTAATCAAACGGCATTCGGCCTGCGCCAACTGCGAGCATTTCACGGAATATATTTACTACTATGGCCGCTTTACCGGCCTCTGGGTGATCACCCTGTCTATTCTGATTGCCGCCCAGATTCGCAGCCGGCAAGCCACCCGCAAAATTTACCAAAAACGAACCGCTCCCCACGCCGCGCATCCGGTTCCCTCCGCCTTTTCCTCCGCGGAAACCAGCGAGAAGGAAATCGATCGTCCGTTCTAAAAAACCGGGTCAGCTTTCCTGTTCTTTGAGGATGTCGTTCAACTGGGATTGTTTCTTCTTGTATCCTTCGGGCCAGGAACGGGAATCCACACCCAGCCTCTTGATCGTACCTTCCTCATCCCGGTAGATAATATCCATCGTAGCGATGGACCGGTAGGTCTTGCCGGTTTTATACCAGTAATTCACTTCGGGCACTATATCCAAAACCGTCACATGGGTGGTATAGTCAACCGCCAGTTCTTCCTCGGAATCTTTCGGTCCCGTTTTGATTTTTTCCGGCTTACCAATGATATCCCCCGGTGCGACATTGTACACCTGCTTATACCAAAGGCCATCCTCGCGACGGAATACATCTACAGGAATGGACCGTTGGGCCGTCGCTCGGCCAGGTTTCGGGAAAAACAAAATCCGTTCGGGGACATTCACCAGGGTTTCCGGATTTTTCCAGTCCGACCAGAGTACGACCTGCTTTTTCAGGTCCTTCTGCTCTTCACTAAACCAGTTGTGCCCGGCAATCGGATTAAAGAAGCCCACTCGTATCCGATACCGGTAGATGCCGCCGGGCTTGACCTGATCATCATGGGCCCAAAGAGTAATCTCATCGGCATCCAGCGGCATATCTGCTTTTTCCCGGCCCAAACCCGGAATGACGGGCTGATTGGCGGATTTGCGGTCCGGTTTTTCATTTCCTTTCGGCAAACCTAAACCCGGCATCATTCCCATCTTCATTAATAGATCCATCGGATTAGCCCCACCCCCCCCAGGAGTCTGCGAGCCGGATTTCCTTTTTACGGTTTTGGTCTTTTGGCCGGTTTGCCCCTCTGCTCTTTTCGTTTTTTTCTCCGCCTTCTTTTCCGCGGCGGCAGTCTTTTCCTGCTCTTTCTTTTCGGTAGGAGACAGCCAGTCCCCGTCTTCCAAATCATAGGGCAAGGGCTGCAAAATCATCATTTGCCGATGGGCCGGCTGATTCACGGCGATCAGCACATCCGTTTCCGCCGGGGAAATATCCGGATAGGTCTCATTGCTGATTTCGCTGGAGGCCAAATCATCGACCGGCAGCCGGGCAACCTTTTCGTACTCGCCCCAGTTGCCATCCGGCAGCAAACGCGAACGCTGAAGCTCGACGGCAGCCGCCACCGGCTGAGATCGTTCCAATCGCTGCTTGGCGGGAAGCTGATCGCCGGCAAAACTATTCTGGAATCGCTGCCGCAATTCGGCCAGCGGATAGACCGCCTCGACGGTTACAAAATCAATATCTTTCAGCACCAGTTCGATTTCATCCGGATTGGCAGGGGTACTCGTTGTGCCGGGAGCGGGTTCCTGGGGAACATACGCCATGGCCCGGGTGAAATCGACCGAGAAACTTTTCAGGGGCAGGATTTCCGGGACCTGATAGATTCGATCGGGGTCATCCAGGACATCGTGACCGGTGGGATAAGGGGGAAACAAAAGAATCCGGTCGGTATTTTGCACCACCAAAATGCTTCTATCGTTTATAAAGGAGGGTGCCTGGGGAACATACGGTTCCGGCGGATTGGAATCATTCAACTTAGTCTTTTCCACAATACGCCGCGCCTCATCGGCTGCCTGTTTTGTCGCCTGGGAAGCGGGAAGGACGCTGTCTTTGTATTCCACCCCGGCCGGCTTAATCCAGTAAACCGCAACCACCAGAATGCAAACCACCAGAGAAACGCCCATCAATAATTTTTCCAGATGCGCCTCCCAAAAACTCATGCTCTGTTTCTTTTTAGCCATTTATCAATTCCTTTTGGCTGATCGCTTGTTCGACAAAATTCAACCTGTCTACAAATTTCTGACCGCAGTACTTTCCGTATTCTTTAATTGCTGTCTTCCATCTTTTGTCCCGATTCACCCTCAAAGACCTCTTTTACGGGGCCGGGCATCAGGTCCTGATAACCGCTCTTAAAAAAGCAATATTCACAGACCAGGCGCAATGCGGTAATGGCCCCGGAGCCGTAATAATAACCTCCCTCCATCTCCGTTTCCAAATTGAGGGGGGCCATATGCAATTGCAGAATCGTAATCTGGTCCCGCAAATTCTGCGCCTGGCCGCCCGAATCAAGGGAAAATTTCTTGCTCTGCAACGCCGACATGAAATCCTGGATACGGGTGGAATCGACCACCACGGCCACCTCAAACTGGACTACATCGATCAGGTCATTACTTACATGCCCGGTCCAGGGTTCGATGATGACCCCCTGAAGATTCTGTTGTTCCTCACCCTGCGCGCTGCCGGTATTGGCTTTAATGACATACCCCGGAAGAATATTGACGCTGGCAGGATCCCGACGGGAAGCCACTCCTTGTTGTGAGCCATAGGATGCAGATCTGGCCACACCCATACCGGCCGCCCCATCGGCTTTCACCCCGTTGCCGTTAAACGAAATCTCAATCAATCGCTTGACCGGCGAGTCGGGAACCCTCTGGGACTGGCCGTTCACCTCTTTGATGGCCAGGATAACATCTTCCTGGATCCAGGCCGCCAGTTGGGTGTACCAACTGGATTCCTGCATTTCCTTTTTATCCCCGCCGTTCCAGTTGGACCAATATTCATACCCGCAAAAACTATCAGAATTGGCATAAACACCGATGCTATTGGCCCGCTCCCGACGAAAATTAGCCAGCAGATTATCCACCTGGGACTGCGAACTGCCGCCGCGCAGGGCCCCTATATCCTGCATGCTTCCATCAGAAGCATTTTGGGTACTTTCCTCATATTCCTTACGGGTTTTTTCCTCATCTTTTTCACTGGGCTTATCGCCGGCATTGACCTCGGCAAGAAGGGCGTTGATAAAACCGACATATCGCTTACCAAATTCGATATAATACAGTTTGGTATTTTCCTCTCTCGGCTGAGGAAAAACCTCTTCATAAAGCAAAGCCCGGCGTGTGGTCTGCTGAGCCAGCGTAAGTACCATCTCTTTATCCTGCTGCGCCAGATCCGCATTATTCTTCAATTGAGCTAACACATTTGCAGCGATAACCTGATTTCGCAGGGAATCCACGCTTTTGCATTGCTGAGCCAGCGCCGCCAACGCTTTTTGATTGCCGGAGGCTTTCCATGCCCCCCAGGCAAAGGCACCCAAACCAAGAACCACAATTGCCAGGCACGATATAAGGAATAACCTTTTTTTAATAAAATTCATTTTGATTTCCGCTTATCTACAGGTACTACTAACTTTCATTCCACTCTCGCAAACTACGTTACTTTTTATCTGGATCCACATCGTTCTCTTTCATTTTCACCTTAAACTTCAGACGGAACCAGTAATCATGATGTTCAATAATCGGTTTGCCCTGCGAGTCATACATAATCTCCCCCTCTTCATTGCGCTTATATATGCCACTGATCGACTCCAGGGTAAATGAATCCAGATAGACCGGCAGGGAACCATCTTTGTGTATGGTCCCCGTAGTACCGCTTGTTTTGCCAAACATCTGTGCATAAGCCGCCATGGGATCGGCTGCTTTTGCCGGTTTCGTCGCCGCGGTCTCCCTGCCGGCGTTAGACTCTTCCTCTTTCTTCAGAATCCCAATCCCCTGCGGCTGACCGGCGGGCAGATCACCGCTAATCCAGTTACTCTGGGTCTGGTCGAAATAGTCGGTGAAATTCTCGGCATCGGGCGCTACATAGGTTTCAAAGGGCAGCGAATCAGCGGCCTTTTCGCTTTCACTCAATGGTTCGACATTCGTGTTTTTTTCGGTTGTTTTCGTATTCGTTTTTAAGGTACTCGCGGATTTCTTTTCACCCGCGGCCTTCGATTCTTCCTTTTCCGCCAAAATTTCTTCATCGGTCTTGCCCAGATACCGAAGACGCGTGAAAAAACCCCACTTGTCCCGCTGGGTTCCGACATTGGGAGGATCCAGAAAACTGATATTATCCTTATGCGGGGTACTGCCCTCAATTACCACGACAAACCCTTTAGTCTTTTCCTTGGATTGCCCATCCTCACCGGTTCCTGTTTTTGGAGAAAAGCCGCCAAAACTTTTTCCGACCCCACCAGCCCCATAACTTTTCATCAGCAGATCCATCGGATTGGTCCCGGTGCCCCCTCCTTTTGGCCGGCTGCTTTCCGTGCCCCATTGCTTGGTAATCGTCTCGAAATCCTGGCTCAGATCCTCCGTATAAATCAGCTTGATGTCATGGAGAAAAATCTGTTCCCGAAGCGGACGGGGCGTCTCCAATACCGTCTGGCGTTCCCCATTCGCAAAAGCCCGATAAAGTGCGATCTGCGCCGGATCGGAAGTATTATTTTCATTGGGCAAACATCCGCAAATCGCCTGCAAGAGCAGGGGAACTATGTCCTCCTTTGAATAGACCTGGGCATGTTTGCTGATGTCCTGCTGGGCATCCTTTATCTTTTTCTCAATCTGCCCCTTATCGGAAGCCAGACCGCTAATTTCTCTCTGCGCGCTATTGATCGCATTCATATTGGCCACAGTTTCCTGGGACTTAATATCTCCGGCCTGTTGAACCGCCATGAGAAAATAGGTCAGCGAACTGACCAGGAACAGGGCCGCCGCCGCCACAAACCAGTTTCGTTTGCGTTTCCACTGTCCCTGCCGGGCAATCTCCCGGGGCAGTAAATTGATATCGATTTCCCCCTGGCCGATCCCCTGCAGCGCCAATCCGCAGGCCACCCCCAGGCTGGGCAGGCACTCGGTCAACTGGGCCACGGAAACATCCGGGGAGAACTTGAGCGATTCAAAACTGTCCAGCCGTTTCACGGGAATGGAAAGACTCTGCTGCAAGAACTTCACCAGGCCGGGCAGTTTCATCGCATTGCCCAGGGCAATGACTTCCCGAAACTGTACTTCGCGGTTGCCGCTGCTGTAAAAGCCCAGAGACCGCTGGATTTCCGCCGCCAGGTCGGCAAAAACCGAACGCATAGCCTGGAAGATCTGGCGGGCATATTTGCTGGTATTGGCTGTCCGTTTGATCCCCTCCGCTTTGGCAAAACTCAGCTTGAAGGCCTTCTGTACCGTCGCGGTAAAGTGATTGCCCCCGATCGGAATGCTGCGCTGCCAGACCTTGACCCCGTCGGCAATGACCAGATCGGTATTTTCCGCCCCGATATCCAGCGCAATCACCGCCTGCTTTTCCACCGTGGTTTTTAATTTCTTTAAATCATAGCGAAGAAAATTATACAACGCCATCGGGGCCATTTGCACCAGCGAAATGGGGCAACTGGCCTGATTGTAGGGCTGCAGCGCCCGCTTGACCAATTCCCGTTTAATCGCGAATATCCCCACCTCCATATCCGGGCTGTCCGGGGTTTCAAAAGTCTGCCAATCCCATTCCACATCGTCGATATTAAACGGAATCTGCTGGATCGCCTCATAGCGAACCAGTTCGTGGATCCGTTTCTTATCCACGGGGGGCAGCTTGATAAATCGCGCAAAACTGTTCTGTCCGGGCACCGAGGCCACAATCGCAGAACCTGCCACCTCATGGTTATCCAGAAAACTCGACAAGGCCCGGAAAATCAACTCGTTCCGTTCTTCGGGTGTCACCTCGGATTGGGATAGAATTTTCTCATGTTCGATCACAGCAAAATCCAGAACTTCCACCCCTTCGGGACCCATGGCCAATTTAATCGCCTTGAGAGTACAATTCCCTACATCAATTCCCCATGCGGTTTTGGCTCTTTTTGCCATCTTTCAAGTTATCCTTCTCATTAAATTCGTAGTTTTGGTTTGAAAACCACATTACCTCTTTATGCTCTTGCCACGGCCTTATAAGGATTTAGGAGTGACATATTTACAACTTTTTTATAGCAAATGTTTCCGGAATTTTCCAGTCAAATAGAGAAAAAACTATTCGGAACCCTTCAAAAACATATCTATTTTATTTACAACTAGTTACGCTTAAACCCGGCGGCGGCTTCCTAATAACCCCTACTCTCTGTATTTTTTCATCACCTGTTAAATTATACACGATACAGAGCAAGAATTCCAGAAACCGGAATGAATTTAATGAGGATTTGGATTTTTGTTGGTTTTTTGAGAAATGACTTTCTGGCGAACCGGATCCAAATCAACCCCCAGTTTACCAAGCGTTTTTTCGGCAACACAGCCTTTTTCACGCAGCAAACCCAGCAAAATATGTTCCGTACATATTTTTGCATTACCCAGGCGTTCCGACTCTTCAATCGCATAGGCCATCACCTGCTTAAAATGGGGCGTACCAGGCAGGCGGCCAAATACCCAGTCGCCATCCAAATGATCCCGGGTTTGCCGCGAAAGTTCCTGCCGCAATGCCTCGGGAGTGATCGAATACTCCTCAAGTATGCCAGCGCCAAGTCCTTTCTTGTGCTTCAAAATCGCCAACAGGATGTGTTCGGTACCCAGATACTCCCCGTTATCTTCCTGGGCAATTTCGTAAGCAATCTGCAATACTTCTTCCGCTGCGACGGATAAATGCTGATACATAAATTATGCTTTCGATTTACAAATGGCACCGCGCACCTCGGCCATAAGTTGCTCTACTTTAAATGGTTTATATAAAACCGCGGAGAGTCCCTCGCGGTTGGCCCGTACAATCGAATGATTCGGATCGTAGCCAAAACCCGTCATCAATATGACCGGGATCGACTGATCCTTTTCCCGCATGGCGGCAAAAATCTCATATCCGGAACCAAAGGGCAGCTTGATATCGCTGACCACCAGATCGTAGGATCGCTGGCCAATCAGGGTTTTCGCCTGCCGGGCATCCCCGGCGGTATCCACAATGCAACCGTATTTCTGTAAAACATCGGAAATCGTCTGCCGGATAAATTGTTCATCATCGACCACCAAAACCTGCTTGCTTAACAACTCAGGATCCGTACCTTCCAGGGTAATATGACTGCCAAAGATCCCTTTGGGGCCTTCCTGCACCCCTTTCAGAGCCTTTTTAATGATAACCACTTTATCCATGATCCCCTGCAGACGATGCCGAATGTCATCGTGACCAATATAATCTTCCAGCAGTTGGGAGGCATCCGTTAAAATATTATTCAGCGGCTCGGACACTTCCCGATTCAAATCCTCTGCCGCCTGCCCCGTCGTTTTATAATGCTCCACGACCAGCAGATTCAAAATATTCAGAGAGATGGCGATATAACGGCCAAAAATCTCCGCCATCTGGCGATCATCCTCGCCAAAAGCCGCCTTTTGGGCGCTTTCCACATTCAAAGTGCCAATCACCTGATCATGCAGCCGCAAAGGAATGGTCAGGCTGGATTGTACCCCGTCCAGACCCGGCAAATAACGGGGATCCGATTGCGGATCGTTGCAAATATAGCTGCGCCCGGTGGCGGCCACATAGCCGGTAATTCCGTTATTTTCAATATTGGCAAATACTTGTGTCTCTATATCCCCCTCTAATCCCACCCCAAACAGTACTTCCAACTGATTGTTCTGACGACTCAAAATCCGTACCACAAAATGATCAAAATGCAGTAATTCCCGGGCGTAACGGATGATTTTATCCTGTAATAAATTAATACGCTCTTCCACCGACAATTTGGAAAATGATTCCGCATCCAAACGTACCAGTTCGCGGCCCGCCATATCAATGGCATTGATCCGGCGCTGAAGCTGACGGCTGGCGGTCTCCTCCCAGACAACCGTGGCGACCCGGACCAACCCCCCTTTTTCATCATACATAGGGGCAATATTCATCTCAAAATATCGATCCTTTTCATCCGTGAGAGAATATTTCCGCGATATTGACTGATTTTTGTCGGTTATTACTCGCTGGGAAAAATATTCGTAGGCTTGCCGGCTCCTCTGGCAAATCCCCTGTTTGATGGATTCAGAAAATCTTTCCGCCTTCTGGTTGGTCCAGAGTAAGGTACCATCTCCGCTAACGATACAGACTCCTTCGCCAATCGTATTCAAAATGGCTACCGCCTGCTGGGATACCGAGGCCCTCTCCAGCGGTAAAAAATCGGCAGTCACGGAAAATACCGCATCGAAATCTTCCTGGGCCAGCAAGGCCAGAGCCTCTTCCACCGTCTGGACCGATTTGACTGCAAAGCAATTGTTCACCGCCTCCAGCAGATCCTTATCTTTCCCCTCACTTCCTCGTAAAACCAAAACTTTGCGTTGTTTTATTTGCCGTTCCATAGATCTCATTGTTCTCGCTATTTCTATTCTATCTGACCTATTACAAATTATATCTGCCCAACAGGAAAACCACAGCTTTTTCTCTGGGAAAGCACGCTCAAACCAGCAAGTATAAAAAAACCCAACCGATTCTATCGATTGGGTACTCTCTGCCTCCCGTTATTTTCCGTTTTGCATCAGAAAAATCAGGTTGGATACCGGTTCTCCCATTAACTCCTTAAATCATTTATTATCAAATAGTTCCACTGGACCGAGGGTGGGCATCTTCATAAACGCTTTTAATTTTACTGGTGGTTAAATGGGTATAAATCTGGGTGGTACTCAAAGACTGATGCCCCAGCAACTCCTGCACCACTCGCAGATCCGCACCATTATTCAGCATATGGGTGGCAAAACTATGCCGCAGGGTATGGGGACTGATTCTCGGATCTAAACCGGCCTGCAATAAATACTTATCCAATTTCCGGCGAACCGATCGCGTACTCAGCCGCTGGCCATGTTTATTGACAAACAGGGCCTGCTGATCGAAGCTCTCCTTGCGGACATCTTTATCCCGAAAGGTCAGGTAATGCTGAATGGACTGTAAGGCGCTGGCTCCAATCGGAGAAATTCTCTCCTTCTTCCCCTTGCCTCGAACGTGGAGAACTTCACCCAGGAAATCCACATCACTGAGATTCAAATCCACCAGCTCACTGACTCGCAAACCGCTGCTATAAAGAGTCTCCATAATCGCCCGATCCCGGGAACCAAGCATATCGGTGGTCTTGGGACAATTCAAAAGAGTATTGATTTGTTCGGTATCCAGAAAACGGGGCAGCCGTTTTTCCTGCTTGGGAGTACGAATGGCGGATACCGGGCTGCTTTGGCAATGCCCCCGGCGAACTAAAAATTTATAAAAACTCCGCAGGGTAGCCAGCTTCCGCGCAGAGGTGGCCTTGGAGTATTGTTTTTCGTTCAAATATGCCAAAAAAGCCCGAATCGTATTCACATCCACCTGCAAAATCAAGGTGGAGGGGTCCGCCGCCACCGCGGTGGCAGAACCGGAGGAATGATCACCGCCATATCCGGTTTCACCAGCCATAGGCCCGGCCTCTGCCGTTCCTTCCAGATGACCTGTCAGATAATTCTCAAATTGCTCCAGGTCGGCTGTATAGCATTTAACCGTATGCGAAGAAAAATGTTTCTCAAAATTGAGATAATCAATAAATTCGCGTATTATAATCGGGTGTTCTTGCATGTTTTATCATCTCTCGGCGAAATTCCAACATTTCCACTGCTGACCGCCTTCCCGGCAAATCAGCCTTTTGCAACTCTCTGTCAATCACAAGGGTCGTTGTGATCTTCAGAGACACGTACCAACAGTATTTTCTCTTACCACTTCATTCATAACCCCAGGGATTCTGGGGCTCTTCGGATTTGCTGCGCGAGGGCCTGCGATCCGGACACAACAAATGATCCGCTTCCTCCACCAGATGTTTGCTCAATTGAAAACTCAGCACCGCCGCGTCAAACCAGTCAAATTCGTTGGCCCGGTCATTGGCCATATCAATAAACGCATCCAGAATGTTTTCTTCGTAACCGGGTTCATACCGAAACACGAATCGCTCATTCCCTTTAATCAGGGCCAGTTCTTTTTGCTGTGACACGGCTTATTCTCCCTGTGGTTTTTCCACCAGCAGTTTGGCTTCGATAGCCAGCATCTCGCCAATGATTTCATGGGCAACAAAACGGGGATAATTTTGCCTGGTCGTCCATTTTTTCCATCCGTACGGTTCCAGCTCATCGCTTCGATGCTTGGCATACGATTTCAATTGTTTCTGAACCTCATTCTTCGTGGTATCAAAAATACGCACAATCGAAATCTGGGGCGTAAGTTCTTCCACACGATTCAATTCAAAAGGCCTGCCTGCCCGAGCGAGCGTTCCTGGATCCATTGGCTCGTTGGCCGGCCCGGAAGAAGGTCCCTCTCGAGTATATAATTGGATCGCCAGTCCCATCCGAGGCGGATAATAGGGATCATATTCCGTGATCGATCCCACAATAATTCCATCCACACCCAAAGCCTCCGCCAGGGTGAGCGCGTCCGTTGGATTATTGACTTTTTCCATGCCTAGTTCGTACATAGCAGCCATTACTCGATTTACAGGTATGATCTGTAAGGACCCTTTCACTTGTTGCAACTCTGCGTACAATTCATCCGTCACCAAAATTACGTCCACGGCATCAGAACCCGAATGGTTCAGCAACGGAGCTACTGCCAGGTTCCACTGCCCTGGATATGGACTCTCGTAAAGCCGGTCTATTTGGCTCTTGGAAGCACAACCGGCACATGAAACTAATACCACGAGGATCGTCCTGGCAAACGAGCTCATGGGGCGTAAGGTTTGGGTCATGAGTACCTTTCGCTATTCATTTTTTTCAATCGTACACAAAATACAGACAATACTAATTGGCCTGGATACCGCTGCTTTGTGGATGTTGACTTAAATCAATCGGCTTCTGGGCGTTAAAATTAATCTGATTGGGTAGGATCGACCAGATGTTTTCGATTCCCTTGCGGTCCGAACAGAAATACACCCTGCCATCCGAGGACCAGTTCGGAGAAAAATTACTGGAATCACTGCTGGTCAACCGGAGAATATTCCGGCCGTCCACATCGACGATCCAGATATCTTCTCCAATACTTTCCGGCACGGGATTTTCCGCTTTTTCAAATTTGTCGCGATTCACCGTGCTATAGGTCAAATGCATGCCGTCCGAGGACCAGGAAGGACAAATACAGGCATGTTGGATACTGCTTACGATTTCCGTCGGAAACTTCGCTTCGCCGGCGACTAAATCCACGGTCCAGATACTGAACCACTGGCTGCCCCGATACCGGGCCTGCTGGAAGGCAATCTTGGGCACCTTGGGATTGGGATTCCATTCGGGAAACAGACCATAACCGATCCATTTTTTGATGCCCGGGGTCTCCACATTTACAATCCATAATTCCCACTGGTTCGATCGGGAACCAAGGGCACAATATACGACTTGTTTCCCATCCGGCGACCAGGATGGATGAATCTCATTAGAAGCACTGTCCGTAAGCCGGGTAGGATTGGAACCATCCACTCCAACAACCCAGATATCCCAGTTCCCGGCACGGTTGCTGGCATAGGCAACAAATTCGCCATTGGGCGAAAATTCCGGCTGAATTTCACTGGCGGCATCGCTGGTTAATCGGGTACTGGTTGCCCCATGAACCTGCTTTATGTATAAATCCGGATTGGGGGAATGTTGTAAAGAACTGAAAACTATCCACTTAGCATCTAAACTGATATCCGGGTCGTAGTCCCCCCCTTCCTCACAAAAACTATGCTGCTCCAAAGAAGAGAAAGGTTTGGCGGAAAAACTTACCGGCTGCCAGCCATCCAATTCCCCATAGAGATTGGTACGAACGGATTCATCATAGGTTGTTGGGTGATTAAAATAGGAGCAGCCCGTCACTAAAAACAAAAATAATAATAAAGTGTATTTTGCCGTGCGGTTCACTTGCATAAATCCTTGATAGAACTGACTTTGTAGAATAAGTCGGCTTACACCCGCACACGTCGGCCTCCAGCCTGGCAGCGAGACATTTACATTTTCATAGACACGCTGGGACTCCCATTCCAGCACCTCAATGCGTTGCCCTTTGTTTCGCATCCGCCGACTCCTTCATTGGCCAAGCCTCATTCTCCTTACATTCGTTAAAAGGGTTAGATCTTATGTCTTTCTGTTTTTTTATCGGCCTTAAAGGAACGGCAAGTAAGTAAATTTACATAATTTTTTTAACGTCCCATAAAGGAACGATTTACTTATCGACCATCTGATTTGGTTTTCTTTAATCCCAATTCAATTCCAACAAAAAATCCAGGAGGAAAAATCGTGGTCCTGAAATTCGGTATCCATCAGAAAAATCAAGAAGGGAATGTTGGTATAAAATAGATATAATTACTTTTATTTAAAGTATTTATAATTATCCTGCAATCTGCCGAATTAACGGATTTTTCACCGGCCCTGCCCGGGAAGAAATATTAATTGACAGCTTCTTTGGTATAAAATCCCAATTCCTGACGGATCAAAGACAATATTTCCTGTTCCGTCTGCCGTTCGCGGCGGATTTTCGACCACTTCTGCTTTCTTGATAACGGGGCGGTCTCTCCGGATTCCATCGGGCTGGCCGCCGGATGATCCCGGCCGCTTCGCTGGCTCTGGAATTGTTGATAAGTTACCGTATCCAGCCGCTCCACCTGCACCTGGACATAGGCCCACCACTGAGAATTCCGATGTTTGACCTGGATTTTCGCCACGCGGCGGCAAGACTGGCTATCCAGCGAAACCCCGATTTTTTCTTCAAAATATTGCGGATCGGCTTCTATCGCAGCGGCTTCCCGGTTCGAATCGACCCGTCCAAACTGGT
The DNA here is from genome assembly GCA_964580995.1 of uncultured Pirellulales bacterium. Classification (GTDB taxonomy): domain Bacteria; phylum Planctomycetota; class Phycisphaerae; order Sedimentisphaerales; family SM23-30; genus JAKJEP01. The sequence goes on from CAZOMV010000009.1 coordinate 27,414, forward strand.
TCCGCATTATTTTTTCACAGGCATCGAAACACTCCTCAAATCCCGCCTTGCCAAGAGAACTGCGGGAAAATTGCATCTGCTCACGCTGGGACTCTTCGCAACCCATAAGCCCCCCAAAACCTAGTACAAAGGCTGCCAAAGACAAAACCCATCGCTTGGTACTGACTGCCATTTCCATTTCCTTTCTGCTTGCCGAATTCTTTTCCTCCGGTCTATGGACTCCCATTATATAGCATCCCCCGTGCCGGGGGCTAATACAAAATTTTACCCAATGTATTGCTTCCCAGGGGCAGGCCAAATATAATGATTCACTCTACTACCGATTTCATTAGCCCGGTTTGCACTCCGGTAAGGATTGCGTATAGTTTGGCCAAAAAAAAAGATAAACAAGTGATTCTGAATATGGCCAGCGGTCTGGTTTTGACCCTGTCCAATCTCGCGATCTTTTTTTTCATCACTCCTTTCATGCGGGATCAGTTAGAAAATGAATTATTTGGCGCCTGGTCCTTTATTGGCACCCTGATCGGATATGCTGCCCTGCTGCAAAGCACCACCACTACCGCCATGACCAAATATGTCGCGGAATACAAAGCCCAAAATAATCAGGAAAAACTCCTCCTGGTGATCAATTCCGGACTGGCGCAATACCTTTTATTAAGTGCCATCACTCTGGTGACCGGCTCCATCCTGTGTTATCTGACAGGTTTTTTCCCGAAACTACAAATCAGCGGATATCTGACCACTATACGGATTACCTTCGGATTGATGGTTTTGAATCTGGTTCTGGATCTGCCTTTTATCGGCATTCGAGCGACCCTGGCCGGGCTGCATCGCTATGTCTTCCTGAATACCCTTCAGCTCATCCGAGCCATCGCGTATGCCGGCGGCACGGTTCTGGTTCTCCTGCGCGGCTGGGATTTGATCGGTCTGGCCCTCTGCGATTTTGTCCTATGCCTTATCGTCAATTGCATATCCTACATTTTTCTGCGGCGGATTTTATCCTTTAAACTGTCCTTCCGTTACTGCCGTTGGGATATGATTAAGTTGATCTTCAATTTCGGCATCTTTAGTTTTATCAGCAGTTTCTCTACCATGATATTCTACTATACGGATAATCTGGTCATGGGGTGCATGATATCCCTAACCATGATTACCGTATATCAGTTCGGTTTTAAAATCCTGGAAAGCCTGAAAAAACTCAATATCTCCGCCACTAGTGTCTTAATGCCCGTGGCCAGTGAAATCTCCATTTTGACCGGAGAGGAACGGCGGCGTAAACTGGAAGAATTGTTCACCCGCGGCTCGCGCTTTTCGGCCATCCTTACTTTACCTCCCATTCTGTTTCTGCTGATATTTGGCAAGGAATTCTTTCGATTCTGGCTGGGAATCAAGTACGAATATGTCGATCAAACGTACTGGATTTTCGTCATCCTGATCGTGCCGCATACCTTCGTCTTTAGCCAATATGTCGGACCCAATATGCTGGTGGGCCTGGCCAAACACCACGCCTTCGCCTATATCCTGCTGGGATTGGCCCTGCTGAATCTCGGGTTAAGTATCCTCTTCGCCTACTACTGGGGGATTTACGGTATCGCTCTGGGTACCGCCATCCCCATCACCCTTAGCCGGCCCATTATGCACTTTTACTTCAAACGGGTCTTTGATATCTCCATGAAAAAATATTACTGGAATGTCTGGTCCCGCCTGATTCCGATCGCCGCCGTTTTAACCGGTTTTCTAATCCTCTGTAAATTTACCATAACCATCTCCAACATGCCCGCCCTGGTAAGTCTGGCCGCCGGCTACGCCTTCTTCTTCTGGCTGCTTTCCTATTGGACGCTCGATAGCTATGAGCGGCAAGTCATCCAGCATATCCTTCGCAAGATCACCGGAAAAACACCGGCAACTCCGCCCCTTTCATAAATACCCCAGATCCGACAAACGTTTCTGTATCTCGGATTCTTCCTCCGCCGAATAATTCGATTCTTTCCCGCCACCGCCAGCCGCATCCGTATAGGATATTTCCAGATGCTGCCGAAACACATCATCCAACACCTTGCCATCCATATGCCGCGGCACCGGAATCCCCAGATACCCCAGCACCGTCGGTACGATATCGACTATCTCACCATCGTGCTGCCCCCCCGCTTTCACCCCCGCCCCCTGCGCCAAAAACACTCCTCGCTGGCTATGCGTGCCCAAAAGCTGCATAAAACCTTTTTGTGTGTCGGTATAGTCAGGTTTGGCAACCGCTTCCTCACCCGTCGGTAACACATGCGCGAAAACACCTTCGACAAACTGCACCACTAAATCCGGCATTCCCTCGGATGGTTCCACCGCAAACAATTCTTTGCCCATATAGATTTTCTCGATGACTGCGGTCGCGGCGGACGGTCCATACTCCGACAGAAGACGGGTGGTAATTTCCCGGATCAATCCATCCTGCAACGAACGATCCGCATTCAAATACACCAATCCCGCCATGGCCCCTACCGAAAACGCCGAGCTATGGGAAATATCTATAGTATTCTGCAAACTATTGAGCAATTCCTGGGATGGATCTTGATCCGCACTTTCCCATGTTTTCTTTAACCGGCCGTATCCTCGGGCCAGATAACGCAGGATCGGTATCTTTCGTTTGAGTTTGTTTTTCGTTTCCTGCCGCTGAGCGGACCGGCTTAATTTCAAATAGCCGTGCTGCCGCAGCCAGACATTCATTTTGAAAAAAGTATCCAGCCGGGCGAAACCATGATCCGACACCAGCAGCGTCAATACCTCCGGACCCGCCGACTCGATCAGCCTGCCAAGGATCTCATCGCAGCAGCGATAAAACCGGCTCACCTCCCGCCGGTTTTCCTCCCGGAAATTCGGCACGGTTCGGTCCAGAGCGGACCAGAAATGATGCTGCACATGATCGGTACTCTGCATTTCATAACAAAAAAGATCCCACTCCTTTTCTGCCATCAGCCGCATTCCCACCCGCATTCGGGCCTGCTCGATCCGGATGTGCCTGTCGATAAACTCCTCCACCGAATCCACCGGGCGGGCATCCACAATCTTATAATCCGGTTCACAGGCAATATATTTTTCATACACTTCAGAAGGATAAACCGTATCAGCCGAAAGCCCCGGGCACAGCAATCCCGGTATGACCACCCCGTTGATTTTCGGCGGCGGGGAGGTCATCGGAAAATTGACGGCAATCACCTTCTTCCCCACCCGGCTGGCCAGCTCCCACAGCGTCGGCACAGCAATATCCGTATAACTGTTGAACCGCAGCCGTTTCTGTACCGGGTCATACCGATAAAAGGTAAAAATCCCCGTCTTGCCCGGCCGGCACCCTGTCTGAAACGAACTCCACGCCGGGGCCGTCTCCGACGGTATCACGCTGCGCAGGATCCCATGACAACCCTGCTCGACCAGCCGGGCCAGGTTCGGCATGACCCCCTCCGCCATTAAATCCCGGCCGATATCCCAGGTAAAGCCGTCCATGCCAATAATTAAAACTTTTTTCCTCTGCGTCACATTTCGCTCCGTTGGTACAATCTGCCGTCGGCACAAAACCTTCTAATCGAAAGTCTAACATAATCTTATGACGCATACAAGAATCAGATTGGCCCTTTCCCCATTAGGAGAAATACCTCTTGCCTCAACCGTAGAATAGGTGCTACACTATAGGCAAGTATAATGAGTTTTCTTTCAGCAGCACGGAATAGAGATAGATTGAAAAAGCCAGATCGACGCCAGTTTTTGCAATATCTCGCGGGGAGCACGGCAGCGGGTATAATCGGCTGCTCCCATCCTGATTTCAATCTGTGCCAAACCAGCGGAACGCCCGTGTCAACGCCGACGGGTCGTTATATCCGCGCCAATGCCGACTGGCTGGCCGCCTGTACCTATGGTGTGGGAATCCACTGGACGGCCAAATCCACCCCCCGAAGCGGCCCGCCGGTCCCGTTTCCAAATGCGGTCGATCAATTTGATGTGGACCATTTTGCCAATACCATCGCCGAGACCGGTGCGGACTATGTGCTCTTCACCTGCACGCACGCCCTGCAGATGCTGCCGGCCCCCCATCCCGACATCGAATCCATCCTGCCCGGACGCACCTGCCGGCGCGACCTGATCGGCGAAATCGCAACCCGCCTCCGGGAGCGGAACATCCATTTTATCGCCTATTACAACCATTCCTGCAACCATCCGGATGATCCCGAATGGGAACAGGCCGTCGGCTACCATGATCCCGACAAAAACCGGCTGGCTGAGAACCTTTGCCAAATCGTCGCCTGGATGGGCGGCCATTACGGGGATCTGATCCGGGCCTGGTGGTTCGACAGTTCTTATTCTCTGGACCCGCGCGGCCCCTATAATGCCGTCACCACCGATATGACCGGTTTCCAGTTCCCCTGGGAACGTTTCACCGCCGCCGCCAAAACCGGCTGCCCCGCACGCCTGGTCACCTACAACGCCGGTATCAACGCCACGTATCTTTACACCGCCCATCAGGACTACTGGGCCGGCGAGCTGACGGACCTGCAACATCCGCCAACCGGCCGGTTTCTGGACAGCGGCCTGCAATGGCATGGCTGGACCTGCCTGGACGAAAAATCGTGGGTTCATTCCCAACTCGATACCGAAATTCCAAATGTTCTATATACAGATGAGCAGATCTTCTCTTTCGTCCGCCTATGCCAAAAACAACGTGCCCCCATGACCTTTAATCTCAGCATCTATCAGGACGGCATCTTCGCACCTGACTCGATTCGGCAATTACAAACTTTGAAGAACAACATAAAGGGCTAAAAATTCTATGATTCGACAGATATTAACTGCACTGACAATCCTGACAACCCTGGTCCTCCCCGCTCAGGCCCGCGACTGGCCCCAATGGCGCGGCCCGTTCCTCAACGGCTCCACCGACGAGCCAAACCTGCCCGACACCTGGAGCAAAACCGAAAATGTCAAATGGGTCTGCCCCCTGCCCGGCCCCGGGGCAGCCACCCCCATCATCTGCAACGGCAAAATCTTCCTCACCTCCACCGATAATCAATCCAAAGATTTACTGGCCCTCTGCCTCGACGAAAAAGACGGCAGGGAACTCTGGCGGAAAAAACTGGGCGACTCCCGCGAGGACTGGCCCCGCAACAACATGGCCTCCCCCTCCGCCGCCGCCGATGGCAAACATGTCTATTTCCTCTTCGGCAGCGGCGATCTGGCCGGGCTGGATTACGCCGGGAACATCCTCTGGCAGCGGAACATCGAACAGGAATACGGAAACCTGGCCCATATGTTCGGCTACAGCTCCAGTCCGTTTCTCTATCAGGATACTGTGTATATTCTGGTTCTCCGCAAAACCACGCCCTACCGCGACCCTCAAAGCGACAAGCCGTTGAATTCCTTTCTGCTGGCCCTGGACAAAATGACGGGGAAAGAACTGTGGCTGCATCAGCGGGACACTGATGCGAAGGAGGAATCCCTGGAAACCTACAGCACCCCCATCGTTCATACCGTCAACGGGAAGGACGAAATCATCATTTTCGGCGGTGACCACCTCACCGGCCACGATCCCCAAACCGGCCAGGAAATCTGGCGCTACGGCTACAGCGCTGATAGAAAACGCATCGACTGGCGAACCATCCCCAGCCCGGTGACCGGGGCGGGGCTGATCTTCGCGTCCCGGCCCAAGAACAACGGCCTGTTCGCGTTAAAAACCGGACTGACCGGCACCGTGACCGACGAGGCGGTGGCGTGGCAGTTTGAGAAATTCAATCCCGATTGCAGCACCCCGCTCTATTACGACGGTCTCTTATACGTCCTGGACTGCATCAAAAATGACAATCCACTAACCTGTTTTATACCCACAACCGGCCAGCAAAAATGGCAGGGACGGCTCGAGGCCAAACAGCCTTACCGCGCCTCCCTCACCGCTTCCGACGGGAAAATCTATTGCCTCGACGAGGGCGGACAGGCCATCGTCTTGGCCGCCGGCCCCGCCGAATTCAAGGTGATCTCCCGAATCGAAATGGGCGAAGGCCCCATCCAGTCCTCCATCGCCATCGCCAACCAGCGGCTCTACCTCCGCACCGCCCAAAACTTATACTGCATCGGCAAATAGGGTTTATAGCAGTTGGAAGAAAGAAGGAACCATGACGACCAGAAGTGAACAAGCCGTTTCCAAATTTATGGAAGGGTATAACTGTGCCCAGTCAGTTTTTTTCTCATTTTGTGATGATCTCCACATGGACCAGGATACCGCACTAAAACTGGCTTGCGGATTTGGTGCGGGTATGGGCCGAAAAGAAGAAGTCTGCGGGGCGGTTAGTGGCGGGATCATGGTACTGGGTGCTAAATACGGCAGGGGAGAAAACGAAGATCGAACCGCTACTGAAAAGACGTACGCAAAAACCAGGGAACTCTTGGACCAGTTTGCCAAAAAACGGGGAACCTTCCTTTGCCGCCAATTATTGAACGGTTGTGAATTGACCACCGAAGAAGGGCAAAAACAGTTTAAAGAGAACGACCTGTTGAATAAAATATGTAAACCATGCGTCCAGGATGCAGTCGAGATCCTTGAAAGTATCTTGTAACGGAAGTTTTGCAAAATGGCCCGTCAACCGTATATACGGGAAGCCTTGGGCAACAGTCGGCCTAGGGGGAACTTTACCGGTTTTTGGCGACATGCTCCTGTATCGCCTGGTTGAATGCCTCGGTTGCCTGCGGCCAGACAGCGTGCGGCATATCCGGCACATTGACGATCTGCTTCCGGCCTGGAATACTGTTATAAGCGGCATACACCGTCGTCGGCTGGCACACCTGATCAATGAATCCGACACTAAAGATCGCCTCCGCCTGGATCCGGCGGGCGAAATTCGTGGCATCGTAATAGCGCATGGCCTTCACGCGCTGGGCGTTGACTTCTCCCTTGGCATCCGGTGATCCATAACGCGGCCAGGCTTCCACCTTCCCGCCCACCTCGCACATCGCCGGGATCCCCGCCGCCACCAGCGTCACCTGCGGATCGAGTCCGCCGGCCGCAATGGCCTGCAATCCCCCCTGGCTGTGCCCGCACACCACCAGAATTTTCCCGTCCCATTCCGGCCGCTGCTTGAGATACTCCAGCGCCCGGATCATCCGCAAATACATCCCCAGAAAATACGTGGTCTCCCGGTCCTCACAGCCGTAATAGGGATAGGTGTAAACCTTATCGTAATATCCCTGGCCGGGCAGATTGTGAATCGGGTGCTTCTCATAAAACTCCTTCGGCTTGCCATTGGGAAAACCGTGCCCGTTCAGGTCCAGCGACAGCATCCCCATCTTCGCCCCCTGCACCGCCTGGTCTAAAAACGACGGGTAAAAATGCGCCCCGTGCACCCACAGGATCGCCGGCAGCGTACCCGCCGCGGCATTCTTCGGCCGGGCCAGATACCCCCGCGTCGGCGGGCCGCCGTAACAATCCAGTTGCACATCAAACGCCTCAATTGCCGCATCCGGTGAATCCACCGCCACGATCTGTTCATTCATCGCCAGTTCCGCCAGCCGCTGCTTCTGCGCCGCCCAAAACGCCTCAAAGTCCTCCGGGGCCTCCAGCGACGGCCGAATCTTCAATGGATCCAAACCAGCTCCGGCCATGCCTGCCGCCTGCTCGCCCGCCGGCGACTGATACGTCACTTCCAGATGCAGAAAGCCCGGCTCCTTCAGCGTCCCCGTCACCTCCACCGGCTTCCCCTCATACGCCCTATCCCCTTTCGCCACCACGGCCGTACCGTCATTGCTCAACACATACGAAATGCCCCCGTCGCTCACCGGCTTTCCATCCTGCTGGACCGTCACGATAAAACGCACCGGATCGCCGGCATGGTACATCGCATCCGGCCGATCCGCCGCCACCGTAAGCTGATATCCACCCTCCGCCGCCTGCCCCATCAGGGCAGAAACGAGCAGCCCTTGCAGCATCATTACATAACCAAATCGTCTCATCATTCTATCTCCTTGTAAAGCGACGTTGATTTTATCCAGGTACCTTTTCCGGTTAATCCCTTAGCCGTTAAGCGTCCATCCGGGGCGGTATTGGCGGCGCAGAAGTTTATCCGCTTCCTCGCTGTTGGTAACGCGCCCGCTGGCGGGATCGTATTCAATCTTCTGGCCCACGCGATAGGCCACCAGCCCCAGCAGCATCATCTCAATCATCTTGCCGGCATAATCAAAATCGCAGGTAGTCTTGAGATTCCCTTTACAGGCATCGAGCCATTCCTTCTGAAAATGGCCCAACGGCGGAATCAACTCGTTTTGGGGGCGAGGTTTATAATAGGTCAAATCCGCATCATCGCCAAAGGGCAGCAGGATCCGGGAATTGAAATCGGCAATCAGAAAGCCTTTGGTCCCCTTGAACATCGCGCCATGATCGATCTGGTTCAAATCAATATAAGGTTTCGGCGAACTCGGCATCGCCCCGCCCTGATACCAGGTAATCCCCATGGCCGGCCGCCAGTCATTGGCGGGAATTTCAAAGGTCATCTCCAGCTTGACGGGGGTGACTTCGGGATTCAACGGCTCACCTTCCGCCACGGCAGAGGTGGGACTACCCCCGTCCAGCGCGTTCCAAGCGATGTCCATGGTATGGCTGCCCATGTCGCCGACCTGGCCGCTGCCGAAATCCCAGTACATATTCCAGCTCAGGCAGTTGGCCCCGGCCGGGCCGGCAAAATAGCCCGGATTGTAAGGGTGCATGGGCGAGGGCCCGATCCACAAATCATAGTGCAGCGTATCCGGCGGGGTTCCCTCCGCCGGCAGATACCCCGGCTTGGGAATCTGCCGATTGCCCCAGGCATAGGCATGACGCAGCTCGCCAATAGCCCCGTCTTTTATGAGTTCCCGCACGCGGTTGAAATTTACCTCGGAATGCCGCTGGGTACCCACCTGGGTCGCCAGCTTGTTTTTGTTCTTGAGATAGGTCGCCCGCACCACCCGCGCCTCCTCCACACTGTTGGCCAGCGGCTTTTCACAATATACATGCAAACCCCGATTCATCGCCCAGTTGGCCACAAACGCATGGGTATGATCCGTCGTACAGCAGACCACGGCATCTAAACCCTTATGTTCCAGGCACTCCCGCCAATCCGTATAACGCTTGGCATTGGGAAATTTTTCCGCCGCCTCCGCAAAGTGGTTCTCGTCCACATCGCACAGGGCCACGACATTTTCGCTGGCAATCGAATCATAGTGGGCCATTCCCCGCCCCCAGACCCCGATCAGGGCCAGATTCAGCTTGTTGCTGGGTGCGTTCTGCCCGGACAACGTCCCGCTGGGCAGGATGACCAGCCCGATACCGGTAGCCATGGTGGATTTCAGAAAATGACGCCGCTGGAGGAGATTCGTTTTCATCTTTTTTACCCTTTCCTCGAATATTTTTGCCATATGGTTGTAATTACCAGGAATCTTTAATAACACCTTTATGTATCATAACATTATGAATTTACAATTATCCTACCCAACCGCCCCGTTGATGCAAGGATTTTCAGCCGAAATTCCAACCCGAAATAGCCGGCAAACTCCGGAACTAACCGGAAAACGCCTTGACAACCGATATGCAATCGATTACCTATCGAAAGATGGAACTCAAGGCAAAAATCTGGCTGGCCGACGACCAGGGCAACGGTATCATGGGGGACGGACGGTATCTGCTGCTGCGGGAAATCCGCGAATCCCGCTCACTCCGGAAAGCCGCGCAAAATCTGGGCATCAGCTACCGCAAGGCCTGGGGCGACATCCGCCAGGCCGAACAGCGGCTGGGCTTTCCCCTGCTGAAACGGCAGCGCGGCGGCAGCGGCGGCGGAACCTCCGCCCTGACCGGCCAGGCGGTAGAACTGCTGGACGCCTATACCAAAACCAGGGACTATATCCAGACAACCGTCCGGAAACTGTATCAAAAAAACCTGCAAACCATTCTGGAGAAAACCGGTTCCAGGACATGAATAATCGTTCGCAAAGAAATATCGATCATACGAACGGATGAATTGCCATAGATATTCTTACGCGATAGGAAAGGAAAACATGGTTTTTGCGAATCCTGATAAAGAATGGGAAACCTACGGAAAAACCGATCCCTATTTTGGTGTCTTAACCGAAGATAAATTTTCCCAGAAAAACCTCACCGAAAAGAACCGGGAAGACTTTTTCCGCACCGGCCGCGAACATTGCGAAAACGTAATCCGCCAGATCCGCGAGAACATCCATCCATCCTTCGCTCCGAAAAAAATCCTGGACTACGGCTGCGGCGTCGGTCGCCTGCTAATCCCTTTCGCGAAAAACGCCGATTCCGCCTTCGGCGTGGACATCTCCCCCTCCATGCTGGCCGAAACCGCTAAAAACGCCCAAAGAATGGGGCTTGCTAATATCCACCTGCATCTCCCCGCCGATCTGCCCAGCCTGCCCTCCGACTTCGATTTCGTCCACTCCTGCATCGTCTTCCAGCACATCCCCCGGAAAAAGGGCGAAACGCTATTCCAGCTAATCCTCTCCCGGCTCCGGCCCGGCGGTATTGCCGCCATTCACATCCCCTACCAAACCCACACCCGAAAAGCGAAAATCTATTTCGATATCATGCCCAGAATCCCCTTCGCGCAAAACCTCTGGAACCTTCTCAAAAAACGCCCCTGGCATTACCCGCTCATGCAGATGAACAACTACAGCCCCATCCGCCTGATCGAAATCGCCTCCTCCCTGCATTGCCCTTGCCGCCACATCCAGATCATCCAACCCGCCAAAACCGACACCCACAAATCATGCTTTCTCTATTTTCAGCATATTCCTTAAAAACTGCTTAAACGCAAATTGTATCATTCAGTTTCCCCGTATAACTGTAACATTGATTTCTCGAACAAGAACTGCTATGATATCCCCCTAGCCGAAGGAACGGTTGCCAAAACCGATCGATTCTTCTGTAATTGGTTATCGAATATAACCTTGCGAGCGTGGCGGAACTGGCAGACGCGCTAGATTTAGGTTCTAGTACCAAACGGTGTGGAGGTTCGACTCCTCTCGCTCGCATCTTTCTCAACTGCTGACGGCTCTTCCCCATTGGCGCCTCCATCCCCCCACCCCCTCCCATAATCGTGCCACTGCTGTACCAGCCGTTCATCCGGCTTGATTCCGTTTATCATTGAAGACGCCAGCGTCAAAAAACTCGTCGTCCCCTTGGTATTGGGGAGCCAGAGCAGTTTTTGGAAGTCGATATTGACTTTAGGTGTTTTCGTCAATGGAGTACACAAAAGGTTAATATAGTAGAAAAAAAGAGAAAAACCAGCGTGAGGAGGCGGATCATTGCAGTTGAGCGGCAAATATTTATTTTACAATAGGTTATAAATTTTCATGGCAGGCTAAGGCACCAGGCGGCCGCGAAAATCCAGATATGACATAATTAATTATATATTAATAAGTTACAATTATGATATTTCCTGCGGTCCCCCTTTTTGAAAATGTCTATCATTTGTAACAATAATGCCGATAAGTCCGACCATGAAATCGAAGAATAACCATGAAGATGTCAAAATAATCATAATAAATATTGACCAATTGTCATTAAATTTGCTAATATGTCATTATAAGTTGCGAAGGCAGAAATATTGGGAACGAGAGAGTTGTAGCCAACACGCCTGATAACGTAACAAAATTAATGTAATTTGTTAGTAACCAAAACATTAAAACCGCGTAGAACTAATAAGTTGTTTCAGACGGAGCCTGATTTGAGATGACTTGGTGACATGTTGTAGCATACCTGTCATGTCGTAAGAGCATGACTTGGACATAAGAATATGCTGGAATTAGAAAGCATAGCCGGTGATCGAACCCTCTGGTGTCGCCATGAAATCAAATACCTGGTCAGCGAGACCCAGGCGGCCGCGATTACCGAATATATCCGGCCCCTGATGCGGATGGACCGGCATGGCGAGTTCAAGGAAGACGGATACTACCCCATTGTCAGTTTGTATATGGATTCGGATGACCTGCGGCTCTGCCGCGAGACGCTGGAAGGGAAACTTACGCGTTTTAAGCTCCGAATCCGCAGTTACAATGATGAGCCGGAATATCCCAAGTTTTTCGAGATTAAAAGACGAATTAATCGTGTTATCGTTAAAAGCCGGGCCCGGGTGATGGAAAACAGCGTAGTCCCTTTGCTAATGGGAACGGACCGGCCACCGCTGGGTAAAAGTAAAGAACAGCGGGCTTTGGACCAGTTTTTGTATTATAAGACCTATATAAACGCCAAACCGATTGTGCGGGTGCGTTATCTGCGTCAGGCATTTGAAGATCCGCTGGAAGATACGGTCCGCATCACGTTTGACCGCGATTTATGCGGGAATATTACGCAGACCCCGAATTTGCGGCTGGACGGCGAAGGCTGGTACCGAATTCCCATGCACAATTACCTGGTTCTGGAAATTAAATTTACCGGCCGGTTTCCCGCCTGGCTCACTCGAATGATCCAGTTTTTCGGTCTGCGTCAGCGTTCTGTGTCGAAATATGCATTATGTGTGCAGCAGGGTTGTGCCTTGCGTTATTGCGCACCCCAACAAACTAATACAGGAAGATTCTCGTGGAAAATATCTGGCAGATCGTAGATGGCTTTACCTCCATAGGAAAAGGGGCGTATTCGCCGCAAGCCGTCTTTTTATCCCTTTTGCTGGCTTTTATACTGGGACAAGTATTGGCCTGGGTTTATTACTTTACCCACAGCGGATTGTCATACTCGAAATCGTTTGTGCAGTCCCTGGTTCTGCTGACGGTTATCATTTCCATGGTGATGGCGATCATCGGCAACAGCATTATCACCGCTTTCGGCCTGATGGGCGCGCTGGCGATCGTCCGGTTTCGCAACGTACTCAAGGACACGCGGGACCTGGCTTTTGTATTCTGCACGCTGGTCATCGGCATGGCCGCCGGTTCTCAGCGTTATACCACGGCCATCCTGGGGACCGTATTTCTCTCTCTGGTTGCTATTTATCTGCATGTTACCTCCTTCGGCTCCCATCAGCCTCACAATGGCTTTCTGCGGTTCCGGCTGATCGGCGGCATGAAAATGGGCCACCCGATCCCGAAGATTTTGAAACGGTTTTGCAATCATTTTACCCTGATCTCCGCGCAGGACACCAGTTTCGGGGGAGCGGCGGAATATGCGTATCAACTGATGGTCAAGGATTTTACGCAAAACGAAGAAATGCTCTATGAAATGGAAAAAATCCAGGGAATAGAAAATATTAGTTTAACCATGCAAGAAGAATTACTAGAAGTATAGGTAGTATCACTATGGACAAAGTCACCCACTGGCCTACTGGTTTATTTACACGCTGGAAACGACATTCTTTTTCGATTTTGGTGTGGCTGGGAGCGGTTTCTCTGGTCGTCTGGATGTTCACGCAACGCAGCAAACAGTATGAATATGTCGGCATCGCCAAAGCCGACACGGTGCAGATCCTGGCGCAGCGGGAAGGCTGGCTGAAAAGCGTTCCGGTTCGTTTATTCCAAAAAGTGAAAGAAGGCGATGTGGTCGCTGTCATTTCCACACTGGACGACAATCTGCTCAAGGCTCAAATCAATACCATAACGGCGGAGATCGAACGGCTCCAGGCGGAATTTCAACAAGAAACCACCCTGCTGGATTCCGACCGGGCCAACCAGCAGTCCCGCTGGGATGATTCCTACCGGGCCTTTACCAAGGATGTGGTGCAAACGCGGTTGAGCCTGCTGGAACTGAAAACGGTTTTGGAGTCCGATCGAATCCTGCTCAGCGATCTGAAGCTGGAACTGGACAATACCAGAAATTTGCTGCAGGAAGAGGCCGTGGCCCCCTACGAACTGCAAAAAGCGCAGGCGGCCTACGACAGCCTGGCCAAAAAAATCGAGCAGAACGAATTGCTGCTGGAACAAATGAATCTGGAATTAAAAGCCGGACAAAAACAGGCGGATGACTTCGCCAAAACCAAACCTGTTCCGACCCTCAACATCACGATGGAACAACTCCTCAAATCCATCAAGGTACAGGAAGGCTTGATCGCGGAATTGGCGGTGCAGCGAGAGGAAACCGAATTGAAATCCCCCATTGACGGGGTAGTCATTCAGATTAACTTCAATCAACCGGTCAATAGCACCAATATTACCTGGATGGACAAAGTAGCCGTGGCGAAAACGGGAGAATTTGTTTCGCCGGGCGACCCGATTTTGACGATTTCCCCGACTAAGCCGGATGAAGTCATCGCCTATATGCCTACGGGTTTGCCCAGCGATATCTACGAAGGAAAAGAGGTGGAATTGATCAAGGCCAATCCGCCTTATCAAGTTGCGATCTCGAAAGTCGAAACCATCGGTCCGGTTTTGGATATCATGCCCACCCAGTTGTGGCTCAATCCCGCCAGCCCGCAATGGGGCAGACCTTTTGTCGTAAAAATCCCGCCGCAGATGGATGTCATTCCGGGTGAGATTATCAATATCAGGGAACTATAAAGAAACCGAATGTTTTTTTCCGCCGTGATGATAGCATGAATATTTCATACCCGAAACGATTAGGAATGACCGGCTTGTGGCTGGCGGCCGTTTGTTTACTCTTCGGCTGCCAAAAGCCGCAGCAGTATAAAGAGGAAGCGGATCAGAAGGTTTATCAGATCATCGATCAAAAATGGCAGGAGGATTTCGGTAGTAAGGCCAATTATATCATATCCGATGTCCCCCCCTCGCCGAACGACCTGGTGGTAGAGAAAGTGATAGACCCATCCGGTGTTTTGACACTGCCCCAGGCGGTGGCGCTGGCCACGGCCCATAATCGCACCTATCAACTCGAAAGGGAAAACCTCTATCTTAAAGCCCTGGACCTAACCTCGGTCCAGCATCTGTATGCTCCCAATGTTTTCGGGCAGGCATTGAGCCAATATCTGAAAAACGAAGGGGACGCCTCGCTGGATACCTCGGCCGCTTTTGGTTTCGATCAACTCCTGGCTTCCGGCGCCACGGTCAGTGCCCAGGTGGCCAGCGGCTGGGTGCATATCTTATCGGGCGATCTGGACAGCGGCATGAACACGCTGTTTGCGGCCACCATCACGCAGCCGCTTCTACGCGGCAGCGGTTCGGATATCGCGCTGGAAAATCTGACCCAGGCCCAGCGGGATGTCCTTTATCAAATCCGGAGTTTTAATCGATTCCGCAAGAACTTTGTCGTAGATATCGTCAGCCGCTATTACCGGATTCTGGAACAGCAGGAGATCATGACCAACGCGGAAGAAAACCACAACGTTTTGACACGGGAATATGACAAAATCAAGAAGCTGGCCAGCATGGGACGCGTTCCGGAATTTGAAAGAGATCAGGCTCAGCAGGACGTGCTGCAGGCACAGGACCGGTATCTCCGGGAGCAGGCGGAATACCAACAATTGTTCGATGAATTCAAACTGGAGCTGACGCTGCCGGGCACAACCGCGTTTCAACTGGACCGGACTGAGTTGGAAAGGCTGTATTCCCTCGAGATAGCGGATTTGGATTTCGATGAAAACATAGCCATCGCTACCGCCTTGAGTCAAAGACTCGATTTGGCCAACAAGGCCAATCAGGTAGAAGACGCGGAGCGAAAAGTCAAAGTGGCCGCGGACCAGCTGCGGGCGGAGTTAAACCTGATCGGGACAGTGGAAGGAGTCTCGGAAACAAAAACCGATATCAGCCGGATCGGCCCCGTGGATAATACTTACGGTCTGGGCGCCCAGGTGGATCTGCCTCTGGACCGGCTGGAAGAACGGAATAACTACCGCCGGGCGCTGATTGCCCTGCAACTGAGCAAACGAGAGCATGAACTGGAAATTGAAACCATCATTCTGGAAGTTCGAGATGCGTATCGGGATTTCCGGGAAGCCACGCAGCGGTATCAGGTGCAACTGGAGAATATTCAGTTGGCCCAAAAACGCTTTGATAATACCTCGAAACTGGTAGAATACGGACGAGCCGACACCCGGGATGTCCTGGATGCCCAGGAAGATTTGTTTGAAGCAAAAAATGATGCCGCCGCCACTTTGATGGATTATACGATTGCCACACTGCAATTCTACCGCGACACGGAAATCATGCAGGTCCAACCCGACGGCATGTGGACCTATGAGGCGGGTAAATAATACCCGCGGATTTCGGCCAGGGTCGGCCATCTCTGTTATCCCAAATCGACTGAACGCTCACAAGGCAGAAGGTTCCTCATTTTCTACCGGATTTTCCCGTTTAAAATCATTCCATTCGACGGTAGAATGATGCGTATGTTGAAAGTTGTGTCCGTAATATTGGTTTTATCCGGTATCGGGGTTTTGTCGTGGTGGCTGCTGCACAATCGCAATCCGGTTGTTCCCCTGCGGGTGCCGGGCACGGATATCACGGCGGAGCAGATGAAGGAGCGGGAGGCGGCGGCCTCCGGGCAGGGGGTGCTGACGGCGGGCGCAGGGAAGGCCTCCAGCCTGGCGGGCAGTTGGCCGAGATTCCGAAATACAAACTTTGATAACATCAGCCATGAAACCATTGCCCTGAATACGGACTGGCCGGCGGCCGGCCCGCCGGTTTTGTGGAAGCTGGAGCTGGGCGAGGGTCATGCCGGAGCGGCGGTGCTGGCGGGCCGGGTGTATATCCTTGATTACGACCGGGAAAAGGAGCAGGATGTTCTGCGGTGCCTGTCGCTGGACGACGGGGCGGAAATCTGGAATTACGCCTACCCGGTGAAAATCAAACGCAATCACGGGATGTCGCGGACGGTGCCGGCGGTGACGGATAAATACCTCGTCACGCTGGGGCCGAAATGCCACGTGCATTGTCTGGACCCGGTCACGGGCAAGTTTTACTGGATGATCGATCTGGTCCGGGAGTACCAGACTATCGTGCCGCCCTGGTATGCGGGCCAGTGTCCGCTGATCGACAGGGAGCGGGTGATTCTGGCACCGGGCGGCAGCGTTTTGATGATCGCGGTCGATGGCGCCAGCGGGAAAGTCCTCTGGCAAAGCCCCAATCCCGGCAAGTGGGATATGACCCATTCCTCGATCATCCCCATGACGTTCCAAAATAAAAAGATGTATATTTATTGCGGCCGGGGCGGCGTGGCGGGCGTTTCGGCGGAGGATGGCACGGTTCTCTGGCAAACCGACCAGTGGAAAATCAGTATCGCCACGGTCCCTTCGCCGGTCATTGTGGGCGAGGACAAAATTTTCCTATCCGGCGGATACAACGCCGGCTGCATGATGATCCGGCTGGCGGAAGAGGCGGGGAAAATCAAGGTGGAAACGGTTTTTCGGCTGGACGCGAAGGATTTCGGCTCGCCCCAGCATACGCCGATTTTGTATGAGGGATATATTTATGGGGTACGGCCCGATGGGCAAATGACCTGTCTGAGTCCGGAGGGCGAAATCCGGTGGACCAGCGGGGCGAAAAACCGGTTCGGGCTGGGGCCTTACCTGATTGCGGATCGCAAAATTATTGTAGCGGATGATTCCGGCCTGCTCAGCGTCGCAGAGGCGGCGCCGGGCGGTTATGTGCCGCTTGCTCAGGCCAAGGTGCTCGAAGGGCATGACTGCTGGGCGCCGATGGCGCTGGTGGCGGGCCGCTTGATCCTGCGTGACCTGACACAAATGATCTGCCTGGACCTGACAACCAAATAAGGAGGCCGGAGTATGGGCAGTAATTTGTTTTAAGCTAGTAAGTTACAAATTGACAATCCTTTAGCTTGAATCAGGCCGGCCGGCGGTATATGATTAAGCGATATGTTTTATTCGGATAGGATACTATGAACAAGGCTGAAAAAAACACCTGGTCCGCCCTTGTGATTGCCGCGGTAATTGTTCTAGCCTTGCTGGCAGGGATGATGGCGGCCTTTCACATGGATTTTACCGGGAAAAAGGGCAGCCAGCTGGGCGGGGAGTATGATTATAATCTGGACCGGCTGCGGAAGATCGATCCGGCAGTGATCCTCTATCAGGAAAATGCGGCCGCAAAAATTCAAACAGGCCTGACCAGACCGAGGGGGATTGCCCTGGGGCCGGAGAATCATATTTATGTGGTCAGCGATACCAGTTTGCAGATTTATTCTGCGGCTGGCCAGCTTATCAAAACCGCGGCTCTGAGTGGCCCGGCCCGCTGTCTGGCGGTGGCGGAAGACGGCACGATTTATGCGGGGTTGGAGGGCCATATTGAAGTTTATAGTCCGGAGATGAAGCAATTAGCGGTCTGGAAGAGCTTCGGGGAAAAATCCATTTTGTCGTCCCTGGCGATAAGCGGGGAAAATGTGTTCGCGGCTGATGCCGGCAGCCGGGTGGTTTTGCACTACAACAAAACCGGCAGTCTGATGAATCAAATCGGACGGAAAGATCCGCAAAAAAATATTTCCGGTTTTGTGATACCCAGCCCCTATTTCGATCTGGCGGTGGCGCCGGACGGCCTGCTCCGCGTGGTCAATCCGGGACAGCACCGGATCGAGGCCTATACTTTCGGCGGCGATCTGGAAATCACCTGGGGCAATTTTTCCAGCGAGATCGAAGGTTTCTGCGGCTGCTGCAACCCGGTCAACTTCGCCCTGACCGCCGACGGCTCTTATGTCACCTGCGAGAAGGGCCTGACTCGTATCAAGATCTATGACGGGCAGGGGAACTTTGCCGGCGTGGTGGCGGGGCCGGATGCCTTTGGCAAGCACGATTCCATCTGCGGGGAAAAGGGAGCAGACTGCAACGAAGGCGGGCTGGATGTCGCGGTTGACGCCAGCGGTAAAGTTTTTATTCTCGATCCCTACACCGGCGAAATACGAGTATTTGTGCGTAAGAGTAAACCCAGCTAAAAGAAATCCATTGTTTCTATGGCAGATAAAGAAATCCATCGACGCGATTTTTTTTCTACGATCCTGCAAAAGGCGGCCTTGGCGGCTCTGGCGATCCTGGGGGCGGTGCTGGTAGGCAAGAAACGCGATCCGGCTTTGCGGCAGGTTTGTGAAAATCAGGGGATCTGCCGCAGGTGTTCGCTGTTTACGAATTGCGGCCTGCCGCAGGCTCTGTCCGCCAAGGATGTTTTAACGAAACGATAAATAAAAATGACTACCGATAAAAATCCGGAAACCAATCTGAATCGACGGCAGTTTCTGACGAACGCCTCGCGCGGGGCGTGTTTGCTGGGGCTGGGCGGGGCGCTGGGGGCACTGGCCAGCCGGGCCAAATCCGACGATATGGTCTGGCAACTGGACCCGTATAAATGTATTGCCTGCGGCAACTGCGCCACGTATTGCGTGCTGGAATTGTCGGCTGTGAAATGCGTTCACGCCTACGCGATGTGCGGGTACTGCGAACTGTGTACGGGCTTTTTCGAGCCGGAACCGCCGGCATTGAACACCGGGGCGGAGAATCAGCTCTGCCCGACGGGGGCAATTAAACGGACTTATGTGGAGGACCCTTACTATGAATACACGATTGACGAGCCGCTGTGCATCGGCTGCGGCAAATGCGTCAAAGGCTGCAATGCCTTCGGCAACGGCTCTCTTTTCTTACAGGTCCGTCACGACCGGTGCCTGAACTGCAACGAATGTTCCATCGCCGCGGCCTGCCCCTCGCAGGCTTTCCAGCGAGTACCCGCCAGCCAAGCCTACCTGCTGAAAGGGAAAGATACCACCGCATGATACGCCGATTGATCTTGCCCCTCCTGACCCTCTGTCTGCTGGCCCCTGCCGCCGTGAGCCTGGCCGTGGAGCGCTTTCCGCCGCCGGACTTCGAGACCGGCCACCAACTGCCGCTGACAACGGTTCCGGCGCCGCGTGCGGACCTCTATGAGTATCTGGATGTGGCGGTGCTGCTGGCGGCGTTGTCGCTGGGGGCGTGGCTGGTTTTGAAAAAACGGTCCCGCCGCGGCATTTTCCTGCTGATGCTTTTTTCGCTGGCTTATTTTGGTTTGTGGCGCGAGGGCTGCGTCTGCTCGATCGGGGCTCTCCAGAATGTCGCCCTCTCGCTGTTCGATAGTCATTATGTGCCGCCCCTGACCGTAATTGCGTTTTTTCTGCTGCCGCTGTTTTTTACGGTATTTTTCGGCAGAATCTTTTGTGCGGGAGTTTGTCCGCTGGGCGCGATCCAGGACTTGTTCCTGCTGCGGCCGCTGAAAGTGCCGCTGTGGCTGGAACAGGCACTGGGCCTGTTGGGGTATCTCTATCTGGGAACGGCAGTGCTGTTTGCCGCCACCGGCAGTGCCTTTATCATCTGCCAGTATGATCCGTTTGTGGCCTTTTTCCGGCTGAGCGGCTCGTTGAACATGCTGATCCTGGGTATCTCTTTTCTGGTAATCTGTATGTTTGTCGGCAGGGCCTACTGCCGGTTCCTTTGCCCCTACGGAGTTATACTCCGGTTTTTTTCACGGGTATCGAAGTATCATGCCAGCATCACCCCTGATGAGTGCATCCAATGCCGCCTTTGTGAAGACGCTTGTCCTTTCAACGCCATCGAAAAACCGGCACAGCCGCCGGCCAGCCAAAACCGCAGACAAGGAAAACGGCTGCTGATCTTTCTACTGGTTTTACTGCCCGTTCTGACCCTGAGCAGCGGCTGGCTGACAAGCAAGGCAAGCCCCGCTTTCGCGCGGATGCATGCCGATGTCCGCCTGGCGGACCGTATCTGGCAGGAAGAAAACGGGCAGGTGGAAGGAACCACCGACGCCAGCGATGCCTTTCGGGCCACCGGCCAGCCGGCGGCGGATCTTTATCAGAGTTCCTTGCACCTGCAAAAAACCTTTTATCGCGGGTCCTGGGCGCTGGGGATTTTCCTCGGGCTCGTCATCGGTTTGAAATTGATTCAGTTGGCGGTACGGCGGCATAAAACGGAATATCAGACCAATAGAATGACCTGCGTCTCGTGCGGGCGGTGTTTTGCCTATTGTCCCAGAGAACGGGTCCGCCTGAAAGAATTGAAAACGAAAAATATACAATATGGTTCCCAATCATAAAAATACCACCAACCCGCCGCCCACGGCAACGGAACGATACCGAACCGCGGTTCGAGCGGCCTGGATTGCCGCTGCCTTCTGCGCGGCGGTTCTGATTTTGCTGCTGGCCAATCAGTGGAACAGCCGGGACCTGCTGGACAATCCGGAATTGCTGGCCCTGAAAAAAACGCTGCATCAGAATCTCAGCGATCAGCCCCTGAAAGAGCAGATCCGCACGCTGGATCAGCAGATCCGGGCGGAAATGCTTCGCCGACGGGAATTCTCGCAAACCGGGGCCTGGATCCTGCTGGCCGGTTTCGTGGTTTTTCTCTGGGCCGCCAAAACGGCTTTTACTTATCGTGAACCGCTGCCCATGCCCCAGCCGGGTAAAAATACCTATCCTCAGTTTCTGCATACCGCCCGGCTGGCGCGATGGTCGGTGGCGGCCCTGCTGGGCGCAGCGCTGCTGGCAGCCGGGGGATTACTGAGCCGGTATCCAACGAATTTTTCCTATGCACCGGTACAGATATCGGCAGCCGAGAAAACCGAACCGACAGCACCGCCAGCCGTTCCGCCGGTAGTTCAACCGGCAGTTTTCTCCATGGAGAAATTCCAGAAAAACTGGCCTTGCTTCCGCGGGCCGCAGGGGCTGGGGATTTCGGCCTATGCCAACGTTCCCACCCAGTGGAATGGCACTACCGGAGAAGGCATTCTCTGGAAAACGGAAGTCCCGCTGCCGGGCAATAGTTCGGCAATTGTCTGGGGCAACCGGATTTTTGTCACCGGAGCGAGCAAGGAAAAACGGGCGGTGTTTGGTTTTGACGCGGACACCGGAAAACTCCTCTGGCAATTAGATGTGGTCAATATTCCCGGCAGCCCGGCGGAAATGCCCAATATCATGGAAGACACCGGCTATGCGGCCCCCACCCCCGCCACCAATGGCTCCGGGGTTTACGCAATCTTTCCCAACGGCGATGTCATCGGCTGCGATTTTGAAGGCCGGCAGCTCTGGGCCAGAAGCCTGGGCTTGCCCGATAGCATGTACGGCTACGCCTCCTCGCTGGCGATTCACAAAAACCAGCTCATCATCCAATATGACCAGGGCAGTGCCGATGACGGCCTGTCTGAATTGATTGCCCTGGACACCCTTACGGGCAAGGATCTCTGGCGGACGAAACGGCCGGTCTCCGCGTCATGGACGTCCCCTATTATTGTGGAGATGGATGGTACATGGCAGATTGTTACAGTTGCCCCTCCTCTGGTCATCGCCTATAATGCTGAAAATGGCCAGGAAATCTGGAGGGCTGAATGTGCCAGAGGGGATGTCGCTCCCTCGCCCATTTATGCCAATGGTCTGGTGTTTGCCATTGAGCCGTACTCGAACTTATACGCCCTGCGCACCGGCGGCCAGGGGGATATCACCAAAACCCACATCGCCTGGAAGGCCGAGGACGGCATTCCCGATATCAGTAGCCCCGTCAGCGGCGGCGAATTCATCTATCTGATGGACACCTCGGGGCTGTTCACCTGCTATCGCACCGCCGACGGCAGCAAAGCCTGGGAAAAAGAACTCGATGTTTACTTTCATTCCTCCCCCAGCCTGGTGCAGGATAAACTGTATCTCCTGTCCGATGAGGGAGAAATGATTATTGCGGCAGCCGGCGGGGAATATAAAGAAATCGCCCGCGCACCGCTGGGGGAAAAAAGCAAATGCTGCCCTGCCTTTTTAGACGGGCGAATGTATATTCGCGGAGAGAAAAACCTTTATTGCATAGGAAGCCCGAAAAATCCATGACCGAGCCGGACCTGAGTTACATTGATGCCATCGTGGCCCAAATCGGCGGCCAGCCGGAAAAGGTGATCCCCATCCTGCAGGCCATCCAGCAGCAGTACCGCTATCTGCCCCAGCCGGCGCTGCAGCGGGTTTGTGAGATTACCGGGATTACCCCGGCCTCCATCGCCGGTATCGCCACTTTTTATCCCCAGTTCCGTCATCAGCCGGTCGGGCAGTACATCATCCGCGTCTGCCACGGCACCGCCTGCCATGTCAAAGGGGCGGAATCCATTCAGGATGCCCTGCGGCGGAATCTGCGTATCTCCAGCCACCAGGACACCGATCCGGATAATCTGTTCACCATCGAAAAGGTAGCCTGCCTGGGCTGCTGTACGCTGGCCCCGGCGGTCCAAATCGAGAATATCACCTACGGTCACCTCACGCCGGAATCAGTTTCTTCCATTCTGAACGACTTTCTGACTTTGCAGAGCCAGAAGCCTGCCACCACGGCCAAAAAAACCAAAGAGATTTCCCTGGGTACCGGCGGAGAAATCCGCATTGGCCTGGGTTCCTGCTGCATCGCCAAAGGCAGCGAGCAGGTGTTTCACGCCTTTGAACGGGCCATCGGCAAGATGCAGGTTCCAATAAAGATCAAGCGGGTCGGCTGCGTAGGTATGTGTTACCAGACGCCCATGGCGGAGGTTATCGATTCGCAGGGGCAATCGTCCACCTACGCCCGGATCACTGCCGATGATGCGGAGGCTATAGTTCATCGGCACTTTAAACCGCCGCACGTAACGCGGCGGCTGCGAGAGTCGATCTCCACGGCGCTCGACAACTTGCTTTCCGATCAGAACTGGCAGCCGGTCACCCGCTATTCCATGCATGTCCGGGATGAGCCGGTACAGGAATTCCTGGGCCGGCAAAAACACCTGGCCACCGAACATTTCGGCCACATTGATCCGCTCGATCTGGATGAATACCTGAAGAACGAAGGATTCACCGCTCTGCAAAAATGCCTGCGGGAACTTTCCCCGCAGCAGATTCTGGAACAGATACGCATCAGCGACCTGCGCGGCCGGGGTGGAGCCGGGTATCATTCCGCTTTGAAATGGGCAGCCGTCCAGCAGGCCCCCTCCGGAAAAAAATATGTCATCTGCAACGGCGATGAAGGCGACCCCGGCGCCTTTATGGACCGGATGCTGCTGGAGTCGTTCCCCTACCGTATCATCGAAGGTTTGCTGATTGCCGCCTATACCGTCGGGGCGGACGAAGGTTATTTCTATATCCGCTCGGAGTATCCGCTGGCGGTCAAGCGAGTCCGGGAGGCATTAAAGCTTTGTCAGGAAAAAGGTTATGTCGGCCAAAATATTCTGGGCAGCGGCTTTAGCTGCACCCTGCAGATTATGGAGGGGGCCGGGGCTTTTGTCTGCGGCGAGGAAACCGCCCTGCTGGCTTCGCTGGAGGGCCGGCGCGGGATGCCCCGCCTTCGCCCCCCCTACCCGGCGGAGAAAGGCCTGTGGAATCGGCCGACTCTTATTAATAATGTGGAATCTATCTCCTTGGTCCCCTGGATTATCCGCAACGGCGCGGAACAATTTGCCACCCTCGGCAACGAACACAGCAAAGGCACCAAGGTCTTCGCCCTGGCCGGCAAGGTTGTCCGCGGCGGCCTGATCGAAGTCCCGATGGGCATCACGATTCGCGAAATCGTAGAACATATCGGCGGCGGGATCGCCGGCCATAAAAAGTTCAAGGCCGTGCAGATCGGCGGCCCCTCCGGCGGCTGTATCCCCGCCTCGCTGGCCCATGTCACCGTCGATTACGAAGCCCTGGTGCACGTCGGGGCGATTATGGGTTCCGGCGGCCTGGTCGTTTTGGATGAGTCGGACTGTATGGTGGATATCGCCCGCTTCTTTCTGGAGTTCACCCAAAACCAGTCCTGCGGCCGCTGCACCTTATGCCGGATCGGAACCAGGCGGATGCTGGATATTCTGAACCGCCTCTGTCAGGGGAAGGCCCAACCGAACGACCTGGCGGAGCTGGAACACCTGGCTCACAGCGTAAAAAAGGGCAGTCTCTGCGGCCTGGGCAAAACCGCGCCCAATCCGGTTCTCTCGACCCTGAAATATTTCCGGGACGAGTACGAAGCCCATCTGCAAAAACGCTGCCCCGCCGGCCGCTGCAAAGCCCTGATAACCTACTCCATCACCGACGACTGTATTGGCTGCACCCTCTGCGCCCAGCATTGCCCCGCCGATGCCATTGCCATGACCCCCTATGAAAAACATGAAATTGACCCGGAAAAATGCGTCCGCTGCGGCACCTGCAAGAACATCTGCCCGGTCCACGCCGTGGAGGTGAAATAAATCATGCCCCGACTGACCATTGACAAGCAGAGCGTTGAAGTCACACCCGGCCAGACCATTCTGGCCGCCGCCGCCCGGCTGGGCATTGAGATTCCCACCCTGTGCTATCGGGAAGGGTGTTCGGCCTCGACCTCCTGCATGGTCTGCGTGGTGAAAATCAAGGGCCGTGAATCCCTGGCCCCCGCCTGCGCCACCGCGGCTCAGGAGGGTATGGTGGTCGAAAGTGAAACCGACGAAGTCCGCGCCGCCCGCCGCACTGCCCTGGAACTGCTGCTGAGCGACCATCTGGGTGACTGCCTGGCCCCCTGCCAGAGCATCTGCCCCGACCGGATGAATATCCCCCAAATGATCCGCCAGATTGCCGCCGGTACTATGCGGGACGCGATTCGGACGATAAAAAAGGACATTGCCCTGCCAGCGGTGCTGGGCCGCATCTGCCCGGCCCCCTGCGAGAAGGGCTGCCGCCGCCGGGAACAGGATGAGCCGCTGGCCATCTGCCTGCTCAAACGCCATGCCGCCGATGTGGACCTGGCCTCCGGCACTCCTTACCTGCCCGACTGCCGCCCGGCCACCGGCAAAAAGGTCGCCATCATCGGCGCCGGGCCTGCCGGTCTGGCCGCCGCGTGGCATCTGCTGCAACTCGGCCATGCCTGTACCCTCTATGACCGTAATGATAAACCCGGCGGCAATCTGCAGTATGCCGTGCCGCTGGATATACTGCCCCGCGACATTCTGAACGCCGAAATCCTGCTGGTCGAAAAACTGGGGGCTGTTTTTGTTCTCAATCAGCCCATTCAGGATAAATCTGCCTTCGACCAGTTACAAAATAATTTTGACGCGGTTTTGATCACCGCCGGCAAAATGCAGCCGACTCAGATTCAAATCTGGAATCTGCCCGCTGCTGAACAGGGCATCCGGGTCAATCCGCAAACCGGTCAAACGGAGATTCCCGGCGTTTTCGCCGCCGGCTCTGCCGTGCGGGAACTGAAAATGGCGGTACGGGCCGAAGCGGACGGTAAAACCGCCGCTCATGCCATCGACCAGTATCTCACCGGCCAAACCATAACCGGCCTGCCCAAAGAATTCTCCACCCATATCGGCAAGCTGCAAAAGGGGGAAATCGAATCGTTTATGCAGGAGGTGCCGACCCATCCCCGCCAGGTACCGGCTGGAGAATCTGCTGGTCTAACTGACGAACAGGCCCGCACCGAATCGCTCCGCTGCCTCCACTGCGACTGCCGCAAGCCCGGTACCTGTAAACTCCGGATCTACTCACAGCGGTATCAGGCGAACCCGAACCGCTACCCGGGTGACCGCCGCCCCTTCGAGATGCAAATTCGCCATCCGGAAATCCTCTTCGAGCCGGGCAAATGCATCGACTGCGGCCTCTGCGTCCAGATCTGCGAACAAGCCAAGGAACCGCTGGGCTTCACTTACATCGGCCGGGGCTTCGACGTCCGCATCGGCCCCCCCTTCCGCCAGCCGCTGGCCGAGGCCCTCACCCGCGTCGCCCGCGACTGTGCCGCCGCCTGCCCCACCGCCGCGATCTCCCTGAAATCCTGATTCGTTCCGCTTACGCCTGCCGCCCGATCAAACTCATCACTTCGCTGCGGCTACGGGCATCGCTGCGGAAGGCCCCCAGCATCGCCGAAGTCACCATCACGCTGCCGGGTTTCTTTACTCCCCGAATAGTCATGCAGGTATGCGTCGCCTCCAGCACCACCGCCACACCGCGGGCGTCAATTTCCTTCATCAGGAATTCCGCAATCTGGGTCGTCAGCCGTTCCTGCATCTGCGGCCGCCGGGCAAAGGAGCTGACGATCCGGGCCAGTTTGCTCACCCCCACGATCCGCCCCTTGGGCAGGTACCCCACATGGGCATGGCCCATAAACGGCAGCAAATGATGCTCGCACATGCTGTAAAACGGGATATCCTTCAGCAACACGATCTCATCGTAATTTTCGGTAAAGGCGTCCTCCACATGCCGCTTCGGGTCGTCATGCAGCCCGGCGAACAGCTCCTCATACATCCGCGCCACCCGGTTGGGCGTCTTCAGCAGCCCTTCCCGCTGGGGGTCCTCCCCCACCGCCAGCAGGATCTCCCGCACCGCCCGCTCGATTCGTGCAACATCCACAACGGCCTTATTATTTTTTTCCGGTACTTCCATTCGTATTTTCCCTAAATCACTCTATTCCTTTTATTTTTAAAAACAGCAGCATCACCTTGATCTATGCTCTGGTCATTTATATAATAACCAGATAGGCTGAAAGAAACCAGCACAAAACCGGTTTTTCCGCAGGTCAGGAAAAAGACGATAATTGATAACATAGAATAGCACGTTATCGTTTTATTTTTACTATCGTTCTGTATCATCTGAAAGGAGTGTTTCGAATGAGTACCCTGTTCCAGCGAGTCCGTCTGGGGTTTGTTTGCATTCTAATAGCGGGGTTGTGCACATCGGCGACGATGGCGGTAACGCCGACAGAGGGAGAGATGACGCGTGCGAAGAACTGGGTACAGGAGCGGTTTCTGAGCGAAAAGCCAGACATCCCGTTTTCCTTTGTGTATGGCGGAAATGCTTCAGCGGAATTGCTGATGAAATGGCCAATGAAGCGGCAGACACGGCAGATGAACAGTCAGTGCAAACGTCATGTTCTGACGTATCGGGATCCCCAGAGCCGGCTGCAACTGCGCTGCGTGGTGCTGGAATATCTGGATTATCCGGCGGTGGAATGGACCCTGTATTTTCGCAAAGAGGAGCAGAAGGAAATGGCAATCCTGGAAAAGGTTCAGGCGGGGGATTTTGTGCTTTCCGGTGAAAAAGCCGGAGATTTTACCGTGTATTACGCCGAAGGCAGCGACGCGAAATTCACCGATTTTCAGCCGCTGGAGAAAAAACTCCCGGACGGTGAAAGTTTGAAGCTGGCCAGCTATGGCGGACGTTCCTCGGACGGTTTTCTGCCGTTTTTCAACGTTGCCTGCCCCGATACCGGGGGAATGGCCGCGGGGATCGGCTGGACGGGTCAGTGGAACGCCTCAGTAGAACGCAGCGGGGAAAAGTCGCTGCGGCTTCAGGCGGGGATGGAAGGAACGTATCTGAAACTCCTGGCCGGGGAGGAAATCCGTACCCCGGCGATGCTGGCGGTATTCTGGGAGGGAACGGACCGGCTGCGCGGCCAGAATCTGCTGCGCCGGACGCTGCGGGAGCACTATTCGCCCACACCGGGCGGCAAACCGGTCGATCCGGCGATCGCCTTCAGTGTGCATGCCATGTACAACTTCGACGGGCAGATGACCGAACAGAACATGGTGGAGACGGCCCATTTGCTGGGGGCCGGCAAGCTGCCGGTGGATTATATGTGGATCGACGCGGGGTGGTATAATAGTGTCCCCGAAAATAAGTGGGTCTATACGGGAACCTGGACGGCCGATTCGGTGCGGTTTCCCAACGGGCTGGGGCCGGTGGGCCGGGCGGTTCACGAAGAAGGCCGGCGGTTTATCCTGTGGTTCGAGCCGGAGCGGGTTATGATTCATTCCTGGCTGCACGAGAATCATCCGGACTGGCTGCTGGCGCCGGATAACGAACTGCCGCCCAAGCAGCAATACCAGGCCAAAGACGGCTTCTTCCTGCTGAACCTGGGTAATCCGGAGGCATTGCAATGGGTAAAATCGCATTTTGCCGGCATGATTCGGGACTATCAGGTGGATGTCTATCGCCAGGACTTCAACATCCACCCCCTGCATCACTGGCACAGCGGGGACAGTCCCGACCGCCGGGGAATTACGGAAATCAGGCATATCATGGGGCTGTATGAATTCTGGGATTATCTGATCGCGGAATTCCCGGGGCTATGGATCGACAACTGCGCCAGCGGCGGACGCCGGATCGATTTTGAGTCATTACGCCGTTCCGTGCCGCTGTGGCGCAGCGATGAGTGCTGGAAGCCGATCCCAGAACAGTGCCATAATTTCGGCCTCTCGCAGTGGATCCCCCTGCACGGGATGGGATCGATCTCGGTGGAGCCGTATGGCTTCTGGAGCGGGATGGGGACCAGTTTTTCGGTGGCGCTGAATTTGCGGGATCAGAAGGTAATCGAGCCGGCCAGCCGGTTATTGAATCAGTATCGTAGCGTCAAACCGCTGCTGGAGTCCGATTTTTATCCGCTGACACCCTATAGCCTCGAGGAGAATGTGTGGATGGCCTGGCAGTACGATGTGCCGGAGAAGAGTCAGGGCCTGATACAGGCGTTTCGCCGCTCCGCCTGCGAAACCGCTTCAATGACGTTCAAACTGCACGGTCTGGAAGCAGAGGCAAAGTATAATCTGGTCCATATCGACGGTACAATCGTAACCCAGCTAAGCGGAAAACAAATGATGAATGACGGCTTTCCCATTACCCTGGAGAAAAAACCGGATGTGGCCGTAATCAGGTACGAGAAAACCGCGATGGAAGGCAATTAAGCAGGTTCGGCAGGATGGTGTTTTCGAGACGAAAATATGTCCTGCAAAATTATTCATAACTTCTTGCAATTACTGATATTTATGCAAATTCGGTTAATCGTGGCCTTTTAGACTTGACATTATGCTGTGATAAGATTATTATGGAGTTACGATAAGGAAGTTGATTCCACTTACCGACTTATCAGAAAATGATGAATCGCCCGATTCACAGAAAGGAGTAGTATGAGAAAATGGTTCCGCCAGACGGGGGAATCCGGTATCAATTCTAGCTTTTATCCGGAACACGAAATGGCAAAAACGAGTTTGTCCATAAGAATCCCTAAGAATGGTTTTTCGGACATTGCCTGATTTGGCGGAATTTTTGCCTGATATGGCGTTCATCTCCACCTGTTTTTATTCGATAATTGAAAATGAAATACAGGTTCGTATCTAAATATCATATGGTAACCGCCGGAGAATTCCGGTTCATAAAACAAAAAATTGGTAAACACCAGGAGCATAGGGTCTTGGTAGTGAAATTTTAGTATCGCCGGTGTGACGGAAAGGAAGGAGTATAATATTCAAGTAGAAAATGATTTTATTACCGTAATTTCCCATGTTGTATTTTGTTTTTTGGTATAGCAGTTTTTACCAAACGATGATAGAGGAGATAAAACAGATGAATAAGATCGGAATATGGATTTTTATTTGGGTATTGAGTGCAGGTTCCTGTGTTTGGGGAGGGCACTTGTTGGTTGATTTGAACGGAATTGGAGGTGGCGATATCAGCGAACCGAATATCATCACCTACCAGGGGACGGCTCTGCTGGACCGGAGCCTGCCGGCGACAACCTGGTGGAACGGTTTGCAGATTACCACTGCCAATACCATCGATTCGTACTTTCATGGTCCCGACGATCCGAATTTCTTATATTATGCGGACGGAACCAAAGCGACAGGAATCACGATTACCTTGTCTGACTGGCAATGGCAGGATCGTACGCTGGGCGGCGGGGAGACCTTTAATGCTTTACTGAAGGATTATATCGGATCAGACCATACCTCCTATATAACCGTCGGCGGCTTGACGCCCGGCCAGGCTTATGATGTGGTGGGTTACAGCAGCAACGGACCAGACGGGCTGGGAGCCTACTGGGCCGCCAACGGAGTAGGACCGGTGGATCTTACTCTCGGTGTTGCCAATGTGGGTGTGATACGCGGAGTGGTCGCTGATGGAGAAGGCAAAATTGTCATAAGCTGTGACCATGATCCCCTTACGGCGGCACCTCTAACAATTGTGAACGGATTTGAAATCAAAGAAGCCGCAATAATGCCGGCCAATACTTCCTATCTGACGGAAATCGGACTCACCCGAGCCAATGCCGACGGCAGCATGGATGTACGGGAACGGTATAATACCTTCTGGTACGATGCGGCGTGGTCGGTAGTAGTTTATGAAGGGGCGTTTGATCCGAACGGAATTGATCCCAACGAAATGTGCGTGAATTATCCGGTGGATTACTCGGTCAACATTCCGCTGTCGGTAGGTGACGAGAAGACCTTCCATTTCTATTTCAGCCGGGCCAATCCGGACGGCTATATCGAGGCACCATTTTGGGGCATGAATTTCTTCTTTAACAATCAGCAGTATCTCAGTCAGGCCAAGGCAGGAATTTCGGTGCTGGCGGATATGGATGAAACCAATGCAAATGACGGCCATCCGGCCTTTGTCGCCAACAGCAGCGCCTCCACTATGGGTTATCCCTACGATCCGGCGATTCCGGGAAGCGGCTCCCTGGTCTTTTACGATGCGGCCGCAGATACCGCGGTCACCCTGACGGACTTTTTTGTGTACTATCAGGATGTATGGAACGCGGATATGATCCGGCGGGATGACTGGCTGGGAGACGGCCCCCCCACTCCCGGTCCGGACGGCTGGATCGACTGCGTGGGTCAGTTCACCTTGAAGGTGGAAGCCTATGTCCCCACTTGTAGCGAAGCCGGCGTTTATGTCCCGCAGGATCTGAACCACGACTGTTATGTGGACCTGGCGGATCTGGCGATACTGGCAGGACAGTGGCTGCAATGCAATGACCAATGGAATCCCGATTGTGCCTTGTAAATGTTTATAATTAATAAGGAATCAGCCTGTCGTACTTGCTTGTACAAATGGGTTGATCGGTAATACCTATGACTTTAGTATTTAACTTTGAATATTGAAAGGAGAGAAATAATGTACAGGAACAACATAGTTAGGGGAGGAGCAGTTATCCTGATGGTTTTGAGTGTGTGCGGCAGTCTCTGGGCCCAGCCGAATCCGGCGGATCCGACGCTGCGGCTCTGGTTAAAAGCGGACGATCTGGCGGCAACGTATAGTCCGGGAGAAGCGATTGCCGGCTGGCAGGACGCCAGCTCCTACGGGGCCTATCTGGCGCCGCGGGAAGGGAAAAATGAGGCACCGAACTATCAGGAGGTGGATATTTTCGGAAATACGATATCAGCCGTGGAATTTATCGCGGACGCGGGCCGGGATCGGCTTTTTGAGGTTATTGAGCCGTCCGGGAATCCGAACGAACCGAATCAAGTGACGATGACGGATATCGGTAATGGAGTCTCTCTGACGGCGATTGTGGTTTATTATCCGATCACGGCCGGCCCCAGTATGGGAGCCCAGTGTATTTTGGGAAAACGGGGTACAAACAGTTGTACGTACACCTTCCAGATTGCCGGTCATCTGAGTAATCCCGGCAAATTGACGTATGTCACGTATGGGGGCGATGTAGTCTTTCTCAGTGACAAAGGCGTGAATCCGGTGCGGTGGCATATATCGGGGATGACCATCGAAGAGGCGGGGGAGACTGATATTCTGCGTTTTTACGATAACGACACCATGGCCCCCGATGCACGAATGGCTCTGACAGGCGAAAGGAACGTCCTGGGCCGCAATGATTCCTGTGCGGATCCGCTCGGTATCGGCGGCCATATGCAAGCCTGCTGTGGAGAAGGGGAATGCTTCGCCGGCTATATCGCGGAGGTTATCCTGTATGACCGGGTTTTAGGATCCGCGGAAATGGAATCTATCCAGGCGTATTTGAATGCCAAATACCTCCCCGAAATACCCGATCCGGCGGCGGTTCTGAATCCGGCGAATCCTGATCTACGCTTGTGGCTGGCAGCGGACGCAATTACGACGACCCGAGCCGGTGTGGACCTTGGAGGCAGTCCGGTCAACTATGTCGATGCCTGGCCTGACCAAAGTTCATATAATACCTTGATAGCCACCCAAACGACAGGTGAAGTTGCCAACGATCCTGACAATCATACCCCCCAGCTGGTAACGGCAACGAATGGGGATATGACATTCCCAGCCGTCAATTTCCGGCAGGCGTATGATCCGATTACCCCGGATTCCGGATTTGGCGGGCATTATTCCGACCGGCTGTACCAGCAGAGCAACCTCAACAGCCAGACCGGCGGAAACGACCCCCTGAATATCGGAAAAGGTACCAACCTGACGGTCTTTATGGTGTACATGAATCCAAACGTCAATTCGGCAGTCTTAGGACCCGGTCAGTGTATTTTTGCCAAACGGGGTCCCGGCGGCTGCCCTTACTCGTTTTATCATCGCTACCAAATAACGGACAATTCCTTGCTTACTTATGCTGACCCGCTCTGGTACGATGAAGGTATGTCACCCAGCGTAGCCCGGTGGGGTCTGATGGAGATGCAGATCACCCAATTTGGTGCGGGTGAAGTTCTCGCCTTTTCCGAATTTAATGACGGCACCCGCTGGGATCTGATAACCAGCCAGCAGATAGCGAGCCGCAACGGTCCTCTTGCAGATGATACGCCCTTTACGCTGACCTTCATGGCTCAGCTTATAGGTGCCGATGCGAATAATCCGTGGGGCAATGGTGCCTACGAGCGTTTTGCCGGCCAGTTCGCTGAGATACTCATCTTTGCCAAAGAACTGTCGCTTGCGGAGAAGGAGTATGTAGAGAATTATCTCTTCGATAAGTACATTCCCCTACCCACCTATTGCTCCACGTATCTAGCGACGGATCTGAATAAAGATTGCTATGTCGATCTGCAAGACTTTGCGGAGTTTGCGAAAGTGTGGCTCTATTGCAATGATCCGCGCAATGAAGCTTGTAACTAATTAAAATGTTATCATGTTATTAACCAGCCCGGCCGCACTGGATTTTTGACCGGACCGGGCTGGTTCCTTTCCTTCGAAACGCTGGTTTAGCTGGAAAGGAGGTGATCAAGAACAAAAATCACAGTTGTGTAACGGTTTGGCATCGGTTGGCATTTACCCGGTGCCGCAGGTAAAAAAGTTTTTTTGAGGAGTAAAACAATGAAAAAGTATTTGGTAATTCTTTTGGTTTGCTGTGCCAGTGTGGCCTATGCAACGGACTACAATCCCCTTACCAATTGGGTCAATGCTCCAGGATCGCCTGCGGCATGGTCTTACGGCGGCAGGATTGAAACGGCTTATGGCACAGGAGTCTTCGGAAATTTAATTTTAGGTACGCATACGTCGGGCGGTGCTTTTTCGGATCAATATGTGGTTCCGAATACCGCTAACACCTGTGTAGTAGGAAAGACCGACCCCTGGCTAGGCAAGCCTGGACCTCTCTTGAACGCCTGGACTACCTATCAGGCCACCGCCCGTTTAACTCCCGAAGCCGGCGTCTATGATATAACAGGTAATTTTATAGGCACAGGATATGCCAACCCCTCCGTCCAGCTCACGAACGTTTATATTGTGAAAAATGGCACAGATATCCTTTGGCAAGGCCTGATTAATGACTATGTTACTCCTGCGAATTTTGCCTTGACGGTTGTACCCTTACAAGCAGGCGACACCATCGATTTCATCAGTGGTAACGGTGCCCCCCAAGGGGAGTCAAGGACCTGTTTAACCGCCAATGTGATCGCGGCGGAAGTATTGCTTGCCTGGGCCCCTTCACCCGAAGACGGTGCTAAGGAAGTAGCTGTGAGTACCAATCTGTGCTGGAATGGCCCTGTGAATGATCCCAACTATCCGGATCCCAACGGGAACTTTTTTTCTTATAATGTGTACTATGGTCCTGCGGATAATCTGAACAACTTGGCAGGCCCGTTCCTGGTATCGGGTAACGAACCGCATTGTTATACGCCCGCCTCTGCACTGGATCCGGAAACGGAATATGCCTGGCGCGTCGATGTTCTGATTCCGAATGGCCCTGTTCGCACGGGCGACGTTTGGACCTTCACCACGGAGCCGGCCTATGACCAGGCACAACTGGTCAGTCCCACCCCGTCCGGCGCCACCGATGTCGCGTATGCCGCCACCTTGCAATGGCTTAACGATTCGAAAGCCGAATGGACGAATGTATATTTCAGCACCAATGAAACGCTGGTGACCAGCCGCGATCCTTCCGTACAGGTGTTGTCCAAGGCCGCGGCTACCTCCACCTACGATCCGTTCGGTGTGGATCTGATGAACTACAATACCACCTATTACTGGGTCGTGGATGAAGGTGCCGGCAATGCGGTAGTGGCTCCGGGAACGGTCTGGAGCTTTACCACCAAAGCGGTTGAGTGCCTGGCGCCGGTAGCGGACTGGGATGTCAATGGGGACTGCACGATCGACCTGGCGGAATTCGCCGGGTTGGCCAGTTTGTGGCTGCAATGCGGCTACGATCATCCGGGAGCCTGCCAGTAATTGCAAGCTGGCGGCGTGATCCGCGTAATCCGGTTTGTGCCTAAGAAAAATCAACCAGCCCGGCGGTTTCGAGCAGGCCGGGCTGGTTATACTGAAAAAGAAAGGATGTGATAGAGATCAAAAATAGAAAAAAGGATGATTAGAACTTTATGTGTGTTTGATGTTCGTTTTGTTGTTTTTGGTTTAAAGTATGGTTTTTTTAGGTTTTGACAAAGCGAAGAGCTTGTCAAACGGAGGAATTGAAAATGAAGAAAATGATTGTTTTGTTAGCTGTTGTTTGCTGTGCCAGTATGGCATATGCAACAAACTACAATCCGAATACCGATTGGGTTGTCGCACCCGGCGAGCCGGATGCCTGGA
Organism: uncultured Pirellulales bacterium; assembly: GCA_964580995.1. Taxonomy (GTDB): domain Bacteria; phylum Planctomycetota; class Phycisphaerae; order Sedimentisphaerales; family SM23-30; genus JAKJEP01. The sequence goes on from CAZOMV010000009.1 coordinate 63,016, forward strand.
CCTACGGCGGCCGGGTGGAAACGGCGCCAGGAGTTTTCGATGCTTTCATCCCAGGAACGCATGTGCCGGCTATTGCTGGTTTTATTGATGGGTATCTGGTTCCAGGTACCTATGACACCTGTGCGATATTCCAGGTTGATCCTTGGAAAGGCAATGCTGGACCTGTGTTGAACGCGTGGGTCAATTATCAAGCCACCGCCCGTGTAACTCCGGAAGCTGGTATCTATGATTTAACGGTAAGTTTTATCGGAACGGGATATGCTGATCCCTCGGTTCAGGACACCAATGTCTATGTGGTTAAAAACGGCAGTGATGTCCTCTGGCAAGGAAAGATTAATGACTATGTCACTCCTGCCGGCACATCCATCTCCAATTTAGTCTTTGCAGCGGGTGACTATCTTGATTTCATCAGCGGGAACAATGGTCCCGGAGAATCAAGGAGCTGCTTAACTGCCAATCTGGTACTGGTTCCCGAACCGGTAACCATGATGCTGCTGGGACTGGGCGGATTGACTTTAATCCGTCGCCGGAGAGCGTAAGTTTTTTAATGCGATTAGTTACGTTTATTTCCTAAAGATACGAGCGGGTACTCATGCCCGCTCGTATTTATTTTAGAGGGAAACTATCTATATGGAAACAGGGCTTGTTAATCAAATAGCGATTGTCACCGGGGCCGGCCGGGGTATCGGCCAGGCGGTGGCGCTGGAATTGGCCCGGCGCGGGGCGAAAGTCGCGGTGACGGACCGGGATGAGATTTCCGCCCAACAAACGATGGAACAGATTCAAAAGCTGGGCGGGCAGGCGATGGCCATCCCCTTTGATCTGGCGGAGGTTGCCAGCATTCGCACTATGGTGGAGAAAACCTTTCGCCAATGGCAGCGCATCGACATGCTGGTAAACGCCGCCGGGATCATCCAGGCCAAACCCCTGCTGGAGATCACCGAAGCCGACTGGGATCCGATCATCGCTGTAAATCAGAAGGGCCTGGTATTCTGCCTGCAAGCCGTGGCACAGCAAATGATCCGGCAAATCCCGCCGGAGGTCCGGGCCGCCGGCCGGGCCGAACGCTGTCATGGCAAAATCGTGAACTTTTCCTCCGTTTCCGGCCGCCGCGGACGGCCCTTCCAGGTTCCCTACGCCGCCAGCAAGGCCGCCGTCATTAACATCACGCAATCCGCCGCCCTGGCTTTGGCTCCGTATCATATCAACGTCAATTGCCTCGCCCCAGGCATGGTCCTGACCCCCATGTGGGACCAAAACGCTGCGGAAAAAAGCCAAATCTCCGGCCTCAGCCCGCAGGAAGAAATCCGCCAATTCATCGAAAAAATCCCCCTCAAAAGAACCGGCACCGTCGAAGAAATCGCCAAGGTGGCGGCATTTTTGTGCTCGGAGGATGCCGATTATATTACCGGCCAGACGATCAATGTCGATGGAGGAGTGGAAATGAATTGATGGGATGGGGCAGTCTGGACAGTTTATTATATAGCCCCGGATTCTTAACTGCCCTATAATACCAACAGAAAAGCAATTTATTAAATACCGGAAAAATTAAAATGGTGTGCGGGCCTGAAGGTCCGCAAGAAAAATATCATCCTTGGCGAAAGGGAATGAGAGATGCGGCAATCCGGCAAAGATTTTACGCAAAGGGGAATACTGTTGGTATTGGCAGGTCTGGTTTGGGCAGAAACTTGCGGAGCGGCGGATTGGGTGCAAATACCGTCCCAGACATTCCTGATGGGAGACACCACCGGTCAGGGGCGGATGGACCAGCGGCCAGCCCACCCGGTGAAGCTGCGGGCCTTTGCTATGGCCCCCTGCTTGACAACCGTGGAGGAATATTGTGCCTTTTTGAATGCACCGGGCTGGGCGGAACCGGAACCGGTGAGCGGGTATATCGTGCGCCAGGGAAAGCCGCTGAGCGAATACCGGGATCAGGGCGAAGTGCTGGTGATTTTTCCGGGCGCGCCGCTGGTGCGGGAAAACAACCGGTACGCCCCCCAGCCGGGCATGGAGAAACTGCCGATGGTCCAGGTCACCTGGGAAGGGGCAGCCCTGTATTGCAATTATCTCAGCGAAAAGCAGGGATATAATAAGTGCTACGATCCCGACCGGAAATATGCCTGCGATTTTTCGGCTGGGGGCTATCATCTGCCCACGGAGGCCCAATGGGAATGTGCCGCGCGGGGCGGCAAACTCAATATGCTATATCCCTCGGGAAATACCATCACGGAAAAAAACGCCAATTTCAACGGCCATGTCAGCCGGATCACGGAAGTGGGCAGCTACCCCCCTAACGGCTATGGCCTCTACGACATGGCGGGAAATGTAATGGAATGGTGCCATGACTGGTATAACTTCGAGTATTATAAAACCTTTACGACTGTGGCGGAAAATCCCGCCGGCCCGGCGGCAGGAGGTTTTCATGTCCTGAGAAGCGGAACCTATTATCAGCCGGCCCCTTATCAGATGTGCAGCCATCGCCAGGGCACAGCCGACACCAAGGGCTGTTTCACGGACAACGGCTTTCGCGTGGTCCGGGAGGTCTGGGATTCCCCAGCCGCCGGCAGCGAAACGTTTGGCCGGGGCAGTGCGGAGGAAATGCAAAACGCGGCGGAATGGGTAAATTCAGCCTTTATGGAACCGGATCGGGAATGGATCGACCGCCTGCCGCTGTCCTTTCGCCTGGGCGGAAAACCATCGTCCGAGCTTTTAAAAACCTGGAACATGGAAATATCAAAGGAAACCGCAAAAGACGGCAAACGGGAGCGAACCGTTTTGCTGCGGCAAGGGGAAGCAGGGCTGGAGATTTCCTGCCGGATCACAACCTTTGACGCCTTCCCAGCAGTGGACTGGTTCCTGCAGATTCGCAACGTTGGCTCGCAGGACAGTGCCATTCTGGAAGATGTGCAGGTACTGGACCACACCTTTACCCGCAGCCCGGAGGATACGGGCGAATTTATCTTCCGCCATTCGCGGGGCAGCCGGGCCGAGGTGCTGGATTTTGCCCCGCGCGATGAATGGCTGGGGCCGCAAGAGCGGCGGACCCTGGGCGGACACGGGGGCCGGCCCTGCGATTATGATTTTCCGTTCATGAATTTGCAGTGGGACCAGAGACAAGGAACCGTTCTGGCGGTAGGCTGGTCAGGGCAGTGGCAGATGGCTTTGGCGCGAGATGCGGAGCGCGGGCTGCAAATACAGATGGGGATGGAACATACGTGTTTGAAGTTACATCCGGGGGAGGTAATTCGAACCCCGCGTATCTGCCTGCTGTTCTGGCAAGGGGAAGACATGCTGCGAGGACACAATCTCTTCCGGCAATTGGTCCTGGCCCACTACAACCCGCGTATCGACGGCAAACTGGTAATCCCCCCCATCGCCAACAGTGCCGGAGGGCTAAACGGCTACACGGAAGAAAATCAACTGGCGGCCATCCCCAAATTGCAGGAACGGGGAATTGAAGTGCTGTGGATCGATGCGGGCTGGTTTGTGGGCGGCTGGCCCTTTGGAGCCGGCAACTGGATCCCCAAACCGGAAAATTTCCCCAACGGTCTGGGGCCGGTCGGCGAAGCAGTCCGGCAGGCAGGAATGCAGTTTCTGGTCTGGTTTGAGCAGGAACGGGTCTCACGCGGCAGCCTGATCGACCGCGAGTATCCCCAATGGGTACTAGGCCCGGTCACCGAGTACGGCGGCCTTTTCAACTGGGGAATTCCCGAAGCCCGGCAGTGGATGACGGATTATCTTTCGGAGCAGTTGGCAAAAGGCAAAATCGATATCCTGCGGGTCGATTTCAATATGGAGCCGCTGTCCTACCTGCAGAGGAACGATACGCCGGACCGCCGGGGAATTTCAGAAATCCGCTTTGTCGAAGGGATGTACACCATGTGGGATGACCTGCGGCAGCACCATCCGGGCCTGTGGATTGACAACTGCGCCAGCGGCGGCCGGATGATCGACCTGGAAACCACCCTGCGGAGCATCCCGCTCTGGCAAAGCGACGCCCAGTGCGGCGGCTGCCCCGATATGACCTGCCAGCTTCAAAACGGCGGGCTGAATCTCTATCTGCCCATGCACTGTGGCGGCAATTTCGGGCTGGAACCTTCCTATGCCTTCCGCTCGGCGATGATGTCAGGCAATCCCCTGTGCCTGGATGCCGCCGGCAGCCCCGTGGAAAAAGTGCGAGACACCGTAGCCATGTATCATAAAGTGCGTCCCTATTTTGAAGGGGATTACTATCCCTTGTTCCCTCATGCCGCGGACGAAGGCGTATGGTACGGTTATCAGCTTTCCCGGCCCGACGAAGGCAAAGGAATGATCCTGGTCTTCCGCCGCAACGAATGCCAACAGGCAGACCAGATTCTTTCCCTGTATGCGATCGACACAACGGCGGAGTACAAAATAACGAATATCGACTTGCAGGAAAACCATACCATCAGCGGAAAAACATTACAGCATCTGCCGGTGCACGTGGACAGCCAGCCGGGTTCGCAGTTGATCTTTTATGAACGGCAGTAAAGCGGACAGTACGCACCTACAAAACTATACAATTATTCCCCGATTGAAAATAACCGGAAGAGTTTCTTGTTAAAATTTTTCTTGCAGGAAAAATGCCGGACGTTATAATCCACCCGCCTGAAAGTGAGACAAAAAACTGAAAAACTCCAAGGTAACAGGTAAGGAATTTTAAGGTTTAATTGTCAACAATGTAGTTACCCGCAAAGCGATAGATATTCTCCCAAACGCTGAAAAGGAAATCACCAGAATAATTTTCGTAAATAAGGATGCTATCATGAAAAAATGGTTATGGATCGTTCTTTTTGTCATATGTTTTAATGGCAGGAGCCACGGGATTTCTCCTCTGCCGGCGGAACTGGAGCAGCGGGATCAATGGGTACGTGCGAAATTCGAAGGCAAGGGGCCGCAGCCGGCGACGGAAGTTCAGATCGTCGTACTGGCCAATTATGACGAGGTGCAAAGAAATTCGCGCAGCGGCCAGCCGCTAAAGCTGGGTGGGACGGAATATACACGCGGCTTGTTTTGCCATGCGTATAGTAAACTGATGGTGAAGCTGCCATCACCCGGCAAACGATTTACAGCTATGGTGGGCGTGGATGATGCGGCCGGGCCGGGCAGCGTGGTCTTTTCAGTACTGCTGGATGACAAGGCAAAATTCCGGTCGGAGGTACTGCGGGGCGCCGGTAAGCCGGTCGCGGTGGACGTCGAGCTGGCGGGGGCACAGGAATTCATTCTGGAAGTCGGCGAGGGCGGGGATAATATTTCGTTCGACCAGTCCGACTGGGCGGACGCAAAGGTTACCCTGACGGACGGGCGGGAAGTCTGGCTGGGCGATGCGGAAATCGTCCGGAAACAAAAAGATTACTCGGCCGAGGTACCGTTTTCCTTTCTTTATGACGGCCGTTCTTTTGCGGATATCGTTTCCCGATTCCAGGTAGAGCGGACCGTCAAAACCCTGGATGAAACACGGCAGCAATATATCCAGAAATATACCGATACCGCCGGCGGCCTGGAGGTTCGCTGCGAAGGGATCAAGTATCTGGATTTTCCGGCGGTGGAATGGGTGGTGTATTTCCGGAATAACGGCAAGGAAGATACGGCCATTCTGGAAGACATCCAGGCGCTGGACCTGGCGATGGAGCGGGGCACCAGCGGCGAATTTATGCTGCGGTATCATATCGGGGGACATTCTGGGCCGAAAGATTACTCGCCGCAGGATGTGGAATTGACGCCGACCGTTCAGCAGAGTTTCACGACGTGGGAAGGCTTCCCCACGGCCAATTACCTGCCCTTTTTCACGATCCAGTGGCAGGAGGAAGGAACCTTTCTGGGTGTGGGCTGGCCGGCCCGCTGGGCAGCGCAATTCAACCGGGATGAGAAGACGCGCTTGCGGATGCGGGTGGGACAGGAACAGACCCACTTCAAGTTGCTGCCGGGTGAGGAGGTGCGTTCGCCGCTGGTGGTACTGCTGTTCTGGCAGGGAGACCGCTCGCGGGCGCAGAATCTATGGCGGCGCTGGATGATGGCGCACAATATGCCGCGGCCCGGGGGCAAGCTCCCGCAGCCGCTGCTGGAAGCGGCCAGTTCGGGGATGTATGCGGAGATGGTTAATGCCAGCGAGGAAAACCAGAAGATGTTCATCGACCGGTACCTGGAGGAAGGGATTCCACTGGATTACTGGTGGATGGACGCCGGCTGGTATCCGAACAAGGGCAATAACTGGCAGGATTTACTGGGAACCTGGGAAGTGGACAAAAAGCGGTTTCCCAACGGCCTGCGGGCCATCAGTGAGCATGCCCATCAAAAGGGAGTGAAAACCCTTCTCTGGTTCGAGCCGGAACGGGTAGTCAGGGATAGTTGGCTGTTCGAAAACCATCCGGAATGGCTGCTGGGGGATGGGGACAGCCGGTTTTTCAATCATGGCCATCCGCAGGCGAACGCCTGGCTGACGGAGCGGGTGGACAGCATTCTAACGGACGAGAAAATCAGTTTATACCGCCAGGATTTTGCGGTGTTTTCCAAACATTTCTGGCTGCAGGAAGACCAGAAGCAGCCGGACCGGCAGGGCATTACGGAAATCAAGCACGTCATGGGGTACTTGAAGTATCTGGATGAGCTGCGGCGGCGGCATCCGGACATGCTGATTGACATTTGCGCCGCCGGCGGCAAGCGGCTGGAGCTGGAGAACCTGCGGCGGGCGGTGCCGCTATGGCGGAGCGATTATGCCTTCGAGCCGGTGGGGACGCAGGGACATTCGTATGGCCTGGCCCACTGGCTGCCATATTCGGGGACAGGTGTTGCGGCGGTGGATACCTATGCCTTTCGCAGCGATATGTGTCCTTCCACGGTGCTGAATCTGGATGTGCGGAACAAGAATCTGGATTATAAACTCCTGCAAAAACTGGTGCAGCAGTGGCGGGAGGTGGCGCCGAATTATTACGGGGATTATTATCCGCTAACCCCCTACAGCCTCGGCAATGACATGTGGATGGGCTGGCAATATAACCGGCCGGAAACGGGGGAAGGGATGGTGCAGATGTTCTGCCGGGCTGGCACGATGTACGATTCGGGACTGTGCAGGCTGAAAGGGCTGGAACCGGAGGCCCGGTACCTGCTGAGCGATTATGATTCGGAAGGCACGACAACCATATCCGGCAGGGAACTGATGGAAAAAGGGCTGCGGATTATCTTTGCGAGCCAGCCCGGAGCAGCATTGATCCGGTATCAAAAACAATAAATTCTGGAGACCCGCTCAAAATTGTCTAACTTGACGGAACCGCCAAAAGTCGATATTGACTTCCAAAAACGGCTCTGGCTCCCCGATAACAAGGGGACGACGAGCTTTTGACGCTGGCGTCTAACTTGTCAATTGCAAGGAGATCATTAAAGATGAAATTTATCCTGGTCGCAATGGCGGTCCTGGCCAGCCTGACAGTCGGGCAGGTCTTCGGCTCCCAACCGGGTACCCCGGAGGAACGGAAGGCACGGGAGCAGTGGGTTTCCGCCCGGTTGGACGGAGGCTCGGCGGTACCGTTTTCTTTCCGGTATGATGGAAAATCCTCTTCTGATTTACTGCCCAGTTGGCCGGTAACAAAAACGAGCCAAAAATTGGACGAGAACCGGCAGAAATACCATCTAGGTTATACGGATCCGCAGACCGGCCTGGAAGTTCGCTGGGAGGGGATTGAATACCTGGATTTTCCCACAGTGGAATGGGTGGTCTATTTGAAGAATACCGGCAGGCAGGATACGCCGGTTCTGGAAGACATTCAGGGACTGGATCTGCAACTAACCCGCCCGGCCGATACGGAGTTTGTACTGCATTATCATACGGGAGGACATTCTGGTCCCCGGGATTATGAGCCGCTGGAAGAATCGTTAGGGCCGGATAGCGAAAAATCTTTTACCACCTGGGGCGGATTCCCGACCGCGAACAACCTCCCTTTTTTCAATCTGCAATGGCAGCAGGAAGGCATAATCATCGGACTGGGCTGGCCGGGTATGTGGGCGGCACGGTTCCAGCGGGATAGCCAGTCAGGCTTGTCGCTTCGGATCGGTCAGGAACGTACGCATTCGAAGTTGCAGCCGGGGGAAGAAATTCGTACTCCGTTGATTGTCTTGCAGTTCTGGAAAGGGGATCGCACGAATTCGCAAAATACCTGGCGGCGGTGGATGATCGCCCATAACCTGCCGCGGCCGGGCGGCAAGCTGCCGGCGCCGATGCTGGCGGGGATCAGTTCGGGAGATGCGGATCTGGCTTATCAGAGTGAAGAAAATCAGAAGATCTTTCTGGATGCCTATCAAAAGCGGGAAATTCCGATTCAATACTGGTGGATCGACGCGGGCTGGTATCCCAACAAGGGGAACACCTGGCAGGATTTACTAGGGACATGGGAGGCGGATCCCAAACGATTTCCCCACGGGCTGCGGGCGGTCAGCGATGGGGTGCACCAGCGCGGGATGAAGATGATTTTATGGTTTGAGCCGGAACGGGTGGTCAAGGACAGTTGGCTGTTTGTCAATCATCCGGAATGGCTGCTGGGGGATGGGGACGCCCGGTTTTTCAATCATGGCAATCCCCAGGCCCATGAATGGATGACGAACCATATTGATAGTATTTTGACCCGGGAGGGAATTGATTTATACCGGCAGGATTTTGCGGTTTTTTCCCGTCCTTTCTGGGAACAGGAGGATCAGAAGAATCCGGATCGGCAGGGCATGACGGAAAACCAGCATGTGGTGGGCTACCTGAAATACCTGGACGAATTACGCCGCCGCCATCCGGAGATGCTGATCGATATTTGTTCGGCGGGCGGCAAACGGCTGGAGCTGGAGAATTTACGGCGGGCGGTGCCTTTATGGCGCAGCGATTATGTTTCCGAACCGGTAGGCACTCAGTGTCAAACCTACGGGCTGGCCTATTGGCTACCCTTTTTCGGAACGGGGATCTATGCACAGGATGCTTATACCTTCCGCAGCAATATGTGCCCTTCGACACTGATCATATGGGATGTACGAAACGAGAATGCGGATTATCCGTATTTACGGCGACTGATCCAGCAATGGCGGGAAGTGGTTGACAATTATTATGGTGACTATTATCCTCTGACACCGTATAGTGCAGGCAGTGACCAGTGGATCGGCTGGCAGTTTCACCGGCCGGAAGCCGGGGAAGGCATGGTGCAGATGTTCTGTCGGGCAGGCACGATGTACGATTCGGGACTGTGCAGGCTGAAAGGGCTGGAACCGGAGGCCCGGTACCTGCTGAGCGATTATGATTCGGAAGGCACGACAACCATGTCCGGTCAGGAACTTATGGAGAAGGGGCTGCGGATTACCTTTGCGAGCCAGCCCGGTGCGGCGTTGATTCGTTACCAAAAACAATAAGAACGTTTTATTTCAGGTACTTTTTATATGGAGATGATTATGAAGATGAAAAGGTGTGTGCTGGTTCTTTTGATGGTTCTGTGCGGGGCGGTGTCAGCCGGGGCGATGGAAATCACCGCGGTTACGGTCTTCGGCTGTAACGGGGAGGGGATCCAGGACGGACACTCGAAGTGGAATTCCGGGCCGGTGGATGGTCCCTGGGATTTGTTTTTCTACGAAGGCGATATCGCCAAAAACGCCGGGCAGGTCAAATGGCTGAACGACCCGGGCAGCCGCCTGATTAAGATTTCTCCTGTAGAAGGCAGCGTGACCTACACCTTTCATTTTGACAGCGATTCGGAAGTGCATGCGTTCGGCCTGAATCTGTTCAGTGACGGCAGCGGCACGCCGATCCTGTCGGTTTTCGCCCCGGTGAGCAGGGACGCGGCGAAACCGGCGAAGTTCCAGGCCAATCGGGCCGGCAATACCATGGGCTGGCCGATGAGCGATATACCGGGGGTGGGGACGCTGGTCTTTGAAGGGATCAATGGCTCCCTGTGGAATTATGAGGAGGCCACCAGCGGTCAAAAAGTGACGATTACCGATTTTAAGGTCTTTACCCCGGCCGCGGCGGGAAATCTGGATTGGGTCGGGCCGGGCGAAACCACCCCCAGCGGCCAGGCGGATTATGTCGGCCAGATTACGCTGAAGACCGAAAAGATTTCACCGGCGCCGCAGGACTGGCTGCTGTGGGCCAGCACGGTGGCGGAGATCAAAATCGGATCGAATAATAAGGACGGGAAATGGCGGGAAAAATTTGACTATCAGAAAGCCAATCCGCCGTTTTCCTTTACGCTGGGCGGAAAATCTTCGAATGCGTTGCTGAAAGACTGGAAATTTAACGCCGAGCACAAAAAAGGGCAGCAGGGCCGGATCACCCATACTCTGACCTGGACCGACCCGGCGACGGGACTGGAAGTGCGGTGGGAAGGTGTGGAATACCCCGATTTCAATACGATGGAATGGACGGTCTATCTAACCAATACCGGCAGCAAAGACACTCCGATGGTAGAAAACCTCAAGGCCCTGGATGCCGATTTCATCCGTAAGCCGGGGCAGGAATACCGCCTGCACCACTGGAGCGGGACGTTTGTGACGGCGGATGACTTTGCCACCAAAAGCACCGTGCTGGACGGCGGCAAAGAGATGAAATTCCTCCCCGCCGGCGGCCGCACGACCGGTGCGGAATGGCCCTACTATAATCTGGAAACCGGGGATGAGGGGATCATTATCGTGGTAAGCTGGGCCGGGCGATGGTATGCCGACTTCCAGCGGCAGGATACCATCGGCCTGAAGGTAACGGCTGGGCAGGAGACCACCCATTTCAAACTGCTGCCGGGCGAAATGATCCGCACCCCAATGATCGTGATGCAGTTCTGGAAAGGCGGCGACTGGATCGACGCCCAGAATACCTGGCGGCAATGGATGGTGAAATACAACGTCCCGCGTCCGGGCGGCAAGCTGCCCCCCCTGCCGATGCTGGTGGCGTGCAGCTCGCACCAGTTCGCGGAGATGACCAAGGCGAATGAGAAAAATCAGATCGAGTTTATCGACAGCTACCTGAACAAGGGCCTGAAGCTGGATTACTGGTGGATGGACGCCGGCTGGTACGTCGGGGCCGCCGAAAAAGGCTGGCCCTGGACGGGCACATGGGAGGTGGACCGCAGCCCGAACCGGTTCCCCAACGGCCTGCGGGCCATCAGCGACCATGCCCACAGCAAGGGCGTCAAGATCATCGTCTGGTTTGAGCCGGAACGGGTGGCCGGCGGAACCTGGCTGACGACGGAACATCCCGAATGGGTGATCGGCGGCGCCAACGGCGGCCTGTTGAACCTGGGCAATCCCGATACCCTGAAATGGGCCATCGAGCATTTTAACAAGCTCATCGACGACGAAGGGATCGACTTCTATCGTCAGGATTATAACATCGATCCGCTGAACCACTGGCGATCCAATGATACGGACGATCGTCAGGGAATCACCGAAAACAAATATGTCATGGGCTATCTGGCCTACTGGGACGGCCTGCTAGCCAAGCATCCGAATATGCTGATCGATTCCTGCGCCTCCGGCGGCCATCGCCTGGACCTGGAGACCATGCGGCGGGCCGTCACCCTACTGCGGAGCGACTATCTAACCGAACCGGTCGGCCAGCAGGGGCATACCTATGGCCTGTCTTTCTGGCTGCCATACCACGGCACGGTGTACAATCCCCCGAACGCCGGCGGCTGGGGCTGGGGCGCCAATCAGGGCGAAAAATCCTACAGCCCCTATGTCCGGCGGAGCAATATGTGCCCCAGCGGCAATGCCGTCTTTGATTTCCGCGTGGAGGTCAACGACGCCCTGATCCAGAAGCTATACAAGGAATGGCTGGAAATCGGCAAGGATTATTTCGGCAACTACTATCCGCTGACCCCCTACAACCTTTCGCCGGATGAATGGCTGGGCTGGCAGTTCCATGAACCCGCTAAGGGCGAAGGTTTCGTCCAGGCCTTCCGCCGGGACGGCTGTATCTACAAATCGGCGGAACTGAAGCTGCGCGGTCTGGCCCCCCAGGCAACCTATCAGTTGAAAAACTACGATGAAAAAGACCTGATCCAGGCGTCCGGCGCAGACCTGATGGACCGCGGGATCCTGGTGGATATCCCGCAGCGCCCCGGCGCCGCCACGATCCGTTATGAAAAAGTGAAGTAGAACTGAATTGCCCTGCAATGACCGCTTAACCGGTCAGCCGGGCAGCCGCCAGTGGACTGTTAAAGGGTTGGCATCTGTATGCCGGCCCTTTTTTTGTGTCCGGAAATAATACCAGAACCATCTTGCACACCCTGGGTATCAGAGTATAATATTTTGATAATTGACGGAAACGCCAAAAGTCAATATCGACTTCCATAAACGGCTCTGGCGCCCCGATAACAAGGGGACGACGAGCTTTTGACGCTGGCGTCATAATTGATGGATTTTCGAGATTTTTCTACCAGAACGAGGTGCAGAATACATGAAAAAAATCGCATTAAGTATAATGGCCCATCCGGACGATGCGGAATTCACCTGTGCCGGAACCCTGGCACTCCTCCACCAAAAAGGCTGGGAGATCCATATCGCCACCGCCACCGCCGGCGATTGCGGCACGGTGGAATATAATGCCGAGGAGATCAGCCGCATCCGCCGGGCGGAGGCGACCCAGGGAGCCAAAGTACTGAACGGCAGCTACCATTGTCTGGAATGCCAGGATGTGTTTATCACATATGACAAGCCCACCCTGCGGAAGGCCATCGAGCTGGTGCGGCGGGTGAAGCCAACGCTGGTCTTCACCCTCAGCCCCTCCGACTACATGATCGACCACGAGATCGCCAGCCACCTGGCCCAGACCGCCTGTTTCGCCTGCGGGATCCCGAACATCCCCTTTGACGGCGTGCAACCCTTTGAGCCGGTCCCCTACCTGTATTACGCCGACCCGCTGGAGGGCAAGGACAAATTCGGAAAAATCATCGAGCCTTCGACCCTGGTCAATATCACCGGCGTCATCGAAACCAAGGAAAAGATGCTCTGCTGCCACGAAAGCCAGCGGAACTGGCTGCGGGTCCACCACGGCATGGATGAATATGTCCATTCGATGAAAGACTTCGGCCGCAGCCGTGGCCAGAAGTTCCCCTGCGAATACGCCGAAGGGTTCCGCCAGCATCTGGGGCACGGCTACCCGCATGACAACATCCTCAAACAAGAACTGGGCGATCTGGTTCACGAAAGAAGGGAGTTTTAACGATGCCACGAAAAATCAGTATGCTCGCCCCCGCCTGGTGGGATTACACCACACTCGACGATGAAATTCTAAACGACGCCGCCCAGCTAACCCCCAAGGATATGCTGGCCCTCTCGCGGGAAGGCTTCCAGGTCAAGTTCTACGATACCCTGGAGGATTTCTACCTCGCGGAGGCCCTCGAATACATCACCGCCTGGCAGCAGGCAACCCCGGACAATCCGGTAGGGATCTGCGGGCCGATCGGGCCGACGGAACAATTGCCCCTGGTGGCCCGTCTGGTGAACGAACTGGGCCTGAACCTGCAAAACGCCCATTTCTGGGGGATGGACGAATGGTTCATAAACGACCGGGAAGCCGACGAGAACCATCCGCTCTCGTTTGCCAAAGCGGACCGCCAGCTTTGTTTCAACCGCATCAAAAAGCCTCTCCGGATGCCGGAAAAAAACCTCCATTTCCCCAAGGCGGACCTGAAACCATACATCCAAAGCTGGGCAGGCATCCGCTGTGCCGTGATACAGGGAGGCCAGGGCGAGATCAAGCACTGGGCCTTCAACGACCCGCTGAAACGCGAAGGCAAATATAAAGATCAGCCCCCCACCCCAGCCGAATACCGCCAGCTCTCCACCCGTGTGGTTGATTTACATCCGGTTACCCTGATCCAAAACGCCCGCACCAGCGGCGGCGGCGTGGTGACCGGCGTCCCGACCCGGGCGATCACCGTCGGGCCGGTCCAGACCTGGCAGGCGGAAAAAGTCTCCATCTGGCAGGCCGGCACCCACGACAACCCCTTCGGTATGCGGCTGACCACCCTGATGATCGGCAAAAAAATCCCCGATGCGGCGGTGCCGATGTCCCTGCTGGCCGACCACCCCAACGTGCAGTTCAATTTCTACCGCCCCGGCCTCGGCTCCTGCCAGGCGGAAATGCACTGACAGGCAACAGGAATTCTTTATGAAGCCTATTTTCTCCTGGCAAATTCTGCTGGCGTTCCTTCTGATTATTCTATCCGCATTTTTTTATTGTATCCATTATTGGATCTTTCGAGATATACACCATATCTTCCTGTATCTGATCGGCGATATCGCCTTCCTGTTCGTGGATGTCCTCATCGTCATGCTGGTCCTGCATCGCCTGCTGGAATACCGGGAGAAACAGTCCGTTCTGAAAAAACTCAATATGGTCATCGGCACGTTTTTCAGCGAAGTGGGCACCGACCTGCTGCAAAAATGTTCCCAGTTTGACCCGGAAATCGAAACCCTTGACCGGCAACTGATCGTAACCAAAAACTGGTCCGAAAAAGACTTTGCCCAGGCCCGCAAAGCCATACAGGCCCACCCCCGCCCCGTCAGCAGTAAAAAGGGAAACCTCAAGGAATTGAAAATCTTCCTGGTAGGAAAAAGACCCTTCCTGCTGGTCCTGCTGGAAAATCCCAATCTGCTGGAACACGAATCGTTCACCAACCTGCTTTGGGCGGTCTTCCACCTGACCGATGAGCTGGCCCACCGCCCGGAGGTTTCCCAACTGCCGGACGCGGACTACGAACACATCTCCGGCGACATCAAACGGGCCTATCAGCATCTCATCCTCCAGTGGCTGGATTATATGCAGCACCTCAAACGCGATTATCCCTACCTCTTTTCCCTGGCCATGCGGACCAATCCCTTTGATCGAAATACAACCGTGGAGATTCAGGATAACTCCTAGCAGGCACGGGCAGACACAGCCTGCGGCAAAATCGCCGGGCTCATTTTACTCTTGCGACGCTTCCGCTAGGCGCTGCATGGAAGGCCAGAAACGCAGCCCAGAGCCGCTGGAAGCGGGAGGATTGACCGCCTGAAAGCCGCCGGCGAAATCCTCTTCACGGGGGGAAACCGGTGTTCCATGCGACCGAGCCGGGCTTTTCCCCCCGATTCAACGGCAAACCCGCCAACCCGCGAGGCGGTGGGTGGACCGAGAGGCCCTTGCCGACGCGAAACCTACTTCAACCGTATAGACCCAAAACTGGTCGTTAAAACCAGTTTCCCCTTCCCCTGCCCGATTTGCCCGGAAAAAGAGTCCTCTTTGATTTCCCCCTGCACGGTTATGGGCAGTTCCGTCTTGATATTGCCGAAGCTGGTCCCCATACAGACCTGCCCGGAAAAACCAGGGGCCACTCGAAAATCAATATCCCCATACGAAGTGTTAATATCCGCCTGAAGCTCGGCCACGGTGGCCTCCGAGCAGTCAATCTGGATCGGGCCGAAGCTGGATTTCACGTTGAGCGCGGTGGGTGTGATATTCTTACAGGCAACCTTTCCATACGAGGTATCGAGCCGGATCGCCCCCGTCAGGTCTTCAGCCGTAATGGCATCGAAACTGGTATGCGCCTCCACATCGCCGCGAATCCGGGCCAGCGTAATCTTGCCAAAGGAAGACTGGCAGTTGACCTGCATGGTGCTGGGCAGGGTAATTTCAAAGCTGGCAAAAACCGCCTCGTTGTTATGCAGGCCCGGCTTATCAATATAAACCTTCAGCTTTTCCCCGTCAGGCTCCAGCTTCAACCGGGCCTCCCCCAGGATCTCTTGTGCCCGCTCAGCACTGCAAGCCTGCGCGGTGATCTTGGCGACGACCTCACAGCGGTCCGTCTCCTCCCCGCCAACAGTTATGCTCCCAAAGCTGGTGTCGGCAAACAGCTCCGTCAGTGCCGCGGTTGGCACCGATTGCCTTTCTTCCTTTTCCGCCTTGTCTTGCTGCCTGCAGCAACTAATAGTAATACAGCCGCCTCCCACCACCACGATCAGACCCAACAAACCACCCAGCAACCGATTAACCAAAACTCGCCTTTTCATTTAACCACTCCTGTAATTCGTAATTTGTAATTCATAATTTTCTTTTATTGTCCGCAGATAAACGCCGATGAACGCAGACAAGACATTAACTTTCCGTTTCCTCCTCTGCCATAGCTTCCAGTGATAACGGTTCGATACCAGGCAGGACCTTGCAGACAACCAGTCCTTCAATAGAACCATACATTCCGTTACATTCTCTAGCACCACCGCAACCTGCTTTTCCTTTTTGCTCAAGATTCGAACACGAGAATTAAAAGATGTTTTGAGCAGAATTTCTCTATTTTTATCTTTACAAGGAACGCTCTATCATTTTAACTTTTTGAAAAATCATCTTTCCAAGATTCCTTCTGATTTTACTAAATTGGTACAGACTAATATCTGAGTCAATTCCCGAACACGTTGATAATGAAATAAATGAACTATTCTCGTTTTTATCCACAGAAGTGTTATCAGTAAAAGTCCTTGTACCACTCCGATAATAGCATAGGATGACCTTGTGCCACACCATTGCAATTCATTATAGTATATTCCAACTATAGCTAGAATACATATACCTAAAGACACAGTAGAAAATATGGTGAAAATTCCTGCCACTTGCCATACACCAAAAAGCAACCGGATGTGAGCTTCATTAGATTCTATTACACCAGATAAAAGTGGTGATTTATTTAGTACATCCACTTTGTACTTATTGATTATAGCTTTTGACCTCTGTGGTGATTTATTTGTATCTGATGGGTCACCCCAGATAACAAGTGCAGCTTGTTCTTCCAATCCTCTTGATTCCAAGTAGCTTTTTGTATGCAAATATGGATATCTGCCATATTTATCATTAGGATAATAGGGCCAGTTATCATTTTTGGTAGCGTCCTCTTGTAGTGTCGCATGTTCTTTAGACATGATTTTCCATACATGTTGTGCACTCTTTCTGTCTAAATGATCTATGTCACCTAACCGAAGAACATAACCCAACACATATGAAACAATTAGGACTAGAATTACTATCAACTTTTTATCCAGCTCACACACGCCAATAATGGAATACCACTCAAAACAGGGCCAAATATCTGGAAGAATATTATTCAAATGGATACAAACACTAAAAAGAGGAATGACTATACATACAATTGACAGCGTCACAAACAAGAATCCGGGGACAATAATTCCAATTATATTTACAATTCCCAAACTCAATATACGTAATACTTCACTGAAATTCATGTTTAACTCCTTTCCTGAATCGGCAATTACCCATGGATTCAATGGGACAAGTGTTTGTTAATGTGTAAGTCTTCTGTTATCCATTTCAATCCAAGTTTTGAAACATTCCATCACTCAAACGAAGATTTTAATAAATCCTATAATTTGAATGAACCAGTTTGAATAATTATTCAATCTTTACATTATAAACCTGTAGGTACTATTATAACTTGTACTGTTATATTACCTTCAGTACGGTTAAGGTCGTGTTCGATCCCTTTTGGATTCATAATTTTTCCTTCAGGGTCATAAACAAAACATATAAGTAACTTACAATCAGGATGATTTCGATATTTCTCAATATCAATAATAAGTTGTTCTCCGATTTCCTTAGCACCAAGCCCATTTCTTGTTTTCTTGACTTCAATAACAATCTGCTCATTCTTTAAAAGAAAGTCCATTCTGCTTGAGCTTCCTGCATAGCTGGGAGTCCATTCTTCGGGGCGAATATCGTCAAAATCTATAAGAAGAAAGGCGTGAAGTAAATCCTGCACATCATATTCATCTTCTATGTTTATTGCTTGACGGTGATCATGCCGATTTCGTAATTGCCTTACAACCAGATGAAATTTTTTAAATACTTTTTCAAGCCGTGCGACGCAACTTTCGGCCACATTGGATTGTGAGACAGGTACGCACGCTTCGATATCGTTAAATTTCTCTTCTAATGTCTCTCTTAGTGATTCTAGTTTTGTTATTGTATTGTCAATCCCCTTTTTATAACCCTGCTGAACTTCAGATATTGGATATTGTTTACCCATTATAAGTGGAAGTGTATCAAGCGACCATATAGCATAATTCCTATATTCCACTGTGTCATGCCCGAAGATATCAGCTAATGTCTGGTTGATTTTATTTTCAAGTGCATGTGCTTTTGCATCGGAGTGTTCGGTTATGAGCACAACATCAAATGCTCTGAGTTCATCGATTCGACGTTCTATTTTTTGAATCGCGTTTTTTAACTCATTCGGTGATAAAATCTTTGATTCCGGTATTTTTCCTGGGATTTTCTTTACCATGGTTTCCTTTTCGTCAAATATTCTAGCCTTTATTAAATCTTGCCAAATTCATTGTTTCTTTAATAATTTGAATGTCACCTCTCGGAGAGTGTAAGGAAGATTCTCACCTAGCGGATCTATGCTATTGAAACAGTTTTGGGCCGGTATAAACCGGATTGTACACTGTCCGACAGGGTCATGTAGTAGCAAATATATTACATCTCCTCTTTTCTGGAATATTATTTAAGTGGACCTGTTGATAAGAAATCAACTCCAGTTTGCGAATTCATACCTGTACTTATATTTGTAATAATAATGTGACCAGAACATCCATCGTTTAAAACAATTTGTAATTGTTCACCTTGCAGATTTTTATTAAATATGTCTGTATCAAAGTGCCCTTTATAACTTTTAAATCCTTTTCTGCTAGTTTCATTTAAATAAATTGTAACATTATCAAGAATTACTTGATTCTCTTTTATGATTTTCCCAGTATGTATTGTCATTGATTGCTCCTTTTATTTATATCATGCAAGGTAGGGCCGGCAACTCGCTGCCCGAAGCAAATTCTTTTAAAGTACTATTCCCAAACTCCAAATCCTGTCAATCCCGTTATCCTGTCTAAAATATCTTGGCGCCTTTGCGCCTTGGCGGGATACTTTTGTAATCTCTCACTTTTTCGCCCTGCCGCAGCGCCCAGCGGAAGCGTCATATTACTTTCCAGCCTCGCGTCGTATTCGCCGCAGGCCGTGTCTGCCTTCGCGATCTTCGTGTCCTTCGTGGTGAAATTTTCTTTCCCGCCGATAACCATAAACCTGTTTCCCAATTCGTAATTCATAATTTGCAACTCGTAATTTCTTCGGAAGCCCCCAGCGGGCCTCCAAATGGCCATCCCTGCCAGCTATTTCTCTCTTAACACCACATCTTCCTGAACCGCCCCTCATTCTCCCTCAATTTCCTCCCCTTGTCAATTAATTTATTAATACTTTAATCCCCTTGGCCATCCTTTTCCGTTTGCCGCCCCAAGCCCAAAACGCAGCATAGAGCCGCGGGGAGCGGGAGGATTTATCGCATCAAAGCCGCCGGCAAAATCCTCTTCACGGGGGGAAACCGGCATTCCAGCAGGCCAGCCTGCACCACTCTCGCCGCGTACATTTGCCCCTTTCGCCGCTCCCGTTTTTCGCTGCCCCAGCCAATTCGCAGCTAAATAGGGAAGATTTACACAACCTTCGTGCCTAATCGTGCCACGGCTGTGCCAGCCGTGTCTTCCCCCCCCAGCAGCCCCGAACCTCCCTTCTCGCCCCTGATGAAGTGACCGGCGGGAACGTCATATTCCATTTACGCCCGCGTCGAGAAAATGGGCCTTTGGCCCCACGGGGGGAAACCGGTGTTCCATGCTCTCGGAGCCGAAATCTCCTATAAATCGTACCACCCTCCAATTCCATGAGGCGGTGAGCCAGTCTTCTTTTTCGTCCGATCCGTCCGACCTGTCCGACTATTTTGCCGCTGTTAACCTGGATAATCTCCCCCCTCTATCAATTCGTAACCCGTAATTCGTAATTCGTAATTTTCTCACCCTTCCCCTCTTCACTGATAACCGATAACTGATAACCATTTTTTAATTCATAATTCATAATTCGTAATTTCCCCCCTTGCCACGTGTAATAACCATTCACTTTTACCACACTTTTACTCAACTTTGCGCGCCTTTTACTATACTTTTATATCACTTTCTTCATCTTTTACTATACTTTCTTCAACATTTACCAACTAAACCTAATCGTTAAACTTTACCAAATATGCCCTTAAATCTTACCCAATCATCCTATATTAACGCAGTTATCGGACTTTATATCACGCCATCACGCTATCTCTCTCCCACGTAAAATAAGCACTTACAGCAATTTCTAAAAATCAAAAATAAGCACTTACAGCTAATGATTGAACTACAGAAATTCTCCCTTAACGGCCGATAAATAATTTATATGTAATTTAATTACCAACTGGAACGATAAAAAATAACAAAAAAAATGAAACCAAAAAACTATATTTCACTACTAATAATGACTTTATGGCTCCTCCCCGGCTGCCGCCAGGTAGCCTACTCCCCCACTCAGGAAGCCAAATATCGAAAACCCATCGTCGCCGTCACCAGCTTTGAAAACCGCGCCCCAGCCAAAACCCGCTGGAAACTCGGCGACGACCTGGCCGACCAGCTCATCGACCGCCTCATCCAAACCCGCCGTTATACCGTCCTGGAACGCCAGCAACAAAAAAGTCTTTTCAGTCGCAAGACCGGCCAGAACGAAGACGACCGGATCAATCAGGTCCAGTATGTAATTAAAGGAACCATAACGGATTACGGCTTCATCGAATCCAGTGATGGCTTCCAGCGTGTACTCGAAGGGGACTGGTTCAGCAAAAACTCCTACGCCTTTGTGGGCGCAACTTTCTATATCCTGGACGACCAGAGCGGCCAAATCCTGGCCAGCAAAAGCCTCCATGCCAAAGTAAAAGCGGCAAAAGTGAAAGAAGGCAACGAAAAAGACAACAAAAAAGAGAAAGCCAGGGAAAAAGAAAAGGACAAATATGACAGTATGGCCTTTGGCAGTTTTGTTTTTTACAAAACTCCCATGGGCCAGGCCACTGCAAAGGTACTGGACCAGGCGGTTTATGAAATAGTCCAGGCAATTTCCGAACAGCCCTTCCAGCCGAAAGTATCCTCCACTATCAATGGCCAGATAATCATCAATGGCGGCAGGGACCGCAAAATCGAAGTCGGCAATGAGTATGTCGTGCGACCGAAAGCGCAGTCCATCACCGATCCGGATACCGGTGACTTTTTAGGGAATATTACCGGTGAGGTCATCGGCCGAATTCGCGTCACGCAAGTTACGGATAAATATTCCATTGCCACCATTCTGTTTGGCGACCAATTCGAACCCGGCCAAACTCTCTTCTCCATCGACCCCAAAGACCCCTCCGGCACCCCTAAATCCCCCGTGGTCCGAAGTTACTGAGCAATCATTGCGTACCATGGTTTTATGATGTAAACCGATTCAGCCATAAACAAAATAAACGTCCGGGCTGATTTGGGAGTCAACCCGGACGTATGCATAAGAACATAAAACTTGGGAACAAATGGGTAGGTAAATTTATATAGTACACCGTTCTCCGGACGATTTCACCCGATGACACAATGTAATATTTCATTCATTTGTACTTGTCACTACTTAATCTGACAGGCACATTAGCCTACGCTGGCT
>CAZOMV010000010.1:0-81553 GCA_964580995.1 uncultured Pirellulales bacterium
TTGGCGGTTCCGTCAAGTTTGTCTTCTCAAAAATTGCTGCGAGAAAGGATTGACGTTGCATACAAAAAATATCGGCAAATGGAATCATGACCATATTTTTGGACAGGACCAAAAGAAGGCGGGGGAACGCCGCGCTGTAATTGTCATTAGTATCACATTTGTGGCCATGGTAATCGAGATCGCCGCCGGTGTGATTTTTGGTTCCATGGCGCTGCTGGCCGATGGAATTCATATGGCCAGCCACGCTTCGGCATTAGCCATAACCGCTTTTGCTTATTATTATACCCGCCGCCACGCCAAAGAAAATCGATTCAATTTCGGGACCGGCAAAGTGAATTCGCTGGCGGCTTTTGCCAGTGCCATCCTCCTGGTTCTGATTGCATTGGTTATGGCCGGGGAGAGCACCAAGAGACTGGTATCCCCGGTATCCATTGGATTCAATCAGGCCATTTTGGTAGCCGTTTTGGGCCTGGTTGTCAATGGAATATGCCTGCTCATCCTGGGCGGGCATGGCCACTCTCACGAACACGAACCCGCGCACGAACACCATCCTAATCAGGAAGACCCTCCGGCATACGGCGGGGACTCTCACGATCATCCCAGGCACCAGGATCATAACCTTTGGGCCGCTTATCTTCATGTTCTGGCCGATGCGCTGACCTCGGTTTTGGCGATCCTGGCACTGCTGGCAGGCAAATATTTCGGACAACGCTGGCTGGACCCTATGATGGGTCTATTGGGCGCCGTCCTGGTTATCCGATGGTCCTGGGGTCTGCTTCAGGCATCCATCCATGTCCTTCTCGACATGCGAGCTCCTGAAAATCTCAGCCGGCAAATTCGCCAGTCCATCGAATCCGCCGGCGACCACCGAATTTCCGATTTGCACATCTGGTCGATCGGGCCGGGAATCTACGCGGCGGAGATAGCCCTTGTCTCTTCGGCGCCCCTGCCGGTCGATGAATACCATCATTTTCTGCCTGCGCGTTTGGGACTCGTACATGTGACATTTGAAATACATCGTTGTGCTGATGGTTCAACCGCTTCTGACTAACCAACAGAAGTGGAATTTCCATTCCATCGATTCGGGTGTGTTTACATTTTGCCTATCTTGTATTTATTAAATCCCGTGCTGCAGCATTCCACGGGCTTATCCCGTGTTCCCGCTATCAGCAGCGCCTCGGTATCAGGAATAGACTCAATCAAAGCCAGGCCATCTTCAATTCCCAGCACCGAGACAGCCGTAGCCAGGGCATCCGCATCCACCGCCTTGGGTGAGATAACGGTTACGCTGGGCAGCTTATTGGCCGGCAGACCGGTGCGCGGGTCAATAATGTGGCTCAATTTATGACCTTCCAATTCAATATAACGCCGGTAATCGCCGCTGGTAGCCACTGACATGTTGGATACTTTGAGGAAGCAACATGGTCTTTCGCTGAGTTGATTATCATTATCCTCCGCAAAAGGATCCTGTACTCCGATTACCCAATCCTTGCCGGGCTGGTCCTGACCAAAACAGGCAATTTCTCCGCCGATGTCCACCAGGGCCGCCATGACTCCGGGGATGCGGACCGCATCCAAGGCCCGATCCACCACATAGCCTTTCGCTATGGCATTGACATTCAACTGAATCCCTTCCTGGGCAAAAGAGACCTCCAGTTTTTCCTCATCGGATAAAATCAGGTTTTTATAGCCAACTTTCTGTAAAACTCGTGCCATTTCCTCCTGGCTGGGCCATTTCCCTTTTTCCTTGGCTTCATCCCACATTTTGATTAAAGGAGTCACGGTTATATCAAAAGCTCCGTTCGAGATGCGGCTATAATATTTCGACTTCTCCAAAATAAAATAGGTCTCCCGGGATACCTTGACCGGCTGCGAGGCGGCCAGTCGATTCACCTGGGAAAGCTCGGAGTCATCCCGATAGGTGCTTATCAACAGATCGATATCCTGCAACATTTTCATCACCCGACTTTGGGCTTCCCGCGCCACTTCTTCACTATTACAGCGCAATTGTATCTGGGCAAAGGTGCCCATGGTCATAAAGGTAGCGGAATTCACCTCAATATATTGAGGCCGGGTGTTGAAAACCCAGGCAATCAAAACCATACCAGTCACCATGACCAGAAGAACCAGAGCATGCCATTTTGTATATAGTTTTTTCACATATCACTCCCGTTTTCGGAGAACTATAACCGGAACTCGTCAGATAGGCAAGTGCATTTGCTCCGTTTTCCTGCGATTCAAATGATAGGACAATTCCGCCAGCCCGACCGCCAGATGCTCGTGACGGACCATAACCCCCGGCGGAACCACCAGATGAACCGGGGCGAAATTCCAGATCGCCGGCACGCCGGCTCTGATGAACCGGTCCGCCAGCCCCTGCGCCGCGGCCGCCGGAGTGGTTATGATTCCCAACTCTACCTCATGCTGCTGAATGACGGTTTCCATCTGGTCCAGGGGCTGGACCACATGACCGCCAATCAGCAATCCGATTTTCAGCGGATTATTGTCAAACAAGGCCACGATCTCCAGTCCGTAATCGACAAATTCATCATAAGAAGCGACCGCCCCGCCCAGCCGGCCGGCGCCGATAACCACCGCCCGCGTCGTTTCATTGAATCCGAGTTTCCGGCGGATGGTCTCCAATACCTGGTTGATATCAAAGCCGACATGCGGATGGCCCTTGACCCCGATGGCCGCCAGATCCTTGCGCACCTGGGCATCGTCCATATACAAAAGCTCCGCGATCCGGGCACTGGATACCGTCTGGCCGGGATGGCTGCCCAGGTGCTCGTGGATGAAATGATAATAAAGCAGCAATCGTTCCAGCGTCGGACGATTCAGTCGAACATCTGTATCGGACATTTGCTCCTATCCTCTCTCGTAAGAACAAACCTGATGTAGAGATACCGGCCGGCCGCCTTTTACGTTCTTTTCCGGCCCCCCTGGCCGGCACCCACATGACGGCCGATGGATTCAATCCGGCCCCACAAGCAGCCGCGGCATTGCCGGCTGGTCTCGTCGATGCACGCCTTGGCCGGATAGATCTCATAGAGACGGCGATATTGGGTAGGCGTCAGATTCGGCATCACCACATTGGCACCCCGGCACAAACCCAGTTCCCGGCCCTCCGCCTTATTAATCGTCGCCAGCGCCGTGGTACTGGGGATATTCGCTTCCGGACACACCAGCCGCGTTAAGGCGAGCACCTTATAAACCATCCGTTCCGTATTCGGGACCTGATTCTCATCGGTCAAATCGATGGTTTCCTGCCCCAGCGGCGTGGCCGGATGGGCAATATAGGGACCGACACCAATCATATCCAGGTCCAGTGTGCGGAACAGTTCGATATCATGGGCCAGGTCCTCATAACTCTGTCCGGGGATCCCGATCATCACTCCGCTGCCCACCTCATACCCCAGTTCCCGCAATTTTTTCAGGAGATCAAACCGATTGTAGCTCTGCTTCGGCAGGGAGGGATGTATCTTTTCGTACAAAACCGGATTCGACGTCTCAAAACGCAGCAGGTAGCGGTTCGCACCCGCCTGCCGCCAGGCAACCAGGTCCTCCACGGGCCTTTCCCCCATGCTCAGCGTGACTGCCAGCGGTGTCTGGGCCTTGATCGTCCGGACAATATTCGCCAGCCATTCCGTCTTGACGCCGTAATCCTCCCCTGCCTGCATGACCACCGTACCATAGCCGAATTCCACCGCATCGGCGACACACTGCATAATCTCTTCTTCGGTCATGCGGTAGCGTTCTAAACCGGCATTCCCCGCCCGTAGCCCGCAGTAGCCGCACTGTCGAACGCAATAGCTGGAGATTTCAATTAGGCCCCGCAGATGTACCGCATCGCCTACCTTTTCCTTGCGCACGGTATCGGCCCGCCGCCAGAGTTCCTCCAGCCGCGATTCATTGTTTTCTTTCAACCAACACAGTATTTCTGTTTTATCCATTTTCAACAACCGGTTTCAATTTTTCTTTACTGCCGTTTTCGCACTACGATACACCTCCAGCGCTGCTGGAAACGGCTCCAGCGCCCGGTCGAATATCCCTAAACTGTAGGCAATCACCAGACCGTAATTCGTAATCGGAACGCCCGCCTGACGGCAGCGCAGGATCCGATTGAGCATCTCCCGGCGGTTGGCCACACAAGCGCCGCAATGCACGATCAGCTTGTACGGCCGGATATCCTGTGGGAAATCGTGTCCCTGCACGTGTTCAAACTCCAGCTTGCCGCCCACATACTGGCTCAGCCAGCGGGGGATTTTTACCCGGCCGATATCCTCGCCGATCGGATGATGGCTGCACGCCTCGGCGATCAGCACTTTATCCCCTGTTTTGAGGTTTTCCACTGCCATCGTCCCCAGTACCTGCGACAGCAAATCGCCGCGGAACCGGGCGAACAGGATCGAAAAACTGGTCAGCGGCACTTCCCGCGGCGTATCGGCCGCCACTTTCAAAAAGGCCTGTGAATCCGTCACCACCAGTTTCGGGGGCCGGTTCAATCGCTTTAATGCACTGCGCAGCTCCCGCTCCTTGACCACCAGGCAATAGGCATCGCTGTCCAGCAGATCGCGGATCGACTGCACCTGCGGCAGGATCAGCCGCCCTTTCGGCGCCTCTTTGTCGATCGGAACGACCAGCACGGCCATCTCGTCCGGCCCCACCAGGTCGCCCAGAATCGCCGGATTATTCACAAATTCATCCGGCACACTATCCAGAATCGCCTGGCGAAAATCCAGGATCCCCTGCCCGGTGATCGCTTCCGTGTGCACGACCGGAATTTTCCGGTTCTGCAAATCGTCCAGGATCTTCTGATCCGACCGGCCTAGATCCATTTTATTGAAAACCACGATCAGGGGGATTTCCCGCTGGACCAGCTCGGTCAGAATCCCTTCCTCAAACGCCTCCCACTGCCCCTCCTGGGCCACCAGCACCGCCAGATCCGTCCGCTCGAAAACCTGCCGCGTCTTCTCCACTCGCAGCACCCCCAGCGCCCCCACATCATCAATTCCGGCCGTATCTATAAACAACACCGGCCCCACCGGCAGCAGTTCCATCGGCTTTTCCACCGGATCGGTCGTCGTCCCGGCAAATTCCGAGACAATCGAAACCTGCTGGCGGGTAATCGCGTTCAGCAGGCTGGACTTGCCCACATTCCGCCGGCCGAAAATGCCAATGTGCAATCGAAATCCTTTGGGTGTACTCTGTGCCACGTTATATAGTCCTCTTACCGGTGCGGCAGATTCGGCATTCCCAGCCGACATACCGCTTCCGGACTGATTAACTCATCAAACTTTTCGCTAGTCAACCATCCCTGTGAGACTACGATCTCACGAATGCTCTTCTTCTCTTTTTGCGCCTGGACAGCCGCCCGGCAAGCCTGTTCATAGCCCAGCACCGGCAGCAGGGCCGTCACCGCCGCAGTAGAAGATTCCACCTGCCGACGGCACTTTTCCTCGTTGACCTGTAAACCTTCCACGCAATGTTTGGCCAGAATATCGCAGGCCCGCCCCAGCAGTTGGCAACTCTCCAGCAGGCAGGCCGCCACCACCGGCAAAAACGCATTCAGTTCCAGATTTCCGCTCGCACAGGCCAGCGTGATAGTCAAATCATGTCCGATCACCATCATCGCCGCCTGGCTGACCGCTTCGGGGATGACCGGATTGACCTTGCCCGGCATAATAGATGACCCCGCCTGCCGCGCGGGCAAAACCAGTTCACCCAGCCCCGCCTCCGGCCCCGAAGACATCAGCCGAAGATCACCGCACACCTTCAGCAGCGAGCTGGCACACGCTTTCAAAATCCCCGACACTTCCACAAAAACATCCGCATTCTGCGTCGCCTCCAGCAGATTCTCCGCCCGGGCAAATCCGATCCCCGTCAGATCCCGCAATTTGTCCACCACGCTGAATATGTATTGCCGCGGCGCCGCCAGCCCGGTCCCGATGGCCGTGCCGCCCAGATTGACCAGCCGCAAACGCTCCTCGCATTTATACACCCGCCAGCGGTCCCGGTTAAACGCCTCCGCATACGCCCCCATCTGACGCCCCATCGTCGTCAACACCGCATCCTGCATTTCCGTGCGGCCCACTTTCACAACATGAGCGAACTCCTTTTCTTTCGCCTGGAACGCTTCCTGCAAACGGACCAGTTTTTCCTCCAGCGTATGCAGCAACCCAATCGCCGCCAGCTTCAGCGCTGTGGGATAGGTGTCGTTGGTGGACTGATGCCGGTTGATATCATCCAGAGGCGATACCCGCTGGTAGTTCCCCGCCGGTTCCCCCAGAAGCTGCAACGCCCGGTTCGCCAGCACTTCATTCACATTCATGTTCGTGCTGGTCCCCGCTCCGCCTTGCAGCAAATCCACCACCACCGATTCATTCAGCAGCCCTTCCGCCATCTCCTGACACGCCCGCACAATCGCCTCGGCCCGGGCCGGGTCCGCCGACCATACGCCCAATTCCTGATTGGTCATGGCGCAGGCCAGCTTGACCGTGCCATATGCGCATACCAAAGCGTCGTGCACCGGCCGGTTCGACAACGGAAAATTCTGCTGTGCGCGAACCGTATGGATTCCATATAGAGACTCGGCCGGTACCGGCATCGAACCCAGCAGGTCATGCTCTGTACGATATTCCGTTTGCATCCATCTGCCCCATGATTGGTACGATTGGTTAGGGATGATCGAATATCATCTTTTGCAGCTCCACGCCTTCGATCTGGCCGACTTTTTTGGCAAATTCATTGATTCGCTTTTCATTGCCTGCCATTTCCAGCACCAGCAGCCCATTGGGCGAATCCCCTTTCTCCAGTTCATGCAGACCCAGCCGGGTTTTGATGCAATTGCCGTATTCGGTCAGACAAGCCTGTACCTGAACTGCGTTTTTCAGCCGTTCGGTAATATGGACTCCGAAAATAATATGTTTGTCATACATGTTCTGCTACCTCAACAATAGACATCTCGTTTTCCTTCTTTGACTTTATCCACCATGCCCCTGGCCCGTTTGGCCTGTTCGACCGGCATGGTTCGTATCACATTCTCGATTTGTTTTTCTCCCGCCTGGCGAGTCGGCGCGGATGCGTAATCCAGCAAATATTCCTCAAATGTCGATAGCGCATTCGGATCGCAATGATTCTTAATTTCACCCGGTTTGGCCAGATCCATGAAATCTTTACCCGTTCGCCCCAGACGATAACACGCCGTGCAGAATGACGGAATATATCCCAGTTCCGCCACATCCCGGATCACTTCATCCAGCGAACGATGATCCCCCAGCGAGAACTGGCTGCTGTCCAGCTTTTCATCCTCGGCGTAACCGCCCGGATTCGTCCGGCTGCCGGCGGATATCTGCGATACGCCCAGGGCAAACGTTTCCCGCCGCAGATTCGGCGTCTCCCGGGTGGACATAATAATCCCCGTATAGGGAACCGCCAGCCGCAAAATCGCGATAATTTTGCGGAAATCCACATCCGATACCGGAAACGGCGGATGGCTGGCCATATCCGAGCCGGTCGCCGGTTCCAGACGCGGCACACTGATCGTATGCGGCCCCACCCCGAATTTCTCTTCCAGATGATGGATATGCTGCATCATCGCCAGAACCTCAAAACGCCAATCCGCCAGCCCGAAAAGCACGCCAATCCCCGCATCATTAATCCCGGCCTCCATCGCCCGGTCTATCGCCGTCACCCGCCAATCGTAATCCCGCTTCTTGCCGCCCAGATGGACCTTCTTATAGACTTCCCGGTGATACGTTTCCTGAAAGATCTGATAGGTGCCGATCTGCGCCGCCTTAAGCTGCTTAAACTCATCCACCGTCAGCGGTGCGATATTCACATTGACCCGACGAATTTCGCCATTGCCGCTGCGGGTGGCATAGACCGTCTCGACCGCTTTAAGCACATACGAAAAACCTTCCTGCGGATACGATTCCCCTGCCACCACCAGCACCCGCTTATGCCCCTGCTCAATCAGGATTTTCACTTCCTGAGCAATCTCTGCCTGAGTCAGAACCCTTCGCTTTACTTCCTTATTGCGAACACGGAACGCGCAATACAGGCACTCATTCGCGCAAAGGTTGGAAATATAAAGCGGGGCGAATAGCACCAGTCGCCGGCCATAAATCTCTTCTTTCACTGACTTGGCGGTGGAAAATAGTTCGCCCAGCAGCTCCGGGTCGCTAATATGCATCAAAACCCCGATATCCGTCATATCCAGGCCTTTTAACTGGCGGGCCTTGGCCAAGACCGCACGAACCCGGTTGGCATCCCGTGAATCCGCCTGATTCAAAATGTCCGTTATTTGTGAGTCATCGATAAAACTGGAACTATATTCTTTAATCATCTCATCACCTCTTTATAAAACCAATACGAAAAATATGCCGGGCCGAAAAAATTCCGACCCGGCTTTTTCCAAATTATAGGCACGGTTTTCCGTTTAGGCAATATATTTACCGCGCGGTGTATAATCGGTATGCAAAAGCTTATGGCTCAGATGCCCGCACGGTCCATCGGTCAGGAAATTCTTATACAACTCCAGCACCGCCGGATTCTCGTGGGATTTACGAATCTCATAATGGGCATCCTCGTCATAGATCGCCTTGGCCCGTTTCGCCCGGATTTCCGGACTGGTCGGGATCGGCTGGCCGCCACCGCCGAGCCACCCGCCCGGACAAGCCATAAATTCGATAAAGTGGCATTCACTGAAATTTCCGCCCGCCTTGATATCTTCGAGCACCTTCTTGGCGTTGGCGGTCCCGTGACAGACGCCGACCTTTAATGTCGCACCCTTCAGCCAGTCCCAGTTCGGCACCAGATGCTTGAGAATATCCGGGACCGGCCCGACCTGCTTGATCGGCAGTTCAGCATACCGGACGCCTTCAAAGCCGCGAACCGGAATCACGTTAGCATGATCGAACAGATTCTCCACCTTGATCCCGCATACCAGTTCGACCACCGTGCGAATCGCCGCTTCCATGACCCCGCCGGTCGCCGCGAAGATCACACCCGAACCGGTCGCTGTACCGAACGGATCGTCAAAATCGGACTTTTCCAGATTCGGCAGATCAATCCCCGCTTCGCTGATCATCTGCGCCAGTTCGCGCGTCGTCAGACCGTAATCCACATCCTTGAATCCGCTGTCACACATCTCCGGACGATTGCATTCAAACTTCTTGGCAGAACACGGCATCAAGGCGACTGTTACAATGTCTTTGGGGTCGATATTATTCTTCTTGGCATAGTAGGTCTTAATCACCGCGCCAAACATCTGCTGCGGACTCTTGGCCGAAGAAACATGTTTGAGCATTTCCGGATAGAAATGTTCGATATACTTGATCCAGCCGGGAGAACAACTGGTAAACTGCGGCAAAGCTACGGATGCATCCTTTTTCACTAGAGCCTTATACAAACGCAAAATCAGCTCGGTTCCTTCCTCAATAATCGTCAGGTCCGCCGTAAAATTCGTATCGAATACCTTGTCAAACCCGCAGCGCCGCAGGGCGGTATTCATCTCAAAAGTCAGCGCATGGCCGGGTTCCAGCCCGAAACACTCGCCGATGCCCGCTCGCGGGGCCGGGGCCGTTTGAATCACCACATGCTTGGCCGGATTGTCAATCGCCGCCCAGACATCATCCGTCGGATCGTTTGCCCGCAACGCACCGGTAGGACAACGATTGATACACTGCCCGCAGTTGATGCAAACGACTTCGTTCAACGGCTTGCTCGCGAATGTTTCAATCTTGGTCTTATCACTGCGGCCGACGGCCTCCAGCACACCCACTTCCTGCACATCAATACAGGTCCGCACGCAGCGCCGGCACAAAATGCACTTGTTCATATCCCGTATGACCGAATAACTCGATGCATCCACTTCATGCAGCGGCTTCTCCGGATGGCCGAACCGGAATTGATCAACGCCGTATTCCTTTGCCAGACTCTGCAATTCGCAGTTGTTATTGCGGAAACAGGAATAACATTCCCCATAATGTTTCGACAGCAGTAAATCCAGAATATGGCGGCGGGCTTTGCGAACCTTACGCGAATACGTCTTCACCTTGATCGGGGATGTAATCGGATAGGCACAGGACGCCTGTAGGGTACGCTGGCCTTCCACTTCCACCACACAAATGCGGCAAACCCCGGCAATACACAGATCGTCATGATGACACAGGGTGGGGATCCGCACTCCGATGGACCTGGCCGCCTGTAAAATCGTGGTTCCGATAGGAACTTTTAATTCCTTGCCGTCGATTTCTACCCGTACGGTTGCCCCGATATCACTGGTATCGCCAACTTCGGCTATGGTTTGTGCTCGCATGCTTTTGGGAGCACGGGAAACATCTTCACTCATCTTAGACATGGTTCACTCCTGTAGTATTTATACGGCAACCTTTTCGGTTCGGCCTAATATTTCATCTTTAAAGTTTGCTACGATTGACAAAAACGCATTCGCACTGGATTGGCCTAAACCGCACTTGGAGGCCAGTTGCATCGTCTCGCCCAGACTGCACAGATCGTCCAGATACGCCATCGAGCAGGTGCCCGCTTCCAGCATCTCAATCCCTTCCAGTATTTTGTGATTGCCTTCCCGGCAGGGGGTACACTGGCCGCAGGACTCTTCCACAAAGAACTCCATAAAGTTCTTGGCGACATGCAGCATATCGCGACCCGGTCCAAAAATGATGATGGAACCGCCCGTGGCTACATCTTCAAATGCTAGGGCGCGTTGGAAATCCTTCGCCGCCACACAGTGTCCCGATGCCCCGCCTACCTGCACCGCCTTGGCGCCTTCGCCTTTGACTTCCTTGAGCAACTGGGCAATCGTAATTCCCATCGGAAATTCATACACACCCGGCTCGGCACAATCGCCCGATACGCTGAACAGTTTTAAGCCGGTGGACTTTTCGGTTCCTACTGATTTGAACCAGGCGGCCCCTTTGGCCAGAATCGCGGTAACCCAAGCCAGCGTCTCCACATTATTCACAATCGTCGGCCTGCCCATAAATCCGGTATCGACCGGAAACGGAGGACGATTCCGCGGCTCGCCCCGCTGCCCTTCCAGCGACTCGATTAAGGCTGTTTCTTCGCCGCATACATAGGCGCCAGATCCCATCCGAATCTGAATATCAAAATCAAATCCTTCTTTACCGCAGATATTTTTACCTAATCGATTTGCCTGTCGCCGTTTCGCTAATACTGATTCCAGTTGCTTCACCAGATAGGTATATTCGCCGCGCAGGTAAATAATGCCGGTTTTAGCACCGATTGCAAACGCCCCGATGGTCATTCCTTCAAACACCAGGTCCGCAAAATCGCACAATAGCACCCGGTCCTTAAAGGTACCCGGCTCCCCTTCATCGGCATTGCAGACCACAAATTTTTCATCCCCTTTGGCGGCCGCCGCAAACCGCCACTTGGTACTGGTGGGAAATCCCGCCCCTCCCCGGCCTTTCATCCCCGAATCCCCCAAAATCGAAATCACATCCGCCGGTTTGTTTTTTAACGCTGCTTGCAGGCCGGATCCCGATGCGATTTCACTAAATGTTAATTTGGAGCATTTGCTGGTAATCATAGGGCATGCGCCTCCTTTCGCTGGGTAGCATAATGAGATAAGGCACGACGGCATCCGTCGATAATCTCATTCACTTTGGCTGGGGTTAAACGGGTAAACACCTGATCGTTGACTAACATGGCCGGCCCCTGATCGCACATGCCCAGGCAATTAGCCCATTCGAGAGTAAAAATCCCATCCGCTGTGGTCTGGCCGAATCCGATCCCCAGGTCATTCTCCAGCTGCCGCGCCACGCGATCTTTGCCGACCATATCACAACTGATGGTCTGGCAAAGACGTACGATAAATTTCCCCTTGGGTTTATCATCCAGAAAACTGTAGAAGGATACCACCCCATACACTTCCACCGGATGAATCCCCAGCACGTCGGCAATTTCCTGCATCGCATAATCGGAAATTCGATAATACTTCTTCTGCACTTCCTGGAGAATCGGCATCAACGCACTGCGATTTAGGCCATATTGCTCAGCCCAGGTGTTGATGTCTTCTACCATTTTCTCACGTTCGGTAATTAACATCTCTGTGCACTCCATTAAAGACTAATTTAACTTGAAACACGTCCTATAGAATATTAATACGTTCAGAATTTCTTATCAAACAAAATTTGTGAAATATTTCACGAATTTACTACCGGGCCATCGGTATCCCCTTACTTTAAACCACCTGCTGCCAATTTCACCCCCCTGTATCATGTGGACAGACAGGATATAATCACTTCCAGTCTATAGAGTTATAACAAGTAAAAAAACAGTTGGTTTCTGTTGCCATTCAATTCGTGCGTATTGGAGGGCTAAGATGTGAATATTTTCACAATTACTCATTGCAAGAGAACTTAAGCTGAAGGTGTTACTAAAAAAAAATAAATGCCGCAATAATTCGGCAAATCAGACGTTGTTTCTGATAGATGTGACGAGTAGCAAAATGTAAATAGTATCTCAGAAAGGAGTACTGTCATGAAGAAGCTAAATGTTATGTTATTGGTTGTCTTGAGTTTATGTTTAATCGGCGTACTATCGGTACCGGCGATGGGACAAGATGGGCGGGGGAGAGATGCGAATCTGACTGATGAGCAGAAAGCGGAGATAGCGAAGATTCGGCAGGATAGTATGGAGCAAATCCGGTCGGTGCTCACGGCAGACCAACTGGAGCAGCTACAGCAGATGCGAACCGAAAACACCGTTCCCGACAGCGATAAACCTGGTAAAGGCAAAGGTTTGAAAGGTGATGGGAAAGGCACTAAAGGCCAGGGGATGAAGGGCGAAGGGAAAGGCCCCAGGGGCATGCGCGGCGATAAAGGATGCGGGATTGGGTTTATGGGAAGTCTGGCCAAGCTCAATCTCACCGAGGAACAGCAGGCACAGATCGACAAGATTCATCAGGCGGCCTGGGAAGAAGTGATGAATGCGGAAACCAGAGAAGATAAACAGGCGGTATTTCAGAAGTTACATGAGGATATGCTGGCGGTGCTGACCGATGAACAGCGGGCGCAACTCAAGCAGAGGAAAGAAGATGGAAAGGGTCCCCATGGCCCCAGACCGGATATGATGGGTCCGATGGCTGGGCCACAGGGGCCGGGCGGGCCGGGTATGGGATTTGGCATGATGCAAATGTTTGATAAGCTTAATCTTACCGATGAGCAGAAGGCCAAGATTGAGCAACTGCACAAAACAGCCCGGGAAGAAGCGGCGGCGACAGAAGAGCCGGAAGCTAAACGTGCTATATTCCAGAAGTTACGTCTGGATGTCCGAGCAGTCATGACGGCTGAGCAGCAGGAGCAGCTCGATCAGATGCGTGAGGAAGGAATGAAACGTATGGCGGAGCATGGTATGAAAGGCCCGGGAATGGGGCCGATGGCAGGACCGCAAGGTCCGGGTGCGAGGTTGGCACGCGGGGCTGGATTGATGCAATACCTTGATAAGCTGGAACTTACCGAGGAGCAGAAGGCGAAAATCGCAGAGATTCGCAAGGAAACCCGAACGAAAATTCAGGCGATCCGAGCACAAGACGAACAGAACTAACCATTCTGCGATGATGTCCGTTTTTCTTAAAATCAGCGATCACCGGCAAATACTGGTGGTCGCTGATTTTATTGATATGTCAGGGCAGCAAGACAAGCTGGGCGGGAGAGGGGATGGTTTCGATTGCAAGTCCTTATTTTTTGTTTTAAGAGATTGCTGTAAGTCATTAATTTGTGGTTTGGAAAAATGATGTAAGTCTTTATTTTACGTTGGAAGGTATAGTCCGATAATAAAGTAGCGATTGTAACGATTTTAACGATTGGGTAAGTTTTTGGTAAGATGGGTAAGAAATTTGGTAATTTGTAACGGTTAGGTTGAGTTGGTAAATGTTGAAGAAAGTATAGTAAAAGATGAAGAAAGTGATATAAAACATGGGTAAAACATTGTAAAAGTATAGCAAAATATGGGTAAAAGTGAATGATATTTACTCGTGGCAAGGGAAGAAATTACGAATTATGAATTACGAGTTACAAAAGAATTGTTATCAGTTATCCGTTATCAGTTATCGGTGAAGAGGGGGAAAATTTGAACAAAAGACAGCAAAGGCAGGGAAGGGTGATGGCATCACAACATAACGATACGGGGATAGCTAGCAAAGTGATAGCCCCCCACCGCCATTGGTTATCCGTAAAGAGAAAGACAGGGAGAAAATAGCCGTTGACGGGGCGGGGGGAATGAGGGAAAATGAGGACCGGTCAAGGAAGAATGCGGTGTTAATGTATATAGCTGGCAAGGAGTGCCGTGGATGGAAGCCCGTTGTGGGCTACCGGTGAAAAAGATAAATGGAACCACGGATTTCGCGGATGGTACGGCACGGATTAAAGAGAATATATACCGCGAAGACGCGGAGAGAAAAGGATATAATGGAGACAGATTCTGGATTTCATCTATCATAACTAGGAGAATAGTAAAATGAGTGAGCGATTTGAAGCTAACGCACAATATAATGACCTGCTTGGAGAAGTTGCTATTGATGGATTTGATGGGCATTTTCTCCATGAATTAGCTGAAAAAGTACATTTGCCAAGTGAATTTTGGCCAGTGGGTTTTTATGTCTATAATCCAACAATCGATGGTGAAGGACTCATCGATTTAACTCTTGTGGCAATCCCAAGAAGCGTTGCTGGGAATACAATGGATGAGATTATCCAATATGCCAAAGGAAGAGAAGAGGTTACAACATATCCGTTTGACTGCAAAATCCATATAAATGATCTTATGGGTTTTATGAAACGTCTTCATATTACAGTAAAATCGAGTGATTTGGCACGTACAAATTTAGTAATTAATTATGACAATAGAATTAGTCTGAATGAGTAGTAAGAGTCCCTAAAAATGACCGATGCACAAAATATTACCGAATTGCCAGTAAAAGGAATAGATTTCGCACAATTCCTCATGGAAATCCCTTTATATCAGGAATATTTATGTATAAAATCTTGTGACCCTTATAAAACTGATCATAGAGGAGAATGGCATAAAATTAGATGGCCGAAAATCAAACGATATTGTGAAAAATGTAAATATACTTTGGATTTCGGTATTGTTGAAAATGATACCAGTGAATTGATCAGATCAACAGAACATAACCTTGTTATTGCAAAATATATTTGCCAGCACTGTAAAAACGCTCATAAGAGATTCATTCTGATTGCTTTTCAAACAAGTGGCAGGGATGTAGAAATGAATAAAATCGGTGAATGGCCGCCCTTCGGTCCTCCAATACCTGCGAAATTAAGTGAGCTATTAGGTGGGCCCGAAAGAGATTTGTTTTTTATGGGCCGACGTGCTGAAAGCCAAGGAATGGGGATTGGTGCCTTTGGTTACTACCGCCGTGTAGTAGAGAATCAAAAAAATCGTTTATTTGATGAAATAATCGAAGTAGCTGAAAAATTAGGCAAGTATCCGGATTTAGTTGACCAGCTAAAGGTTGCCAAAGGGGAAACACAATTTACTAAAGCAATTGAGTCAATTAAAGCAGGCTGGCCGGAAGCCTTACTTGTTAATGGCTATAATCCCCTCCGGCTATTACACAGTGCTCTCAGTGAAGGTTTGCACGCACTCCCTGACCAAACCTGCCTGGAACTGGCGCAGGATATCCGAATAGTACTAACCGAACTTGCTGAAAGGCTGTCTACGGTTATCAAAGATGATAACGAATTGAATACCGCTGTAAGCCGCCTAGCGAATCGAAACAAGAGCAGTACCAATGCAGGCAAACAAGAATAATATTTATTTTGTTTGATACGGTGTATATCTTTTGATGTTAATAATTCTGAATTTTTGAGTTAACATGTGATTTTGAAGTAATCCTTTTCTTTTCATGTAAGGAACTTACCCAATCTTAAAGAAATAGCTTTATATCGCTACCGACATCTCCGTACGGTAGAGTCGGAAAATGGTTTGCTGACGCGATAACAAAGTAATTGATTGTGAATTGTCGTCCACCGCGGGAAAAGGATAGGACGTATAGGGCAAATGGGACATATAGGACATATAGGACATATAGGACATATAGGACGGATGGCAGGCACAGCGTTGGCGAGTACGCCGAGGTCATGGTTGGCAAACAGACGCTTCCGCTGGGTTGAATGTAAATGAAAGGATAGAAGATGGATCTCCGCCTGCGCGGGAATGACGGAGAAAAAAACGTGACGGCAAACGAGTTGCAAATCAAAAATAGAATAAATTCGTTTTATTTTGCTATTGTCGCCGTAGTTGCGGCAATTTTCTGCACTCTATTTATTTGGTCGTTGATAAAACAGGAGATACGTAGTATGAATCCAGTAGTGGCGATGGTATATAAGAGGCCGCCTCGGATTTTGAAGGATCTGGAGATTCTTACCAATCAGGAAATATTCAAACATATTGAGCGTAAACAAGATCATTGGGCATACTTTGCGCTGGGATGCGAATGTGGCGTCAGGAATCTGGCGGTACAGGGCTACCCGGTAGATAGTGAATGGAAGCCCGGAACGAAAATATTCGCAGCTCCATTTGCGGTGCATTGTGCGGCGTGTAATCACACGGTGGAACTGTTTGATCCCCGCAAACATGGTAATGATGGGGAGGAAGGATTTGGCGGCGGTATTACTGGTGAAGGATCCCGGGTCTCCTATTCCTGCAGTCGATGCGGAGAGACTATTTTTGAATTGGCTGTGGGGCTGGAATATGGCTTGGAGGAAGAAGATTTTGAAGATGATCCTTCCTTGTATGATAAAGTACAAGATTACTTCCATTGTTTTGCATTATATGGGAAATGCTGCAAGTGCGGCCATTTTGAGATAATTAGTGATTATGAATGCGCGTAAGTATGAGGCGGTTATGGACAGGCAGGGAGGAAATAGACGTGATGTACAAGGGAGGGAGGGAGGGAGGGAGGGGAAAGAATTTGAAATTTGAGATTTGAGAGGGAGAGTAAAAGAGAAGATGGATTCCCGGAAAAGAAATTACGAATTATGAATTACGAATTACCAGATAGTTATCAGTTAATGGTTATTAGCAAGAATGGTTCAATGTTGAACTCTGAAGGGCAGATGGAAGAAAAGACTGGATTCCTGCTTGCGCAGGAATGACCGGCGGGCGTTCGAGTGGTATATGAGGACATGGCAGGTAAGCGGAGGAAACAAAGATGGATTCCCGCCTGCGCGGGAATGACAGGCGGACGAGGGAATGGTATATGGGGGACGAGGTGTGAGAGTGGAAGAAAAGAAGATGGTATGCAGAGCATACCCTACCAGAGTGTTTCGAGGGTGGGAACCGGGTGTTCGACCCCCTTACTGACGTGCGGGGCTGGGATAGGATGGCGGGGCAGGCCTTATCCTATGGCTTTCGATTGATACTTTCGCCCCGTTGGGGCTGGGGGGAGAGGGTGGGAGGACGCGGTCCGCAGGCGCACGCCTACGGCTAAGAAACTTATGGCCCCTTGGGGGCCTGATGGAGAAATGGGGTGCAGAAGATACCGCACAGGCGGGGGGGGGAAGACACGGCTGACACAGCCGTGGCACAATTATGGAGAGACATGTGATTCATCGACATGTCCACGCAAGCGTGGGCATGGCACCAGCCTTTCGGTCGAAAGGACCCAAACACGGCCGACATGGCCGTGGCACAATTATATGGAGATGCGTAGCGCGCCGGCAACAAGTTGCCGACGCAGGCGAGCTATACAAAAAAACACAGGCGAGACGCCTGTGCTACGTTGCAGGGGGTTAGGGGGTGAACTCGGCGCGGAGGGCGGTGAGCCAGTCGTAGCCGTATTCGAGGCTGGGTTCGATATAGCTGCCCTCGTACCATTCGTTCCAGGCTTCGATGGTGAGGAAGGGGCGGTGGCGGCGGTCCCGGATGAATTGTTTGGCTTTTTGGAGGAGGAGGCGGAAGTTTTCGGGGGTGGCGCTGGACAGATAGGGGCGGAATTCGCGGGTGTCGATGGGGCGCCAGTCCTGCATGGGCATGAGAGGCAGGAGGAAGTCCTGGCCCAGGGAATCGCTGAGGGTTTGCCAGACGGATTCGTGGGAGGGGATGGTCTGGGAGGGGAAATCCTCCTCCTGCACGATCCAGTGGGAGCCGGCGGAGCGGCCGGCTTTGATGGTTTTGCCGCCCAGGCCGAAGAAGTTGTAGGAGACGACGCTGTCGAAGCCGAGGCGTTTGACGGTTTCGATATCATGGGGGGAGAGGACATTGCAGGTGACAAAGTAGGGGTCGGGCAGGCTAGCCTGTTGGGCGCGTTGGCGCATGGCGGCGATGAAATCTTTGGCCTTTTCTTCGCTGCCCAGTGCCCGGGTGAAATCCGTGCCGGCCCAGAAGATGACCAGGGGGCGGCCGTCGAGGCGGTAATAGTTCGGCTGGCGGAGGAAATTGTCGATCATGTAGTCGAAGATGTTGAGGGACAGATTATCGAACGGGGCGTGGTTGGTCCACATGACGGCGAAGGGCATGAGGTCGGCGAAGCGGTTGGTGGGGACGGGCGGGTCGTCGAGCTTTTGCTTGCCGAGGAAGCCGATTTCCAGGGCGCGATTCTGGAAGACGTCGTGGTGGAAGCTGCCGTCCTGGTTGAGAACGGGGTACCAGTCCCAGAGCATGAGGTTGATGCCGGATTCGCGCATCCATTTGATGTGCCAGTCGAGGATGGCGGGGTTGCCGTTGGCGTAATACTGAATGCCGTGGTGGCGGGAGGCGGAGTCGGCGGAATCGTAGAGGAGCGGCTGGCGCCAGGGGCAGCGGAGGGCCATTTTTTCCCAGCCATCCCAGTCGTACTCCGGCTCCCAGGCGGCGAAATACCAGGCGGCGATGGTCCAGCCGGTATCCAGCGGCTGGACGGGGCCGGGTTTTTCGCGGGCGACGTCGATGCGGGGTGCGGCGGTGCGGCGGCCGCTGTCCAGGGGTTCGTTATAGAGGGGGATGCATTCGTCCCGGACGGAGGGATCGACGTCCGCCAGGAGTTTGACCCAGTCGAGCTGGATTTCGACGCCAGCTTCACTGACGGGATCGATGCGCAGGCGGCTGATCTGGCCGAGGCTGCTGCCCCAGGTGCGGCGGGCGTCGCTACCCTGGCCTTCGATGGGGATGGGATTTTGGAGGTCGAGGTAATAGGTGTGCCAGCCTTGCTGGATGCCGAAGAAGAGGAAGCCGTTCCAGTCGCCGTTGGGGGACCAGTAGAAGAGCTGGCCGCTGCCGGGGCGGGAGGCGGACATGCGGACGGCGAGGAAATTGTAGCGGGCGTCGATGGTTTTATCGCTGAGGTTCAGATAGAAGGCGGGGTCGGGGGTGTCGGAGGTGAAATGCAAGATGCCATCCTGAAAGGCGGAGCCGCGGACGTTTTGGAGGCCGCTGAGGTCGGCGGGGTCGTTCATATCCCAGGGGTCCTGCCGGACGGCGGCGGGCCAATCGGAGTAACGGCTGAGGTCGGGGTTGGGGTCGGGTTCGGCAGAAGCGGCTGGGGCACAGATCGAGGCGGAAATTATGAGGATAAGAAGCGGGTGAACGGTTTGCATACGATTCTCCTAAAAGGAAACCAGCGATAGAATAGCATGAAGAAGCAAGTAGCGTATAGCGAAATCCGGGTGATATAATGATAAAAAGGTTGCAAAGTTTGGAAAGAAGGGATTAAATCCGGAAAATGATATATGAGGATGAAACGATGTCAGCAAACAGATTCATGGTTTATTGTTGTATGGGGATGGGGCTGGTTTTTGGCGCGGGGGCGGGCGGCGCGGCGGAGGAACCGGCTGGGGGAGCGGTCGGATGGGATTTGAACAGCGATAGTTGGGCGGCGACGGATGCGCTGGGGCGGGAACTGCCGGATTTTGCTACGTGCGGAGAAGTGAAGAAGGATAAGTATGTGGGGATATTTTACTGGACGTGGCATACGATGCAGGGCGGTCAGGGGCCGTTTGATGTGACGAAGATCCTGGCGGAGAAGGCGGAGCAGCCGGCGTGGGGGCCGGTGGGGGCGGCGCATCACTGGGGGGAGCCGGAGCTGGGGTACTACATCAATACGGATCCGTATGTGATCCGCAGACATGCCTCGATGCTGACGGATGCGGGGGTGGATGTGATTATTTTTGACACGACGAATCCGCCGTTTTCGTTCAAGGAATCGTATATGGCGCTGTGCGA
Organism: uncultured Pirellulales bacterium; assembly: GCA_964580995.1. Taxonomy (GTDB): domain Bacteria; phylum Planctomycetota; class Phycisphaerae; order Sedimentisphaerales; family SM23-30; genus JAKJEP01. The sequence goes on from CAZOMV010000010.1 coordinate 20,212, forward strand.
GGAGTACCGGCGGATGCGTCAGGAGGGGAACAGCACGCCGCAGATTGCGTTTCTGGGGCCGTTTGGAGACCCGACGGGGCTGGTGCAGCAGGTGTATGAGGATTTGTATAAGCCGAATTTGTTTGCGGAGCTGTGGTTCCGGTGGAAGGGCAAACCGCTGATTATGGCGGACCCGGGGTATCTCCAGAATGAGGAATGGAAGGCGTTTTTTACGTTTCGCAAACCGATCCCGTCGTATTTCACCGGGCCGGTGGGGCCGGATCAGTGGGGGTGGCTGGAAGTGTATCCGCAGCATGGATTTTATAATGCGGAGAACCAGGTGGAGCAGGCGGCGGTGGGAGTGGCACAGAATGCGGTGGGCGGGGAGCTGTCGTTTATGAGCCATCGGGACGGGGCGATGGGGCGGAGCTGGCACGGGGGGAAGAAGGAGGCGGGGGCGGATGCGGTTTTGTACGGGTGGAATTTCGCGGAGCAGTGGCAGCGGGCGTTTGAGCTGAATCCGGAGTTTGTGTTTATTACGGGGTGGAATGAATGGGTGGCGGGGCGGTTTCTGGAGTGGTATAAGTATAAGGCGGAGCGGGACAGCCTGCATGCGGACGGGATGTTCGTGGATGAATACAACCAGGAGTACAGCCGGGACATCGAGCCGATGAAGGGCGGGCATACGGACAATTATTATTATCAGATGATTTCGTATATCCGGCGGTTTAAGGGGATGCGGGCGGCGCCGGCGGCTTCGGGGGAAAAGACGATAGTCATCGATGGGGATTTTTCCGACTGGCAGGAGGTGGGGCCGGAATATCGGGATACGATTGGCGATACGATCCACCGGGATCACCGGGGGTACGGCAGCACGCATTATACGGATACCACGGGGCGGAACGATTTGGTGATGATGAAGGCGGCGCGGGATGGGGAGGCGGTTTATTTTTATGCCCAGGCGCGGGAGAAGATCACGCCTTATACCGATCCGCAATGGATGCTGCTGTTTATCGACGCGGACGGGGACTGGCGGACGGGGTGGCAGGGGTATGATTTTGTGGTGAATCAGGCGGTGGTGAATGAATCGACCACCACGCTGAAGAAAAATGTGGGAAACGGGCGGGAGTGGAAGCCGGCGGGGGAGTTACAATATAAAGTGGTGGATAATAAAATGGAATTGCGGATCCCGCAGGAACTGCTGGGGCTGGGAAAAACGGGGCCGGTGGCTTTTGATTTCCACTGGGCGGACAATATGCAGAAGGAAGGGGATATTATCGAGTTTGCCGTCAGCGGGGACAGTGCGCCTAACCGGCGGTTCAATTACCGGTATTCCGGGCGATAAAATCGATCTTTACCTTAACTATTTATTGATAGCCGATGGTCTGGAGCTGGGTCTCGAAGTCGGCCGGCAAGTCAGCCAGAGGTTTGTTGGTTTCGGAGGCGGCGTGGCGGATCAGGTTGCGCAGCAGCCGTTCGGCGGCCGGGTCTTCGCCCAACCGCTCGCAAATGCCGAGCGTGTTCAAAATAAAACGTCCCGCCCCCAGTTGGTAAACCGCAATTAATATGCCCGAATCATAGGCAAAGGAGGTGTTGATTGAAGCGGCGGGCAATTCGGCTGGAGCGTCCAGATCGCACCATCGGGCATCGGAAATCAGGCTGCGATAGAAGGTGTAATCCATCAGGCCGCCCGCGGGCAAACCATCGAAAACAGGATGCTTCTTCGTCCACGGATCATGGACGTAAAACCAATCGGAGCTAAGGTTCAGCCTTCCTTTGTTCTTGAGCGGCGCCCAGCCGACTGGGTTGTCGCCCTTTTGAAATACCTGGGGAGCGAGGAAGATGGCTGTCGAGCCTCGGGCGATATGCTGGGCCAAAGCCCGCCACTGGCCGGTGTCCGCGGCCGGTGTGCGTCCGACCACGATCACTTCACGGGCCATCTGGCGGCCAACGGCCAGCGGATGCGACTTCACGCCCCGCTGAGCAATCCATTTTGCTACCACCGGTTCGTCGCCCCAAAGGGCGATGTCGGTTTCCACCTCGGGCATCTCCGCGGCGTCAGTCACGTAAAAATCAGCCGTGCCGCCCGCCGCCGCCCCGCCCCGCTCGAACGCCGCTGCGAACTGGTACTTGCCCGATGGCCCGTCCATGACGACGTCTTCCTCGAAAAACGGGATCGCCATCGGCTGCTGGGGCCGGACCTTGGGGTCCTGAATCGTCACGTTCACGGTCTTGTCGAATACGGTCCGATTATCCGGGCCGATGATTTGCAGATGGATCGGGTACTCGCCGGGCAAGAGCGCGTTTTCGTTCGCCAGGACGGCTTTCAGTTGTACCTTGCCGCCGCGATAGGCGTGATAAGGTTCCGGGAACAGGCAGAGCCGCAGCGGGTAGAAACTGTCGAACATCGCGTCGGTGGCGCCGGGTTTCAGGTCGCGGAACTCCGTGCCCGTGGCGCCTTCGCCGCACGAGCCGTGATCGTAGGTGCCCGACAGGCTGTAACCGATGCAGGCAGGGTTTGCGCGGATGGCGTTCATCCCCGTCAAACGTAACCCGGCCATTTTCGCCACGCACAGGCGGAAATAGTTTTCCTGCGTCCCGAACGTATCGGCCATGTTCCACTTTTTCCAGTCGGCCAGGAAGGAGTTGTAAAAGCCGCGATACAGGTCGGCGTCTTCCGATTGCCCCAGCCCGATCTGCTCATAATGAAGCAGTTGCCGCGGCAAATCCACCGCGCTGGCCACCCCGTATTCCGAAAGAAACACGGGCTTGCCCGGCTGGTAGTCGCGCAGATCGCTAATTTGTGCGGGCAGGTGCGGAATACGCTGGTAGCGATGTTCATCGCGCAAGGTGTCTTCCCAGTCCGTTTGCCCCGGATTGCACAAAGCGCCGAAATCGCGCGTCCATCCCTGAGAAGGTTTGAACAGTTTGAACGTAGCGGGGTCGATTTCCTTACCCGAGGCAAAGGAACCGGCAGTCCACGGATTTTTATCATCATTTTTTTCCGTAAAGGCGCTGATATCGTAAACGGTTCCGCCCAGGCGGATCGTGGCGGCCAATGCCGTGGTATCGCCGCCGTAATTGCCGTTGCCACAGCCGACGGCGAAATCGATGGTATCGCCAGCCTGGACGGAAACGGTTTTTTCACAGGCGGCCTCGTTGCCGCGGCCGCCGACGTTGATGGCGTCGTCGAAAATCACACGGCCTTGATGCAATACGTGCACGTCGGTTGTCGCCTGTCCCGCGATGCCGGTGAATTTCACGTTCACCACGCAGGAGCCGTTCCGGGGCGCGGTCCACCGCAAAACCCCGTACGAGCCGTCCGGCCCCGGGTGCAGACTGGCCTGACCGGGCTTCCAAACGATCCCCGGCCCCTGGATATCGTGATCGGTTTCGTTCCGCGCTGCGCAGGGTTCCGGCCCCGCCTCTCCGTTCCACAGCGTCAGCCCCTCCGGCGAACCGCCGCTCCGCGGAATGAATTGTTCCAGGCCGCTGTTAAGGATCACGACCCGCGTGTCATCGAGCGAACGCACCAGCGGCAGCATATTCACGGCATGGCGGAAAATCGCGCCGTTGCCGGTCTCGTTCAACAAGCCCCACATTACTACGCTGGGATGGTTCCGGTCGCGGGTGATCATGCCGCGAATCGCGGTGTCGAACCGATCGGGCATCTGCGGCGAATCGCTCCACTGCCAGCCCACCGCCGATTCCTGATACACCAGCAGCCCGATCTCGTCGCAATAGTCAAGTTGGCGGCGGTCGGCGATCTCGCAGAAAAAGCGAATCATGTTAAAGCCCATCGCTTTTGAGTTCAACAGATCGCGACGCAGCAGATCCGGATCCAGCGGCAGCCGGTGGCCGCCCGGAAACATGTTGCCGGAATGCGAGCTTTTCAAAAAGATGCGCCGTCCGTTCAAGCGGAAGGCCCCGTCCACGAAGCGGAAATCGCGGAATCCGCACTGCGCCGACACCTCGTTACCGGCATCTGACTGGGGGACATGAACGCGGGCGGTAACGCGATATAAATACGGATCGCCCAAATCCCAAAGATGCGGCTGATCGACTTTCAGGCTCGTTTCCACCAGCGTATCACCCGGTGAAACCGAACGGCTCAAAGTGAGACTCTGCAATGTTTCGCCGGCAGAGGCCGGGGCCACGGCCACTTGCAGACGTGCCTCAGCCGGCTCCTTCCCGGCGTTGCGAATATTGGCCGCAATGCGGATTTCTCCGGTCGCGCAGTCAGGCCGCACAAATAAATTCTCGATCCGCACCACCGGCGCCACCAGCAGTTCCACCGAATCGACCAGCCCGCCGAACTGATATTCACTGCCGACCGGGCGGTGCGGCCGCCGCCCCCGCTGCGGCGTGTTCCCAATCGACAGCCCGTCGATCGGCTGGTCCGTCGGACTCAGCACCCGCACCGCGATATGGTTAACGGCCCCCGGCGAAACGGCCTCCGTCACATCGAACGTAAACGGCTCATCGCCCCCCTCATGCCGGCCCACATGGACCTCGTTCACCCAGACGTCGGCCAGATAATTGACCATCCAGAACCGCAGCAGATACCGCCCTTCCGCCTGCGGATGGACGGGAACTGTCACGTCGCGCCAATACCACGCCACCCCGTGGCAGCCCGGCAGGGCATTTTGGTAAACACCCGGCACACCGACCTTCTTCGCCTCCGGCCGCGGCGCTCGCTGCCAATTCTCGTCCCGGCCGACGTTCTTTTCGTCAAACGCCACCAGCCAGTCCGCTCCATCCAGGGAGACGGACGTAGAAGATTTTACCATTACGGGAGAATCGGCGGCGGCAACCTGGGGCAAAAGACCGGACAATATTACCGCAATCCCAAGTCTCACATTACTCTTTATCATATGGGTTACCTCAAATTTAAGTCAGACAAGCAGATTTTTGCGACGTAAAATTCTCTGCTTTACAAATGCAGAAATTTCACATGCTTTCCATTATTCCTGATACGATATAAGAACTCCAACTAAACCAGATACATGTTACTATTTGAACATTTCTAGTCACTTCTATCCATTTTTAGACACGTTTTCAATATAAAAATGGTTTTCCTCCGAAAAAGTGGGGAAATTGTTCGGATAACCATTGCCAGGAAATATGAATTCAATCCCGCGTTCGGGAAATGAATGGATACGTTCCTGTTTTACAATGAGGAGAAGAACCGGAAGGCGTGGTCCTCGATCTGGGGGAGGGTTTCGTGGCCGTGGTCGTTGTAGAGGAGCATTTGTTTGGGGGCGCGGATTTTATTGTAGGCGGCGAACTGGGTGGACGGCGGGCAGAGATTGTCGCGCATGGTAATGGCCATCAGAGTCTGTCCCTTGATGCGGGGGGCCAGATTCTGGACATCGATATAACCCAGTCTGGTAAAGATTTCATTTTCGCGCAGGTGCAGCGGGTCAAAGAGGCGGAAGTATTGCCGCAATTCGATGTAAGGGGGTGTTTCCAGGTCCAGTTCCCAGACCCGCTGGTAGTCACTGAGGAAGGGATAGACCGGCAGAAGTTTTTTGATACGGGGCTCCAGTGCGGCACAGGCGAGGGTGAGGGCGCCACCCTGGGAAAAGCCGCGGGCGCCGACGCGGTTTTCATCCACCTGGTCCATGGCCATTACCAGGCCCGCCAGTTGGGCGGTGTCGAGGAAGATCTGGCGATAGAGCATATTTTCAGGCTGGTCGTTGAGGCCGCGAATGATGTGGCCGTGCACGGTGCCGCCCTTGACGACGCCGGCATCTTCGGAGAAGCCGCCCTGCCCGCGGCAGTCCAGGGCGGCGACGACAAAGCCGGCGGCCACATAGGCCAGCTTGGAATACCAGTCGCCGCAGTTGCCCATATAGCCGTGAAACTCCAGGAGAGCGGGGCAAGGTTTATCACTAGAACGGGGGCGCAGCAGTTTGGCGTGAATGCGGGCGCCGCGGACGCCGGTGAAATACAGATCAAAACAATCGGCAAATGGGGCTGTGAAATCGGCGGGAACCAACTCGACCTGCGGGTCCACCTGGTGCATTTCCGCCAGGGCTGCCTGCCAGTAGGAATCCAAATCCGCTGGGCAGGGACTTTTACCCTGATATTGACGCAATTCCTCAATCGTCATCTCCTCGATACGCATAAGATCAATCTCCGCAAGAAGTAATAGCTATCAGCCGGTGAACGAACCTGCTGCACAGTTGCTCTTATAAACCAAAAGTGGAACAATTACAACCGGCAGCGGAGAAATAATGACGCCAGCGTCAAAAACTCGCCGTCCCCTTGTTATCGGGGCGCCAGAGCTGTTTTTGGAAGTCCATATTGACTTTTGGCGTTTCCGTCAATATGAAAAATTTTACCTGCCGCCTTGCAAGTTGCGATTAAGCGGTTACACTAGGCCACTAATTAGCTTGACAAACGGGCCTGATTGGTATATAAAGTATTATCTATAAACGAGATAGCTAGCCCTAAAAATTTGAGTATCCTCCCGTCCGGATCGCGGAATGCAAGGAACGGGCTTTTTATAAGATTATTGTCCGGCAAGAAATGCCTAAACAAATAACCGACATCGATAAAATTCGACGATTGCCCTGGCTGGCGGTGGGCACGTTGACCGTGAATATTTTCATGGTGCTGGCGTTTTCCGGCTCGGTGTTCATTCTCTTTTTGAATGAGTTGGGCCTGAACAAAACGCGGATCGGGTTCCTGCTGGCACTGATTCCGTTGTGTCAATTGCTCAGTCTTTTTATCGCACCCAGCCTGGCACGCTTCGGATTCAAGCGAATGTTTCTGCTCTTCCAGTTGCTGCGAAACATTGCCATGTGTTTCATTCTGCTTACTCCCTGGATATTATCCCGTTATGGTCCTGAAGCGGTGTTTCCCTGGGTTGGGATGGTAATCTTTATGTTTTCCATCTGCCGGGCGGTATCCGAAACAGCGATCTGGCCCTGGAGCCAGGAGATGGTTCCCCACCGGATGCGTGGAAAATTCATCGCCGTTAACAACTTTATAACGACCCTTGCCGTCATGATAACCGTGCTGGCCGCGGGCTTCATCATTGGCCGCTATGAAGGGGTGGGAAAATTTATTGTTCTGATATCGGTGGGGCTGTTTTTTGGATTTTTTTCCCTTTTTTTCCATGGCATGGTATTAGGGGGCGACCCCATCCGCAACGGGATCTCGCAATCGAGGCAATTTCTGGAGATGTATCATACCTTGCGGGACCGGAACTTTCTGCGATTCCTGGGCGGTCTGGGACTGGCGACGCTGGCTCTTACTTCTCTGATCGCTTTTGTTCCACTTTACATGAAGGAACAAATCGGCCTGCCGGTGAAATTTGTCGTCTGGCTGGATGTAGCCGGTTTTGTCGGCTTACTGTTATCCTGTTATCTCTGGGGTTGGGCTTCGGATCGATACGGCAGCAAGCCGATCATGATAACCAGTCTGGGACTGGCGCTGTTTCTGCCGGTATTCTGGCTCATACTCCCCCGCCACAGTTTGCTCAGCATCCTCCTAGCCATGATCGTCGGATTGCTGCTGGGGGCCGCCAACATCGGGTGGGCACTGGGATTCAGCCGGTATTTGTTTGTCAGCGCCGTACCACCGGACAAGCGAACCACCTATATGGCGGTATTTCATGCGTGGATCGGAGTAGTGGCGGGTTTGGGGCCTCTGCTGGCGGGCCGACTGGTGGATATGAATCTTTTTACCAATCGGAATATCCTGTGGTTCCAACTGGATTGTTTTACCCCCCTGTTCATCGGTTCGATTGTCCTGTTTTTTCTGGCGATCCTGATCATGAGCAAGACGCGTCCGGATGGCGCGGTACCCACTCATTTTTTCATCGGGATGTTTTTTCAGGGGCATACCCTGATGGCATTCAGCAATCTATTGCGCCATCGCTGGGCGCGAGATGAAAAGGACCGGATTCAAACCACCGAGCATCTGGGCCAGTCAAAAAGCCCGCTCAGTGCCAATGAGCTGATTGAAGCGCTGCAAGATCCCAGCTTCAATGTCCGTTATGAAGCCATACTTGCCATCGCCCATCTGCCGTCTCATCCGAAGCTGGTGGATGAACTGATTCTCATATTAGGGGGAAGCCAGCCGGAATTGAGTCTGGCGGCTGCGTGGGCGTTAGGCAAACTTGGCGATAAAACGGCCATCGTGGCGCTACGGGAAACCCTGTTAAGCGAGTATCCGCTGCTCCAGGCGCGCAGCGCGCGGGCGCTGGCAACCCTGGGGGACCGGGAAAGCATCCCGTTTATCATTCAAAAACTGCGTGAGGAACAAAATTCGGAATTGTGCGTGGCCTATGCCTCGGCCCTGGGTTCGCTGCGGGTCCAGGAGGTACTGCCGGACATATTAAATGCCTTGTGGCTAAGCCGCAATCCCAATGCCCGCGAAGAGTTGTCCCTGGCTGCGGCCCGGATTGTCAGCACCGAACCGCATTATATCCGGCTGCGGCGAAAGCTTAGCCAGGATTCGGTAACGGAATTGGCGGGGACGATCCTGAATTTTAAGAAGGCGCTGAATTTTACCCCAACGCAGGAAAAGGCATTGAAAACGCTGGTGACCCAGAGTGTTTCCTATTTTGCACGTAACAAAACATCCCACGGGATCTATACCCTTACTAAATTGATCCATCACCTGCCCCTTGCATATCTGGATCCAACGCTGGTTACCCTATTACAGGAAAGTCTAAAACGGTACAAAGAATCGGAATACACCCGCCGGGAATATCTAATTTTGTTCATTTATGCTCTGGGGCGAGCTTTGCGTTATCTTCATACGAACAAATCGAAGCTGAAACCCGTGTAGTTACATTCCCTATCTTAACATATGGCAATTTGAACAAGGGAATTACTTGACAGCCAGGTATAACTACCATAGAATTTTTAGCTATTGACAACCTGCTGCTATGTATGGCAGGGAGAGAAAATCCGGCGGAATACCCTATTCCGGACAGCCAGGATGAGGAAATTTGTTAGAATAAGGAGATATGTATGGAGAAATCAAGTCGGAAGTTGACGGTGCTGCTGGGACTGTTCCTTGCGGCAGGATCGCTGCAAACCCTTTGGGCCGGGACAATTAACATACCCAACGGTTCTTTTGAAGCCCCCTATGTGGACATGGTATCCCCCTTTGCCACATCCAGTATATCTGATTGGCAGAAGGCCCCCGTACCGGCATGGTGGACAGGGGCGGGTTATTCCGAACAGCAGTGGACCGATTCGGCGGGTGTTTTTGTCAATGTGCCTTTTCAGCCGGTCGATAATGTGGATGGCCGTCAGGCGGCCTTCATGTTTTCCCCGTCCGGTTATGAATTGTTTCAGGATCTGGCGGCGAGTTTTGAGGTCGGCCAGTCCTACACTCTTACCGTGGGGATTGAAGGCGGCGGCTATGGGATGAAGCTCGGTGTGCCGATGGAGATACGAATGTATTACCGGGATGACACCGGGAACCGGATTACCGTAGGTTCGACGGAGGTTATCAATACCAATGGTAGCGGGGCCATGTCGCATTTGACGGATTATCAGTTGGATATCCAGGCAGTCCTGGCGGATGATGCCTGGGCCGGTAAAAATATCGGTGTTCAGTTAATCTCCACCGTCGGCTTCGAGGATGCCGGTGGATTCTGGAATATAGACAATGTTCGTTTGATTTCCATCCCGGAGCCGATTTCCTTATCCCTGTTGGCATTGGGAACTCTGGTTCTAAGGCGGCGACAGGTTCGAACCTGATGACCGCACGAGGCCTCTGGTGGCTCTGAAACGTTCAACACATAGTTGTCGTCCGCTCAGGCGGTGCGGCTTCACCCTGGTGGAACTGCTGGTGGTGATGGCCATAATAGCGATTCTTGTCGGATTTTTGCTGCCGGCCCTGGGAAAAGTGAGAGATATCGCCCGGCGCAGCATTTGCCTGTCCAATGAGCGGCAAATCGGAATTGCTATTTATGCCTATGCTGTGGAAAATGACGACCGGATTCCCTTTGGCCCGAAAGCTCCCCCCATGCTGACGGCCACGGATTTCTATCCCTCTACCGGAGCGCCAACCAGCCTGATTTCGCTGAGTAACGGCAATCCCGTAGGCCTGGGACTTTTACTGAGCGATTACTTATCCGAACAGCCGGAAATTCTTTTCTGTCCCGGCAGCGATCATCCCGTAGATGATGTCGCCGAGCTGGCGAAGGTCGGCACCCAGCAGGCGCAATGCAGTTACTACTACCGTCATGGCTCGGTGGACAGGCAGTTTGACACCTCTTCCGGCATCGCATCGGCGGAACATATAGAGATGAGTAACCTGGGAGTGAACCGGGACGGATATCCCATCGGCGCCCTGGTCATTGACACACAGTTTACTGCCTCCGAGGGTTTTGCCTCGTTCGGAATCGTTTCCCGAACGCATCACAAGCAGCAATGGGCCAACGTACTGTATGCCGACGGCCACGCGAAAACGCTGGCCAATACCGAAGACCGTTTCACGGTGGATCTCAACGACTGGTACACGTTAACTCATGCCTTTGATCGAATTCTGAAAGTTTTAGAAACCGCGGACCAGGAATGAAGCATTTTTCATTCCCCAACCTAAAGAAAGAAGGATCCTATGGACAACATGAAAATTAAAGCAATGGCAGTCATTCTGGCGGCTGTAATACTCAACGGCGGCTCTCAGGCGGCGGAAGAACCGAAAGCCTGGCAGGTCGGCACGCCGATCGTTACCTACTGGTGCGGCCCGTCGCTGACCGACGCGGTGGCCCAGCAGATGGCGGAGGGCGGATACAATCTGGTATGGTGTACGGAAAAGGAACTGGATGTGGCGCAGCGCCATGGTTTGCGTGCCCAACTTACGGATGGTCTGCTCTCCCCGGCGACGCTGGATAATCCCGAGCAGCGGGCGAAGCTGGACGCTTTGATCGAGCGGGTACGCCAGCATCCGGCTCTTTATGCGTATCACATTATGGACGAGCCGAGCACCGCGCAGTTCCCCGCCCTGAGTCAGATAGTGGAGTATCTCCGCCAGCGGGATCCGGCCCATCTGGCTTATATCAATCTGTTCCCCACCTACGCCAACAACGAACAACTGGGCACCAAGGGCGATGTGGTTACGGCCTACCGGGAGCATCTGAACCAATATGTCAGCGTGGTAAAGCCGGGGCTGATCAGTTACGACCATTACCAGTTCATGAAAACCGGCGACATGGAGCAATATTTTCTGAATCTTTCCATGATCCAAAAGACAGCGCAGGAGGCGAAGCTGCCCTTCCTGAACATTGTCCAGGCCGCCAGTTGGAATCCGGGCGTGCGGGTCCCCAATGTGGACGAAATGCGTTATCTGGTCTATACGACGGCGGCGTATGGAGCGCAGGGGATCAGCTACTATATTTATTGCTGTCCCAATCATGAGGGTGGTATCGCCAACGCCGATGGTACTCCGACGCCGCTCTACGACGCCCTGAAAAGCTATAACCGGGAGTTCGTTGCTATTGCCAAGGAACTTCAGACGATTCCTTTGCTGGCCGCCTATCACACCGCCATGAAGGAAGCCGGATGTGTGGCTCTGCCGGCCGATGCAGCATTTAGTTTGAAAGATGTGGTACCCGACGGTCCGCGCGGTTTCCTGCTGGGCTTTTTCGGGGCCAAAGAGCAGGCTACGCACGTAGTGGTAGTGAACCTCGACTATACGGCGGAAGCGGCGGTCACGCTGGTCGGCCCTGAAAAACTGGAGGTTTTCGATGCGTTCAAGAGCGAATGGACGGCGGTGAAAAAGCCACAGGCCGATCTGACATTCCCGCCCGGCGGCGGCAAGCTGGTTCGGGTACGGAAATAAGTTCCGGTTTGAATTCGTTCATGGTTTTTGCTCAATTTGACGCCAGCGTCAAAAGCTCTTCGACCCCTTGTTATTGGGGCGCCAGAGCTGTTTTTGGATGACGATATCGACTTTTGGCGATTCCGTCTAATTTAATAGAAAATTTATGGAAAATTAATAAAATTAGTGTGTTTTTGGACTTCATGGGAATAACATACAATTAGCAATTAATGAAAGTTATTCCCATGAATCCAAAAAATACCGATCTGAGAATTTTGGCATGCTTTTTGCCGCTATTTTTTCTTTGCAATCTTTCGGAACCGGTTTGGGCGGATACTTCCGTTTTGACCGATTTACGATTAAAAGCCACACCCGGCAAAGTACCGGGTGATGACTTATTCGTACTTAACGGCAGATTTACCGCCATCGCCAGTCAAATCGCTTCTGGCCCCGTCACTTTCCATATCGGTTCTTTCAGCCAAACTCTGACCCTTACTTCCCAGGGATCCGGATCCGTATTTACCTTTAAGAGTTCCGCCAGCGGCATCACCCAAGCCAAACTGGATACCGCCAAACAGAAATTCATGGTTCAGGCCAAGCATATCTCTCTGGCGGGATTACAAAGTCCGGTGACAGTGGAAATCTCCACCAACGATTACCAGGGAAGCGGCCAAGTGGATAATAGTAAAGGTGATTCTATTCTTTTTCTCCGCGGTATGGAAAACTATCTCAGCATCGACCGCGTAACTTTCAAACTAAGCGGCAAATCCGGTGGAGACTCTCTCAAGATCACCGGTAAAATTACCACAACCGATTACGAAGCTCTGAACCTGGCCAATCAGGAAATGACCCTAGTGTGGGGCAGCTATTCGGTAAGTATCTCTCAGGGAGGTTTTGTGCCGATAAGCAGTAAAAGCGATACAAAACAGTGGAAATATCAATCGCCTAAAAATTCCCCCGGCGAGATCGTTAGCACTTATTTTGATATGCCTCATGCTTTATACACCCTCGTCATTAAAAACGCCAATATCGGAACGCAGACCAGTCCCGTTAGTTTTCAGCTCCTTTTTGGCAATTTTAATGAAATGATCGAATATACGATTCCCAACAATCCCACCAGTCCTCAAAGCCAACTGACGGTATTTGGTTATAACGACCTGGGTATGCATTGTATGAACGAGGATTTCTCGGAAATGATGATTTTGCCGCCTTTCAATAATCTGCACGCCCAGATTATCGATCCCCGCGGGGAAGATCCGCAAATTGTCACCAGCGGCGTTACGGTCACCTTCAGCATTCCGACCCATACCACTTCGGCGGACAAAACGAATTTCTGGACGTATGCTCCGGCGTTATTCAATACCGCGCTGGCGGATAATATCGGCCTGACGGGTACGGGACTTTCCGGCAGCCTCCAGCCCACCGGCACCAATGACTGGGCTGCCGTCGGAATTCCGGTAACACCTCTCAATGATGCTATGGTTCTGGATCCCTATCCCTCCGCTCTTATCCGGGTTTTAAATAATGGGACCGAAGTGGCCCATACTCAGGCGATCGTGCCGGTTTCGTGGGAAATTAGCTGCGACCTGTGCCACAATACGCCGGGCATTTCCACCGCTACCGATATATTACAGCGACACGATACCATGCATGGCACAAATCTGGCGATCCATAAACCCGTCCGCTGCAATTCCTGCCATGAACAGGAGCCGCTGAAGGCTTTGAATCTGCCTACCGATCCGGCGTATCCGGGTCTTGCCAACCTTTCCCATGTGATGCACAGCACCCATACCAGTCGATTCACGACAGAGATATTGGCGCAAGTGAACCATGTTGCCTGCTATGCGTGCCATCCGGGTATCCAAACCCAGTGCCTGCGGGGTGTTCATAAGGCTGAAAATATGGACTGTGAAGACTGCCATGGAACCCTTTCGAATGTGGCGGAGGCAACTCGCCATCCCTGGATCGACGAACCTCGATGCGATGATTGCCACAGCCGCTCCGGTTTTGAGTTTGAACAGCCGAATACCCTCTACCGGAATTCCAAAGGACATCATGGAGTCCATTGCGAAGCCTGCCATGGCAGCCCCCATGCTATTACACCAACTATAACCGCCGCAGATAATGTACAGGCGATTACCCTGCAAGGCCATGCCGGTCCGATCAATAAATGTTCTCTCTGTCATGGCAGCACACCCGACGAGAGTTTTGATCATCGATTCTCCGAAGGCGGCGATTAACTAGGAGCATGGCCTTCTGAATACTTAAATGTCACATAATATTCCAGATCAGGAGGTGAACGATGACTTGGTTTCACATTAAAAAAGAGGTATTTTTATGCATGATAATATGTTGTGCGGGCAGTACCGTCCGGGCCTATACCCCAGCAATTTGCGGCGATGCACTGCATCAACCGCCCGTGGGCGATCTCAGTGGAGATTGCCGGGTTACTCTGGAGGATCTGGTACTGTTTGCCCAGGAATGGCTGGAGGTGGATTGCGCTGCCATCCAGCATTGCTATGGAGCCGATCTGAACTTCAACGGCAGCGTGAATTATCCTGACTATGTGATGCTGGAGAACCATTGGCAGGACTGCAGCGCCCCTGAGTGTTTTGTTCCCGGCCAAACCATGGTGGTATTCGGGTACAATGACCTGGGTATGCATTGCATGCAGGCGGACTTTTCCGAGATGATGATTCTGCCCCCTTATAATACCCTGCACGCCCAAATCGTACGGCGTAGCGGTGAGGAACCAGATATCATCGGGGGAGGTCTGACCGTCAACTATGTGATACCCTCCAATACCTATTCAGCCGGCAAGACAAATTTCTGGGATTATGTTCAGGCTCTGTTGGGGGTGGTAATACCGCCGAATATCGGGCTGACGGGCAATGGTCTGGCCGGGGCAATGCTGCCCAGCGGCACCAACGACTGGATTGTCACCGGCATTCCGATCACACCGATCAACGATCAGATGCAGACAGATCCTTATCCGCTGGCTACGATTACGGTAATATCCAATAATCAGGAAGTAGCACGAACGCAGGCAATCGTTCCGGTTTCGACAGAAATGACCTGCCAATTGTGCCACAACACACCGGGAATCAGCATCGCCACCGATATTCTGCAGGCGCATGATCGATTGCACGGAACCACCCTGGAGGCTCAGAAGCCAGTTTTGTGCGGAAATTGCCACGCACAGGAACCACTCCAAAAACCGGGTGAGCCGGGTGTACCGAGTCTATCACGGGCCATGCACAGTGCTCATGCGGATCGTTTCAGCCCTGCCGTTCTCGCCCAGCTTAATGACGTTTCCTGCTACGCCTGTCATCCCGGCATTGAGACGCAATGTCTGCGGGATGTTCATGCGGCAAACGGGATGAATTGCATGAGCTGTCATTCCTCCATGACCGCGGTAGCCAGCAAAAACCGCCCCTGGCTGGATGAACCACGCTGCGACGATTGCCACTCGCGGGCCGAATTCGAGTTTGAGCAGCCGGGCACGCTATTTCGCGATTCCATCGGCCATGGCGGTATCCACTGTGAGGCGTGCCACAACACACCCCATGCCGTCACACCTACCATCACAGCCCTTGATAATGCCCAGGCAATCAATCTACAGGGGTATTCCGGACCGATCAATAACTGTGTCCTCTGCCATAGCCAGCCACCGAATGAGGAATTTCCGCATCGCTTCGAGCCGTAATTTTCGATAATCGGTCCAAGATGAAAGGGTGGAGACGCTAAACTTATTTGGTTTGGTTGTTATCCGCCCGATCCGCCAGAACCAGGTTGATCTGACTTTCCTTAATCTGCTGCATGATTTTTTCATCATCCACTTTTTCCGTGATGATGGTGTGGATCATGGAACCATCCAGGACCCGGGTTAACGCCCGTTTCCCGAATTTTTCCGAACCAATCAGCAGGAACACCTTGGCGGCCCGCTGGGCCACCAGCAGCTTGATATTGCGATTGAAGGCGGCATTCTCAAACGTTCCCTGATCCGGGACAAAACCGGCACAGGAAAAAAAGGCCTTATCGACATAAAAGGACTCCGCCGGCAAATCCGCGTCAAAACCAACAAACGAAAACGTATCCCGGTCGAAGATCCCACCCAGCCCGATCAGCCGGATATCGGAGGCCTCCGATAACTCCAGGGAAATCAGCACCGAATTCGTCACCACCGTAATATTCCGGCAGACCTGGGCAATGGTCCGGGCCAGGCAGGCAATCGTGCTGGAGCCATCCAGAAAAATGGTATCCCCGGCATGGATAAACTCCACCGCCTTGCGGGCGATTTTTTCCTTTTGCGCCAGATTGATCTGCATCCGGTTGAGCAGCCGGGCCTCGTTGAACTGGCTGGGCGTCTCGATCCGCTGGGCCCCCCCCTTCACTTTGGCCACCAAGCGTACCTGAGAGAGATAATCAATATCCCGTCGGATTGTAAATGGCGACACACCAAACATTTCCGCCAATTCCGAAACGGAAACAATCCCGACATTGCGGACGAATTCGACGATTTTTTTCTGCCTTTGCCTCATTATGTTGTAAATAATAAGCTATATTTTAGCAATTTTCAAGATTTTCTTGTAATATTATTGACATTTTTAGCGTTTTATTTACAATTTAATAAGATTTACTGCTAAATGAATACTTTTTATAATTTTGGAGAAAATGAATAATGCAGGCTACTGACATGAAAATCGAATTTCAATCGATGAAAAGTCTTGTTTTGGGACCGAATTTCGCGCCGCAAACGCTTCGCAGCGGGGAAATCCCCTGTTATCAGTACAACAAAAGTCTCAAGGATGAGCTAAAGGCCGGCCTTACCCCGGAAGATGCCGTTTTTCTATACCGGCAAATGCTTTACAACCGGGCCTTTGAAACCATGATCATCAAGCTGCGTAACGGGGAGTTGGTACCCTTTGAAGGCTATAAATTCTCGGGGGCCACCCACCTGTCCATCGGCCAGGAAGCCGTGGCGGTGGGCGCCAACGCGGCCCTGCGGGCGGATGACTATATCACCAGTTCCCACCGGGGACACGGCCACAGCATTGCCAAGGAATCCTATGCCCTGAAGGCCATGAACGAGAAGGAACTGCGGGCCTTTATTGGGGACGTAAGTTTTACGAGTACCCAAAAGAACCTGCTGGAACAGGCCCTGGAAGTGCACCTGTACCGCACCATGGCGGAATTCATGGGCAAGGAAGAAGGCTATTGCCGGGGCCGGGGCGGCGGGATGCACATCGCCGATTTCAACGTGGGGCACCTGGGCGCCAACGCGATTGTCGGCGGCAGCCTGCCCATCGCCGCCGGGGCCGGCATGTCCATGATGCTCCAGAAAAAAGATCGGGTCACCCTGTGTTTCTTCGGGGACGGGGCCTGTAATAACGGCGTTTTCAATGAATCTCTGAATATCACCAGCATGGCCCAGTTCAAACGGGGCGTCAACGTTATTTTCCTGATCGAGAACAACCAGTTCGGCATGACCGGCCGCACCCGCCAGGAAATCACCGGTATCGATTGTATTGCCCGCCGCGGCTGGGGCTATAAGATGAACGGGATGCACGCCGAAGTCATCAACGGCATGGACGCGATGGCCGTCCGCGACGCCGTCCTGCGGGCCGCCGAGACCTGCCGCAAAAACGACGGCCCGGTCCTGCTGGAGGCTATGACCTACCGTTATATGGGCCACTCCCTCAGCGACCAGAACATGTACCGCAGTGACCATGAGATCGAAGCCTGGCGCTGCGAAGACGCCATCGGCAGGATGAAGGCCGAACTGGTGAAATCCGGAATTCTCGGCCCGCAGGAAGTGGAGGATATGGAAAAGCAGCACTATGAGCAGATGGAAAAATTAACCATCGCCGCCGCCAAGAGCGCGTATCCCGACCCTTCCACCATTTACGAGGGCCTCTACTCCGAAACCACCAGCGACAACATCTCCTCCGAATATAAAACCACCGAATACAACGCCCAGGCCGTTCGCGACTATCGCGACAAGGAAGGGAAGATGCCCTATCGCCGCGCCGTTGCCGAGGCCATGATGGAAGAAATGCTCCGCGACAAACGCGTCGTGTTTTACGGTGAGGACGTGGCCGAGCACGGCGGGGCCTTCGCCGCCACCTCCGGCCTGATCGAAATCTTCGGCCGGGAACGGGTCTTCAACGCCCCCATCTCGGAAGTCGCCATCTGCGGTTCCGCCGTCGGTATGGCCATGACCGGGATGCGGCCCGTGGTGGAGCTGATGTATATCGACTTTATCCTGATGAGCATGGACCAACTGGGCAACCAGGCGGCCAAAAACAAATATATGTTCGGCGGCAAGGCGGTCATTCCGATGGTCTGCCGCACCGCCATCGGCGGCGGCAAGGGCTATGCCGGCCAGCACTCGCAGAGCCTGGAAGCCATCGCCACCCATATCCCCGGCCTGAAGGTCGTGGCCGCCTCCACCCCCGAAGATGTCAAGGGTCTGCTCAAGACCGCTATCCGCGATGACAATCCCGTCATCTTCCTGGAACATCAATTATTATACGGCGATAAGGGCGTGGTGCCCAAAGGCGATTTCACCATCCCGCTGGGCAAGGCCGCCATCCGCCGCGAAGGAAAAGACGTAACCATACTAGGCTACTCCTACATGGCCATTGTGGCCCAACAGGCCGCGGAATTGCTGGCTGCCAAAGGTGTTTCCGCCGAGGTCATCGATATTCGCAGCCTCATCCCCCTCGACATTGACACCATCATCGCTTCCATCCAGAAAACCAACCGCGCTGTCCTGGTCTCCCAGGCCCCCGGTACCGGCTGCTTCGGCGAGCACATCGCCTTCGAAATCCAGAAGCGGGCCTTCGACTATCTGGACGCTCCCATCGAACTGGTCGCCGCCTGCGAAGTGCCGCCGCCCATGGCCCCCACGCTGGAAGAGGAAAATCTTCCCGACGCCAAAAAAGTGTGTGCCCGGACCCTGGCCCTGCTGGGCAAGTGATCCGCGCAGCAAGCTGATAAAAAACGATTATTTGATATTGGATAGATAGCAGGAGTGATACAGTAATGGCAACCGAGATCAAGATTCCGATCCCCGATCAAACCACCCAGGAAGTCCGGATCGTCAAATGGCATAAAGCCGCGGGAGACGCGGTCAAGAAAGGCCAGGTCGTCCTCGAAGTCGAAACGGACAAATCCGTCATCGAAGTCGAAGCCGCCGCCGACGGGGTTCTGCTGGCCTGCCTGTACGAGGAAAACGATACCGTCCCGGTCGGCCAGGTGGTTGCCTTCGTGGGTGCCGCCGGGGAAAAGGTAAGCACCGCCGCCGCGCCGAAAGCTGAAAAGGCCCAGGCCGCGCAAACAGCCAAGACTCCTGCCCCAGCCACCGCCGCCGCGACAGCCACTCTGGCGGCCACCGAAGTCAAGATTCCCATCCCCGACCAGACCACCCAGGAAGTCCGCATTGTCAAATGGCACAAGGCAGAAGGGGACACGGTTAACAAAGGGGAAGTGGTCCTGGAGGTCGAAACCGACAAATCCGTTATCGAGGTCGAGGCCGCCGATTCGGGTACCCTCCTAAAACAATTGTTCTCTGAAGACGAAAGCGTCCCCGTCGGCAAGATCGTCGCTTACATCGGCGAGGCGGGCACCGCTATTCCAGAGGCCGCCGCCTCAACCGGCTCTGAAACGAAAGCAAAGCCGCAGGCGGTTTCCCCAACCGCCCCCCCTGCCGCTGAGACAGCCGACGATGCCTCCGACCGCATCAAGGCCTCCCCCATCGCCAAACGTATTGCCAAGGAGCGGGGTATTGACCTCCATCAGGTCTGCGGCTCCGGTCCCAAAGGCAGAATCGTCCGGGATGACATAGAAAAATTCACTCCCACCACTGCCGCGCCAGCCCCCCGTAAAAACGGCCGCATCTTCGCCTCCCCGTTCGCCCGCAAGGTGGCTGGCGAACTGGGTGTGGACCTGCGCCAGATCAGCGGCAGCGGTCCCAATGGCCGAATCATCGCTGAGGATGTCCGCAAATTCGCCGCTGTCCGACCGGCCCGACCAATCCAACCGGCCCCCGCCCCCGCCGCCCTTTCCCTGGCCCCGGTCGCCGGCCAGCCGCAGCCCGGCACCGAAGTCGCCGTCACCAAGATCCGGCGGGCCATCGGCAAAAACCTCCAAATGAGCTTCCGCGATACCCCCCACTTCAACGTGACCATGAGTATTAATATGAGCCGGGCGATGGCTTTCCGAAACCAGTACAACCAAGATCTGGAAAAAGCCCACCGCCTCTCCGTGAACGATCTGATCCTCAAAGCCGTTGCCGTGGGCCTGCGCCAGTACCCAGCCGTCAACAGCCGGTTCACCGAGGAAACCATCACCTATCACGCCGATGTGAATATCGGCGTCGCCACCGCGGTGGATATCGGCCTGGTCGTCCCGGTTCTCACCCACGCCGACCGGCGATCCTGGAATGAGATTGCCCTGGAGACCAAACGCCTGGCCGCTGAGGCCCGCGGCGGCAAGATCATCGGGGCCGGCAAGGGGACCTTTACCGTCTCGAACCTGGGCATGTTCGGCGTGGAGGAGTTTACCGCGATCATCAACCCGCCGGAAAGCGCCATCCTGGCCGTCGGCGCCACCAAAGACGAAGTCGTCGCCGTCAACGGTATGATCGGCATCCAGCCGATGATGAAAGTGACCCTGTGCAGCGACCACCGGATCATCGACGGCGCCCTGGCCGCCCAGTTCCTGCAGGCGGTCAAGAAATACCTGGAAGAACAGATCGGATAAAAGGCAAATACGGGCTGGTCGTTACTACGCTGACAGGAATCTATCCACGATACCGGAGCGATGACTGTCATCAATAAGCTGCTAAACTACAAGCCGGATCAGTTGGATCGTTGCAGGCCAGCCAGTTATTGATCAGAATCAACAGGTCTTCCATATCGAAATAGCAATCGTGATTCAGGTCCGCCGGATGGTGACTGCCCAGATCTTCACACTGGATGACCGGCTCGGTGTACTCGGAGATCGTTTCGATCAGTGCGATTTTACAATTATTGCCGGCCGTGATATCGCGTACCCCCACATCAATCACGTCCCCGGCGGAAATCCAGTAGTTGGTGAGACTGAAATGGTACCTCAGCCGGCCCAGTTCATCGTAGGAATAATCGGCATTGGTGACATCGAGCACCACGGCGTCATTGATCAATATAACATTCTGAACGCTGCTGTAACGGTAATAGAACGTGATATGGATATCGAAATATCCCGCGACCGGGGCGATAAACCGGACCACGGAAGCTTCGCCGCTGCCCCAGGCCTGCAGTAGAACTTCCCCATCGAAGGAATGACCATCGCTGAAACCATCCGCTTTCCAGATCAGCGGCCACTGCATATATTCCCTGGCCCACCAGACATCGCAGGTGTCTGGCAGCCAGCTTTCATTGTTTTCATTCACCAGAAATTCCCGCGGATCCGTCATGTCCGCACTATGGCCGTAGGACCAGGGGCCATTGGGATTGGTATTCCATACCCAGTCCGTCTGCAAATCATAGACGATCTGCGCCGACAGATTCCCCGCACCACCAACCCATAAAATCGCTATCCAAACAAATACCATTATTTTTTTCATCGTTCATTCTCTGCTGCTTTTACGGCAGGGCCGTACAATCGGGATTTTGCGGATCATAACAGGTCAGCCAGACATTCAAAAATATGGACATATCCTCCAGATTCACCCGGCAATCCTCATTGATATCCCCTGTCAGACCGTAACCGGCATCCAGCACCTGCCGGCAGTTTTCCCATACGATCAAAGGATGGGCACTGGTATCGTGGCCGGGCAGATCACTGACAGTATCGCGGATGACGGCATGAATACAAATCCGGCGATCCAGATATTCCTCATCGGGTAAGCCGGCGGTCCAAAGGAAACTGCCATCCACCGCCGGCAGGCCCTGCGCCCCGGGGATCGGTTCCACCTGCGACCATTTCTTGTCCAGCCAGTATAAATCCACCGTACAGGGATTCGACTCCACATCCGCATACTGCCACCGAATCTCGAAACCGCTGGAGGTGCGGGACACGCTGGTTATTTGAATCGTCGGGTGGGCATTAGCCGGCGGGGTGTAACCCTGGCTGGGCAGCCAGGTATTTTTAAGCCAGTTCCAGCGGTTGGTGTAAAAAGACTTGATGGAATCCCGCCGGGCTTCCGTCATCACAAAAGGACCCACTCCGCCATTCCATACCGCCCGGAACGTCATCTCGTCATTGCGGTCATCCAGGGTATAATCATAATATTCATCCACCAGCGCATGGACCTGCTCGATGGTCATGTAATGATCCAGGACATCCGCCAATATAGTCATAAACCGGTTTTTCAGGACCGGATTATTCGCAACCCGCACCTGCCACCGGTTGCAGTAATTAAAAGGATCCGCTTGATAATCAACCCCTTCATAAGGCCCGATGGCAGTACCCCGCCAGTTAAATGACCCGGTCAGATCAAAACATTGCAGATGCCATTTCGCCCCCGGTTCGGCCGGCTTGACTACAAAGAAATTCTGCCCCATCAAATCATCATTGAAGACCGCCACGTGTACCGCCCAGTTGTACAGCCAGGTATCCAGGTCAATCAGAGAATTCATCGTGCTTACGATCTGGGCCTCCGGCGTATTGGTCATCTGATTACATAAATCCATCAGGGAATCAAACGATCCCAGGGCATCCCCCTTCTTCTCATACATCTGGGGATACAAACCGGTATCGGAATAATAGCGTAAATCCGCCACATACCCATTGCCGGTCGGCAGGCAACTGGCCTTATAGACCTCCCCGGCCCCATCCATCCCATGCCGCTGGAGCCAGGAGGAATTCGTCGATTCCGTGGCCAGATACACCCCGTAAAATTCGCCGTTGCGGTACACCCGCACCAGTTCCGTCCCCAGATTAACCTGCCCTACCTCACTGAAGAGGTCGTGCACCAGCTTCTGCACCACCGGCACATGCATGGACAGATCCAGCCGGCTCATATCCCGCAGATATTCCGTCTTATTGAACGACAGCTTATAACTCTTCTTGGGATGCACCCGCCAGCCCATCCCTTTCAAATGCACCCCGATATGGTCATAGACGATTCCCTCCGCCACCAGGGTCACCTCCTGATAGTCATGGGTCCAGATATTGCTGGATAAATAATTCCAGGTCGAATCCGGCGCAATCAGAAAATACTCCTGCAAATTCCTGTCCGGATTGCCGTCATATACAAAATACGCCCGGTTTGGATTCGGTTCGTAACTGTCCGGATAGGTCCAACTGCCGTGGCTATCCGTAACCGCAACGCGATATCGCACCAGGGTTTTCGTACTCTGCGCCGCCAGGGTCACGCTATATCTGCCATCCCCCACCGTAAGATCCCCGTGCGTCCCGTCGTCATACATCGGGATCGTGGCGGATTGACTGGCCGTTTGATAGGGGGCGACAAACACCTCATAGACCAGGCTGACTGACGTTATCGGGTAATCACTGCTGACCTCCGCGGTAATCAATACCTCCTCGGTCGAGGCGGGGCGTTTGGGCGAATGCTTTATCTCTTCCACATTCACAAACGGCGGCAGATAACCGCTGGTCCGCGAATTGACTTTGCCCGGCGTACCCCGATTGAGAAAATATTCATTGCCCACCGCCGGACTCGATGGCGCAGACGGCGCCGCCACGGTACAGCCGCGCCAATTCTCTGCCCGGCTGTTGTCCAGCGCCGCATTCAGGCACTCCAGCGATACCCCCGTCTGATCCGGGCCGATCGGCCAGGGCGGCAGGTCATTGTATCGCACCGTATCCACCACCACCCCGGAACTGTTCACCAGGGTTAACCGCTCTCCTCCATTGGCCAGCCGGTCACCGCTGCTGGTAAAATTCCCTACGGCATTGCTGATACTATAGCGGGCGGCAATGGCTGCCGCGTCGGAACAAACCACCTTATACGCACCCGCCGCTATGGTCCCGCTGGTAAAGGTATATAATACCCCGTCCTCATCCAGCAGTTTCCAGCCGGACAGATTGACTGTCTTGGTACTGCGATTGTATAACTCGATATATTCCCCTGTCGGATCATCTCCATCCTGCCAATATCTTCCCTGATCCGGAGCACTACCCATAATATACCCGTTCTGGGTTGCCATATAACGTTTTTTCAGCGGCTGATACATAATCTCCGCAATCGCGACATCCCCGCCCCCGGAAATCGCCGGACTATTGGCTGCCCCCGGCGTGTAGAGCTGGCCGATCCCCCAGTTGGCCGGATCGTTATTCTCCCCATTGACATCCAGCAGCTCCAGCGACGATCCCGCCCCGTCCGCCTCCGTCGGCCAAGGGGTCTGATCGTTGTAATTCACCACCGTCACCACCACTCCCGCCGTATCCCGCAGCACCACCAGATCGCCGCTGTTGCCCAAATCCCGTTCATAGGATCCCATTACCTCACTGGCAACGAGATTGTAGTACGCAGCCACATTCGGGTCCCCCGCGATTACCAGATACTCCCCCGCCCCCAGGACAGTCGTCCCGGTAAACGTATAAGCAATTCCCTGTTCCAGTGTCCAGCCCATCAGATCGATCGCTGCACCGGAGCGGTTATACAATTCGATATATTCTCCGCCCCAGTTCGTCGGCCCCGGATGATACATGATTTCGCTGATGATGATATCCCCGTCCCCCTGGAGGGTCGGATCATTCTCCCGGCCGGGGCTGTACGGCTGGCCTACACCCCAATTTGACGGGGCATTATTATCACTGCTGGCGTCCATCAATTCCAGCGACGGGCCATTCCCATCCGGCTGCGGGGGCCAGGGCCAGTTGTCATCGTAGGTGACTTCATCGATCACGATCTGGCTGCCATCCAGCAACTGGATCCGCTCGCCATCCCCGCTCAGACCGCCCGTATAGGGGCCATAGGAAATCGCCGGGTCCAGACCATAATACGATATTGCCGCCGCCTCATCATAAAACACCAGACACCCCCCCGCCGCTATGTTTGTACCCTCCGGCAGGGTGAACATCATTTGCGTCGAATCGTGCAACTGCCAGCCACCCACATCGACAGCCGTACTGCCAGTATTAAATATCTCCACCAACTCCCCGCCGGTATTGGCAGCGGTCGGGTTGTACATAATCTCATTGATGACAATATCCCCCTTCGCCGCTT
Source organism: uncultured Pirellulales bacterium (assembly GCA_964580995.1). GTDB lineage: Bacteria > Planctomycetota > Phycisphaerae > Sedimentisphaerales > SM23-30 > JAKJEP01. Next base: position 45,164 of record CAZOMV010000010.1, read on the forward strand.
CTTCCCATCCAACCAACAGTAAAATAAAAGATAAAAGGATCGAAATTGATATGGTTTTCGACATGCTGAATTCTCCAGTCCTTAATTATGTTACCGGGAAACCAGGAAATAGATTCCTGGGATTTTTACATAAATCACTGTATTTTAGAGGTTTTCACGCTATTCTAATTTTATTATAGTCGATTTTAAAACGAAATTCAAGCCTTTTTCCAGTTGTCTCTCCATATGTCATATCTATCGGTTTATTTAATCCTTGCTTTGATGGTGAATGCGGATTTTTCCTGAATATTTCTCTTTTGCAGGTCTTTTTTACCTGATATAAAATAAAGACTTATGTCTGATAAAATCCAAAAAACGATCGTGCTATTCGGTTCTTCTCATCTTAGAGGTGACAGCTCGGATTACCGGATGGCATATGAAATCGGCCTGGTTTTGGGGCAGAATGGTTATACCCTCGCCAATGGCGGGTATGGCGGGACGATGGAGGCGGCGGCAAAAGGGGCGAAAAGCGTGGACGGCAGGACAATGGGGGTAACGTGTGACGCGTTCGGGAGGAAAGGTCCTAACCAGTGGATAGATAAGGAAATACGGACGTCCAATTTGGTGGAGCGGCTGGAAAAATTGATCGGGCTGGGCGATGCGTATGTCATTTTACCGGGCGGGACGGGGACCTTGCTGGAGATCGCGATGGTCTGGGAGCTTATCAATAAACACTTTCTGCCGCGGCGGCCGATGATATTCGTATCGGACTTCTGGAAAAACCTGGTTAAAACCATTGAATTGTGTGATGGAAACGCCAAATCGGCAGTGGAATTTGCTGAAAATCCCGGTGAAATCGTTAAAATTTTAAAAGCTTCTTTTCTAACCTGATATGGATATAATTTTTGTTATGAGAACCAAAATTATGAAAAAACAGATTGTTTTTTTTCTCGGCTGGGTGGTTTTAGGGGCGATTCCTCCGGCTGTTTTTGGGCAGATGCCGCCGGAATCGGATGAGGCAGTGAAGACTAAAGAACCGGCTGCTGAACAGGGTGTAAAAGAAAATGGCGAACAGCCGGGCAAACAGGAGGAAAAGAAACTGATATTACCGGAAGGGTATCAGATTGCCGATCTGTCGGCCAAGCTGGTGAATTCTCCGCAGGATAATCGCTGGTTTTTAGTTTTTGACAGATCGCTGGGGCAGGAAGCACAGAAACTGGCACAAAAAGAGGATAAAAAGAGCAAATCCCTTTCCGCCAACACCGCCCTGGATACTCAGCCCCCAGTGAACAGGGATGAAATGGAAAAATTTGTCCAGCCGATAGAGGTTTTGCCGGGGCAAAAGCTGGCAGAGATGAAGGAAGTGTGCCATGATAGTACCGATATGACGATTACATTCCGGATTTGGGGAGAAATCACCACGTACCAGAAACGGAATTTTATACTGCCCAACAATATCTATCAAAAATCCATGTTTGGCGACGGGGGCAAAAATGAAAAATCGAAAGAGAAAATAAGCGTACTGGAGGCGAGGCTGCTGCCTGAGCAGGATACGAAAAACTTCAAAGAGTCAGAGACGGAGGCTGAGGTTGAGGCTGAGGAAAGCAAAGGGGAAGTGTCCATTCCAGCCAATTTGCGTGAATCGCTGCAGGCGATACCCCGAACCCATCCGCTGAATATCTCCGCAGAGGAAGAGCCGGCCAAACCGACGGAAACCTCGAAGCAGGAAGGGTTTGCAATCGGGGGATACAGCCCGGCGATCTGGCGGGATGGGTACATGGTGGTGGACCGGTTGGGCAGAATCGTATTGGATATGGAGCAGCGGTGCTGGGTGTTTACGTTTGAAACCGATGGGGACAGCATGGCGGAGCCGCCGGTGATTATTCATCCGTCACGTCTGCTGGAGGTGATGGAGAATGTGGTGGAGCGTTCGGGCCGGTCGAGTTTGTTCCAGGTGACCGGACAAGTCACAAAGTATCAGGGTAAAAATTACCTGCTGTTACGCAAAGTTCTTTTGGTGCATGACATGGGGAATCTGGGCAAATAAACGTCCATTTGGTTTTTAGGTCGGGTTTTGGTAATTATGAATCCTCAAATAGTGCAGAAGAAGGACATCTATAAGTCCTTATTTTGGTTTTTTGGAAATTGCTGTAAGTGCTTATTTTACGTGGGAAGTGATAGTCCGATAATAAAGTAGGGATTATAACGATTGTAACGGTTGGGTAAGAATTTTGGTAAGATGGGTATGAATTTTAGTAATTTGTAACGGTCAGGTTGAGTTGGTAAATGTTGAAGAAAGTATAGTAAAAGATGAAGAAAGTGATATAAAAATGTGTTAAAGTGCTATAAAAGTAGGGCAAAACATAGTAAAAAGTTGATGGTTTGGGCACGTGGCAATAGTAAATAATAACGAATTATGAATTACGAGTTACAAATTGTAGGAGGGAGAGATTACCCAGATTAACAATAGTAAGATAGTCGGACATATCTGAAAAACGGACAAATCAGACAGGTTGGACAGGATAAGACTGGCTCACCGCCTCATGGAGTTGGAGGGTTGGACGATTGGTAGGAAGAATTTTTCCAGCTCGGAGAGCATGGAACACCGGTTTCCCCCCGTGAAAAAAATGAGATGCCAGAGTTGTCTGGAAACGAAGAGCGATTTTCAAGCTGGGGAAATATGATTTCCAACCCGACCAGATGAAGAAAGAAAGGCGGTGCGGCTGGGGCGTAGCTGAACAATCTGTAAAGATGTCGTTTATTGTCGGGGGTGGGGGGAAAGAAATTGTGAGTTATGAATTATGAGTTGCGAATTGGGAAAAGAACTGAATCACAAGATATGAAGCTCACGAAGGGAAAACGTTACGTAGCAGACTGATAATGGATTAGGAGGAAATAAAATGGTTGTCAGGCAGGTGGAATATTGGTAGAATACTTTATACTGTTCGGTGTAAAGGTTCATTTTTTAGGAAATTCATAGGTTGGAATTGTATATGGGAAAAACCAGATAAGCGGTATAATCTGACAGGAACGGGTATAGGTCTCAGGAGCTATCGTGACGCAAGAGGAAAAATTCTATTTTGAAACGGGGAACAAACCATGATCGATTTTATTTTATCGGTGACGGAACTGAAAAACGTATCGGCCTGGGGATGGGCGGCAGCGGTATTGCTGGGGTTACTATTTTTACTCGGCTCCTCCAGCAGAGGTAAGCAGAAAAAAGCCGCTCAAAAAATATTGAGTAATTTTAAGAAAACGTATGAACGGCCACATACATTTCGAGAGGTATTATCGACAAGGGAATATTCGTATCTGGACCTGGAGTATTACCGGCAGACGGAAGAGCAGTTAAAAATGGCGGGATTTATTACGCTGGGGGATTGGGAGGATACCACGCTCAGCCTGATCTATCCCAATCTTCGAACATTTATACGGAGTATGACCAATCCGGAAGGAACCATCGCGACAGCGATTTATCATGTTAATCCGATGGGCGGGATGAAAATCAAGCAAAAGATGGGTTTGATTAATGCCAGTCAAAAAGTCGTGGACTTTTCCACAACATTTTCCGATGGAACGACATTTCTTACTTCCAATGCCAGAAAAACAGCCGGGGCGTTTGATTTTGGCCCGAAAAGATATTATCGGTTTTTCCCCCTGATCACCGATGCAGGCGAATTATTAAGGATACATCAGCAAAGGGTCCAGGCGTTTCAGATTCAAAATCCCCAGGCCCGGCCGGAGGCTAGTCGGAATCTGAGGGAACTCTTTTCGAATATGCAGGACGAACAGGCCCGAAAGGCGGAGTGGCGCAATCATTACGGATGGGGGCTGCGGCGGGACGAACTGGAGAAAGCTCTGGGGCACCCTTTGTCGCAGAATGAGGAAAAAGTATTTGCCCAGATGCAGAAGATCGCCCCCTCACCGCCCCCGGCAGATTATGTCAATGATTTCGCGGATGATGCCGGATTTGAAAGTACGGAGGTTTCTGAGGAAAATCCACCTGATGATAGTCCGGCGGCGAAGTGGTATCCGGCGGTTCGAGAGGCGATGGTGCGGAAACTGAATCCCAAGCGGAGCTGGACGAGCAATCTTCTGATGCTGGCGGTGACGCTGCTGGTATTTTTTAATGTCGGGTGGATTCAATGGGGATTCAAGGAGGTGCTGATCCTGATCGGGGTGCTGTTTGTGCACGAGCTGGGGCATTATGCCGGGATGCGACTGTTCGGATACCGGGACGTAAGGATGTTCTTTATTCCCCTGTTCGGGGCGGCGGTGTCAGGACACGACTATGCCGTGTCCGACGCGAAGAAGGCAATCGTGACCCTGATGGGGCCGCTGCCGGGGATCCTTATCAGCATCGGGTGCTGGATTGCCTACGGCCGAACGTCACAGACGATCTACCGGGAACTGGGGATCATGTTTCTGGGGATCAATGCTTTTAACCTGCTGCCGTTCGTACCGCTGGATGGCGGGCGTTTTCTCGAAGAATTGCTGTTTTCACGGAACCGGTATATCGATCTGGTGACGCGAACGGCGATGGCGGTGCTTCTTTTGGGAATCGGGATAGGGCTGAAAAGCTGGATACTGGGAATTCTGGGCTTTCTGGGGCTGATGACTCTGCGGATGCATTTTCGAATTGCGTCGATTGCGGCGGAATGCAAGAGGGATATGCGGTCCCTGCCGGAGGCGGACGGGCTGGGGATGGAACCATCACTGCCGCCGGAAGATGTTCCGGAGAAGCACGCCCGGGCGATTCTCGGCCGGCTGCTGGTGAAATTCGCGAATAAACTCAATGCTTCGACCCTGGCTGACGCGGTACTGGGGGTTTGGAAGCATGTAAACCGCCGGCCGGCGGGTGTCTTCGCCACGGTGGGGCTTATCCTGTTGTTTTTGGGCGGTTATTTCTTGACATTTATTTCGGTTGGCGCGGGTGTGGTCGCTCATCGCAAGGACTTCCAGGAAGCCCAAAGCACGATTGTGGAATTTCAGGATGAACAGGGGCAGAATCGCTATAAGGAGCAGGTAACCTGGCCGTGGGGGGGTATGCAGGAGACAGAACTTTCCAATGATAAGCAACTTTATCACGGCCGGACCATTTTTTATCGTGATCGTAACAGGATTTCTATGGAAGGCCAGTGGGACATGGGGCGCAAGGATGGCGAATGGCGGTATTATGATGGAGACAATCAAGTCTTCTCTATCGATCAGTATGACCACGGCCGACTGGTTTATACGAAAATCAATGATGGCGATCAATGGACCCAGACCAATTTAGAAGATTTGCCTGAAGTTGAGCAGGCGGAATATCTGGAAGAGGCCAACGGCCCACCACAGGGGCCGGAAAAAAGCAACAGGGAGGATTTTTCATCCATTCAGAATTAAATACGGAACACCGGTTTCCCCCCGTGAAGAGGATTCGGCTGGCGGCTTTCCTGCGATACATTCCCGCCGTGAAGAGGCGGCTATTTGATTCCTTTTCACCCATTTTTTGGGAGTTGATCCCAAAAGATTTTAGTTCGCCGCTCGCACAGTATTCCCCACCATCTGGCAATTGGTGTTACTGGCGTTTTTGATGCCTTCGTACGGCTCCTTTTTCTGCGGATCGGTCCCGTACAAATCCACGGTATTGCCGATCAGCGTAATATCCCTGCAGCCGGTCACTTCGATACCGTCGCGGGCGGATTCGGTCACGCAATTGCCCGTGACCGTTGTCATCTGGCAGCCCTGCACCCGGATGCCCGGCCCGGCGGTGGTGTTCCGCACCACATTGCCCGACATCGACAAATGGCTGCAATCCACGGCCGCGATGCCATATTCCGGCATCCCTTCCACCACGCTATTGGCAAAGGTGATGGTGTCGCATTTTTCCAGCCGAATCCCATATTTCCGCCAGCGGGAGCCGTCGAAATTCACCTGCGCCCCGCTGATCGTGACCTGGGCACAGTTGCGGGCCAAGATGGCATAGCCCGCACCGGTCGCGCCGCAGGATTGCATCTGCACGCCGCGTAAATTGGCCAGGGTAAAGCCCGCCTGATAATTCTGGTAGCCGTAACAGTCGAACATCCGCAAATTCCCGCTCGCCCAGCCCGGCGGGCCATCGGGGCACTGGACCCGAATCCCCTCCTGGTTCAGTTCCGTCACGATATTCCGCAGCCAGGTATCGGATATACCGTCCACCAGGATTCCCACCTTGAGCGCCGAAACCCAACAGTCGCGGACGGTCACCCCGTTGCATCCCTCCAGCCAGATGCCCGCCGCCCCCCAGTTGCCGCCCACCGGCCCGCATACCCACAGATCGCGAATGGTGGTCATGGGACCGGACACCTGCAAATGGAAGATGGCCGGCATCGCCTTCTCGCTGGCCAGCGTCGTGGAACAATAGCCCGCCCCCATGATTGTCGTCCCCGATTTAGCCGTCAGGGGCCGCGTCACCCGGTACATCCCCGCCGGGATAAACACGATCCCCGTCGCCCCCGCATCCAGCGCCGCCTGCAAACCGTCAGTCGAATCGAAATTCTGATCGAATACCTCCGTCAGCAGCTTGTCCGGGGAAACCGGCTGGATCCCGAAATCCGCCGCATTCACATACACCGTCGAGGGCGAAACCCGCGGCCAGGGAGCCGCCGCCGGAGCCTTTTTCCCTTCTTCCTCGCCAGCCCACCCGGCTGCAGGGAGGGATACACACAGCAGAACTAAAACCATTCGATTGCCAAAAACTGTCTTCATCCGGTCACCTCATGTTTCTGTAAGTACCTGATAATACACTTTACCGGCGTACCTTACCACAAAAGCCAAGCCCGACCCATTCAAAAGACACCTTTTTTACTCCGCACGTGCCAAAAAAATATGGAAAAAAGTAGCCACAACCGGGGGGTGGCGGCATATAATAAGAATAATGCCATTCGGCGGTGCAGCCGCCGGCAAGGGTATCGTAAAAATGATGCTTAAAAATTTTGGCTGGTGTACTGGTGTATAGGTAGCGGAAGGAATAGCGAAAGGGAATACGTATGAAAAAAGAAGTGGGCTTGTGGATCGATCATAGGCAGACGATTATTGTGACGCTTTTTGACAAAACGGAAGAGATAAAACGAATCACTTCCCAACTGGAAAAAGACGCCCGCCCTTCGGCCGGCTGGCCGGCTCATTCCTCAAGAGATCATAAATCAGAAGACTTGCAGGATAAACGGGTTACGGTTCACCTCGACCGATATTATGATGAGGTGATATCGTTGATCCGCAATGCCGAATCCATCCTGATCCTAGGCCCTGGCGAGGCCAAAGGGGAACTGAAAAAACGCCTGGAGAGCAAAAAACTCCAGGACCGCATCGTTGATGTGGAAACCGCCGACGAAATGACCGATCCGCAAATCGCGGCCAAAGTCAGGCAGTATTTTCGCAATAAAGTCTGATACTACAGCGATATTGCAGCTCGAATTTCCAGGCAGCCGTACGATAGCTTCTTCCAAAACCTGTAAACAGGAAAGGAGATTGGGTATGGAACATACTCCTATTCGATCTCAATCGCCTGCAAAATCGCCTCATGGCTTCCCAGCGCGCGGAGCTGCACGGTAATCTTCCCTTCCCCGTCCGGCGTAATCCCTTCCGCCCGCACATCCGCCGACATCCCCGTCTTGCCCGCCTGCGCCGACGGATCCCACGACGGCCAGAAACACCGCCCGTTAATCGCAATATCCATCGGCCGCTGGCCCGTTTCCGCCAGCCACAATTCCGCAAACTTCAGATGCACCGTATAGAGACCCGCCGGCACGGCAAACGAATACGTCAATTCTTTGCCGCTCCGCACCGTCCGGTACAACTCCTGGTCGTACAGCGTCGGGGAGGCCTGTTCCACCATCACCTCCGCGCGGAGGATTTGTCCTTCGCTGCCGGTATCCGCCGCCCACAGATCGCTGTTCCAGTCCACAAAGTCCCGGTCCGCTCCGACATTCACGCGAATAACCTTCCCCTGCTCCGGCAGCACTTCAATGGCCTGCACCAGCGCGGCATCCGTCTTCTGGCTCGGTTCCCACCCGCCGCGAAACTTCAATACCAGATTCCCGTCCCCATCCGGAACCAGATACCGGAAGATCCGGTCATGCGCCCGCCGCGGCCCGCGCGACACCTGGCAGATATCTTCGTTGCGGATCACCTCCCGCCCGTTAATCTCCAGGCAAAAAGGCCGGCTGAAGAAATAGTCAAACTCCGGTTCCGTAAATTTCAGCCGCAGGGCATACAGCCCCGGCTGCACCGGAATGCAATACGTAAATTCCTTCCCCGCCCGGCCGCCCCGATACAGCGGCTGATCCTTCAGGGTTGGCAATATTCCCGATATTTCCGCCGCCGTCTGATACGGATTCCCGCCCGTATAATACCGGTCCGCCGACCACACATTCCCGCACCCGTCGGTGTAATCCCGCTGCGAGCCGCACAAAATCCGCACCGCACTCATCTCCGGCTCCGCAGTCCCTTCCTCCGGCCCGGCATACACAATCCGGGGCATCCAGGCCACAATGTCCTTCACGTCGCTGCCTTCCGAAGTCCCCCGGTCCAGCACAAACCGGATTTTCTCGCCCGCCGCCACCTCCACCCGCACATCATGCTGGACACCGGTATAATCGTTCAGTCCTACTGTCGCCCAATCCTGCTGGGGCCAGATCTGCCTTGCCCCTTGTAGAATCTTCACCCGGCACGGCTGCCCTTTACCCTGCCGGTAGAACTCCTTCATCGCCCGGCCCAGAATACGCACGGTCCCCGCCGTTGGCGCCGTCCACACTCGCGCACACAGCACCTCCGCCGAAACCTCCTGCCAGCCGCGCCCCACCCGCGCCTGGCCCGGCCCTTCCCAGTACCCTTCTATTCCCCCCGGCTGGTTCGGTGTCCCGCCAAAATCCCCTGCCGGACATTTCGCCGGCGCTACCCAGGCCATCTCCGCGAAATTCTGCCCGTCCGCACTGGTTTCCGCGCTCCATCCCTCCCGACCGCTCCGGGCGAAATGGCCGCCCATCGCCGTGTACACCGCCGGCTCATGGCGTATCGCTGTCGCGGTCGTCCAATCGCTGGTGTTCCCGTCCGCATCCACCGTCCGCACCTGGTAGCGATCCTGCGGATTCCAACCCTCCGCATAATCGAAATAATACAAGCCCTTGGCCGTCCTGCCGATCACCTGTTCCCCGCGCCGGATTTCGTAATGGCTCACCCACCGGTCATCCGCACCGGGACACCAGTAAATCCCCACCCCGCCGTAGCCGATATTGTTCTCCCGCCGGAACAATACACGGGACGGCTTCTGCGGCGCAGTCTGGTCCAGTCCGAATCCCGGCCGGTCCGCCAGCCCCAGATAAATCAGCCCGCCCGTATCCACTCCCCCCACCTCAATGCCGCTTTCCATCAAATCGGCCCCGCCCCGGCGGCTCGTTGGCGTAGCGGTATTGAATCCCACCTCATACTCAAACTCCCCGATCAAACCCCGCGGATAAACCCGCACTGCCCCTTCCGCCGCCAGGCTGGGAATGATGACCGCCCGTTTCCGGTCATAACTGGTCCGTTGCAGGTAATTGGATTCCTTATCCCCCGCCACTCCCGGATGATGCACAAAACTCCAGCGGCCCGCCACCCCTTCCCGCAGCAGATAACTGTAAATCTCATTCACCCGGGCCACCTGGGCCAGATGCTCCGGTTGTTTCCCCACCACATCCAGAAACGCCCACATCGGCGCCACCAGCAACTGCCGATAAAAACAATACACCCCTGTCTCGCCCCAATTCCGGAAAAAGTTGTCGATCCCGTCCAGCCACTTGTCCGGCGTGTCCAGGTACGAAAAATACTGGTTGATCACCTTGCCCCGCCCCGCATCGGACAAGTAATTCACGTCCGCAAACCGCTGGATCTCAAACTGGTGCGAATACCGGCTGCCGCCATTGCACGTATGAAAAGAACTGCCTGGATGCTTCGTCAGAAAAGCATCCAATTGCTTCATGAACCCCGCCCCATCCTCCGGCCCGTACCACCCGATCGCATCTGTCCGCCATTGATAATCGCCCCACGATCCGACCTTCGTATCCATCACCCCCGGCGTGGGCCGGCCCGCCATCCACAGCAGCCACTTCATCTCCATCTTTTGCAGATACCGCTGCGTCTGCGCAAAATCCGGCCCCTCATAACTGGCCGAAAATACCGTCGAATACGAATCATCGATCGGCCAGCCCGGAAACTTCGCCCAACCCGCGTCATCCCACAGCATATCAATCCCCAACGACCGCAGCAGGTCCAGGCTATCCATATCCAGCCAGCCCAGCCGCGCCGTGAACTGCTCCTGCAAGTTCCGGCTGCAGAATACCCACGACGTGGCATACTTCGTCTTGGCGTAATATTCGTTGTTCGTAAAATCCCACATATACTCATACTGCCACCGATAAACCTGCTCGGCCATATGGTCCAGCGTATCCCCGAACACCCCAAACGTAACCAGCGGCAATCCCACCTCCCCGCCGGGCTTCAACTCGTAACCCGACACATCATCCGTCCCGGTCGTAAAAAACGCCTCCCCGCCGCGCAAACAGGGATAGTCATAAATGCCAAACCACTGCCGGCTGGCGGAATTGGACCCCGCCACCCGCAAAACCGCCCGTTTCCCCGGCGTCAGCAGGGCCGAAGGCATCGTCAGCTTCATGGTCCCCATACTGTCTTCGCCATTCGCCGTGGTCACCTCATAATTCAGCACCACTCCCTCTTTTTTGCCGGTCCAGCTTTGGGTACTTTGAGTAACCTGAAAATCCAGCAATGGCTCGTCCCCCAGATACAGGGTAAAAGTGCCCTGCGGCTGACTTTGGTAACCCGTAGCGGCCAGCCACTGAAAAGTATAGCTCTCCCCCTGCTTCACCTCCTGGGGCGCCGCCAGCGTCTTCCAGATAACCTCCTGGGTCCCATCCACAGCGCGAACCAGATGAATCCGCTGATTCCCCACAGGCGACGGATGCATGCTGCTTTCCGCCGATTTGCTGATTCTGTGGCAGCCGTTGAAATCGGACGTATAAGTGTCCCCCTCTTCCTCTTTTTCCGCCGTCTCGCGCCGCTCCACGCCCAGCGTCCACCGGCCCAGCCAATCAAGGGCGGCAAACCACCCGTCCCGGCTCCCCTCCTTCCGCAGAAATCCCATCCAGGGCACATAGTTGCCGGTATTCTCACCAGACAACACATTCTGGTACGAACCTCCCACATCCGCGCTCTGCATAACCCCCTGATCCACGGTATTCGTCCCTCCATACATCCAGTAGTTGGTCATGGCGTGCATCGGCTTCTCGCCCAGATACATCTGAAAGGGAACCGCCGCGCTGAGCTTCACGGGCATCGAACCGGTATTTTTCAACACCACCCGCTGCCGCAGGATCGCGGTCCCCGGGTGCGCCACAATCTGCAAGTGGGCTTGCAGGCTTCCCCGCTCCAGCACAAAATCCAGCTCCACCGCCGGCCGCCCACCGACCGTTACCTGCCGCATCTGGCTATCCGCAATCGTCCAGTCACTGCTCTCCACCGCCGCCAGCCCCGTCTCCACCGCAAACGGCATATTCCCCGCCCCCTCAATATACTGCACCGCTTCCCCCGCCGCCAAATTCTCCAGCCCCTTCCATACCAGCCGCCCCTCTTCCTCCGCCAGAGTCATCCGCACAGAGCGAGTCCCGATCTCCCACGTCCGGCTGCCCCCGTCATACCGCGCATACCCATCCCCCACCGTCACCCCCTCGCCCTGCGATTGTACTTCCTCGCCCCATACCATCATGCCGGAAAACAGGATCACATTCACCACGAAAAAAAATGTCTTTTGCCACATACGCAGGTACTCCTATAAACAAAATTACTTTGGTAACAACAATATAAAAGCATTTAGCAAGTCTTGAGTATTTTGCTCTCTGGTTACAATATAAACTGGAGATTCCCCCAGATCGATGCTATTATTCGCCAATTCTCCGCCCGCCAGATTAAAAACATGAATGGGCCGGGTATCAGATTTCCCTGATAATTCCAGTGCCCACCGATTTTGATTGATTTCTGGTGCCCAGGCGACCAGAACCGCTTTTCCCCCGCCTTGAAAGGCATACCCATAGACCTCTCCGGTTAAAGTTTCCCCTATCCTTTCTGGTTTTTTCAACACACCCGCCAATCGGGGGGCCGGCCCCAGCAGATCCGCCAGCACCGCCTGCGCCACAAATACTTTACGCGGCGTCCCCAGCGGGCCGAAAAACGGGCACTCCAGCGTCATACAATTGTTATTGAGCTGGGCCTCCACCCCCTGGTGATAAAATATCTTTTCCACCCGATGCGCCAGCATAATAACCGCCGCCCGTACCGAATAATCCGCCGCCTCCTTTTCGCTCTTCCGCATGACATTCGCCGAAAAATAATTCCGCGGCGCAATCCAGGGCGTCAGCGGCTTCTCGTCCGCTCCGTAATACCCAAACTCCGTCGCCCATAGAGGCACGCCTTTGCCATTTTGATCTACCAGCACTTCGTTCATCTTCGCAAAAAACGGGGCAAATTCTTCCGGGCTGCCTGCCAGATGCCCATAGGGATGCACGGCATAGATATCCAGAGCCTCCAATCCTCCCAGTTCCACCAATTCCCGGGCACCGGCCACGATTGCCTCCAAAGACCCCACGCTAATCCCCCCCATCACCCGGCAGCCTGGATCGGCGCTCTTCATGGCACGATAGGCTCCTTTCAGCAGCTTGACATAATCGGCCACGGTATAATTCGCCCCGGGAAGTTTGGTATTCGCCGACGGCAGCGAATAAATTGTATGTACAGGCTCGTTATAAAACTCCCATACCTTCACACGGCTGCGGTAATGTTCTGCCGTTTTATAAATAAAATCATACAGCTTCTGAGGATCTTTCGGCGCGTACCCCATCTTCACAAAATCCAGCGGCTCCGCAAAGTTCGCCGGCAGATACTGCTCCACATCCGCCGGCGCCGAAGAGGCCCAGATCGCCGAAGCAAACGGCGGCAAAAGGCTGGTCACGGACATGCCGTACTCCAGCACCCGGTCGATTTGAGCGTCCGAACCGGCAAAGGAAATGTTTCCTTCCTCCCGCTCCACCTGGTTCCAGTCCAGCGACCAGTCCCGCGCCCAAACCACGCCCGCCCGCTGCAGGGACCGGCATAACTCCGGTGTCGTCATCGCGTGATTGATGCCAAAAGGTGAATCCTTCCCCGCATACCGCGGCGTCACCGCCAGCGTGGTCTCCTCGACATGCCTGTTTTTTCCGATTTCCCAAAAAAGCTTTACACGATAAAAACCCGTTCCAGGAATACCCAAAGGCATATCGGTTTTTATATTTTTGCGAGCTGGGATTTTGATAATCGTGGATAAATCCGGCAGCCGCGCATCAAAATAATCCGTTAACTCCGCCCGAACCGCAATCACCGCTTCTGCCCCGCTGCCGTTGAAACCATAGACCTGCAAAACCGCCGGATCCGTTGTTGCAAACAGATTCCCAAATCTGCCGCTGGCAAAACCGATCTCCACCTCTTCCCGCAAACTAAATTCTCCGGCCGCCCCCCCTCGTTCCACCTGCACCGCATCCATCCATACCGTCGCCGATTCCTCCGGCCCGGCACTGAGGTCCGGCCCTACCGCCGCAAACAGATCCGGCCGCTCCGCCGTCACCGTAAAACAATACCGCTGCCACTCCCGGCTCAAAACCACTTCCTGCGACCGCTCCATTATCTCCGGAAACAGCGCCGGATCGCTCCCAAAATAAAACGCCAGCCGGGCCGCAACCCCCTCCCGGTCCGCTCGCATATACACCGAAAGGGTATATTCCTGCCCCACTTCCACCCGAAGCCAGCCGACATTTCCCGCCAACGGCCGGCTTTGCACCACCCGGGCCGCCGGATATACCGCAAAACAGGTCACCGGCGTCTTGCCCGGCCCCAATTCCACCCGCAGACAATGCTCCCCATGCCACGCTCCCCCCGCTTGAATTTCTCCATAAAGCCCGCACAAATCTCCCCCCCACCCGGTCATCCGGCCGATACTGGACCAGCCGCAATTGCCGCATTCAAAACTGCCGTTGGGCAGCAGGTTCTTCGCCCCCACCTCCGCTATCGACGGACTCCAGTGTACCGGCTCTGCCTCATTCTCACCCAAAACGATATGCCAAGCAGAGAACAGCACAACAAAATAGCAGCAGGTAAAAATCATACGTCTTGCCTGAATCAACGGAGAACTCCTTACGGTATCAAACGAAGTTTCACTTTCGCAACTAAATCTTCCGCCGCCATCTCCTCACTGAGCAAATATACCGGCGACTCTCCCAGCTCCATCGAATTCCGCTCCAAAGTTGCGCCTGCGATATTGCAGCCCCGAACCGCAGCGGGAATTTCCACCCCCCATCGTACCGAATCCCCATCCGCCCTCGCCGCCCAGGCCGCCAGCACCGCCCGATCACCGCACTGAAAAGCATAACCATACACTTCATCCGTCCGCTGACCATTCACCACCGGCGGCTTTTTCCACTCTCCGGCAAATCGCGGCGCAGCCCCCAGCATATCCGCCAGCACCGCCTGCGCCACATACACCTTGCGCGGCACCCCTGCATACCCCAGCATCCACGATTCCAGATTCGCGATCTCACTGTTCACCTCACTGCTGACCCCCGCCCCATTATGATAAAATATCTTCTCCACGCCGTGGGCCAGCATAATCACGGCATACCGCACCAGGTAATCCCCCCCCTGTTTCTCATCCCGCAGCAGCCGGTTGGCCGCCCACGGATCCGGACTCACCACATAAGGCTGCCACGGCAGCTCATCCGTACTGAAATACGCATATTCCGTCATCCAGATCGGCCGCCGGCCCGACGGACTTTTTTCCATCTCCGCCACCATCTCCGCCATCGGCTGAATATATCCCTCCGGCCGGCGCAGGCCCGGATAGATATGCAGATTAAAGTAATCCACATAGTCCAGACCGCCCGCCTGAAAAAATTCCCGCGTCAGCAAATCCGGCCGCCCCGAAATCCCGCCAATCACCTTCGCCTCCGGGTCCGCCTGTTTAACCGCCTCGTACATCACCTTTAGCCACGAAATATAATCCTGTACCTCAAACCTCGCCCCGGGAAATCCCTCCGTGGCACAATCCAACTGCTCGACATTCGGAAAACTATGAGTCGTGTAAAATGGCTCGTTAAGATACTCCCATATCCTGATTTGAGATCGATAGTGTTCCACAACCTCCTGAATATACCGCCGGAAAACCTGGGGATCGCTGGGTGGATAGGCCATCCGTCCGTACAAATTGGCAAATCCGGCAAATCGTTCCGTAAGCTCCGCCGGGGCCGTGGTATTCCACTCCGCCGAGGGAAACGGGGGAAGCTGCTGCACCATCTGCATCCCGGTTCCCAATACCCGGTTAATGTGGCGGTCCGCCATCTCAAACTGAAACTGCCCCGGCTCCGGCTCGATATGCTGCCAGGTAAGCGCCCATTCCCTGGCCCACACCACCCCCGCTTTGCACAATTGCACACAATTGGTATCCGTGCCCGGGGCATGATTCACGCCAAAAACCGAATCCCTCTGCGAATAAGGCTCAATAACCGCCACCGGCACCCGATACTCCTTTTTCCGTCCCCCGCTCTCCCAACTGACAAACAGATTGTAATAGCCCTTGCCCAGCGGCAGCGGCCACACCACCTCCCCCTGGCCCCCGGCCGGCAGTTCCAGCCGCTGGACGCCCCGATACACCGTTTCATCAAAATAATCCGCCGCCCGCAAACCCACCTCCACACCGGCTCCCGCGGAAGTCCGGTTATACCCGTAGAGCGTAACCCCTGTCGGCTCCCCCGCCGCAAATACATTCCCAAACTTGCCGGTACTGCATCCGATCTCCACCGGCTGACGCGTTTGAAATTCTCCCGCCTCCTCCGCCTCCTCCAGTTGCACCCCGTCAATCCAGACGGTGGCGTTGCTCTCCGGTTTGGCTCTCATATCCGGCCCCACCGCGACAAACGCATACCGGCGGCTCGCCGCCACCCGAATCGAATACCGCTGCCACACAGTCGTCAGGACAGCCTCCTCCGCCCCGACCTCAACCCGATCCCGCGTAATATAACTGCTGCCGTCATCCGTCCCCTGCAGCGGATCCGCAAATCGAATCTGCATCTTGACCGGCACCCCCTCCGTATCCGCCCGCATATAAGCGCTAAGCACATAGGTACTGCCGGGCCGAACTTCCATCCACCCGACATTGGCCAGCAGCGGGGCATGCTGCAAGTTATAGTTCACCTGAAAAAAATCAAAGGAAGTAGCCGGCGTCTTGCCCGGCCCCAGCTCAATCCGCAAACAATGCTCACCCTCCCATGCCTGCCCCTTTTGAATCTCTCCGTAAAGTCCCGACAACCCCCCGATCCAGCCCGGCCGCTCTCCCAGCGAAGACCACCCCTCTGTTCCGCATTCAAAGCCGGCATTCGGCAGCAGATTCCGGCTGTGGATCCTTTCAATTCGATTGGTATATTCCAGATAAGGCTCCGCTGCCGCCGCCACTTCTACCTCGTCCAGCCAGAGCGTGCCCGTCGAGTCAAAATAAAACAGCAGCTCCGCCTCCCCCTCACCGACAAAACCCGCCTGAAAATACTTTTCGTAATACTGCCATTCTCCTCCCAGCGCCATCTGATAAAACAGCAGCGTCGTCTTCCAGTAATTGCCCTGCTGCGCAGCCGTTTGCAGCTCGGTCGTAATCATCCCCGGCTTCATTCCTTCCTGTCGCGCCCAGCAGGAAAACCGGTACCATTGCCCCTTTTGCAGCTCCATTTTTCCCGCTTGCACCAGCATCGCATACCCCAGCCGCGTTTGCCGCTGAAATAAACGGCATTCGAGCCTGGCCGACCGGCCGCTGACCATCCCCTCCGCTGGAGACAAGACCTGACGCACAGTCTCATCGCCCTGGGTTTTCCACCCGGCGATTTTTCCCTCCTCTACCTGCTCAAACGAGCCATTCCGGATCAGATTAACCGGCCCGGTAATCTCACCAGCCGAAACTGCTAAAATCTGACCCGCTGCCAAATATATTATGCTGAGAAAGAACTTTTTGCTGTAATCCATTGTTCACTCGCTTTTTACATATACCCATCCCCATTAAACTCCTGTAATTTTCTCTCCCCGGATAATTTTACTCCCTTCCAAACCGATTCAGTTCGTTTTGTTTAAGTTAAATAAATCCTATAGCAATAACGTTATTTCATATTTAAACCTTTCCTTGACTATAATTCAAGATAAAAACATATATTTTCTTTTTCCCTTGTATTTTTTTCATTATTTCATATCATTCTGCATTACCGATATTGCTTCTCGACAAAAAATTTATCCTTTGCGGCTAGACACTCGAATAAACCGGCTTTTTTGGAGCTTATAACATGAAAACAGGAATCCCAATCGTCATTTTGACAATATTATTGTTTGTCTATCCTCACTTCACGAAAGCCGTTGATCCCACCCCGAAGGAAATGGCCCAGGCCCAGCACTTTGTGGCGGAAAAGTTTGGTAGTCTTTCTGCCGCACCCCGTCAGACGATCAGCCTGGACGGCACATGGAACTTCAGCACCGATCCCGATAATCGCGGCGAAACCGAAAAATGGTACCTCCCCGACGCTAAGCTCCCCCCCATGCCGCTGCCGGGCTACGCCCCGACCGCCAACGGTACGATTCATGTACCCGGCATCTGGGACAATCAGGGTTACGGCACCGAAACCGACAAGGTCCACCACAATTTCATTGGCAAAGGCTGGTACAAACGGCAGGTCGAAATACCCTCCTCCTGGGCCGGCCAGCATGCCTTCCTGATGATCACCGGCGCCAGCCGCTACACCAAAGTCTGGCTCGACGATCACTTCCTGGGCGAGCACATCGGCTTTTTGTCCGTTCAGGAATACGATTTGACACCTTACCTGGCCCCCGGCCAGACCGTCACTCTGACCATCCAGGTGGA
The DNA here is from genome assembly GCA_964580995.1 of uncultured Pirellulales bacterium. Lineage (GTDB taxonomy): Bacteria > Planctomycetota > Phycisphaerae > Sedimentisphaerales > SM23-30 > JAKJEP01. The sequence continues at coordinate 63,126 of CAZOMV010000010.1, forward strand.
CTCGAAACAGCGCTGGGAGGTCGATGCCCTGTACGGCGCCTGCACCCTGGCGGATTTCATGGATATCCCCTGGGGCGGCATCTGGGGGCATGTATTCATGGAGGCACGGGCCGATGTCTGGCTGAGCGAGCTGTTTGTCCAGCCCGATCTATCTGACTCCACCTGTTCCGCCAGCGCTGTGTTCAACGGCAAGACCGGCACCGCCGATACCGCGCAACTGGAAGTATTTGCTGCCGACGGCCGGTGCGTGGCGGACGCCCTGTTGAAAATGGATCCGCAAATTACCGCCGGCCAGACCATAACCCTCCAGGCCGCCATTCCCGAGGCGAAACCCTGGACCCCCGATAGTCCAACGCTTTATACGGCCCGGCTGAGCCTGCTGCAAAAAGATCAGGTCCTGGACGCGGTGGAAAGCCGCTTCGGGATGCGGCAATTCTCCATCGACGGCCCCTACCTCCTGCTCAACGGCAAACGGCTCATGCTGTGCGGGTATGGCGACGACCACATCTACCCCGAACAGATGGCCATGCCCAGCGACAAGGACCTGCACCTCGCCCGCCTCCGCACCATCAAATCCTACGGCTTCAACCACGTCCGCCATCACAGCTCCATCATGCCCCCGGAATACTACCAGGCCTGCGACGAACTCGGCATCATCACTACCGCCGAATTTCCGATCTGTTATCATATCTACCTGCCCGGCGTCGGCACCACCTGGCTGAAATCTGTCCCCGCCGACACCGACCCCAATCTTGCCATTGAAACGTATGGACGTGAGTGGGCCGCCGTAATCAAACAATACCGAAACCATCCTTCCATTCTCAGTTGGGTCATGGGCAACGAGCTGACCCAGTATGACAGTCTTGCCAAGCCGACCGCCCTGTTCACCGAAATCGCCCGCCGGCTGGATCCCCGCCGCTTTTTCATAGATTCGGATGGCGTCGCGGACAGCATTCTTCCGAATCCCCAGGCGGATCGCAGCACGCTGGATTTCTATACCATTCAGTTCAACGAATGGGGCGCCAATCCCATCGACAACCCCGCCAAGTTCCACACCCCCCGGCCCCTCAAGCCCGTCATTTCCCACGAGGCGGGCAATTACGTCACCTTCTCCCGTCCCGATTTAGCCGATCAGTTTCAGCACAACATCAAACCCTTCTGGCTGACCGGGGGCCTGGCCAAACTGGAAAAGCTGGGCCTGCTGGCCGAAGCGGATCAATGGGCCGAAAAATCCGAACGCCTCTACGCCCTCTGCCACAAATTCAACCTGGAAGCCCTCCGCCTCAATCCCTATATCTGCGGCTACCACTGGTGGTTATTCCAGGACTACTGGACCAGTTCCAACGGCCTCGTGGACCACTACTTCCGTCCCAAATCCATCACCCCCGCCGAAGTTTTACAATTCAACAACAATGTGGTACTCCTGCAGGATGGCCTCCAGCGAACCTATCGCGGCCGCACCCGCCTGGACCTGAAACTCCTGGTCTCGAATTTCTCTTCCGGGCCGCTGCCCGGCGATCTTGCCTGGGAGGTCAAAGCCGCCGATCAATCGCTAGCCAGACAACAAATCCCGCTGCAACCGGTCCCCCAGGGCGAACTGGCTGAAATCACCCCCATCGGCCTGGATCTGCCGGACATCGCCGCCCCTGCGAAACTGAAAATTACCGTAGAGCTGAACGCCGGGGATAAACATTTCACCAACGAGTGGACCTCCTGGCTTTATCCCTCTGCGATTTCCCCCGCATCCGGTTCCGTACCCCTCTTTGCGGATGAAATCTATCTCCAGAAGTTTCCCGGCTGGAATCTTCAGCCCCTGCCCGCCTCCGGCGACCTGGCCGGCCGCGCTGTGTACCTGACCAGTTGTCTCTCCGATCCGCGGATCGTCGATGCCCTCCAGCGGGGCGCCGGTGTGGTAGCCCTCGAAGGCGCCGGCCAATTCCTGAAATCCACCGCCGTCACCTTTCGAACCAGTTGGTGGCGGGCCGACGAAAACAAAAACCAAACAGGGACATTTGTTTATGACCATCCCGTAACCCGCTCCCTCGCCCCGGATGGCTGGTGCGACGCCGGCTGGTTCCACCTGATCGAAGGCGCCCTGAAATTCAACCTGGAAAACGCTCCCGCTCGTCCCCGTGTCATCCTCCGTGCCCTGCCCGGCATAATTACCGTCGCCGATGAGTCCCTCCTCTTCGAAGTAGGCGTCGGCAAGGGAAGCCTCCTGGTCAGCGGCCTGAATCACCAACAGGCCCAGGGCCGGCCGGAAAACGAATGGCTGATCGCCCGCCTGCTCGATTATGCCGCCGCCTTCCCCCAGCCCGCCTCCGCCTGGCCGGCCTCTTTTCTCTCCGTGGTATCCATTGCTCCCGAGGGTTGTCTGCCCGGTTACCGCCGCCTCCTGACCAACGAAGGAGAAGACGCCAACTGGTATTCCTATCGCGAAGACCGTGCCCGCGTCCTGGTCTGCCGCCAAACCCAGCCCGGCCACCGCGTAACCTGGCTAACCGCTCCGGTCCCCGCCGAACCCTCAGCCGATCCGGTCACCTTTGTCTTCGCCGGCGGCCTGGGCTTCAGCTCCGAGCCGAAAACCGAAGGCTTCGTTCTGGAAATCAACGGCCAGGAGATGATCCGCTTCGACATGCCCGCCCCCGACCGCTGGCAAAGCGACGACCGCCAGGTGGAACTGCGTTTCGTCCCCTCACGCACCGTCACCGTGGACCAGTTCGGCCTCTTCCACCTGACCGTCCCGCGTAAAATGCTGGAGCCGGGCGCCCCCTGCCGCCTGAGCGTCCGCTCCCTCGGTTCCGGCAGCCAGCGATGGTTCGGTCTCAATCCCTATTTTTGAAAGGAAGGGTTTTGTCAACCCTGCGCAAAAACTTAATCGAGGACAAAGGTATGATGAGATCGCGTTCTTACCAATTCAGTCTTCTATGTCTTCTGGCGTTGCAATTGCTAAGCGACGGTTCGGCAAGTGCCGGCAATAGCGACGGTGACACTCTGTGCCTCGCCCGCGATGGAAAGACGGACTATGTGATCGTTGCGGGAAACTCCGCAAATGCCGCCGAGACCTTCGCAATTGAGGAACTTCGCAGCTACCTGGAGAAGGCCGCCGCCGCTGGCTTTACGGTCACCCAGGAGTCCGATCTGCCCTCCGGCGTGCATGGGATTTATGTCGGCTGGACCGAGTTTTCTCGCAGCCAGAACATCGATTCCTCGAAGCTGGACGAACAGGAGTGGGTCATTAAGACCGTCGGGCAGGATCTGGTTCTGACCGGCGGCCGGCCGGTGGGATCGCTCTATGCGGTTTACGAGTTCCTGGAAAACCAGGTCGGTTGCCGATGGCTCGACCGCGACACCGAAATCGTGCCTCACCGTCCCGCCCTGACGATCTCGAAGCTGGAAGTCCGGACCAAGCCGACGTTCCGATATCGTACCATCTACACGGGATTGTCGGCGGTTACGAATTCCAGCGATGTGCTTGCCCGGGAAGGCTTGTTTCAGGAACGCAACAAATCGACCGACCCACTGACGAAGTTCGGACCTGTTCCACACGGCTCGCCCGGCCCTCACCATACCTTCTACGCTTATTCGATCCATTTTCCCGACGATCATCCCGAGTATTTTTCCATGAATGCGGAGGGAAAGAGGGAACGCGCCACCAGTGGTGTTGGTCCCGGCCAGTTTTGTCTGACGAATCCGGAGGTTCGCAAACTACTACTGACGATATTGAAAAACTTTATCGCGCAAGATCGCCAGAGCGCAGCGAAGGCCGGCCGACCGGCGCCCCGGATTTACGACATCAGCCAAAACGACAATGGCTCTTTTTGCGTATGCCCCGCCTGCCAGGCCTTCGTCGAAAAAGAAGGCTCACAAAGTGCTTTGTTGATCGACTGTATCAACGAACTGGCGGATGGTATAAGGGACGAGTATCCGGACGTGTTAATCATGACGTTTGCCTACTACTACACGCTGAAACCGCCTAAGAACGTGAAGCCGCGTGACAATGTCATGATTCGCCTGGCGCAGGGGAACGGGGAATGGACACCGGGCGCGGAGGCGGCGAAGTGCGGCGCCGATTTCTTCCGGCCCATGTCGCATCCTATCAATCGCATCCTTTGCGATGACCTTATAAGCTGGGCGCAGCTCGCCAAACATATGGCAATCTGGGACTACTGGGTTCTGTATCCGGTCGGTGGTGCGTTTCCAACCCCCTACTTTCCGACCCCCTACGTCAACGCGGCCTGTCTCCAGCCGGACTTGCAGCTTTTCGCGAATAATCACGTGGACAACGTTTTCGTCGAATGCGAGGATCCGGATCGGGTTTTGAGTTTCTCGACATTGAAACTCTGGCTGGGGCAGAAACTTCTCCAGAATCCCAACCAACCGCTTGAACCGCTGCTGAATAGCTTCATGGAAGGGTATTACGGTTCCGCCGCACCGAAAATGAGGGAATACCTGGCTTACCTGGAGGAGCGTATTGCCGCCGCGCCGGAAACCATGAACCTTTCCTCCCAGCCCGCCCCGTCAGGTCGCCCCTATCTGGACCTTGAGTTCTTCATCACCGCCCACCGTCTGTTGACCGAAGCGGAACAGGCGTGCCCGGACGATCCGAATGCCCTTGCGCACGTTAGACAGGAATGGATTCCGGTGGATGCGGCGATCTGCAACCTATGGCTGACATTGGAGCGGCAGTTGCCCCAGGGGCAGGCCATGCCGTTTGACCGCGGTACAATTCTGCAACACTACACGGACATCCGATCCGCCGTGCTGGAGCAATTCTACTACGGAAACATCCCCGCACAAATCAAAAGCGACATGGAAAGGGACATAAAACGGTATGGTGAACTTCCGGCGCAGGCGCGGAATTAGCGCATCCAGAATCGGCTTGATCCACCGATTATTGATGCCAATGATAGGCCGGGTTTATTTGGTAACAAATCCCAGCCCCCTCAGCCACTGCACACATAATCCCGGCCACGCCTTCGCTTCCGGGTGATCCTTCGCCAGCCCCAACCCATGTGCCCCATGCGGAAATACGTGCAGCTCGAACGGCACCTTATTCCTGCTCAGCGACAGTGCCAATAGCAGACTGTTCTCCACCGGCACTCCCGCATCTTCCGCTGTATGCCAGATAAAACTCGGACAGGTATCCTTCGTAACCCGGTTTTCCAGACTCATATAATTCCGCAGTTCCTCCTCCGGGTTCTCCCCCAGCAGATTCACCATCGAACCCTGATGCCGGAACTCCCCAAACGAAATCACCGGATAACACGCAATCAGCGCGTTCGGCCGGCATGACTGCTTGTCCACCGGATCCGCCGCCTCCGGATACCCCGCATCAAAAATCGTCGCCGCCGATACCGCCAGATGCCCCCCCGCGCTGAATCCCAGAATCCCGATCCGGCTCGGATCGATCCGCCACTCTCCGGCACAACTGCGCACCAGCCGGATCGCCCGCTGGGCATCCCCCAGCGGCACCGGATGCTTGTACGGCGCCACCCGGTACTGCAAGACAAAAGCCGATACTCCCGCCCCGTTCAGCCACTCCGCGATCGGCCCGCCTTCATAATCCGCCAGCCCGCTGTACCCACCGCCCGGGCACACCACCACCGCCGCAAACGGCCCCGCCCCTTCCACCAGATACGGTGTGATTGTGGGTTTATCCGCCGGAGTCTCAGCCACCGCACCCGGCGCTGGTCCATCCCATAACAGACGTGGCGGCAATACTTTAGCTATCGGCGCCGGTACTGGGGGTACGGCTGGCGCGGGTGCCGGTGCCGCAGGGGCCGCCGGAGGTGCGGCTGGTGCCGCTGCCGGGGGGGCCGCCGGCGCCGGAGCCGCTGGGGGTGCCGCCGGGGTCTCACCTTCCGCCAGCAAAACTCCTGCCCCAAAAAACAACCCCGCCAGCATGGCTAACGCCAATCCTATTCTTTTCTTGGTTGCCTGACTTCTCACGCATAATCTCCTTATCAACTCAGCTATCTATACACGCATCAGAACATTCTTTCCAGTCCTAATCCGGTTAACCCGGCCGGGCTGGATTTCGCACCACGGTTCTCTTCATATTGTACCGGTGTGGTCTGCCATCTTTCACCTAAATTATTTATCGGAATTTTCCTGGGAATGAGTACAAACATCTCATCTTGCCGGGTCTGAAATTCGATCCGTTTACTCTCAAACATCCCCGCTTCCCCGCCCTCCCTCCACAAAAACGCCTGCGGCCAGGGATTTTCCACAATACAGAGATTGCCCCGCAGGCTTTGGATCGACACCCATACCGGCTGGCCGTTCTCGATCTCCGCCGAAACAACAAAACCGCCCGCCGCATGCAGCGTAAACCGGGCCTTCTGCGTTTCCCGTACCGCCGGGCCAATCCGGATAATGCCGTCGTGGCTCTGCAACAGGGACTCATTCATCGCGCAGGCCAGCACATACATCGCTTCCAGGGAGGCATGACGGAAGGGCCAGGTGGACATGGGAAACCGTTTCCCCGCCCGCGGATTTCCCGGCTCCGCCTCCCGAACATCGCCAACGATGTTCTTGCCAAACCGGTTAATCGCTACTGCCTCAATATCCTCGATAATCCCCCAATGCGTCCACCCATTGACATAAATCTGCCACTGGTCCGGATATACCCGCAGAACCTCGCCCAGTTCCCTCCCCAGCCCCAGCCGGGCCAAAACCACAGGCAGCGGATCCCATCCTACCCCGCTGGGCGTATACAGCTTGGCCGTATTCACCGCCGCCAGAAAATCCGCCGTCCCCCGATCCGACAATCCCATCGGCCCCGCGGGAAATACCGTCGCAAATTCCGCCCACGGAAAAATACCCACATAATTTCCCCAATCGTATTTAATCACTGTCACCGGCGACTGGCCCAGCTTCAGCTTCTGCATGATCTCCCGCCTGTCATCCAAATCGGCACAGCCCGGCTTCTGGAGCGGGGTACAGGAAAGCAGCCATCGTTTTTCCTCGATCCCCCAGCCGGCCGCCAGCATCTCCTCCGAAACCGCCGGATCCCCCTTGAATACTCCCATCCGCAAGGTTTTCCCGTCCGGGTCGCGCATTTGCTCATCCATCTTCACCCTGGGCCAGGGCGCCAGACGGTCCGCCATCTCCTGCCATTTCGGCAACTCCGCCTCTTCCACCCCTGCCTGGCGGCATGCCTCTATGGTTGCCAGAAACAACGCCTTGCCGCACGCCAGCTCGGTGATGCTGTCCTTCAGTTGAATCCATCCTTCATACGCCGACCCGCGCTGGGCATGATACAGCCCGTCCTCTTCCTTCACAAATAACGTTTCAAAAAACCGGGCCGCCTTGAGCATGTAAGGCAGGGCCCGGGTCTTTAAAAATTCCGGATCGCCCGTATATTGATACTGCCTCCAGAAATCCAGCGCAATCTGGGCCACCGGCGTGTGATTGATTTTCTCCGCTATCGAATTATACCCCCGCCTTTCGCACACATCCGAAACATACGCCCCGTCTTCCACGCCAAACAATTCTTTGGCGTCCTGCTGGGCATGAGGCAGAGAACGAAAACGGTACTCCAGATACGGCTCAATCAGATCCGGATGCCCCGCCGCATTCAGCGGCCAGTACAACTGTTGCTGATTCCAGTGAAAATAAAAATTCCAGGCCTGAAAATCCCGGCTCCAGTTCCACAGCCCGTTAATAAAACGACCCGGGTACTTCCCCCCCTGCGACGCCTTCGCGTAATACATCGCCAGATGCCACAAATTGTCCAGATAATCATCTCCCGACTCCATCAGCGAACGCAGCCAGAATGCCTTCCATGCCTCCTTCTGTTCGTCCTTCAATAGTGTCAGCTCGCCAATCGCCTGCAAACTTTGCTGCACCGCCGCCACCGCAGCCGATTCCAGCGGCGAAGTCACCGCCGTCAAAAGGGTAAACCGGCTTCCCGGGCCTCCCGTAATCTTCGCCAAAGCCGCATAAGAATGCTCGCCACGATACTCCGCCTGGCATTTTTCCATAGCACGTATGGTCGTCCCCACCGCAAAGGTCCCGCTGGTCAGCCGATGCGTCAGATACATACCCTCCGCATCGAAAGAGGCCTCCGTCCCTTTCAGCCCCAGGGCCGCATCGCCATTGATCTGGCTGTACCAGTGCGAAAACGTCCGCGACCCGAATCGCTCCAGCGTCACTTCAATCGGGATCGCTTCGCTTAACTCATTCGTAACCTCACAACAGAAAATCCCATCCTGCTCGCTGACAAAAGCCTCCACCGTTACCGATCCGAATGGCCCTTGGGCCAGGATGGTCAGGGTCGCATCCGCCAGCCGCAGCCGGCCCCGAAAATCGGAAAGATAAAACACATCAAAAATGGGAACTTTAAAATCGACGATCAAACGGCCCGCGTGCCGCAAAGTCGTGCTGCTTTCTTCTTCGTTGCCGGCCCAGTTGGTGAATCGCCCGATCGGCGCATCATCCCACAAATCGGACTTGTTCATGGCAAAGATCAGCTTCGAGCCTTCGCACCAGCCCAGCACCCCCACCTCCCCGTTGCCCAGCGCCATCCCCTGCATCGGATCTTCCGGCGGGCTAAGATACACCAGGTCATGCCGGGCCACCCGCCCCGGCCAGCCGATCTGCCACTGCCCCGTCTTCCAGTCAAACGGTGTCACCAATCCATCCGGATTCCCGGCCGCCGCCGCCGCCCTCAGTCCGCCTGCGAAAAAATACCCCAGAAATGCCAAAAATAGGCTTGAAACAAGAATCATCATTTTCTTCAACTTCATGGCTGCTCCCTGATTATGGTTCTTTATCCGGTATTTCGCCGGGCAAAATGATTTGCGCCGTCACCGGGAAATGATCGGATGGGTATCGGCCGTCCTTCTGCATCGAAACGATTTCCGCCTTTTGCACCGGCACGTCGGGGGATACAAAAATATAATCTATTTTTCCGCCCTCGTTTCTGCCCTCAAATCCATGAAACGTCCCTGCCTTGCTCACCTCCGGATGCAAGAGCCGAAAGGAATCCACCAAAGGCACAGGATTGCCGCCCGGATTCCCCGCCTCCTCGGCAAAAGCATGGCTTCCCTGCAAATAGAGGACCGCCGGATTATCTTCTTCGGCATTAAAATCCCCCGTAACGATCACGGGATCGGGATGCTTCCGCTCCCGGATCCGCTGCGCCAGCAGTTGGACACTCTTTTCCCGGGACGGCTGCGACTGATGATCCAGGTGCAGATTATAGATATAGAACGCCCGCCCGGACTTTTTTTCGATCAGGCGAACCCAACTGCAAATTCGGACATTGCTATTCCCCCAGTGCCGGGACCCGGCCACTTCAGGCGTGTCGGAAAACCAGAACGTCCCCGATTCATCCGCCTGGAACCGGTCCTGCCGATAGAGAATGGCCGAATATTCTCCCTTATCTTTCCCATCATCCCGCCCCACTCCGATCTCCTGATACACCGGCAGCGCCTGCCGAATCTGGTCGATCTGAAAACGCAGGGCCTCCTGCAAACCGGCCGCATCGGGCTGCTGCTGCCGCAACACCTCAAAAACCAGTTCCTTTCGCTTTTCCCACCGGTTCTCGCCGTCATGGGCCGTGCCATAGCGGATATTGAAGCTCATAATCCCCAGACTCACATCGTTTTCCCACAGCAAAACCCCTCGCCCCGTCCCCCCTCTCGGCGTCGAATTCGGATAATCCGGATTCAGCTTCTGCGTCACCACCGCCACCAGGCCGCGCGGCTCCAGAATCTTCTCCTGCCCCGCCCCCCCCGACGCATACCGCGCCCGGACCTCCGCCAGCGTAAAATTCTTCACCACGCAATCCCGATCCGGCGAAAACACCTCCACCCACTGCCCCGGATCATTCGCCGCAAACTGAATCGTCATCGACTTCGGCCCCACCTGCACCAGCTTATACTCCGGCCGCCCCGCCTCCTCCGGATTAAAATCCAGCACCACCTCCCGGATCGACAGCCCGTCCGCGTTCAGCGCCACCTGAAACGGCGCCTCCGCCGTCCGCTCCCTCACCTCAATCCCCCGAAAATACACGTTATACAAATTCCCAATCGGGTCCGCATAATCATTCGCCCGCCCCAGCTCCAGATTCGGCTGATCGTACATCTTATATTCGCTCACCCCCCGGATCCCCCGAAACACCACATCCGCCACATCGCACGCCGCCTTCTGCCCGCTGGGGTACAGCTTCGTCCCCGGCAGCAGCCGGATCGACGCCGGCCCCGGCGTCTCCACCTCCTCCACCAGCACATGATCGATCGTCCCGAATCCGATCGCCGTATGCTTCCAGTCCCACGGCAGCAGCCCCACCATATCGTCATACGTTGTCCCCGATATCCGCCGGATCACCCCCCAGTGCGCCGGCCCGTTAATATGCACCCCGTCCCGCCGATGCTCCTCAAACCGGACATCCTCCACCACAAACTCTTCACACCGGCTCATCTGCACCCCGTGCGGCCGGCACTGCCGGATCGTCAGATTCCCCACCCGTACCCGCCGGACCTGATTCAGCAGAATCGTCCCGTGCGACTGAATCGTGCCTTGCCGATCCCCAAATCCATTCCCGTTCCCGTTGCTCTGCCCCAGCGTCGTCGCCAGTGTCGTCCAGATCCCCCCGTCGATCACGATATCCCGGTCCGCATCTTCCGACACCTCCGCCGGCCCCTCCTTCTCAATCGCCAGCTTCTCATTCCGCACCATGCAGCAGTTCGACCCCGGCCGCAGCCGAATCTCCGCCTTCTCATCCGCCGCCAGCGTATTGCCCGTATGCAAAATCAGTGGCCCGTCCAGATAATACGGCTTCTCCCGCGCCGCGATATACACCACCGGATTCTCATCCAGCGCCGCCTGGATCGCTTCCGTCCAGATTTCCCCCTTCACTTCCGCCGCCCGCTCCGCCCCCTGCTCATCCGGCCAGACCTCCGTCCACACTTCCTCCCGCACCCGCTGCCGGTACTTCTCCACATTGCCCCCCCCCGCCTGCCACTGCTTCCGGGCCTCCTCCAACCCTGCCCCCATCAGCACCTTCGCCCGCCCCAGCCGCCCATAAATCCCCGCCGCAATCTCCTCCTCGCCCGTCCGCTCCGCCCCCGCCGAATTCCCCGCCATAAACCCATAAAATACCAATAAAAACATAAAAGGAAGGCATATAACAAAAAACGTTCTTCGGCATTCCATTTCAGAACCTCAACGCAAAACTCCGCCTAACTTGACGGAAACGCCAAAAGTCAATATCGACTTCCAAAAACAGCTCTGGCGTCCCAATAACAAGGGGACGACGAGCTTTTGACGATGGTGTCTAACTTGGCTTATTTCTTAGCTGTTATAGCTGGCCAGGTCAAAATTGCAACCATATATCCATATTCTAACCTGTCTTTTTCTCCTGGGTCTGTTATAATATGATTATGAAAATGCCTGTGACGTTAGTAATATTTCTTGCCGCCGTTTTCGGCTGCTCCGTTCCCGGATGCCAGGCCGCCGCCCCCACCGACCCCAACACCCCGCTCCTCACCTTCTACGGCACCTCCGACGCCTCCGCCGCCGTCGCCCTCGACGACAACTCCTTCCTCGTCGCTGACGACGAAAACAACACCCTCCGCCTCTACCCCTTCCAAAACGGCTCCGCCCCCGCCGCCCAGCTCGATCTGTCCGCCTACCTCCGCACCACCGATAAATTCCCCGAAGCCGACATCGAAGGTGCTACCCGCGTCGGTTCCCGCATCTACTGGATCACCTCCCACGGCCGTAATCTCGACGGCAAACCCCGCCCCAACCGCTACCGCTTCTTCGCCACCGACCTCCAGCTAAAAGACGGCTCCTGGACCATCACCCCCGCCGGCTCCCCCTGCTCCACCCTCGTCCAGGCCATGCTCCAGACCCCCGCCCTCCAGCCGCTGGGCCTCGACCTGGCTACCCAGCTTGACGACTCCAAACTCAAAAAAAAAGCCTTAAAAAAACTGGCCCCCAAAAAAGACGGCCTCAACATCGAAGCCCTCGCCGCCTCTCCCGACCGCTCCGTCCTCTACCTCGGCTTCCGCAACCCGCTCATCCCCAATAAACAGACCGGCCGCCCCCAGGCCCTGGTCATCCCCCTCCAAAACTTCCAGCAGGTCATCGAACAGCAGGCCGCCCCCCAGTTCGGCCAACCCCTCCTCTGGGACCTCGACCACCGCGGTATCCGCTCCATGGAATACTCCCCCTACCATAAATGCTTTTTCCTCGTCGCCGGACCCCGGGACGAAGAAACCGGCTTCGACCTCTACCGCTGGGACGGCAACCCCGGCTCCCAGCCGGCCCAAATGCCGCCTCTCCACATCACCGCCCCTGACTTCACTCCCGAAGCCATCCTCCTCTTCGACAACCACCCCGACCTCTACCTCCTCAGCGACGACGGCTCCCGCCTCATCCAGCTCTCCGACCCCAACCAGTGCCAGAAAGCCGACCTCCTCCCCGGCAACCGCTGCCAGAACAAATACCTCCTCAACCCCACCCAAAAATCCTTCCGCGCCTTCCGCCTCACCCCTCAATAAAGACCCTCCTTATCCCAGTATTTCAGCTCAAGTAATCCCGGTTGATCCGCCAACCCACGTAAACGCCGACCAGACTGCCGACACTGCTGAGCAAAAAGGCGGTCATGATTCCGATTCTGGCTCCCAGCCACCATCCCAGGCAGCTAAAAACAGTTATGCCAATAAATATACACAGCTTATTCATATCCTATCCACCATATCTATCGGCATTTTCCCAACCAACTTACAGACTATTTCCCCAAATCATTCCGGCCTTCCATCTAATAACTTAGGGCATATATCCACAGGACGGATTGGGATCCGTACAGCTCAGCCAACCCAGGGAAAAACTCGCAAAATCCTCCAGATCAACGGAACCGTCCTTGTTCATATCCGCTCCGCCGCACCAGCCAGGAATGAAGTCACAGTCCGCCCGGTACCACTGCGCAGCGAACAGGGAAAAATCCGTCAATTCTACATAGCAATCCCCGCTCAGATCCCCCTGGGGATGGGGATGGCTGCTGTCCCCACAAACCGGGGCTGGACCGCTTTCCATAACCACGTTATCCAAATAGGTCAGATCAGAACCCGTCTTCCATTCCGCATTGATATACAGCCCCTCCAGACTCGAAAGCACTTCCTGCATGTCCGCATCGGTGGCTGCCGCACCCGTCCAGCTATTCAGTCTCCAGCCCGTGCCCAGCAACGGAATACTGCGCGTCGTCCAAACCCCGACGGGTGACGAAAGCAAATTATAGTAGAGACCTTTCGTGGCCCCCTTCAAAACGACCGCGGGATAGACGGCGTTATCCGTATAGCTTATGAAAATGTCGAATAAAAAAGTACTCCCAAAGGCATCGGCTTGATCGCCCAAAAACTTCGCCGGTGCCGAAAAAAAGGTTTCGGCATACTGATCCGTGGCACCGATCCCGCCGCCGGGATTCCCGGCACTGGCACTCCAGCCGGGAGTGACACCCCCATACGCAGGCAGTGGATAGCCCCCATAAAGCCCCACCACCAGCCATCCGTCCGCATCCGTATCAAACGTACTGACCGTTTGCCCCATGACGGAAATCGTATTCAGGACCACCGGAACGGCCAACAGTAGAATAATGATTCTCTTCTTCATCCCATTTCCTCTTTCTTTTACCTTTGCTCTGTTTATCAAATAGAATCCGCCTCCCGGATCCCTTGCCCTTCATTAATCCCACCTGTGATTGTACCTGTCTTCTGATTATAATTGCCTGCACAGGTAACCCTAGTATATCACAACCCCCGCCCCCCTTGCCAGCAAATTCCCCAAAATCACTATAAATCCTTATCTTCCAGGGCCCTGCGAACAACCCCACCCCAAAATCCTTCCGTCCCCTCCGCCTCAACACTCCCAAAAATAGCATTGCAGTAAGGAGGAAACCCGGTATAATTAAAAAGGTGGTTATTTTGCGGCTGGTCGTGGTGCCCAGTCCTGGAGAAAATTCAGGCCCGAAAGTCTAAAGGTCTGAACGATTACCGTTTTTTTATAGGATAACAAAAATGAAGGCACTGGTGAAAGTAAAACCGCAGGTCGGCTTATGGATGCAGGACGTCCCCATCCCCGAAATCAGCATCAATGATGTCCTGATCAAGGTACTCAAAACCAGCATCTGCGGTACGGACCTGCATATCTGGAACTGGGACAAGTGGTCGCAGGCCAATGTCCCCGTCGGAACCATCACCGGCCACGAATTTGTCGGAGTCATTGAAAAAGCCGGCTCCAATGTGCACGACTACAAAGAGGGCGACCTGGTCAGCGGCGAAGGCCATCTGGTCTGCGGCCGCTGCCGCAATTGCATGGCCGGCCGCCGGCACCTCTGCCCCAATACCAAAGGCATCGGCGTTAATCGCCACGGCGCTTTCGCGGAATATGTCTCGATCCCGGTCACCAACGTCTGGCCCTGCGACCCCAAGATCCCCCTGGAGATCTTAAGCTCTTTCGATCCCCTGGGCAACGCCACCCACACGGCCCTCTCGTACAATTTACTGGGCGAAGACGTCCTGATCACCGGCGCCGGCCCCATCGGCTTAATGGCGACCGCCATCGCCCGGCATTGCGGCGCCCGCTACATCGTCACCACCGACACCAATCCCTACCGCCTGGCTCTGGCCAAAAAAGTAGGGGCAACCATCGCCCTGGACGCCGCCCAGGGCTCGATTTCCGATACCCAGAAACAACTGGGCATGTTCGAAGGATTTGACGTCGGGATGGAAATGTCCGGCCATCCCGACGCCTTTCGCGACATGCTGAAAAACATGTGCCACGGCGGCAAAATCGCCCTGCTGGGGATTCTCCCCGAAACCGCCATCGACTGGAACTGCGTCATTTTTAACGGCCTGGTGCTCAAAGGCATTTACGGGCGCGAAATGTACGAAACCTGGTACAAACTGACCATGATGCTCCAGTGCGGTCTGGATATTTCCCCGCTGATCACCCACCGCTTCCATTACACCGAATTCGAAAAGGGATTTGCCGCCATGAAATCCGGAAACTGCGCCAAGGTCGTGCTGACCTGGTCCGAATGGGAGAAACCGAATGTTTAATGCCTGCCGGAAAAGTATAGCCGCGGAACTGGAGCAGATCAAAGCCCAAGGCCTGTACAAATCCGAGAAAGCCATCCTCACCCCGCAAAACGCCCGCATCCGGATTGAAACCGGCCGGGAAATGCTGAACTTCTGCTCCAACAATTATCTGGGCCTTTCCGACGACCCCCGCCTGATCGCTGCCGCCCAAGAAAGCTACGACCGCTGGGGTTACGGCCTCTCTTCGGTCCGTTTCATCTGCGGCACCCAGAAGCTGCACAAGGACCTGGAAGCCAAATTATCCGCCTTTCTGGGTACCGAAGATACCATCCTCTACAGCTCCTGCTTCGACGCCAACGGCGGACTTTTCGAGACCCTGCTCTCCGCGGAGGACGCCGTCATCAGCGACGAACTCAACCACGCCAGCATCATTGACGGCATCCGACTCTGCAAGGCCCGGAAGTACCGCTACCAAAACTGCGACATGTCGGACCTGGAGGCCAAGCTGATCGAAGCCCAAACCGCCCGCCGCAGAATCATCGCCACCGACGGCGTCTTCTCCATGGACGGCATCATCGCCCCCCTGGCCGACATCTGCGGCCTGGCCGACCGCTACAACGCCCTCGTCATGGTGGACGATTCCCACGCCACCGGTTTTATGGGCCAAAAAGGCAGAGGCACCCACGAACTGCATGGGCTCATGGACCGCGTGGACATCCTGACCGTAACCTTCGGCAAGGCCCTGGGCGGCGACTCCGGCGGCTACACCAGCGGCCGCCGGGAAATCATCGATCTCCTCCGCCAGCGCAGCCGCCCCTACCTGTTCTCCAACACCCTGGCCCCCGCCATCGCCTACACCACCCTAACCGTATTGGACCTCCTCTCCGCCTCCACCGAACGAAGGGACCGGCTGGAAGCCAACACCCTCTATTTCCGCCAGCAGCTCCAGGCCTGCGGCCTTCCCCTCCAACCGGCCCCCCACCCCATCGTCCCCGTCCTCATCGGCGACGAAATCAAAACCGTCCAAACCGCCCAAAAACTCTTTGATTCAGGCATTTACGTGGTCGGCTTCTGCTACCCGGTGGTCCCCAAAAATAAGGCCCGCATCCGCATCCAGATTTCCGCCGCCCACTCCCATGACCAAATCGACTGCCTGATCGACAAACTGAGTCTTTTCCTAAACGAAAAACCAGAGTAAAATATGGAAATATATCTCCGGTATATTTACCTGTCCTTAAAAAATACTGTTGAGCCGAGATGAGAGATTTTAAATCGAAATGAAACGCTTTTAAAAATCAGGAGAGTATAAAAATGAAACACTGTGCATTCGCTTTCATGATACTTGGTTTTCTATCTTGTCCGGCTTTTGCCTATTCCGGCGGCGACGGCTCACCCGAACACCCCTTTGAAATCTGGACGGCTGAACAGATGAACACCATTGGCCTCCACCCCACCGACTGGAATAAATGTTTCATCCTCATGGCCAATATCAATATGTCTGCCTATACCGGCACGCAGTATAACATCATCGGCAATGAGTCAACACCCTTTGCCGGTACTTTCGACGGCAGGGATAATACGATCTCCAACCTGACTATCACATCGGCAAACAACAATAATTTGGGCCTGTTCGGGTGCATTGGTTCCGAGGGTCAGGTCCAAAATCTGTGTATGGCCCATGCTGTGATCAACGGGCAATACAATATCGGCAACTTCGCCGGTACAAATTACGGCACCGTCAGCCAATGCCATGCCGGGGAATTCACACTGTCAGCATACGCCCAGGTCGGCGGAATAGTTGGTATGAATTACAGCAGTGGCAAAATCAATCAATGTTACACCGCCGCCACCGGTAACGTGTGGGGCAACGCCGGAATGGCCGGGGGAATTACCGGATATGAAATCGGTACCATCACCCGGTGTTATGCCGCCTGTTCGGTCAGCAGCAATACAACCAACGCCGTGTACACCGGCGGCCTAGCGGGATATTATGGCGGGAAAACCTATCAGAGTTACGCCACCGGCCCGGTAACCGGAAACAATTACGTCGGCGGGCTGGGGGGTTACCTGCACGCCGGCTATATCTATCAGAGTTACGCCACCGGCGCGGTAACCGGAAACAGTTATATTGGCGGCCTGTGCGGAATATGCAGTTATTCGGAGCTATACAACTGCTATTCGGTCGGCTTTGTCAGCGGCTCCGCCAATATGGGAGGTTTGGGCGGCGGCAGAATCGGCAGCATTATCACATCCTGTTTCTGGGATAGCGATGCCTCCGGCCAGAAGACCAGCTTTTTCGGCACAGACAAAACAACAGAACAGATGCAGACACTTTCAACCTTTACCAACGACGGATGGGACTTCGTGGGCGAGACGGCCAATGGAAGCAATGATTATTGGCGGCTGAGATGCGAGGCGATGAGTTATCCGATTTTAAGCTGGCAGGTATTACCCGAAGGGGATTTTGTCTGCCCGGATGGCGTAGCGATTGGGGATTTTTCCTATCTGGCCCAACGATGGCTGCGCGCGGATTGTGCCGTAACCGGAAATTGTGAAGGGCCGGACATGGACCTCTCCGGCACAGTGGATCTGGCCGACCTGGCCCTTTTCGTCACCCACTGGCTGGATGGGATGTAATTGGAAATTGGATAGCGGTTCTTTTTACGTCCCCATATACCATCCCCGCCCCCGATGGTCATTCCTGCGAAAGCAGGAGTCCAGGTTTTTATTCACCTCCGTATTGCCTGACGCAACGCCCAACAGAAGCGACTGCTTGCCGACCGGCCCCGCATCGAATGTAGCACAGACGTCTCGCCTGTGATTCCCCCCGATCCTCTCGAACATCGCCCCCGCTGACCCCTCTGTCATTCCCGCAAAGGCGGGAATCCATCTTCTCTCCTCCGATAACCAATAACCATTCTTGTCCTTCGTAATTCATAACTCGTAATTTCTTTTCTGATACCCGATAACTATTTGGTAATTCGTACTTTTCCCTTTCTCTTTTTTTGAAATCTCAAATCTGAAATCCCCCTCCGTTTCCTCCGCCTGCCTGAGCAAATAAAATTCTTCGCTCCCTTCGTTCTCTTCTGTTCAAATTATTATTTCTGTCACCATTTAAATATTCTCTTTCCTCTGTGCCCTCTGTGGTTTAAAAATATAATTCTTTCTTCTCTTCGCGCCCTTCGTGGTTAAACATATTCTTCTTCGCATCTTGGCAGGATACCTTCTCTGAAATCCGTGTCATCCGTGCAATCCGTGGTTACCTTTATTCTTTTAACCAATTGCCCGCCAATATCGCCAAATCCCCCAAATCCACCGCTCCATCCCCATTGATATCCGCCTCCTCGCACCCCGCCGGACACCCCTCCTCCAGCC
>CAZOMV010000011.1:0-73054 GCA_964580995.1 uncultured Pirellulales bacterium
TAAAATTTCATCGCCGTCGGCGATCCCTCCTGTCATTCCCGCGCAGGCGGGAATCCATCTTCTCTTTTATTTTTTTACCTTCTCCTTTTGATCTTTTATTTTCTCTTCCCAGCCCCGCCATCCTATCCCAGCCCCGCACGTCAGTAAGGGGGCCGATTACCCCGTTACCAATCTTACGCAGCGTGGCACCTTCCCACCGCAGGTGGGGAGGTGTTCTTCTCGGCAGGGCTTCTCTTTCTCTTGCTCTTTTTGCCTTTTACTTTGTCATTTTTGCTATTTTATTTTTGTTTTATTGTTTTTTCAATAAGTGATTAAAATACTCTATGATCTGAAATCCGGCATATTGATCACGTTGCCAGTATTGATTTCTATAATAACAATTCCAATAACTCATAACTCTGCGCTTATTGGTTTCATAAAAACAAGGATTTTCATGGAGAAATTCCCTGTAACTATCACCGTCAATCTCGCCAAGATGACTTTTTATGACTTGTAAAATTTCAAGGACATATTCGCCGACCAACTGAATAACAAATGGAACCACCCAGATATTTTTTGAGGTAATAATGTTTCTCACACACTTTTCGCGGACATGGCCGTCAAAATGCCTCGAATACAGGCTATCCAGTATGTCCGCTTGCGTAGAATTAAAACTAGGTTTTAAATTCAAATTCTCTTCGTCAAGACCAATACGGTATGGAATCTCCAGTCGCTCACCTTTAACCAGTACAGAAAATGGTCTTAGAAAAATAATCTCCGTATTTACATTTATTCTACCAAGAACTTCCGTCACGTCCTTCTCAATACGTAAAGGATAGGCTTTCTTGATAAATTCTATATCATGATTCATTTTTGACTTTTAGAATCCTTTAATCCTTCTACCCTGTTCCCAGTTCAGCCTGCCGGCTGCTCGTCCCTCTGCCCAGCCGCCGTCATCCCGCCGTCTCTCTCAATAACATGAACCCGGATCCAGCGGCACCGGGCGCACCAGCCGATGGTATAGCTCCTCCCAGCCGCCGCCAGCCGGATCCCATACTTGCCCCACGGCTCCGTCCAGCCGCATTTCCGGCACCGCACCCGCCACCCCGGCGCCCGCTCTTCCGCTTTCATCGACTCCTCCTGTCCTTGGCCCATATAGGTTCCTTTATCGGATAATATTCAGCTTTTCCTGCTTGTTCAGCCAGTCATAGCAGTATTGCGTACGTTTGGTAACACTATCAAATTTCAGGCTCTTGTCTTTCGACGGAAAATCTTCAATCATTTCCTCCAGGGCCAGCATCGCACGTTCCCCATATGTCATGTTCCGCCCCGCTCCCGATTCATATCGATTGTCCAGCAGGTATCCTTTCAAATATTCCACCACCTCGGGCTGCCGTACATAAGACAGCTTGTTTAACAATGACACCATCTTGAAATTCTCGTCTGGATGAGAGTCAACCAGTTCGATACACCGTTTAATATCATCTTTTTCCCCCATCCTTGCCCGCGCCATCGTAGCGGCAAATGCCAGCTTATGGCCTTTGGGGGGATCGTTGACCCACGGCTGCAACGGCTCCTTCACTTTGTCGCGAATCTCCGCCAGTTTTTCCAACTGGGGGGTATCTTGTGCAACTCCTATCAGCAGGATCGTACGATCGTCATTAGGATCCTCAGCAAATTTTTCATCCAGCAATTTTACCGCAGCCGGTGAAAAGTCCTGGGATTTGTATCGGAGTAACCAACCCCGAAGAGCACTCTGGAACTTCGTATCTGCATCCGTGTAAGCACCTCTCAACAGTTTGCCGACACCCTCCTGACGCTCAGCCAAATTGGTACTATAGGTTGTTGCCAAAATTATATACCTATACGCATGGAGCCTGACTTTTGCATCTTTGTCGTTTACGTACTTTTCTGCCGCGGCTACCACTGCGTATCCATATTTCTCAACCACCGCATTCATGCTCTGACTTATCTCATCATTACGAAGAATCGCTTCCATATCATGGCGGACAACTTCATCTACCGAGTCCACGGCGGGAGATGATGTATCTTCGTCCGCATAAGCGAGGTTTACTATAAGTATAACGGCAAACAGTAAATATGGTTTCATTTTCATAATAACACCTGTCTTTTATCGGATAATATTCAGCTTTTCCTGCTTGTTCAGCCATTCATAGCAGTATTGCGTACGTTTGGTAACACTATCAAATTTCAGGCTCTTGTCTTTCGACGGAAAATCTTCAATCATTTCCTCCAGGGCCAGCATCGCACGTTCCCCATATGTCAAATTCACTTCCCCTCCCGATTCATATCGATTGTCCAGCAGATATCCTTTCAGATACTCCACCACCTCGGGTTGTCGAACATAAGAAAGCTTATTTTTACATAATATCAATTTCAAGTTCTCATCTGGGTAAGAATTAACCAGTTCGATACACCGTTTAATATCATCTTTTTCCCCCATTCTGGCCCGCGCCAGCAGGGCGGCAAATGCTAACTTATGGCTCTTTTTAGGACAGTTCCATAGCTGCAATGGCTCCTTCACTTTGTCGCGAATCTCCGCCAACCTTTCCAACTGGGAGGTATCTCCAGCAACTCCTATCAGCAGGATCGTGTAATAATCAGGCTTCTCGGCAAACTTTTCACCCAGTATTTTTACCGTAGCCGGTGAAAAGTCCTGGGATCTATCCTGGGATCTATATTTAAGCAACCAGTCCAATGAAACATCGTCACGCTTGTTATCCGTATAAGCGGCTTTCAACAACTTACCGACACCCTCCTGACGCTCAGCCAAATTGGTACTATGTGATGTTGCCACATTTATATATAAATAGGCAGATCTCCTAACGGTTTCATTTTCATCGTTCGTGAACTCTTCTGCCGCGGCTACCACCGCGTATCCATACTTTTCAACAACCCTACCAACATCTTGATTTGCCTCGTCATTGCGAAGCGCTTCCATATCACGGCGAACTGCGGCAGTTACCGAGTCCACGGGGGGTGATGATATATCCTCGTCCGCATAAGCGAGGTTTACTATAAGTATAACGGCAAACAGCAAATATGGTTTCACTTTCATAATAACACCTGTCTTTTACCGGATAATATTCAGCTTTTCCTGCTTGTTCAGCCATTCATAGCAGTATTGCGTACGTTTGGTAACACTATCAAATTTCAGGCTCTTGTCTTTCGACGGAAAATCTTCAATCATTTCCTCCAGGGCCAGCATCGCACGTTCCCCATATGTCATGTTCCGCCCCGCTCCCGATTCATATCGATTGTCCAGCAGGTATCCTTTCAAATATTCCACCACCTCGGGCTGCCGAACATAAGAAAGCTTTTTTAACAATACTATCAATTTCTTGTTTTCATTTGGGTAAGAATTAACTAGCTCGATACACCGTTTAATATCATCTTTTTCCCCCATTCTCGCCCGTGCCATCAGGGCGGCAAATGCTAACTTCTGGTCTTTCTCTTGGGGAGCCTTCCACGGCTGCAATGGCTCCTTCACTTTGTCGCGAATCTCTGCCAGCTTTTCCAACTGGGAGGTGTCTTGCGCAACTCCTACCAGCAAAATCGTGTGATCATCAGGATTCTCAGCAAATTTTTCACCCAGTAATTTTACCGCAGCCGGCGAAAAATCCTGGGATCTATATTTGAGTAACCAGCTCAATAAAGTAGCCCCACACTCGGTATCCGTGTAAGCGGCTCTCAACAGTTTGTCGACACCATCCTGACGCTCGGCCAGATTGGTACTACGTGTTGTTGCCACATCTATATACCTATACGCAGTCGACCTAACGTCTTTATTTTCGTCGTTTGAGTACTCTTCTGCCACGGCCACCACCGCGTATCCATATTTCTCAACAACCGCACCAACATCCTGATTTCCCCTGTCATTGCGCATCGCTTCTATATTACGGCGAACTACGGCGGTTACCGAATCTACGGGGAGAGAAGATGCATCTTCGCCAGCATAAGCGAGATTCACCATGAGTAAAACGACAAACAGTAAATATGATTTTACTTTCATAATAACACTTGTCCTTTACCTTTCACCCATAACTATTTTCACCTACCTCTTTTTTTGACGGAACCGCCAAAGGCAATCCCTTGCCATCTTTTTTTTGCATGAACACCGCACATCTCCGATTTTGACCTGAATTTTCCTACAATTTCTTCCCCTTGTCAATTCATTAAATTTTTAGCCACCCCTTTATGCTTGCTGCCCTCAGCCGTAATCCCATCTTGGAGCCGCCCGGGGGGCGTGTGGATGTATCGCAGGAAAGCCCCCAGCCGAATCCTCTTCACGGGGGGAAACCGGCATTCCATGCTCTCCGAGCTGGAAACATTCCCCCAACCAACCGTTCCACCCCTCCGACCTTGAGGCGGTGTGGCCAGCCGTATTCCTCATTCCCGACATTTTTTTGCTGTTAATCTGGGCAATCTTTTTTTCTAAAAAAATTCTCTCTTCACCGATAACTGATATATTGTCACGTGTAATAATCGTTCACTTTTACCTATGTTTTGCCCCACTTTTATATCACTTTAACACGCTTTTATATCACTTTCTTCATCTTTTGTTATACTTTATTCAACATTTACCAACTCAACCTAACCGTTACAAATTACCAAATTTCTTACCCAGAATACCAAAATTATTACCCAACCGTTACAATCATTATAATCCCTACTATATTATCGGACTATACATTTCAACGCAAAATAAAGACTTACATCAATTTCCCCAAAAATAAAATAAAGACTTACATCAATTTCTAAAAACCTGAATTTCGTTTAAGCACATAAGGAAAGTAGATCGTTTTGGCATTCAGAGCGATCCCAATGGATCGACGGTTTTTGGGGCAACCGGGTATAGGCAATCAGGCCGGATAACAGATGGACCAGGAAATTCGTCGGGCTGCGATGCCGGGAATGTTCGATCATACAAACATTTTTCAACGTATCATTGACCGTCTCTATCAAAGATCGCTTTCGTAACAGAATCTTATCTTTCCATTCCATCAGGTGCGATTTCATATGGTTTCGTATATGAGTAACCAGTTTCAATCCTCGTTGCAGTAGCTTCTCAAATAACGTTCGGCTGATATAACCCTTGTCGCCAAAAAGCTTTCCTAAAATTCCCTGGGTCATGGCATCCACCGGCTCCCGGTCATCCACATTGCCAGCGGTCAAACGACAGGCTAACAATCCGCCCACTTCATGGATCACCAGATGCAGTTTGAAGCCATAAAACCATCCCATGGTTGTCTTGCCGATTTGCGCGATCCCCTCGAACACCCGATGCCGCTTGATGCGTTTGTTGTGACAGACCTTCAGAGCCGTGCTATCCACAAAAGAGATCCCGGTAGGCCGATCCATACCGCAAAACTGCAAGTAAGCAAATAACGGCATCGCCGCCCGGGGCATCAAACGAACAAATCGTTCATAACTGAGGAGAGCCGGAAATTCCGAGCGATGATGGTTGCGCAGATAGTGGTAGTAAGCCTTAACATTTCGATAACCACTTATCTGGAATGCAATTAAGATAGTCATGATCTCACTCATACTCAACTGGCTCTTACGTCTTCTTTGAATCCTTCGGTCCTGGAGTAATTGTTTTTGATAAATCGGCTGAAACTTTTTCTAAAAATCGTCGATATCTACAAATAGTTCTGTAAAATCCATAAAGACCTCCTTGTCTTCTATAAGGGTATTGTTGAACCTACCTTATATATCGGCGGTGAGGTCTTTTTTTATGGCATAATCAAAAATTCCTTCTATGGTCCAATTCCTTAAACGAAATTCAGGTTAATACATACCACACTTAATTTTATTGCAATGCCTGGTCGATGTCCGCGATAATATCGTCGAGATTTTCGATGCCGACGGCGACGCGGATGAATTCCGGGGTTACACCTGCATCCCGCTGGGCCTGCTCGCTCATCTGCCGGTGGCTGGTGCTGCCGGGATGGAGAACCAGCGTTTTGGCATCACCGACATTGGCCAGGTGGCTGCACAGCTTCACGGAATTGATGAACTTCTCGCCGGCGGCCAGGCCGCCTTTAATGCCAAAGCCCAGCACCGCGCCAAACCCGCCCTTGAGGTATTTCTTTGCGTTGGCATAGGTCACATGATCTTCCAGGCCCGCATACTGCACCCACGCCACCTTTTTATGCTTTTTGAGGTATTTTGCCAGCGTCAGGGCATTGCTGCAATGGCGTTCCATCCGCAGCGGCAGCGTCTCCAGCCCCAGCAGGAACTGGAACGCGTTAAACGGGCTGGGACACAGCCCGATATTCCGCATCCCCTGCACCCGTGCTCGGATAATAAAAGCGATATTGCCCATATCGGGAAAATCGCCGAAGGTATCCCAGAATTTGAGGCCATGATAACTGTCATCGGGCGTAGTGAAGGCGGGGAATTTGCCGTTGGACCAGTCAAACGAGCCGCCATCGACGATAATCCCGCCGATGGAGGTTCCATGTCCACCAATCCATTTTGTACACGAGTGCACCACGATATCCGCCCCGTACTTCAGCGGCTGGCAGATAATCGGCGCAAAGGTATTATCAACAATCAGCGGCACACCCTTACTGTGGGCCGCCTTGGCGATCCCCGCCAGATCAGGCACATCGCAGCGAGGATTGCCGATGGATTCCAGATACACGGCTTTGGTATTGTCCCGGATGGCGGCGGAAATTTTTTTCGCTGTCGGCTCCGTGACAAAGGTGGTTTCAATGCCGATATCCGGCAGGGTATAACGAAACAGGGTATCGGTGCCGCCATAAAGCGAGGAGGAGGAGACAATATGATCGCCCGCTCGAGCGATGTTATGAATGGCCAGGAAAATAGCCGCCATGCCGCTGGAGGTGCCCAGCGCCCCCGTGCCGCCTTCCAGGGCCGCCACCCGTTTTTCCCAGACATCGGTGGTCGGATTCATCAAGCGGGTATAGATATTGCCGAATTCTTTCAGATTAAAGAGATTGCCGGCGTGCTCGGCGTCTTTAAAGACATAACTGGTAGTTTGATAGATCGGCACCGCCCTAGCCCCGGTAACCGGATCCGCCTGCTGACCGGCATGAATCGCCAGTGTTTCTATCTTCGCTTGATTTTTCGATTTCGCCATTCTTATACTCCTGTTCAATTCAATTTGTTTAGACTTCTGCTAACCATTTTTCCTGCTCCTGAATCTCCATTTTTGCCAGTCTCTCCAGGCTCCAGGATTGTAATACTTTCCGGATGGCTTCAGACATCTCCACCCAAACTTTCCGCGTACTGCAAAATTCATATCGGATGCAGGGACCACCCTGGCAATCAATCGGATCGGTCGCTTTATCGAGCAGGCGGTATATGTCCCATACGGTAATTTCGCCCGCAGGCCGCGCGATCCGATATCCGCCCACAGAACCTCGAGCCGACTCAATCAATCCGCCGTTTTTCAGGGCCGTTATCATCTGCTCCAGATATTTTGGCGAAATCGCCTGTTTTCGGGCCAGCTCACCCAATGCGATAGGCTTATTAGTCGGCTGTTTCGCCAACTCCACCATCGCCCGAACACCATACCGTACTCTGGTCGATAATTTCATACTACCTCTTAATTCACACCATTTCAGTAGGTATTATAGCACCCACGCCGCCCCTGTCAATCCCCCAACTGTTTTTTCTATAAAAGTATCATTTTTGAGGGGAAATTTTTCACGATCAGCCTGCCAGTTCGGATTTATCTGCATGACAAATACTCCCCTGACCGATACAATGCGTATCAATATGAAATAAGGTGTTGAGTTTAAAATCCTTATATGCAGGAGCTGATGCTCGCTGAAAATCTAAGGAAAGGCTATCAATCACAGGAGCGAAAAAATGCAAAAGGGTAATGGAATGAAAAATATCATTATGGTGGTTCTGGCCAGCTTAATTCTGACTGGCGGTCTCTGCCCGGCGGCTGCTCCCGCGATCTTCAATGAAATACCCGCCGATGCCATTCTTGTCGTTGCCACCAAACCTATTTCGGAATTAGGACCGAAAATGACCGCTTTCGCCCAGCAAATGGGGTTCCTTTCCCCTGATATGCCCATTAGTGTTGATCAGATGCTCGCCATGCAAATGGGCATTCCCGGCCTGTTGGATGCTTCCCAGGGAATCGCTCTGGCTTTTACCGATCTGGACAATATGGAAGAGTCCATGGCCGTCTATATCCCGGTCACCGATAGTAAAGCCGCTCTGAGCATGATGGGTGCCGCGGAAGACGCCGCCGCCCCCGGTACCTGGTCCGTTCCGGATAAGGGTATGTTTCTCAAACCCTTCCCCAAACATCTGCTTCTTTGCAATAGTGCCCAGAACCTGGCCAAAGTTTCCAGCATGACCAAAGGCATCAAACTCGACGGACCGGACCAGCAGTTATTTGACAAATCCGACGCGGCTGTTTTCTTCAAGCTGGGTACGGTCCTGCCGCCTCTTCGTGAGAAAATGAAGGCGGAATTGAGTCAGGATGCCCAGCTCAACCAGAATCCCGGTATGGCCAATCTGATGAATATGGGAGTGGATCGGCTTTGCGAACTCCAGAATCTCTGTGCCGGTTTGCGGTTGGGAAAGAGCGGCCTCAACCTCAATATCGAAGCCCAGGCCCAGCCCGGCTCGGTGATGGCCAATTATCTGAGCAATCATCCCAAAACCGATGTATCCGCACTGGCTCATCTGCCGACTGGTAATTTCATTACCGCCACCTCCTTCAAATGGGATCCCAAAGTCGCCACCAATCTGATCAATACCGCCGTGGAAGCCATTTCCAGCGATCCTCAACTGGCCGGGAAAATCAATGCCGAGGATATGACCGAATTGAAGAAACAGTTGACCCAAATGTTCAGCCAAATGGACGGTGGCGGCATGGCCTTGTACTCACCCGCCAACCCCAACCCGGCCGGTGGCATGCAAATGGTTAGCATTGTCGATTATCCCAATATTCAGCAAATCCTCAAAAGTGCCGGTTCCCTCTCCGCCGCTTTTACCAAGGTATCCGGCCAGATGGGCTGGAAGGTTCCTATGACCTTCACCCCCAATGCCGGGAAAGTCGAGGGACTCAGTTATGATGAAGCCATCGTGGATCTTTCTCAAATGAATGTTCCCGCCGAAACGGCCCAGGCCATGGCGATGGTAACCGGCGGTAAGAACACGATGGCTAAACAAATTTGTGTAATCAATGAACATCAGACTGCCGCCTGCACCGGCGAGGGAGCCTTGCAGCAGGCCATCACCATTGCCAAAACGAATCCGGTCGGCCTCGATAAGGATGCCAATATTGTCCAGGCCGCTGCCAACCTGCCCTCTCAGGCCAATATGCTGGTTTTCGTCAACGTCGGTCCCTATATGCAATCGGCTATGGGTATGATGGCCAATATGCAGGGTCAGCAGGGTATGAATCCCATGGTCATGATGATGGCCGGTATGTTCAGCCAGATTCAAGGCACCGTCGGTATCTCGGCGATTCTGGAGAATGGCCGGGTCCAGACCGAAATCTTCCTGCCCGCCGAACTCATCCAGTCCCTGGCCAGAACCGCCATGCAGGCCACTATGGGCGCTCAGCAGGGTATGCAGTCGGGTATGGAACCGGAAGAAAACCAGCCGGAAGACAACGAAAAATCCGGCACGAACGAATCCGAGGATTCCACTTTCTAATGGGTAACGGTAATTAATTTTATAGGATGGAATAAAATTAAAAGAAGTGCAAAAGAAGGAAAAAAATTTTTAGCAAAGAAGAAAGTCACAAGTACTTCTCCAGGGAAAGTGTATGAGCGTAGCGGGATTGACAAACCAGCAATTTCGAAATCATTACCTCAATATTATAACTATATCGTAGCTGCGGTTTTGCTTGGCTTGGGTATTTATGAAGCCGTCATTTATTTTGATTACAAAGTAGTTCCAAGTCCTGATTTTCCCGCCTTTGTTAGAGTAGGTCATCGCATTCTCGCCGGTGATATTCCTTGGGGCGACAAAAGGGCTCCTGTTGTTGGGTTTTTACAGGCTATTATAAGCCATTTTGTGGGTGGTCAGCACCCTGATTTAACCGCAGGCCGTTTGTTAAATGCTCTAATATATCCCTTTACTGGATTGCTTATTTGGCTTACCGGCAGAAAAACTATAGGTTGTTTGTCCGCCTTTATTATTAGTCTTCTCTGCCTGATTAATCCCTGGACTATCCAATACTTCCAGGAACCCATCGCGGAGATCCCCTTGTTTTTCTTCACGGTCCTGACCCTCTTTTTCCTTTCCCGGAGGTCCCGGTGGGCGTATTTTTTTGCTTCCGTTGCCATGATGGTTCGGTATGAAGGTGCCACCTTGATTTTAATCACCTTTATTTTAGATCAGATCGAAGCCAAAAGCAGGAAAGAACGCCTAGCCACTTTCCTTTGGTCTTTTCTGGCTACGATTCCTCTGCTATTGTGGATGGTTGGGCTGTTTGTGAACTGGAATTCGACGGGTACTACCCATTATCTAAAAGAAATGGGTGTTGCCGCGAAGGGGAAAAACGTACCGCTTGAGTACCTCTTATTAATCTGGAAAGCTTCCATACAACCTCTTTTGGTTTTTCCCCCATACTGGTCCCCAAGCATAGCAGGATTGTTCCAGTTTTTCACAAAAGTTGTATTGGCAGCCGGCTCTCTCTGGGCGGTGGGATATGGCATCTGGAAGCGGCAATGGCAGATACTTGCGTACGTGCTATTTTTGATACTTTATACGATCATTCATATTGTCTATTCCGTGGTCGATCCTCGATTCTGTATCACCACCAACTGGATGCAATTGATCCTGCTGGTTTATGGTCTGGAAAAATTTTACGCCCTCATCAATCACAATAACAAAGTCCCAACACTGGTAATCGTGGGATTGCAGACGCTCTTGCTGGTATTTACCGGGGTATGGCTATTTCAATTGTATCCTTACCTGGAAAGAGTAGAGCCGGTTAGCCCGGTCTCCCGGTACCTTCCGTATGTAGCTATGGCGTCGGCGCTGGTGGTGATTTTCACCCGAATCGTACTGGCACAGAAAGTGCAATTCTTTTTACGGTATTCGGCAGTGGGGGCCTTGGCGTGCGTCATGATTCTGGCGAACCAGTTTACCCTGGCCTCCACGGTAAAAGATGGAAAGCTGGATCTGGAATTCAAACTGCTGGCGGATTGGTATGTCGCCCATGCCGAAGCCGATGACAAAATGGTCACTTCCATACCCCATATCGTCAGGATTTTTGCTCCCCAGTACAGCAATTTTTTTGTTGCCAAGCAAAGTATCATGGGGGAAAACGCCGAGGATTTTGTGGCTAAATGTTATGCCCAGAATATTACCTATGTGGCATGGGATTCCCGGATCGGATTTAATGTGGGCGGGAGGTATTATAAACTATGGGGGATCGAAAATATTAATATGTTAAGTCGCCCCCAGGATGTAGGCCCCTATGAGTTTGTGACGCAAGTCGTTGCGAACCAACAACGATATATAAACATATTCCGCTTAAAGAAATTTTGAGCTTGCCTCCCGTAAAAGTTCTCCAGCCGGAATTGCGGCTTGACGTTTCTCCTGCCCGGTGTTAAACTACTGGATTAAATATAAGGCTTGTAGTACCTAATTTCTTTATTTGCAAATAGATATGAGGTTTATCGATGGATGCCAAGATCATCAAGGACGCCATTACTTTTGATGATGTTTTACTGTTGCCGGATCGCAGCGATTTTCTGCCCTCTCAGGCCGATACCAGCACCCGGTTCACCCGCAATATCTCCATCAATATTCCTCTGATCAGTTCGCCCATGGATACCGTGACCGAATCCGCCCTGGCCATTGCGCTGGCCCAGGAAGGCGGACTGGGGATCATTCACAAAAATCTGTCCATTAAACGCCAGACCCGCGAAGTGGAGAAAGTCAAACGGAGTGAAAACGGAATCATCCTTGATCCCGTAACCCTCGGCCCGGGCGACTCCGTCGGAAAAGCCCGCGAACTCATGGCCGAACAAAACGTTTCCGGCATTCCCATCGTGGACAATGGCAAACTGGCCGGCATCCTCACCCGGCGCGACCTGAAATTCCTCGAGGATTTCGACCAGAAAATCGAATCCGTCATGACCAGCGAAAACCTGGTCACCAGCTTACCCGACACCACCCTCGATCAGGCCGAGGCGATTCTCAATAAGCACAAGGTCGAAAAACTCCTCCTGGTCAATCCCGATCGCAGTCTGGCTGGCCTGATTACCATGCGGGATATCGAACGGATGCAGCAGTTTCCCAACGCCAGCAAAGACGCCCGCGGTCGTCTGCGGGTTGGTGCCTCGGTGGGGGTCCACGACTACGAAAGAGTTGAACAGCTAATTGAAAAAGACGTCGATGTCATCATGGTCGATTCCGCCCACGGCCACTCCCAAAACGTCATTGAAACCGTCAGGCAAATTCGCAAACAGTACAACATCGATATCGTCGCCGGGAATGTCGCTACTGCCCAGGCCGTCCGCGACCTGGTGGAGGCTGGTGCCGATGCCATTCGCGTCGGAATCGGTCCCGGCTCGATCTGTACCACCCGCGTTGTCTCTGGCGTCGGTGTGCCCCAGATTACCGCCATCATGGATTGTGCCCGGGCCGCCGACGAGTGTGGCGTGCCGATCATTGCCGATGGCGGGATCCGGCATAGCGGCGATATCACCAAAGCCCTGGCCGCCGGCGCCTCTACCGTCATGCTCGGTTCTCTGTTCGCCGGCCTGGAAGAATCGCCTGGTACCCTGGTCATCTTCAAGGGCAGACAATTCAAGGAATATCGCGGCATGGGTTCCCTCGGTGCCATGGTCACCGGCAGTGCCGAACGTTATAGCCAATCCTCTAAACTGGATCGCGGCAAGATGGTTCCCGAAGGTGTCGAAGGACGCGTTCCCTACCGCGGCACGCTGGCGGAGTTTGTCTATCAACTGGTGGGGGGGTTGAAGGCGGGCATGGGTTATTGCGGCACTGCCAACATCGAGGCCTTGCGGAAAAATTCCCGCTTCATTAAAATCTCCCCCGCCTCCGTTCGCGAAAATCACCCGCACGATATTGCCATTACCAAAGAGGCTCCCAACTATCAGTCGTTTCTTATTTCCATGGAGGAATAACCAAGGATGAAGCTTTTACTGAAAACCTGGAATCAAAACACGAGACAATGTATTGGGCTTGCCGTAATCGGCCTGTTAATAACCGGCTGTCAAAGCCGGCCCAGCGCTTCGCAGTCTGCCGAACCCGCCTGTTCCACCATAACCCAGTGGCAAACCGCCAATCCCAGCCGCGGCTGGACCGAAAATACCGCCTGGTATCAAAACGCCTCCGTGCGGCATCGTTCCCTTTATATGCAGGATTATTTCGAATCCCACGGTGGCTGTGATGGTCACTTTCAGATCTACCGCAAAGAAGATGTCATTTCCCTGCCCGCCAGTCCCGCTCTGTTCGTTGCCAATATCATCAAACTGCCCGTCGATTTGGTGCAAAGCCCGCCCTGGCAGAAGCAGGTCAGCCGCAGCATCTACCCCCTGCAGCAGAGTACCTATAATATACCCTATGAACTGGCTTCCCAAACGGAGTCGATTGCCCATTGAATAAGAAAATCATAATTTCCCCATTTACTTAATAACCGAGGACATCTTGAATAGCGAAGAAACCATTGCCATCCTTGATTTCGGCAGCCAATATGGCCAGTTAATCGCACGGCGTGTCCGCGAACATCATGTGTACAGCTTGCTTTGCCGCCATGATATCACCTGCGACGAACTGCGAAAAATGAACCTCAAAGGCATCATTCTCAGCGGCGGGCCGGCCAGCGTCTATGCCCCCGGCGCCCCCCAGTGCGACCCGAATATCATGAAGCTCGGCGTCCCGATCCTGGGCATCTGTTATGGGATGCAGATCGGCTGCAATCTGCTGGGCGCCAAGGTGTCCGTGGCCCATGCCCGCGAATACGGCTCCACCAAACTCCAGCTTCACAGCAGCGATGAACTCCTGGCCCATTTGTCCGGCGAAAAAGTTGTCTGGATGAGCCACGGCGATCAGGTCAATGAACTGCCGGACGATTTCCGGTCGCTGGGTTCCACCGGCACCTGCCCCTTCGCCGTTGTCCGCCATAAAAAGGTGCCCTTCTTTGCCGTTCAGTTTCACCCGGAAGTAACGCACACGCCCTGCGGCACCCAGATTTTCCGTAATTTTCTCTACGAAATTTGCCGCTGCCAGGGCGACTGGCAGATGGGCAATTTTATCGAGCATACCTGCCAGAAAATCCGCTCGCAAGTGGGCAGCCGCCATGTCATCTGCGGTTTAAGCGGCGGGGTGGATTCTTCCGTCGTGGCGGCTCTTTTGCACAAGGCCGTCGGCGAGCAGCTTACCTGTATTTTTGTCGATAACGGATTGCTCCGGAAAGGAGAACGGGATCATGTCGAAGCAACCTTTCGCGATCACTTTCACCTGGACCTGCGCGTGGTGGATTGGTCCCGGCAATTCCTCAGCCGGCTGGCCGGGGTTACAGATCCTCAACAAAAGCGAATTATCATCGGGCATGAGTTCATCGAGGCTTTTGTCCACGCAGCTCATAGTATCCCCGGCGCACAATTTCTCGCCCAGGGTACCCTCTACCCCGACGTCATCGAATCGGGCCACAAGGACGGCAACCCCGCGGCCAATATCAAACTACACCACAATGTCGGAGGACTTCCGGAGAAACTGGGCTTTGAACTAGTCGAACCCCTCCGCGACCTCTTCAAGGATGAAGTCCGCCTCCTGGGCGAACACCTGGGCCTGCCCGAAAACCTCGTCTGGCGGCATCCCTTCCCCGGCCCCGGCCTGGCCGTCCGCATCATCGGCGATATCACCCCTGCCCGGCTGGAAATCCTGCGCCAGGCCGATGAAATCCTCATCGAGGAAATCACCGCCGCCGGCCTCTACCGCACCATCAGCCAGGCCCTGGCCGTCCTGCTGCCCATCAGTTCCGTCGGCGTCATGGGCGACGACCGCAGCTACGAAAACGTCATTGCCATCCGCGCCGTCGAAACCTCCGATTTCATGACCGCCGACTGGTCCCATATCCCCTACGAAGTCCTCGCCCGCATCTCCAGCCGCATCATCAACGAAGTCCGCGGCGTCAACCGCGTCGTCTATGACATCTCCAGCAAACCCCCCGCCACCATCGAATGGGAATAATAGAAACAATCCTCTATCAGGTGAGACCGACCGCTTACTTGCGGATGTGATAAGCAAAAAAATGATTGGGAAAGCAGAGGTACAAAATGAAAAAGATTACATTTACAATTATTATCATTCTGACTCTTGCCGTCACGGCTTATTTTCTCGGTTGCTCCAAATCCAATAACCTCAAACCTGTCAAAGAGGACTCCCCCATGAAAAAAAGTCTGCCCGATATCATCGGTTCCACCCATGTCAAGGGAATGTACTACCTCACCGACAAAGACAATCTTAATGAAGGTGCGGACCAGCTTCTGGGTATGGGCAGCCGCGTCATCAAAATCTGGTTCTACGGCAAACGCCCCGAACATCCCGAACACGTCTATTCCTACAACAGCAACTGGCCCGCGGTCAGCAGTCTGGTGGAAGGGGCCAAGCTGCCCTATTTCCAGGACTTTTTCCACAAACCGTTCACCACCTACATCTTTTGCGTCACCTCCCTGGGCCGCAAGGACGACTACTGGGTCAACGGTATCACCCTGGCCGACCTCCAGGATGAAACCCGGCAGTTTTACGAACTGGCCAAATACCTCCTGACCGCCTACCAGAACACCGGCAAGACCTTTGTCCTCCAGCACTGGGAAGGTGACTGGATGGCCCGCATGGCCAATCCCAATCCCTTCGATGAAAATGTCGATCCCGCCCCCCAGGTCTTTCAGAACATGATCGCCTGGCTCAATGCCCGGCAGGCCGGTGTCAATAGGGCCCGTCTCGAAGTGGGCCAAAAGGGTGTCTGCGTCTATCATGCCGTCGAAGTCAACCGCGTTGTCAAAACCATGAATGAGGGCAAACCGAATCTGATCGACCAGGTGGTGCCCTATACCTTTGTGGACCTGGTCTCCTATTCCTCCTATGACTCGATCTTCGCCGCCCTGGAAGGACACCCCGAACTCTTCGCCCAGTCGATTGATTTTATCAAAGAACACCTGCCCCCCAGCGTAGTCTTCGGCAAAAACAGCCTTTACATCGGCGAGTTCGGCATCCCCGAAAACGAATTCTCCCCCCAGCAGATTGAAACCGTCGTCACCAACGTGGTTGAAACCGCCCTGGCCAAAGATTGCCCCTACATTATGTACTGGCAGCTCTACTGCAATGAACCCAAACCCGGCGTCGCCATCCCCACCTGGTCCAAAGACAACCTCCGCGGCTTCTGGCTCATCCGCCCCGACGGCTCCCAAACCTGGGCCTACAACTATTTCGCCGGCCTCTGCCGTTCTAAGTGAGGATTTTGCTGCGGTTTAACGAGGATATTGCCCAGCCATAATTCGCTGGAACCGGAATTTATTTTCTACAAAAAACCAGATGTGTTTTTCTTGGTTTCATGGCGAAGCGGGGACGGCTTGGAGAGAGAAATTTTTGATGGCCATGCCGGTATTGAAGGTGCCGGAGATTTCCCAGCCCATATTCATGTTGACCACGGCGTAATCAGCCGGGTCGGCGTTCGAGAGGAAACCGCGTTTGACCGCTTCCTTTAAGCCATTTTTGATCTGCGGCAGCAAATCCTGGCGGATTGTTACCCATTGGCCGGATTTGAGCGGATTGGGATTCAGTAACTCACCCGCCACCGTATAAATGAATTTTTGCGTGGCATCCGCCTTGCCCCGATCCTCTGCCATATATAACGGCGGTATCTTATGCCGGTAATCGAAAAAGGGAACGCCAAACCAGAAATAATTGTTGAAATCGGGAGATTCCGGCTTGATATTTTTAACAATCAAGAACAACTGAAACTGGGCGGTATGCAGGTTGGGATCATATTCCTCCGTTTTCATATGACAATCACACCCGGTCAGTTGGATGGATATCCGCAGATTGATTTCCGCAAGCTGGGAGAGCGGGAATAGTTGGGGAGCGTCCTGCTCGATCAGCAGATGCGGCCAGCCTTGTCCGCTGATACGCGGAGTTGAGCCGTATTCAGCCTGACCGAAAATCTCCAGCAGCAGATCGCCGTACTCTGATTGCGGGCCGCCACGCAATATCCGTTTGCCTTCGTTACGATATTCCCTATCTCCGTTGGGATTTTTGATACATTTCGTCCCGGTCAGGTCATATTTCGTGGCCCACTGACAGATTCGCCATTGACCGGCAATGGATTCCGTAACCGGTTCCGGGAAGGCTTTCTCAAAATTCAAAACCGCGGCCACCTGGCGGCCCCGGGCTGAATCCGGAAAACTCAATTTGAATCCGTTCGAAAAAGAGGTGTCGGCAAACAGAGGGACACCCTGAAAGGCGGCCTTTTTCCAAACACGAACATATTCGATACTAAAGGTGGAGGGCAGATCGCCATCATTCGGCAGGCCAAACCACTCCGGCATGGTTTCGCTGTCAAAATTCAAGGTCAGTGGCTGATGCCAGTGGGTATTTTCCACCCAGCGAATCAGCACCCCGTCGAAATACCATTTGATTTTTTCGGCATCCCATTCCAGCCCATACACATGGAAATCGTCCGCAAGGTTTTCCGTCGCCGACCAGATCCCCTGCGTCTCCCAATGCTCAGGATCGGTGGGAGTCTTGAATACATGAACATTCATATTGATTTTTTTCTCGAAGCCGGGAGCACCGCCGCCGATTTCAAACACGTCGATCTCCGTCCACAGGTTCGGATCGGCCTGGTAAAACCAGAAGGAGCTGGAGCCGCACGACTTCATCGGCCGGCATTTAACTTCAAAATAGCCGTACAGGACCGTAATTTTGCTTTTCACGGCGGCGGAAGTATAGGTATGATATCCCTGATCCTTCGGCATCTCCGGAACTTCCTGCTTCTGCATTAAAAGATGAAGCTGACCGTCGTGAACCTGCACATTCCCCGGATAAAAGTAGGCCGGCTGCCGCCCCAGCCACCCCGGATTGCGATCATACCATTTATCCGCATCAAGCTTCTCCCCCTCGAATTCATCCCACAGGGCTTGATAGGCAACCCATCCACCCTCGTTCCCCTGATCGGAAAGAGGCAGCGCCTCGGTAATTCGCTCAGGAATCGGACCAATCGGCTCGGTCCGAAGCCATCCGGAAGGCATCGTTCGTGCCCAAAGAAGCAGAGGGAATAACAGGATAAGAACTAAAGTGGTTTTTCTGCAAAGCATCTTCAGATCCTTATGCTCGTAGTTTGGTGATTGTATATTTATTCCGCCAATACCCGCTGCACGAAATGGTCCGCCGCCCGCCGGATATACTCCTCGGAAACCGGAAGTTCAAACGGTGCGGCCGTCTCGCTGAACCGTTTCGGGAATTTCACCTTGCTGACATCAAAATTTTCCCGAATCTTGAACCGATACTTCTCCGCCAGAATCTTCCGCCCCAGCCGCCGCAGTTCCTCCTCCGTCCCAAACGGCATCCCCGAAACCTCCAGCACCTTCAGCACCGTCTCCGGCTTGTATATCCCCCGCGCAAAAAAGCACACCACCAGGCTCGACAAAACCTGCCGCCACTGCTCCTCCTTCACCAGCAGCTCCGCCACCTCCTCCGGCGTGGTATCCTTCTTCTTCGACAGCGTCTTCTGATCCACCGAATACCCCGCATTATCCAGATGGCTGTGCCGGGCGCCCACCAGACAGCCGATATGGGCCGCCGGTCCCGTATGATAACCTGGCATTTCGTTGCCGCCCCAGGCCATCGCAAAATCCGCCCCGCCATAAACACTCGAAGTGTAATCCACTCCCTGGGCCAGCGCCCGGTAAAAATCACTCGGCGGCTCCACAATATTTCGAATCGCCCGGACATACTGGCCCCAGTCTCCCCAGTTCAGCCGCAGCCCCGCCGTTTCCGACTCCGGAATCAGCCCCTTCTGTATCGCCTCCGTCGCCCACGCCAGCACCACACCCGTACTCATCGAATCCAGCCCATACACCTCCACCTCGTCCATCAGCCGCAGCAGCCCCGGAACATCCGATATCCCCAGCATCGTCCCTAGCGCATAAATCGGCTCATAATCATAACTCACCATCGACGTCTTGTAAAAGTACGGCTCATCCTCATACGGCTGCCGCAGCGCCGCCAGATGAATACATCCCACCGGGCAGTGGCTGCACGCCACCCGCCGCCCCAGATAATGTTGCGCAAAGGCCTCCCCTGAAATCTTCTCCGCCCCCTCAAATCGCCCCTGCTGCAAATTCCGCGTCGGCAGCCCGCCCATCTCATTCAGCGGCAGAATATTCTCAGACGTTCCCAGCTCATGATACTTCTTCATCACCTCCGACTCGACCGTCGTCTTGAAAATCTCATCATACAACTGCCGGTATTGCTTCCGATCCGCCACCGGGATCGTCTGGCTGCCCGACACCACCATGGCCTTGAGCTTCTTGCTGCCGAACACCGCCCCCAGCCCCAGCCGCCCGAAATGCCGGTACGTCTCCATCGTCACGCACGCATACGGCACCAGCTTCTCGCCTGCCCGCCCGATCCGCATAATCGTCCGTGCCCCGGCCCCGC
Organism: uncultured Pirellulales bacterium; assembly: GCA_964580995.1. Lineage (GTDB taxonomy): Bacteria > Planctomycetota > Phycisphaerae > Sedimentisphaerales > SM23-30 > JAKJEP01. Next base: position 19,645 of record CAZOMV010000011.1, read on the forward strand.
CTTCCCGGTCCCGCAGAATCCGGCCCACCGTGTAGCAGTTCCTCACTCCCCATAGCGCCGACGCATCCCGAAAATGCACCTTCCCCCCGTGGACTGCCAGATACACCGGAGTTTCGCTGGCCCCCCGAATCACCATCGCCCCATACCCCGCCAGCCGGATCGACACTGCACTCCGCCCGCCCGCATGGCTCTCCCCCAGGTTTTTCGTGTGCGGCGACTTGAAAAACGCCGTCGTCTTGGACGCCAGCGGAAACAGCGACGTCGCCGGCCCCACCGACAGGATAATCGGATTCTCCGGCCCCAGCGTCTCCGCCCCCGCCGGGCATTCTTCGGCGAGCAGTTTGATTCCCACCCCCGCGCCGCCCAGCCATTCCTCATACAAATCCCGCCGGTCCTCCACCCAAGACCGCCGCCGGCTCAAATCCACATACAAAACCCTGCCCAGCGTATCTTCCTTGATCATGGCTTCACCTCCGCCCCGCACTCCTCCATCGCCAGCACCCCATACGGACAATACGAAACGCATATCCCGCACCGGACGCAGATCATCGGCTTTTGAATTTCCTCATTCCAGAAAATCGCCCCGAACGGACAGGCCCCCACGCATAGCTTGCACCCGATGCACTTGTTCGCGTTAAAATCCACCCCCCGGTCCGCCCGCCGCACCAGCGCCTCCGTCGGGCACACCGCCGCGCACGAAGGCAGCTCGCACATCCGGCAGACCACCACCACAAATCCCTTCTCGATGCCCCCGTCCGACCGCACATGGATCCGCCGGTCCGCCAGACCCCCGCTGCCGCCGCGCCGCGCACAGGCAAACATGCAGCTTTGACACCCGATGCACTTCTCACTATCAACCACTGCCAGCCTTTTCATGGTTCCGTTTCTCCTGTTTGTTGAATATGATACCTGCGGATTCTACCCTCTCCCGCTTGCCAACGCAATAGTTTCCACAATCCGGCTTCGTGAAAACTTAGAACCATCGGATTTACTGGTGAGTTTGGAAACTTCAGTTAATATCCCAGTCCCGCCCGCACTTCCGGAAAATCCGCCGGTAGGGGGGCTAACGGTTGATCCGCCTCCTGCCCGGCAAACCGGATCATATTCCGCAGCAGCCGCTCCGCCGCCGGATGCGTATCCAGATTCTCCTCTATACGTAGGGTATTGAGCACGAACCGGCCGGCCCCCAGCTTATACACGCCCACCAGCAAGCCCGACGAATAGCGGAACGAAGTTTCCATCGCCCCGGCCGCCGCCTCCGCTGGCGTATCCAAACCGGAAAAAACATAATCGGGGATCAGCTCCCGGTAATAGGTATAATCCATCAGACCTCCCGCCGGCAAGCCCTCAAAAATCGGATGGTTCTTGGCCCATTCATCCTTGGGATATACCCACCCGAAAATCCGCAGCAGCGTCCCCTTATTTTTCAGCGGCAGCCAGTGCAGGGGATTACCCTCCAGCGCAAATACTTCCGGCCGCAAAAAAATTACGGTCGAACCCTGCGCCATCCGCTCCGCCAACTGCCGAAAAATTTCCGCCTTTTTCTCGGCGGCCAGATCATCAAATACGATGATAACCTGCCGGCGGCTTGGATCTGCCGCCTCTAGGGGTATGGTCTGAATATGGTTTCTTTTCAGCCAGTCGCCGGGGTTCCTGCCCACCAAAACCACTTCCGTTTCTACGTCCGGCATGAACTGGCGGTCCGTCACATAAAATTCCACCTCACCGCCGGCCGCCGCCGCCCCGTGCTCGAACGTGGCCACCCAGTGATACTTCCCCTCCGGCCAGTCCGCCTTCACTTCCTCCGAAAAAACCCCAAACGCCAGCGGCGGTTCCAAACCATCCACTACCCCCGGCACCTTCACCTGAATCTTCCGGCTGAAAACTGGTTGCCGCCCGGCGTCGAATACCTCCAGCTGGGCCGGGTATTCCCCGGCGGCCAGCACATCCTCATTGGCCAGCACCGCTTCCAGCCGAATGGCGGCCCCCCGGTAAACATGTACCGGCTCGACAAACAAACACCACCGCAAAGGATAAAAGCCGTCGAACATAGCCTCGAACGCCCCCGGCTTCCATTCCCGGAAATACGTATTGGCCACTCCCTCGCCCGTCTGGCCATGATCCAGCGCCCCGGTCAGATTCACCCCGTTGATATGCGGATTGGCACGGATGGCATTGAATCCCAGCGTTCGCTGACCGGCCATCTTCGCCTGGCATTGCCGGAAAAAATCCTCCGGCCGCCCGAAAGCCTCCGCCATCTGCCAACGCTGCCAATCAGCCATAAACTGCTCCAGCCGATGTGGAAAGCTGGATCGCCGCGTATAATAAACCTGCGCATCCGCCCGCTGTTCAAACTGCCGCGCCAGCCGGGCCATATCCACCCCGCTGGCAATGCCGTACTCGGAAACATATACATTTTTGCCGCCCTCGCCCGCCGTTCGCAGCAGTTTGATAATCTCTGCATCATGCGGCACCCGCGGGTAAATGTGTACATCGCCCGCCCCCGGCACATAGGCCGCCACCTGCCCCCGGTGCGGCGGAATATGCTGCGAAGTAATTTCCGTCTTCGGAGGATTTGTTGGATCCTCCTGCCCCAGCAGACACTGCCACTGGCTGGAACCCGGATTCGCAGCCGACCCAATATCCAGCCGGCAATCCCACCGCCCGCTGTGCAGCCACACCAGCCGGCCCGGGTCGATTTCCCGGATCATCCCCAGGCTGTTCACCGCCGCCTCGAACACCGCCCCGTTGTCCTTCACCCACGGCGTCGGGCATTCGTTCAGCAGACCCCACATCACCACACTCACATGGTTGCGATCCCGCAATATCGCACAGCGCAGCGACTGGCGGAACCGCTCCTCCATCCAGAGCGAATTCTCCAGCAGCCAGCTCCCCCGGTGCTCCGCGTAAATCAGCAGCCCAATTTCATCGCACAGGTCCAGTTGCTGCCGGTTTGGCGTCCCCATAATCCATCGCACCATATTGAATCCCATCGTCTTCAGATTCAGCATATCGCGCCGCGGAAAATCAGGCAGATAGGCGGTGAACAACTGGTCCGTCACCGGGCAGTCGTTGCCCGTGTGCGTGCTCCGCAGAAAAAGCCGCCTGCCGTTCAGCCGGAAATACCCCTTGTCCACCCGGAAATCCCGAAATCCGCAGCGAAGCGTCTTGACATCCGCCCCCGCTTCCCCCTGCAGCCGGGCGGTAAACTGATACAAATACGGATCGTCCAGTTGCCACAGCCGCGGATTCGGAATCCGCAGCCTGCTCTTCCACACCGTTTCCCCCGCCTCCAGCTTTTTCTCCAGCCTCTGACTGACGATCGCATCCCCCGCCAGCACCGGCGCCGCCGCCAGCTCCAGGCTGGCATCCGCCTGCCCGGCCCCGCGGTTGCGTATCTTCACTTCTACCTCGATATCCCCCGTTTCCGCCTGCGGCTGCACAAAAACATCCTCGATATACACCTCCGGCACCAAGAGCAATTCCACCGAATCCTCGATGCCGGTATAGTTAAATGCGTACCCACCCGGAATCTGCCCCTGAACGAAGTTGTCCACCCCTTTCCGGCTCGACCCGATCACCCGCACCGCCAGCCGGTTCCCCGGCCCCGGCTTCGCCGCCTCGGTAATATCGAACACAAACGGCCCGCCGCCGCACTCGTGCTCCCCCAGCCGCACCCCGTTCAGCCAGACCTCCGCATAATAATAAACCGACCAGAACCGCAGCAGAATCCGCTCTCCGGCCTCCGGCCCGGGAATCTCTACCTCCCGCCAGTACCACACCGTATCGAAATAGTCCGGCCACACATCCTGGCTCAGCCACGGCACCCGCATCGTCTCCGCCTCCTCCACTGGCTGCCGGAACCATTCCTTCTCGCGCCCGATATTCTCCGGATCTTTCGCTGCCAGCCACTGCCCGTCCAGCGAAATCATCTGCACCATCCCGCCTTCGTCGCTGGCGTAAACCGAACATATACTGCAGAATAGAATCAGAATATAAATCAACCTGAACTGTCTCATGATTTCTATCTCCGTTTTAATGTGACGTTTTGATTTTACGGATATACTATACCCTCACAACCTCAAGCTGTAAAGAAGGTGAAAAAATCCGCTTTTGTATGAAATCCGGCTTTCAAGCGGTTTTTATTACAAAAAAAACAATACAAAATCCACAATCTTCTACTTCCTCCCTCTGTAAAACGTAAAAATTTCTGCAAATTTTCTTTTATCCATGGTCTTCCCAGCCATATAATTCAAACCAGCCGAAATAGTTTATATTTGAGGATAAAATGGATGAAAAAACATGATAGTATTTTCTCGGATCGAATCACGGACGTTCCGCGTTCATTCATTCGCGAGATCCTCAAGGTTGCTCTCGATCCTTCCGTGATCTCTTTTGCCGGCGGGCTGCCAAATAGAGCTTTGTTTCCTGTCGAGGAACTTAAAGAAGCAACCAACAAGGTGTTCGATGCCCATGCCCGAGACGTTCTGCAGTACGGTAGCTCAGAGGGCCATCCGGAGCTGAGGGCTTATATCTCGGCACGATATCGACAGATGAGTAACTTGGATATCCCCGTCGAAAATATCCTGATTACCAGCGGTTCTCAACAGGGCCTGGATCTTTTGGGAAAAATCCTCCTCAACGATGGGGATGGCGTCGTGATGGAAGAGCCTGGTTATCTCGGAGCGATACAAGCCTTCTCGCTTTACCAGCCCCGATTTCTTCCCGTACCGGTTTCCAGCCGGGGAATGGATTCGGAAAGACTGCGATGGGTTATGTCTTCGGAAAGTCCGAAACTAATGTATACGGTTCCGAATTTTCAGAATCCATCCGGCATCTCCTATACCGAACAGAATCGGCAGGAGGTATCCAGAATACTTGAGGGGACCAGCACCATATTGATTGAGGATGATCCCTATGGTGAGTTGCGGTTTGCAGGTGAAATCAAATCCTCTTTCAAGAAATTATTGCCGGACAATACGGTATTGCTTGGGTCTTTCTCCAAATGTATTGTTCCGGGCTTTCGGCTGGGATGGATGGTTGCGCCGACTCCCATTATGAAGAATCTCATTACCGCAAAACAGGCAACGGACCTCCACACTAGCCACTTTACTCAGAGCATCGTGTATCAATACTTGCGGGATAATAGTATGGATAAACATATCAAGACCATCCGGGAGGTGTATGGGAAACAGTGCCAGGCCATGCTGAGCAGTATGCAGACGGACTTCCCGTCCGGCGTCACCTATACCGAGCCGGAGGGAGGCATGTTTCTCTGGGTTGAATTACCGCCGAACATGGCAGCGATAGACCTGTTTGAACTGGCACTAAAAGACAAAGTTATTTTTGTGCCGGGCGACCCCTTCTATGTCAATAGAACCCGTACTAATACTCTGCGGCTCAATTTCTCCTGTGTGGATGAGAAGACCATCAGTACCGGTATCCGAAAACTGTCAAACGCAATCAGAAAAATCGTAGGAACAGGAGCATGTCAACCGAATCGGGCATGAGGCGTCTTATTCCTCTGTGAACGAGGATTAAAATTATTCCAGAGCGGCCTGGGCCATGGCTTCCACGTTGGCGGGGGGGACGTTGGGCAGCATCGCCTCGTGGCTGGGGCTGACGATCAGATTGGGGCCGAGCAATGTCTTGACACGCCAGACGTCTTCTTTGATGTGTTCGGGTGTGGCGTTGACTAGCAGATCCTGGGTATCGATTCCGCCCATGAAGGCGATTTTACCCTTGAAATCCCGGGCGAGGGTCTGGGCATCCATATCGACCGCTTTGGCTTGGAGGGGATGGAGACAGTTGACATGGGCCGCAATCAGCCGGTCGATCACTTTATGAATCGAGCCGCAGGAATGCAGGATTACCTGATACCCATGCCGATGAGCCTGGTCGGTGAATTTTTGGAACCAGGGCATGATAAACTCATCAAATTGTTTCGGCCCGCAGATCAGATCCAGTTGCGTGCCGAAATCGTTGCCGAAAAAGAAGCCGTCGATCAAATTACCGGCCGCTTCGAAAAACCGCTCGTTGGCTACATAGTAAAAGGAACAGACCTTATCCGTCACCGCATGCACCAGTTCGGGATTGGAATACATATTCATCATGTAATTTTCCATGCCGAAAAGATCCATGATATTGTGATAGAAACAGGTCCAGAAGCCGCTGGCACGGTAAAGATCGCCTGCTTTTCGGAGGGTAGCGAGGCATTCGTCAAAATTCAGGTAATCCGGATTGGGCCAGTCGTAGGATGCCATGTCAGCGGGGCTTTGGGCCTGAGCTAGGGGGTACGACGCCCCCTGACGGTGTAAACCCTCATCGAACATCGACTTGCCGTGGGGATGCTGATAGGTGGTCGCGAAAAATTGGGGGCAAATCCAGCGAAAATCATCCCGGAGTTTTATCCGCAATTCTTCTTCGGTTTGTGTGCCGAAATACCGGTACAGAATCGGCCAGGTATCCGGATGCGGATTACCCATCCAAAAGCCGCAGCGGTCAGGCTTTTGGCCGGCGATAATGGTTCGGATACGTTCTCGGCTGTTCAAAGATTCACACTCCCGGGAGAAACAGCTATTTCACTTTTACACGTTCGATATATTCCCCCGTACGGGTATCCACCCGGATTAATTCACCCGGACCGACAAAGGGGGGGACTAATACTACCACGCCTGTTTCCAGCGTAGCCTTTTTGTATTGGTTGGTGGCGGTGGCGCCTTTAATGGCGGGGGGGGTATCTTCAATCACCAGTTCGACGGCATTGGGCAGGGTGACGGAGAGGGGATTGTTGTTGAACAACTGGAGTTCCACATCCGTATTAGGCTTACAATATAACGGGCCGTCGCCGAAAAGCTCGTCATTGATCGAAATCTGCTCGAAGGTTTCCTTATGCATCAGGATATGCTCCCCGCCGGTCGAATAGAGATATTCATAGGGCTGTTTGTCTACAAATACCTGTTCCAGCGTCTCTTCCGAACGAATCCGCTTATTGATAATGTTGCCTTCCTTGACGCTTTTGAGCTTGGTTTGGAGGACAGCCCCGCCTTTGCCTAATTTAACATGCTGGTAATCGACTACCACAAATAGGGCGTCATCAATCTTCAAAACCATACCTTTTTTCATTTCCGTTGCTTTGATCATTCTGGGATTCCTGTCATCTAAATCCGGTTAAACAGTTGTTAAAAGACCATTTTGGCTATACAATATATATAAGAAAGACAAAAATCTATCCAAAAAACAGACAACTGTCAATAAATTATAAGGAGCTGAAAATATGTCGGTACGGATGGCGGTCGTGGCGGGCCGATTTTACGAATCCTCACCTGCGGCCTGCCGTCAGCAGGTGGAGGCGATGCTGGCCAAGGCCCAGGCGGAGCAGGATCTACCCGCGCGGATTGTGGCAGCGGTAGTGCCTCATGCCGGGTGGGTTTTCAGCGGGCCTCTAGCGGCCATGGTCTTTGCCGCGATCAAGCGGCAGCAGGAGGTGGATACCTTCGTGATTTTTGGGGCGGTCCATTCGGTGATGGCCCGGATGGGTATCCTCTATGATACGGGGCAATGGGGCACGCCGCTGGGAAAAATCGATGTCGATGAGGAATTGGCGGAGGAAATCCTTCGCCATGGCGATGAACTGTTGCTGGCGGACCCGGAAAGCCACAGCCGGGAGCATTCCATCGAAGTCCAGGTGCCTTTTATTCAGTATTTGTTTGAGCAGGCAAAAATCCTGCCGATTATGGTGCCGCCTATCCCTCGGGCAGATGAAATCGGCCGGGTGGTTGGCCAGTTGATTGCTCAGAGCGATAAACGGATCGTCTGTATTGCCAGCACCGATCTTACCCATTATGGTCCTTCCTATCACTATACCCCGATGGGGACCGGCCCGCAGGCTATCCAGTGGGCCAAAGAAAAAAATGACAGGTTTTTTATCGATCTGGCCCTTTCCATGCAGGCGGATAAACTGGTCGAATCCGCACAGATGTATTACAACGCCTGCGGAGCCGGGGCGGTAGCCGCTGCTGTGGCGGCGGCGGCGGAGTTGGGGGCCAATAAAGGCTATCTCCTGGCCCATACCACCAGTGCCGAGGTGATGGCCCGGCAGTATCAACGCCAGAGCGAAGACAGTGTAGGTTATGCCGCGATTGTGTACGGCTGATATCGAGAGGAAGTCTATCATGGCAGAGAATTTGTTGAAAATCGGCAGTAAGGCCCCGGCCTTTCGTCTGGCCAATCAAGCTGACCGGGAAGTCAGCCTCAAAGACTATGCCGGCCGCTGGGTGGTACTCTATTTCTATCCCCGGGATAATACCCCCGGCTGTACGACGGAAGCCTGTGAATTTACGGCTTCGCTGAAGGATTTCGAAAAGTTGAACGCCCAGGTTCTCGGCATTAGTCCGGATACCCCCGCCAGCCACCGGAAATTCATTGAAAAACAAAACCTCACCCTCGAACTGCTCAGCGATCCGGATCACGCGGTCATGCAAAAATACCTTGCCTGGGGCGAAAAAGTGATGTACGGAAAAAAAGTGGAAGGCGTGATTCGTAGTACAGTACTCGTCGATCCAGACGGACGTATTGTGTTTCACTGGCCGAAAGTCAAAGCCGCCGGCCATGCACAGCAAGTACAGGCAAAACTCAAAGAGTTACAAAGCGAATAATACAATTCTCTTTGATCGGTAAAACAAAGTTTTTTTCACAGCGGCATTTTCTTTCTGGGCCGGGTCAGAAACAGCACAATGGCACCAATCAGCACGATAGGTACGGTCCATACGGTTCGGGTGGTGTTGGTAATTTCGGGCAGGGACTTTTTGCCGTAGTCACCAATGGTCTCGATTTGCTGGCCGAAATTCGGATAAATCAGGATATAGGCCAGAGCGCCCACGAACATGCCTAAAACGGTAACCAGGGCGTCCATTCGTCCGGTGATAGCACAGGCCAGACCGGTACCGGGGCAATAGCCGGTCAGCCCGAAGCCGATACCCAGCAGCGCACCGCCGATACTGACGGACAGGAAATAGGCGGGTTTGACGCTGAAATGCGCCACCCCGGCCAGGTCGAGCAGCCAGACCCCCAGCATACCGACCAGGACAAAGACGGCAATAGTCCGCATGGCGTGAAAATCTTTCAGGCGGAGGGTTCCGACGATCTTATCCGGCTCGGCCAGACCACCGAGAAACAAACCTGCACCAAACAGCAAACCGATAATAAAACCTAATAAATTTTCCGGCATGGCTGGACTCCTTTACTTTTCAATCCTGGGTACTTTGGGATAGACCAGATAGGCGGTGAACATCCCAAAACCAAACAGGGTCAGGGTTAACGGAACGACCGACAGGGACAACTGGGCCCAGCCGCTGGCAAACTGCCCACTGGTGCAGCCGTGAGCGAAACGGGCTCCCAGCAGTATGAGGAAGCCGCCGATAAAACCTGCCAGGAAACGTCCGCCGGCGGAAGCCCCGTGATTAGCCTGCCACCAGATGGTGGTTTTCTGGAGTTTCCAGCGGTTCACCGACAGGGCCGCCAGAAAGGCCCCCGCGATCAGACCGATATCTAGCCAGAAGCCATACCCCAGTTTTTGATAACTTTCCTTGCTGATAAGTGGGTGTTTTTGGGCATAGTCCGGCGCGACGGAATGAATCACTTTGGAATCCAGGACCACAAATTGGGTAGAGACACCCAGCGGCCCATCCAGCCAGACCGCCAGGATCTGGACCAGTCCCAGAAACAATCCCGCCGCCCACCAGGGCAGCGGCGCTTTACGAACCATTAAATCATCCATAGTTTGTTCTCCATAAAACGATTTAACCCTATTCTTGTTTCAATATATATTGACAAAAAGGCGATATTTTCATGGATTTGTACCTTTGTCTGCCTTAGAGAACTTCAAAATTGATGCCAACAATGCTTATTCTATGGGTCATCCGCTGGAAGATCAACTGGAATTTTATTCGATTTTGCACAAACCGTAGCCGGAAACATAATGTTTTTGGATATTCAGCCTATCCATCCAGGCACGGACATGTAAGGTGTCCCACGGACCGGAACCTTTCCCGCCGCCGTTGTCGCAGTCCCACAGCCACAGGGGGGTGGGCCAGAGGCAATAGTTGGGAGCGACCGCCTGATAAAACCGCTCGTTGACACCGTTCTGGCCGTGATGGGCCATCTGCACATAATCAGCGTGGAGCTGATCACCATAGGAGGATTGCAGCATTTTTTTTCCGCCTTCCACACCCAAATCCCCGGTAAACAAAACGGATTTTCGCCGGTCGGAAACTTTCATCACCAGGCTGGAGTTGTTTATGGCGTTGTTGGTAATTTCGGGATTTTTAATGGCCAGGATTTCGATGCAAACTCCGTCGATCCAGAGGATCTGGCCGATGGTTAGTTCTGTGATTTCCTTCGCAGATTTTTGCAGAGCGAAGTGGAATTTCGTGAGAGAAGTAAGATAGGCCGGTTCGTAGTTCGCAATCCAGTTTGCTTCCGGCAGAAAGCCATAGATGTTGCCGATGGTCAAATCGCCGGGATTGTTGAGCAGAACGGTCAGGGCATCCACATGATCGGGGTGCGGGTGCGAAATAAACCATGCCTCAACCTGGTTTCCGCAGGCAGCTAAAAAACCTCGCAAATAGGGGGCATCTCCCGCATTCCCGCCATCGATCACAATGATCTTGCGGTGGCCAGTCTGGAGGATATAACTGTTCATTTGTGAAGGGGTTTGGGAAGGCAACTGCCAGAGGATAAATTTGCCGTTTGTCGGCGGATATCTATCTTGTCTCTGGCAGGAGGGAATAAAAAAAGTCCCCAGTATTGAACAGCCGGTGTATTGAATAAATTCTCTGCGATTCATGCTTGTTTTTCTTAAAAATACGAAGCTATTTTCCGGATAACTTTTTATTCACTTCCGCCAGCCATTCTTCTGTCAAAGGGGCGTAGGGACGAAACTTTTCCAGCAATCCTTGTTCTTCACTATAAAATAAAGCCCGGTGAAATCCGAGCTGGTTGGCGATGGGGGAGTCGATCAGGTTGCTGGAGTCGGCCGCACCCATCTGGAAGAGAACGCGATTGTCAAATTCCCGGATGGTCTGGCGATTGAGGGTACGTTCGACGGCAGAGAGGGTATCGGCCCAAAGGATTACATGGACACCCACCGGGGGGCCTTCGCGGATGATTTCGGCAAACTGCTTGTCCGGTTTGGGCGCGGCTTCCTGGTTCATGGAAAAGCCGAATTCCTCTTCCTCTCGCCGCAGGATTCGATATCGCTGGAGTGCGTAAATGAAAAGATAAATGGCGGGGGCGTCGTGCTGGTCAGCCTGGATGCGATTCTGGACTTCGCCGGCTATTTCATTGATTGTCCCGGGAACACTGCGCCATTCGATATTTCGGTGTTCATGCGGCAGGGCGGAGGCCACCTTTTGTAACTGGCCGGCATGAGGGGAGTCGGCGGCGCTGCCTTCCAGGATGAAAAAACGGGCGGATTGCCCGTCCAGTTGAGCGGCCAGGCTGACCAGCGCGGCACTCATTACCCCCAGAGCACCGAGATCCTGCTGGCCTACCAGCAGCAGATTGGCTCCGCTCTGGCGCCGAAAGACGACGGCGGTGGGATCTTTGATCGCCACCGGTTCCCCCAGCCAGGCATAAGGGGAAAGCGTTTGGCTGGCGGAGCCATGCTGATTTAAACAGGTAGTTAATTTGCGATTAGCGGTAATATCGGCTGGGATATTACCCTCAAAAACGATCATCGGTTCCGGTAAAGCTTTTTGCCTGTCTGCGATTCGGCATAAATATTCATCCCGTGTCGATTCCGACAGCCAGGCGGTCTGGAAGGGGCAGTTGCCAACGACCATGCCGCCGGCGTCGTTGTAGATGGCTTCACCCGGCCGGGAGAGCAGGCGAGCGGCCACATTGTCATCATCGAGAATCAACTGGGAATCGGCTTCGGAACATTGCAATGCGATTCGGACGGCCATCTGCCCCATGGTGCTGCGGGCCAGGCCGGAGGCTCCACCCAGGGTTTGGGAGCCGAGCAGCACATGAATGCCGAAAGCACGGCCCTGCCGGACCAGTTGTTCCAGAAGAATGGCAGCATCCTGTCCCAGCTTGTCATCTTCGGAGAAAAAGACTTGAAACTCATCAACAATCAGAACGGTGCGGGGCAGAGTGGCGCCGGTTGCTGTCCGGTACGAGGCAAGGTCCTGAACGCCCGCCTTGCGGAACAGGTCGCCGCGGCGGGTCATCTCCGCTTCGAGCCGGCGCAGAATACTCAGGCCGAATTCGCGGTCGCTCTCGATAGCCACCGCGCGGATATGCGGTACATGATGGGTGACATAGGTCTTAAACTCCACGCCTTTTTTAAAGTCGATTAAATACAACTCCACCTGGTCCGGCGAATACCACAGGGCCAGATTGGTGATAATCACGTGGAGCAGGGTCGATTTCCCCGAACCGGTTTTGCCCGCGATGAGCATATGCTGGGCGACCCCTTTGCCGATTTTCAGATACTGGAGGCGGGTAGCGCCTGTCCGGCCCACCGGAACATTCAAACTCGAGCTGCTGTCTTCGGACCAATACCGATTCTCCGGCGGAGCGATGATTTCAAAGGGAACTTCCACGCGGGCAGAGTCCTTGGCGGCCCGGCCCATAGTGTGGATAATCTGGGTGAGCAATTCCTCGGCAGGGGGGGCATCCAGCGTCAGTGGAAATTTGCGGAAAATCTCATCCTGCCAGACAAAGTGGTCATCCTGGAAAATGAGATGGGCACTATGGCTGGCCAGGTCTTGCACATCGATGCCGATCGGCAATTCCTGACGGGCATCATAGGCAATCAGGGTATAAACGCCGCAGCGGGCGCCGCTGTTGATAATGCTGCTTAAACGCCGGGCGGATTCCTCGTTGAAGTTGTGGGGAAAATCGGCGATGACCAGAAAACGATACGGCTCAGCCAACTCACCGGCCTGTTGATTGTATTCCTCGATGGTTTCAAATTCGTTGCGGAGATATTTCTGAATCACATTTTCCATATGCTCCGTCAGATCGGTCAACTGCTGCTGAATCTGTGCCGAGTCGGTCCAGATGCGCCGGCCGACCAGGGCTTCCTCATAATCCGTGGCGTGCATGAAACCGGCGAAATTCTCCCCGATGCCGATGGGGTCGAGAATGGTAAAGTGCACCCGGCCGGGCGGCAGGGAGGTTGCCAGCCGGGTCATAACCGCACGCAGGGCGGCAATAGCCTGCTCGCGGCCCTGCCGCTGGGTTTGCAGCAGCAGCGAACAGCGGTCCGGAAAGGCCAGCAGAGCCGGCAAAGAAACCGGTTGGTTTTTATCAAACGAAAATTTCGCCTGGGACTGGGCGCTTTCGGCAAGCTGATTCATGTCCAGCTGAAAGGAACCGAAACGTACCACGGGCGCATAGGTGTCAGCCGGTTTCCACTGCCGCCAGACCGGATTGCTCCAATCCATCTGGAGGGAGTGGTCCAGCTTCTCTAAATCTGTCAGCATCGCCTGAATGCAGGACAATCCCTCCTGCCAGCGTTTTTCCAGTTTCCGGTGGGCCTCTTCGTATTGCTGCTGCAAATTCTCCCTGTCCTGCTGATACTGCCGTTCGATTTGCTGTTTCTGCTGATCGTGTTCCTGTTGCAACTGGTTTTGACGGGCTTGATAGTTCTCTTCGATTTTTTGCAGTTCCTGCCGGCAGCTTTCCTCCATCTCCTGGCGAGCGGTCTGATATTCCTGCTGAATCTGTTCCAGGGAGGCATCACGCCGCTTGGTTACATTGATTTTTACCGATTCGAATTGTTCGCGGGCCTTGGTCTCCTCTGCCTTGCGTTTTTCATGGGCCTGCTGAATCCGGCGATCCAGTTCCTCCAGCGTTAACTTCAAATGCCGATCCAGTACCTCATGACCGGTCATCACTACCCGCTGGAACTGGTTGTACAGCCGCGAAATTTGTGTGCGGCTTTTCTTCCACAGGATTTTCCCCGCCAGAAAACTGATAATCAGAGTGGCCAGAACCCCAATGCCGGCCATTACGATAAAGGTGGCAAGCTGCCAGCCGTTTTGATGACAGAATAACCAGACTAAACCGACCGTGACAACGCAGAACAAAACTACAAAAAAGTAGGGCCAGAGGCCGATAAACAGCCGGGGAATCGTCAGGTTGTATAATAAATGATGATACCCGCCGGCGGCTTCTTTCTTTTCCCGGAAGGTTTTCACCGGATCGTTCATTTCTTTTTCGGTGGGTTCAATCTTTTCCTGCCACGGGGGAGGGGAAAAATGATAATGTTTTAGCAGTTCCTGTACCTGCGCAGAGATCAGGTCCAGTTGGCCTTTGGCGGCGGGTATGGCCCGTTCAATTTCATGCCGTTCCTGTTTGCATTTCTGCATGGCTCCGTCTTCCACGGTTTCCGCCATCATAACTTCATATTCACAGTTTTTCCGGGACCGGCTGGCATGAATTTCTGTACTGCTGATGACCTTGTCGCGATCGTCTTTGGCCTGCTCCTCCAGGCTGCGCAATCGAATATCGTATTCCGAGCGGATTTCTGTCACTCGCTGCTGATATTGCTGCCGGGCTGTTTCCGAATCCGCCTGAAAACCGGCTACTATTTTTTCCAGCGTTTGTTTATATTTTTTCTCCGCCGAACTCATGGCCGATTGATAGGCGGTTTCGATCTCGGTTTCCACCGGTTCCACCGCTGTTTTCGAGAGCTTGAGAGCCTGAGCCAATGCCGCCCGCTGCATGGTGCGGTGGTCGTTGGAAATTTCAGGTGCTTCCTCTCGCAGGTATTCTTCCAGATGATCTGTCATGCCCTGTGCTCCTGTGTTGCGTGCCGGAATTGGTTACCGGCAATCATTCCGAACCTCGTTCAATACCGCTTCCATATGCTCCATCGCCAGCCGGGCCTTCCGCAACTCCGCCTGAATGAGCAGGATATAACGCTCTTCGAATTCGGCGCTCTTCTCATCCCGCCAGCCTCCTTTGGTCTGTTCCCATTGGATCATCAAATCTTTGGCGGCTCGGGTTAATTTCGCGTAACTATCGTTAATGCTCATGGCCGGTTCCTTATTGTATCAAGAACTCCGGGACATACCAGGCTGCCAGACGGTCTGGTCATTGGCATCCAGTATGATTTCGATCGAATCGCCGTTCAGAACCGCCAGACAACCGGCAGGAAATTCCAGAATCCCCGCCAGATCAGGTCGCACTTTCAGTACCTCGCCGATGGGAAGCCCCTCGTATTCCATTGCCTCCTGAGCTTCGACCGGCCCGATATACCAGCCGCTGTCTCCGGGCGGAGCGGAATCCGCCCGCAGCAGATAAATCCGCTGCGGATGTTCCCTGCATCGGGCCAGGACGATCTTCTCCCCGGCTGCGACCGGAACGCGTTCTATGTCGATGCCTGCTAATTCCTGCCATTGCGATTCCTGAATCATATGACCGGTCATCCACGCTTCCGCTTCCCGGCCCATGGGCACATGATTTCGTGTTACCTGCGAGGGGGCCGCCTGACGCAGAGAGGTGAAAAAAGCCGTTGTACCGGCAGCCGGCGGTTCGTCGCGGGCCATACCGGTCAGGGAAGCCTCTCCCGCTGTTTCCGGCCCGCTTGCCTCCGGTGCCAGGGTCACGTAGGACTCCAGCATATCGACCATCCGGTCCAACTGAGCCATCGCATTGGGAATCTCTACTTCCGCCGCATCCATCAGGCCCTGGATCAGCCCCTTATAATCGAAAGACTCCTTTTCAAACCGCGTAATCCAGCGCTGAACATGGGCCAGTTTCTGCTGGGCCAGTTCCAGCTTTCGCTGGGCGGCGGCCAGGATCTTCTTCTCATCGATATAGGAATATTTCGCCCCCAGCCGGGAAGTGTCATAATTTTCTTTGCTTTTTAGTCCCAGCCGGGCCTTTTGGTATTCTTCCGAACAAATCCGGACCTGATTTTTCCAGTGGCTGTACTGCTGCTGCCGGAGCCAGATGCCGGTACGCTGAATTTCCGAATACGATTCTTCCAGGGCATTGGCGGCGGTGTGGGCAAACGTACAAAGAGAGGCCCGGAACTCCCGCAATACCTCAATGGAACCGACTCGTGCATATCCGCTCATGCTACATCCTAATGCTGCTGGAGATACTCTTCAATATGGCGGGCCTTTTTCACAATAAAAGAGGCGTGACGCTGGGAGGAATCCAGAAACCGGCTCAGGGCCTTCATGGTCAGCTCAAATTCATTCATGAATTTCCGCTGTTCCTGGTCCTGCCAGGTCTTCTCCAGATTATGCAGCCGCATATTCAGTCCACCTACCAGGGATTCCAGTTCCGTATTGAACCGGTTCAAATCCTGCGCAAAACGCCTCAACTCCGCCGGATCCACATGGGCCTTGGCCATCGTCACCTCCGCTTCTTAGATATATTACCGTATATGTAAATAAATCCGTCACAATTCTATAACAACTATGACGGTTTGATTATACCAATTTTTTGACTTGGTGCCAATAAAATTCCCCCGCTGGCCTTGCTAAGCGAAAAGAGGACGCAATCGTAGCTGTGGCCTGTGGAGGAGTTATTCTTCCATGATCTGAATATCGTCAAGGGCCAGATTTTCTATACGGGTCTCATTCCGGATGATCAGATTCATATTTTCCGAAAAGCTGGAAAATTCCATCTCCAGCTTCTGCCAGTCTGCCGACGGCTTCCAGGCAGGCAGATACTGAAATCCCTGATTACCCCACAGATCGGAGCAGATACCGATCCCGGTGGTATCGCTGCCTTTGACCCAAACCGTCAGCCGGTATTTTTTACCGGTCTCCAGGCGGGTGATCTTCCGGACCAGACTGATATAATGCATGTCCTTCTGCCCCGTCCGGTTCTCCAATACCAGCCCCTGGGACCGGTTCCGGCCTGTTCCCCAGCTCACCACGGAATTCCCATCGGGCATCATATGCACCACCCGCTGCCAGAGACAGGGAACGGCTTGATCGGGGTACTCCTCAAAATCTTCCCGAAATATAATGTTCTTAACATCGTTCTCAGTTCTTTCTGACATTTGATTTTGGCTTTCAACTGCGACAAAACGCAGATACCCGAACAGATTCGGATTCTTCTCATGCACGATCCCGCGGCCGTAGCGGAACATATAGCGACGGCTAGTAATCGCGTCATGGTCATTGAGCAGAATATCGAACCGGCAGTCCGTGCCAACCGCCGGCTGTATGCCGTTCAGTTCTGTCCAGGGGATGGCACATTCGTAAATCGTCCGGCCCTGCAACAGTTTCACCGTCAGTTTCGCGTCGGTCAGCAGGCCGGTTCCGAATTGGAACACCTGCGGCCCTTTGGGAGTCAAGGCCAGGCAAAATTCCGCCATCTTGCCTTTATCCTCCATCGCGAAACCCAGTTGAACGCTGTCCTGGTTCCAGGCCGATTCCCCTTCCAGAATCTGCTGAAAGGTCTGGTCATTGACCAGAATAGCCAGGTACAGGTTATCTGCATCCCAGAGGGAATAAACGGTGGCGGAAAGATCGCTCGGACTCCACTGGGTGCCGAACGAACCGTCCGTGTAAGCTTCCTGGCTCATATGCAAGGGGGCGGCCGCTTTCCATTCGGCCAAATCGCCGTCCAGCACCGCAGGGGCATCGGTTTTCTCCACGCAATCAAAATCAATCACCAGCGGCATCAGCACCGATTGGCCGTCTTCAGTGAGAAAATGGGCGTGCAGATTCCATTCATTATAAGCCGGTATCGCCGTATCTTTGGGCAACCGCAGGGACAGGATGCGTTTGGCCTTCGGCTGGACGTCCTTAACCTTCACGGTCGCCAGCGCCGGCCAGTCCGCCGCCGGGATGATCCGCAAAATGCCGCTGACCGGTTTGCCGGTTCGGTTTTCCAGTTCCACCTCCAGCGGCCCGGCGGGAAGCAGCGTTTTCTGAACCAGGGCGGTGATTCGAATGGCGGGTATGATTGCAAAATCGTTATACGGAACACGTACATCGGGTTTCCCATCCGCCTTCAGCACGGCATAGATTTTGTCAGCTTTTTGCACGCCGGGCGTTACGGTGAACAGACCGTCCGGATTCTCACCCGGCTCGATCCGGCCTTTCCAGTCGGCCGGTTCGCATTTCCAGTCGGCCGGCAATTCCAGCGAAACTTCCGCTTCATAAGCATGGGAGGAATAGGAATTTAGCCGCATATACACCGGCGTCGGCCGGTCCGGCATGAACTGGAAATGCTCTCCATAGACACCCGCCTCATTCACCGAGGCATACAGATAAGGCCAGATGGGGAAAAACATCCGTTCCCCTTTTTCGGCGAACCGGGCGCAAACCGTATCGAACACCCCATCCAGACTCCCCAGCCACCCGGCAAAATTCGTCTCACCCGTTTCGGCGAGCATGGCTGCTTCGTCGTGTAGCCGGTCCCATTGATTCAGCAGCCAGCGAAGCGAGTTCAGATCGAGGTCGTCCGCCACGGCTTTACGCAAGACTTCCACCCATTTCTCCCGGCTGCGAAGACCTGCCTCGGCATCATATTGAGGTTTCTTATCCATCAGGGATGCCATGCGGGCCGCCAGAATCGTCTGCCGAACCATCTGGGCTATCACCGCCTGTTCGGGCATGGAAATCGGATTCGACTGCGGCTGCCAGGTGGTAAGTGCCTGCACCAGTTCCGCATAGGAAGGGCCATCCGAGGCCGCCAGCTTTTTCCAGACTTCCCCATCCTTCAGCGGCGATTTTTCCAGCAGCTTGCGCAGCCGCTGCTGACCCTGGACCATCTGATTTTGCCAGGCATGATGGGTGATCTTTCGGGAGCCGTTTTTATAATAGTAGGGACCTTCCTCCAGATCGGATTTGTGAGGGATGACGTTGCCATATAGGTCTAGCATGATGGTCTTGTCGCCGGTGTTTTTTAAATTCAATGTCCCTTTATCGGCGGGCGACCAGGCCATGACTAGCGGCACGCCTGCTTTTTCGAATACCAGCGCCCAGACCGAATCGTCCCGCTGCAGCCAGCCGGCAAACTGATGCCCCTGCGTCAGCACGCAAAAGGCATTCACCGAGGCCGCCGCCGGCAGGGCATGGGCGTTATCATAAATCCCGAAATGGCCGTCCCAGGCATACAGACCGGCCCGGAGGACATCCGTAGCGGCGGCGATGGCAAAATGACGCGGCAGCCAGCGGGCGATCTTGTCTAGGCCTACATAGTGATCGTACCCGAATTCCGTGGTATAATGAAATTTCATCCCGCCCTCTTCGTCGATGATACGGTTTATGGTTTCATTCTGGGAGAGCAGGCCGAACTGGTCCGGCGGGGCACTCCAGGTATAAGGATGGGTCACCAGCGAATCCAGCCGGTGCAGCAGTCCTCGATCCGCCTGCATCTGGAACCAGCCGATATCCACCCCCGCCGTGCCGCAGGTCCCGATACAGGCCAGCGGATCGGAAGAGCGAATCCCGGCCGCGGCACTTCGGGCCAGCTCGGTATAAATGAACTTTTCTGGCCCGTTGCATTCATTGGCCAATTCATACCAACGGAACTCTCCCTGTAAATCATGGGCTACGGCCTGATTCAACCGCCCATAGGCCGGGGCGAAAGACAGTTGATTGAATTCATAGAAGGGGGGTTTGATGTGAAAATGGCTGCCGAACAGGGATTCGTGGCCGTATTCCTTGAAAGCGGCGATATGATTGCGAATGGCGGTAAAGTCATATTGGCCCGGCGCATATTCATAAACCACCCACATCGAATCCAGCCGAATCCAGGCGCCTCCTGCCTGCTGCCCGCGTTGCGGGGTACATTGCCAGAATACCCCGCCCGGCAAACCCCATTTAAAGCTGTAATTCTGCAACGCCTTCTGATCGCCGGCTACAGTAGCGTCCGCCAGCAGGCGTGTACAGTTCACAGTTTTCGATATAGAGGATAAGATTCCTTCCTTGTCGCCGATCGTCCAGGCAATCTGAATGAATTGCCCGAATTTGAAATCGGGTGTGAATTTCAGTTCCCGGCTGCCGGTAGTCAGGTCCGAGAGGTCCAGTTTCTTTTGGAGGAGTTCCACTTCGCTCGCTGAATCCGTTACTTTTACCTCCAGCGATAAACCGTCGATCGGCTTTTGGGAATAATTCTGTACCGACAGACAATATTCCGGCAAGTTGGGCCCCGTGGCGAAATCCGTTGCCGATGGCCGCAACTGGCAGTCCACCAGATCCCGCGGCTGGCCGGTGGTCTCAATGGTCATCTGGTCGATAACGATATAGGGATCGCTCCCTGCCCCGCCGCCCAGGCGAATGGATAAAATCCTGACTGAACCCTGTCCGGCAATCTCGGCAGGAATAGTGAATTCCTCCTCGTGCCAGCCTTCGTGCTGCAACACGGCTGTGGAACTATCAACCTTTGGCCCGCTGCCGTTGCCAATCCAGAAGGTCACCGTGCAGCCCAGATACTCCTTCGGCGTGTAAATCCAGGCCCGGATTTTTTGGGGAGTTCCCACCACCGGGAAATGCAGTTCAAAGCGGATATAGCCCGGATCGGAGGGTTTGGCCCCTCGTGCATACCAGGATAGCCGCAGGGCATGCCGGCCCTGGTGCACGATTTCACTTTCCCGCCGCGCCCCGCCGCACCACGGATCATACATCGCCTGCGGCACAACCGATTCAAAATCCTGCACCAGATAACTCGTCATGATTTCGTCGGCCCGAATTCGGCTGTCTAGCCGGGGAATGAACACTAACAACAACATGATCAACAGTGAAAAATAAAATCTCTTTTGAAATCCTTGAAAAATGGTCATATGAGTTCTCCAACGTAAATTCACTCCCTGGTTTTATCCATTTCTTGACTCGATGCCAATAAAATTCTAAAGTTATATTTATCTTGAAGATAAGATGAGGGTAGCTAAAATAAACCAGAATGACTTTGTTATTTGCAAGAAAATAGCCTGGCCGAGTGAAAATGTAAAGGGTCTGCTTCGATTTATTTTTTGGAAGGATTTATAAACATGAAAACAAAAGGATTTCCCATTTATTCCTTAGCTTTTGCAGCAATTATGATTCCATTTTTCCTGTTCTCACCGGTTAGGGGCGAAACCGAGCCACCGGTTCCCGGAAAAATGATCAGCAGTCAAATCCTCTGCCTGGATGGTGATGACTGGCTGCTGGCGACCGACCCCAGTAATGTGGGGCGCGCGGAACAATGGTGGCGGCAGCCGCGCGAAGATGCCAAAAAGGTTAAAGTGCCCGGCGTCATTCAGGATACTTTTCCGGACTTTCGCGGGGTGGTCTGGTACTGGAAGGACCTGGCGGTTCCCCAAAATCTTCACCCCGACGGGCACTATCTTATTCGTATCTGGGAAATCGATTATCTGGCGGAGATTTGGGTGAACGGCCAATCGATCGGTTCTCACGCCGGCGCCCAGGAGCCTTTTACGCTGGATGCAACGGAGGCGATTCAGCCGGGTCAGGTCAATCAGATTGCCGTCCGGCTGCTGCATCCCACCGATGCTCCGATTGATGACATTGTTTTTGGTCAGGTGCCGCACGGTTGTGCGACCTTCAGCAAGGTGGGCGGGATCATGGATTCGGTGGAATTAGTAATGACTCCATCCCTTCACATAGAAGACCTCTATGTCCGGCCGGACTGGAATACTGGAAAAATTCAGATACAGGCCCAGGTGCGAAACTTCAGCCGCGGCGATCGTAAAGTTCAGCTTCAATTTGCCGTATCCCCCGCCCACAGCGGCGACACACTGGATATCCAAGGCCGATCTGAATCTCTGCCGGCAGGGCAATCCATTTTGAAAGCTGAATTAACGGTTCCCAATTTCCGGTTGTGGCAATTGAATGACCCGTATCTGTACCGGGTTACAGCACAACTGACAATCAACGATACCTCTGTTGATGCATTGTCCACCCGCTGCGGATTCCGCGATTTTCGCTTCGAAAATGGCTTCTTTCGCCTGAACGGCAAACGGATATTTCTGAAAAATTCCCATCACGGGGCTACCGCGCCGGTGTGGGGATTGATTCCTTATGATCCGGATCTTTTGCGTCGGGATCTGCTGAATATGAAAACCATGAATTTCAATACCGTCCGGTTTATCGCCCGGATGCCCCAGCGGTATTTGCTGGACCTAGCCGATGAGATCGGCCTGATGGTCTATGAAGAGTCTTATGCCGCCTGGCAGTTTTGGGATTCCCCCAAGATGCCTCAGTTGTTCGATCAGACGCTTTCCGCCATGATCCGCCGCGACCGCAATCACCCCAGTGTCGTTATCTGGGGTCTGCTCAATGAAACCGGGGATGGCAATATCTTTCGCCATGCAGCGGCTTCCTTGCCGCAGATTCGCAGTCAGGATGACAATCGTCTGGTCATTCTGGGCAGCGGGCGGTTCGATTGTCTGGGGAATTTCCTCAACGGCCTGCAGGTATGGAAATCCGGGCAGAAAACCGAACCGAATATTATCTTTAATCCCAAGACTTATGCCATCTGCTTTGTTCCGTTGTGGCCGGCGTATTCCCTGTCTTTGCATCCCGGGGCGGAGGGAGAATACAGCGTGGTTCGTTTCACGGCCCCGGATCAGGGAAAGTACCATGTTCAATCGCGGTTTCGGGGAACCGGCCCCTTCACTACCACCGATGTCCATGTACTTCACCATAATCAGCCGGTTTTTGACAATTACATAAATCTTCAGGCCCGTGGGGATGTTTGTCAGTATGAAGATCAACTGGAATTGCAAAAAGGACAGACTGTGGACTTTGTGGTCGGCTGGGGGGGAGAATATGGATATGGCGGGTGGATGGGCAGCCGCTGGCTGGATAACACCCGGCTGGAGGTTTCCATTCAGTCCGATCAGGGCGAAGAATTCGCGGCGGCGGAACAATTCTCCGAAAGCAGCAATCCCAGCGGCCCCTGGAGCTATGGTTATATGCCTGCTGGTCCTGCCCCTCTTGCCTCTGCTTTTACGCCATATGATACCTGTCAAACCGAGAATATGGAATGTATGGGCGG
Organism: uncultured Pirellulales bacterium; assembly: GCA_964580995.1. Lineage (GTDB taxonomy): Bacteria > Planctomycetota > Phycisphaerae > Sedimentisphaerales > SM23-30 > JAKJEP01. The sequence goes on from CAZOMV010000011.1 coordinate 42,631, forward strand.
GATCAGTAATCCGGGATCGAACAATTGGCAGGATCTGGTTACGGACCAGCATTACTATCCCCGCGTGCCGCATCGGGAACTGGAGATTGCCCGGCTGCGGACGATTGGTGGAAATGACCATAATTTGTATTTGGCCGAATACGGCATCGGCAGCGGCGTCAATATCAGCCGGCTTCTCCGCCATTATGAGCGGCTGGGAAAAGAGTATTGTGCTGACGCCGTTACCTACCAGAATATGGAGAGAGCGTTTTTGCAGGACTGGCAGCGCTGGAAACTGGATGATACCTTTGCCGGTCCGAATGATTTCTTCCAAAAGTGTCTGGCACGAATGGCCGGATTGCGTAAGCTTGGCATCAACGCCCTGCGTTCCAATCCCCTTATCGCCGGTTATAGCCTGACCATGTGTTACGATCCCCTGACCATCGGCGAAGGAGTTACCACCGCCTTCCGCGAGCCGAAACCCGGTGCTTTTGACGCCGTTTTTGACAGCTTTTATCCGCTGCGCTGGTGCCTGTTCGCTGAGCCGGTCCATATCTACAGCGGGGATACCGTCACTCTGGAGGCGGTGCTGGCCAATGAGGACCAGTTGTCACCGGACGACTATCCGGTCCGGTTAAAAGTGGTGGGACCGGATAGTTTGGTGGTTTTTGATCAGAAACTGACCATTACCATCCCTCCTGCGAAAGAGGGAGTTGAGGCTCCTTTTGCCATCCCCGTATTTAAAAAAGACGTGGCCATTAGCGGCCCGACAGGACCTTATCGGTTCCTGGTTGATTTTGAAAAAGGGGCTGCCGCCGCGGGCGGTGATATTGAGTTTAACGTAATGAATCACGCCGATATGCCCTCCGTAAAAACGGAAGTCCTATTGTGGAGCGACGATCCGGAATTGGAAGCCTGGTTGCAGGGTGAGGATATTTCAGTCAAACCATACGATAGCCGAAAAGTTTCCAGCCGCTCAGTGATTCTGGTATCGACCCCACCGGCGGGCGGCAGCACACCGCAGGCCTGGCGGGAACTTGTAGCCCTCATCGCGCAGGGATCAACGGCTATTTTCCTGGATCCCGGAGTATTTGCCAGGGATAATCACCCCCTGGGGTGGCTGCCTTTGAAGAACAAAGGAGGAGTAGGTAGAGTAAATGAATATACCTTTCCCCAGGTTTATCCCAAGGATGAATGGGCCAAAAAACATCCCATCTTTGCTGGTTTGCCTGCCGGCGGCTTGATGGATTATACCTTTTATCGCGAGATCATCCCGGACAATCGCTATTATGGCCAGGATACCCCCGAAGAAGCCATTGCCGGGGCGTTCCGTACCTCAGCCGGGTATGGTTCCGAGCTTATGGTATCCGTTTATAAGCTGGGAGCCGGACGTTTTGTTTTAAATACCCTCCGGATCCGCCAAGCTCTGGCTGCGGACCCGGTAGCCGAACGGCTGCTCCGCAATCTGCTCAACTACGCCGCCCAGAATGCCGATAAACCGGCCGCTCCCTTGCCGAACGATTTCCAGGACCAGTTAAAAGCGATGGGGTATTCCGAATAATCGTTTTATCTCCACCCTCTGCGCAGAGAAATGGGGCAGGCTCGAAAACCTGCCCCATCATTCGTAAGATCCAAAAGGATACGAATCTGTTGCCAAAAATTAACGACGACGACGCAGCATCGCCATCCCGCCCAGCCCCAGCAGGGCCATCGTGAACGGTTCGGGAGTAATCACAGCCTGCACGCCAACCAGGTGGTCGCCGCCGCCATGCGCTTCCGAACTATTTTGGTCACTCCCATTAAAGAAATCAATGGTTCCACCGGCTGCTAACGCAATCAGGGAATCAAAGGTAGCAAAATTCTCCTCGCCGCTTTTGAAACCGGTAACGGAACTGCTAAATACGTTGCCACCGTTGACATTAACGTACACTTCCGTGGTATAGCCCAGGATAACCCGGTTCTCAAAAACGATGTTGACGTCATAGGTGCCGGCGGTGGGGGCCGTGAAACGGGCGCCCGTGCCGCGGGTGCGATCAGTAATAGGAGACATAAATCCGGTCATGTTCGGATACCATTCCTGGCCCGGTTGCCATTCCGGATGAGAACTTCCATCTCCCATATCTTTGGTGACACAGCCGTCCCGGTCAGGACCACCAACAGCATCGCCGGTGCTTTCCCATCGGATATTGGGATAAGAAGTGACCGGGTTCTGATAGGGCAGAAATTCGCCTGTCGTTTTGTTGACGGTACCATAAGTCCATACACCATTGGGATTGCCGGCAAGGCTGAAATCCGCATTGTAATCCCAGGCGCTCGCTACACAGGGAAGGACCAATACTGCAAGTAAAGCTAACATCTTCTTCATCTTCATTTCCTCCATTGACAAAAGCATTTTCCTCGCTTTGCCAAAGTTTAAAAAAGAACCATAAAACATACTAGAAACACATTACACAACACACACATAAAGATTCTCAAACAACCAAAATTTCGTTTTTCTCCATCACCACCTTTCTTTCTAAATATCTTAATATTGGGAAACCAGCCCGGCCCAATAACCGGGCTGGTCCCTTGCATCTACAAATTATTTAGGAATTATTCGCAGCCGGGATTGCCCGGATCGTTGCACTTGAGCCAATCCTGCGCGAACTGGGCAAAATCTTCCAGATTCACATAGCAATCCTGGTTGAAGTCCATAAACATGTACTCACCGCCCATGGCGAGCAAATCGCCACAGTTGGGTGTATATTCTTCCACCAGCAGGGTGAACTGACCCACATGATCCGCAAAACCATCCGGTCCGGTCAAGGGGTGAATGGTACCCGGATCCTGGGCAGAAATCATATCCAGGGACCAGACCGTCTCGTTGTACATCACCCAGTCGCTTATGGTTACTTTCCGGTCTTTGCCGTAAATCTTGGCAACCAGCGAACAGGCACCCGGGGCCGTGCCGAGGCTCATACCCGCGGTTGAAGAGGCACAGTTTGCCGCGAAGGGTTCAGATTCCTCCATCGAATCGGTCAATTTGCCGAAGAGGGAAATCTGGTGATTGGAAGAACTATCGAAGAAGAGGTTCATTCCATAATACCCATCGGCCGCCACAGGTCCATTCAGGGCATTCATAAAGGAAAGAGTCTTCGGTTCACCGAGATGGAGCTTGATGTAGATACCCATGTTGGCAGGGTTGTTCAAAGCCACGGAAGTGTTCGGATCAAGCGAGTCAACCGGCCCTTCATACAAAGTCGTATCCCAGGCACCGTCCAGCCACTGGGTATTGGTTTGGTAACTATAATCTCCTTGTCCTGTCGGACCGCAACGATAGCTAGTTAAGTAGCTCAGCGCCACAACATCCGGATTCGGTCCACCCAGACATTCGCGGTTCAATCCGTATTTGCTGACTAGATCGTTGACGACTGCTGTGTGGGTTGTTTCCACGAAACCGTCATACACGCGAATCTCCGCGATGTCACCCTTCAGGAACTGACTGCCGTTGCCCAGGGCGCCAACACTGACGGCTGTGGTTTTCGTATAGGTGGAAAGCCCGGCACCTTCCGCTTCTACACAATCATTCACAAAGGCTTTCTTGCCTAACAAATTGGTAATCGTGCCGGCCATCAGATAATACCGGTTGGTATCATCAATCGGTCCACCCGATCGCATCTCACCGCCGCCATTGGTCCAGAACTTGAGATAATCCGGGATGGAATCGGAAACACCTACCACATAACCTTTTTCCGCGTTAAAATTGGCGAAGAATGCCTGTTGCGTATTCATTTGTTGATTGAGTTTTCCCACCACATAAATGGTATAAGTATTCAGATCCAGCGGGCCGACGGAATTGGGATCTTCCGGATCCAGGAATTTCGCCTGGTCAGCGGGATCGGACAGATCATAGATCGTCATCCCGTCATTGCCGTCAAACCGAATTACCTTGTGATTACCATTGGGGAAGGTTGCCGTTTTCAGGATGGGATCGCCCCACTTGGCAGCAGCATCCAGCAATCCGCTGGCAGCCTGATCTTCCCAAATCCCTACTCTATCGCCATCCACCAGGGGTACGCCCGGTCGATTGGGATCCTTCGCGCCCACACCGGCATCCAGCTTCATCACCAGATTCTGAGTCGGTTCGGCAGGGGTGGATCCCAGGGTAATCTGGGCGGTAACACCCACCAGGTGATCGCCGCCACCATGGTCTTCTGAGGCATTCTGGTCACTTCCGTCAAAGAAGTCAATGGTCCCGCCGGCGGGTAAAGTCACAGCCGCGATATAATAGGCAAAGTTCTCCGCACCGCTCTTAAATCCGGTCACGGAACTGCTGAACACATTGGCTCCGTTGATATTGACATACACTTCCGTCGTAAAACCCTTCATTACCCGGTTCTCGAACGAGATGTTGACATTGTAGATGGCAGCGGTAGGTGCCGTGAAACGGGCGCCTGTCCCGCGGGAACGATCGCTAAGCGGAGACATAAAACCGGTCATCGATGGATACCAGGATTGGCCCGGCTGCCATTCGGGATGGTCACTGCCGCTGCCCATATCTTTGGTGGTGCAGCCGTCAGCATCTGGGCCATGTCCTGATGCATCGGTGCTTTCCCATCGAATATTTGGGCTGGAACTGACCGGATCTCTGTAAGCTTTGAATTCCCCGGTCGTTTTATTGATCGTACCGTAGGACCACACACCGTTGGGATTGCTTACCAGACTAAAATCGGCATTGTAATCAAAGCCTAGGGATATGCTGACCCAGCATAAGCTGACAGTTAACACAATTGCTAAAAAACTAAACTTGCACTTTTTCATGCGTTTTCTCCTTACAAAATTGTTTCTTTCTCAACTAAAAACGTTTCTAACATTACACATACATCATAACCAATTCCCAAATCGAAAGATCTCACCTCCTTTCCGATGAGTATGGCGGGAAATTCCGCCATAAATTATTTTTCTGTTATTTTGTATAAAAATTGGGGAAATGTACTTCCTGCGGATACACCGAAGAGGGGCATAAAAATACCCTCTCTCGAGCGTCCGCGAGTCAGCGGCGGCCCTGCAATGTTCACTGCTGACTCACTCTTTCAGTACGTTTTCTCCCTTATTTTTAGTGACTTACTGCCTCCTCATATAAAATACTCTTCAAAAACTCATGACTTTTTTGTATATGCTCGATCATCGCCGCCTCAGCATGGTCAGTATTGTGATTCTGAATTCCATCCAATATCCTCTTATGCTGTTCTAAAATGGGCTTGTAATTCGCCGTGGTTTGCAGATAAAGCTGCGATTGAAACAGCCCGTTCATGATCGAACTAAGCATCGCCATAATCGGATGCTGGCATTCCTGGGCCAGTACCTCGTGGAAAAACCGGTCCTTTTGCCGAAATTCATCTTTGGAATCGTCCTGGGCATATTCCAGCATTTCCTGATACGCATTCTGGAGCCGGGTGATGCCGCTTTCGGAAATGTTTCGGGCCGCGTACCTTGCCACAATCGGCTCAATCGATAGCCGGCTGTCGATAATCTGTTCCAGATTTAACCCATCCATGCTTTCCAGCAGCGGCGACAAAAACCGCAGACTATGCGTCGGATCAAATCGCCCCACATACCAGCCCTTGCCCGGCCGGCTCTTCACGATCCCCACCGATCGCAAAATTGTCAGCGCCTCCCGCAGCGGCCGGTTACTCACCCCCACAATCCGTTCCAGGCTTTTTTCCGGCGGCAGCTTGTCGCCCGGTTTGAGTCCGCTTTTCGATATATATTTCACCAGGATCGGAATCACTACATCCGACATGCTCGGCACATCCACATATTCGGAAGAACCTTCCGCATAGAGATCTGCTTCCGCGCTCTTCACACGGAATGTGCCCTGGATATACCGGCTGATCTCATGGATTTGTCGTTTGCCGCTCTTCAATGAGTCCACTAGAAACGTATCCTCACTTTTAAAAGCACTTCCAATCGTCTATAAAAAACTCAAACTCATATATGCAAATGATTCACTATATGCTTGTTGCATCTGGTACAAACTATAGTGTGTACCAACATATGTCATTATATGGATTCGGATTTTACCTGTCAACAATAAAGTAAATTTTTCAAAAAAAATACAATGAAAATCGTGGAAATATAACTACCTGTTACAAAATTGCTTATAGCTTCTTCTGGACAGCCGTCTAAAAATTGCTATCCTCTTGTTAATTTCATTCGTTTTTATCAGAACTTGGTTAAATATTATCGGTCGTCAGTAATAAGGAAGCTCTTATGCCCAAACGCAGCGATATCAAAAAAGTTTTAATTATTGGGAGTGGCCCCATCGTGATTGGTCAGGCCTGCGAGTTCGACTATTCAGGTACCCAGGCCTGTAAAGCCCTGCGCAAACTCGGCTATGAAATCGTCCTGGTCAATTCCAATCCCGCCACCATTATGACCGATCCCGGCATGGCCGATGTCACCTATATTGAACCGCTAAACCTGCCCACCCTGACCGAAATCATCAAGCTGGAACGCCCCGATGCTTTGCTGCCCAATCTGGGTGGCCAATCGGGCCTGAACCTTTCCTCCGAACTGGCCAAAGCCGGCGTGCTGGAGCAATACGGCGTCAAGGTCATCGGCGTGAATATCGATGCCATCGAAAGGGGGGAGGACCGCATCGCGTTTAAGGAAACCATGAACCGGTTGGGGATTGATATGCCCCGCAGCAAACCCGCCTATACTGTCGAGGAGGCCCTGGCCATTGCCCAGGAAATGGGATTTCCTCTGGTGATTCGGCCCGCTTATACGATGGGGGGGACCGGCGGGGGGCTGGTCTATAATCAGGAGGAACTCCAAACCATCGCCAGCCGCGGCCTGGCCGCCAGCTTGGTCGGCCAGATTCTCGTCGAGGAATCCGTGCTCGGCTGGGAAGAACTCGAACTGGAAGTGGTCCGCGATGCCAAAAACCAGATGATTACCGTCTGTTTCATTGAAAATGTCGATGCGATGGGTATCCATACCGGCGATTCCTACTGTACCGCTCCCATGCTGACTATTGACCCGAAATTACAGAAGCAGCTACAGAAATATTCCTATGACATCGTCGAGGCGATCGAAGTGATCGGCGGCACGAATATCCAGTTTGCCCATGATCCCCAGACCGGCCGCGTCGTGGTTATCGAAATCAATCCCCGTACCTCCCGTTCCTCCGCCCTGGCCAGCAAAGCCACCGGTTTTCCCATCGCCTTCGTCTCCGCCCTCCTGGCCGGCGGTCTGACCCTGGACGAACTTCCGTACTGGCGGGGGGGTACCCTGGATAAATACCAGCCTTGGGGCGAGTATGTGGTGGTGAAATTCGCCCGCTGGGCCTTTGAAAAATTCAAAGGGGTCAAAGATGAGCTGGGTACCCAGATGCGGGCCGTCGGCGAGGTCATGAGTATCGGTAAAAACTACAAGGAAGCCTTCCAGAAGGCCATCCGCTCCCTGGAGAAAAACCGCTACGGCCTGGGTTTTGTCAATGATTATAACCAGAAAACCCTCGAAGAGCTTCTGCGTCTGGTCTCCAAACCCACCAGCGAACGCCAGTTTATCATGTACGAGGCTCTGCGTAAAGGCGCTGACGTCGAGGACCTCCACCAGCGAACCTATATCAAGCACTGGTTCATCGAACAAATGAAAGAACTGGTCCAGCGGGAGGAGGAAATCCTCACCTACAAAGGGAAAAAACTCTCCGATGCCCTCCTCCTCCAGGCGAAAAAGGAGGGCTTCTCCGATAAGTATCTGGCCAAACTCATCCAGACGAACGAAAAACAGATTCGCGACCAGCGTCTGCGCCTGGGCCTGGCGGAAGCCTGGGAACCGGTTCCCGTCAGCGGTGTCGAAAACGCCGCCTATTACTTCTCCACCTACAATGCCCCCGACCAGGTTGGCGTCACCAAAAATCGAAAAGTCATGGTCCTGGGCGGCGGTCCCAACCGTATCGGCCAGGGCATTGAGTTTGATTATTGCTGCGTCCATGCCGCCTTTGCCCTCCGCGATGCCGGCTATGAATCCATCATGGTCAACTGCAATCCCGAAACCGTCTCGACCGACTATGACACCTCGGACAAGCTGTATTTTGAACCCTTAACCGTGGAAGATGTCCTCAGCATCTACCAGAAGGAAAAACCCGAAGGCGTGATTGTCCAGTTCGGCGGCCAAACCCCTCTGAATATCGCGACGGAACTGGCGCAGGCCGGCGTCCCCATCTTGGGAACGACTCCCGATACCATCGACCTGGCCGAGGATCGGGACCGCTTTCGCAAGGTAATGGACCGCCTGGGTATCCCCCAGCCGCAATCCGGCATGGCCAGCAATCTGGAAGAGGCCCTCCAAATCGCCGCGCAAATCAAATATCCCCTCATGGTTCGCCCCTCCTATGTACTCGGTGGCCGGGGCATGGAAGTGGTCTATGATGAGGATATGCTCCGGGAATATGTCGCCAAAGCCGTGGACGTCACCCCCGAACGGCCCATCCTGATCGATAAATTCCTCGAAAATGCCATCGAAACCGAGGCCGACGCCATCGCCGACGGCACCGATGCCTTTGTTCCGGCCATCATGGAGCATATCGAGCTGGCCGGCGTCCATTCCGGCGATTCCGCCTGCGTGATTCCGCCCATCAGCATTCCGGAAAAACACCTCAAGACCATTTATGACTATACCCGAAAAATCGCCATCGAATTGCATGTCGTGGGCCTGATGAACATTCAATACGCCATCGCCAACGATATCGTTTATGTTCTGGAAGCCAATCCCCGCGCTTCCCGCACCGTCCCCCTGGTATCCAAAGTCTGCAATATCGCCATGGCCCGCCTAGCCACTCAGGTCATGCTGGGCAAAAAACTCGCCGATCTGAAACTGAAACACCAGCCGATCCCCCATTTCGGCGTCAAAGAAGCGGTCTTCCCCTTCGATATGTTCCCCGAAGTCGATCCCCTGCTGGGTCCCGAAATGCGTTCGACCGGCGAGGTGCTCGGTATGGCCGATTCTTTTGGCCTGGCCTATTTCAAAGCCCAGGAAGCCGCCAAACAAAAACTGCCCTGTGAGGGAAATGTCTTGATTACCGTCGTCGATGAAGATAAAGCTGCCGCCGCTGCGGTGGCTGCGGACTTTGTGAAAATGGGATTCCGCGTCCGAGCCACCAAAGGTACCCATGAATACCTGGCCGCCAAAGGCATCCCCAGCGAACTCATCCTGAAAATGTTCGAAGGCCGCCCCGGCATCGTCGATGAAATCAAAAATGGCAATATCCAACTGGTCATCAATTCCCCCAGCGGTAAACGCAGTATGCACGACGATTCCTACATCCGCAAAACCGCTATTAAATACAAAATCCCTTACATCACGACCCTGCCCGCCGCCAAAGCCTCCGTACGGGGCATCGCTGCCCAGCAGGCAGGACGCAGCGCACCAAAATCGCTGCAAAAATATCATGCGGATCTCCGGATTAAATAAAGTCTGTCCAGAGGCAAGAAAATAACAATAGCAATACATAAGGAATGACGGAAACGCCAAAAGTCAATATTGACTTCCAAAAACAGCTCTGGCTCTCCAATAACAAGGGGACGACGAGCTTTTGACGCTGGCGTCAGGAATAAGTGATAATAAATTTTTCATCGAAAAATGTTATCGTTTAAATGCTAAATTTACACGTGTTCTTTTTGAAAGGATTTGCGGATGGGTAAAAAAAAGTTCGTTCTTTCAATGTGGTTGGTGGTACTTAGCCTGTCTTTGGTTTCTCAGGCTGTTGTAGTCTTGACAGAGGAGCTAAATCAGCGGGATCAATGGGTCCAGCAAAATTTAGGGCAAATAACCCAGTCTGCCGCGCCAGCGGTTAAAACGGATCAGACGCCCGTTGGCCTGGTGGTTTTGGCCAACTTGGATGCCATCCAGCAAAATGCCCGCGCCGAAAAACCCTTGAAGCTGGGGAATGTAGAATATAACCGCGGTTTGTATTGTCATGCCCCCAGCAACATCCTCGTTCAGTTGCCCGGACCCGCCAAAACCTTTACCGCCGTGGTGGGTGTCGATAATAATGAAGCTACCGCCGGTGGCCAGGGTAGCGTGAATTTTTCCGTGGAGGCGGCAGGCAGGGAATTGTTCCGTTCCGAGGTCCTACGCGGCGGCCAGACCGGCCTTCCCGTTCAGGTGGACCTGGCCGGCGCCCAGCAGTTCAACCTCCGCATCAGCGATGGGGGGGATAACATCGATTGCGATCAATCCGACTGGGCCGATGCCAAAGTGGTTCTGGCCGACGGCAAAGAAATCTGGCTGGGCGATCTGCCTGTCATTCCAGCCCCGGAACTGGAAATCCGGCCCCGCGGCTTGGCGGCCCCTTCCTTCTACTTCATGTACGATGGCAAGTCTTCCGATGAATTCCTGAGTAAATGGAAATTTACCCAAAGCGAAAAAAAACTCGACGCGAATCGCACCCAGATCACCCAAACCTATTCCGATCCCCAAACCCATCTGGTCGTGAAACTGGTATCGGTGGTCTATGCTGACTACCCGGTGGTGGAATGGACCATGTATTTCCAGAATACCGGCGAGAAAGATACACCGATCCTGGAAAGTATCCAGTCACTCGATATGCGGCTGCAGAGAGAGGATAATCAATCCGAATTCGTCCTGCATGGCAACCGGGGTGATTCCAATGGGCCGGCTAGTTACGAACCCTTTCAACAGGTGCTGAACCCCGGCTCTACCACACGCTTTGCCCCCAACGAGGGCAAGGCCACCAGCGGCGCCTTCCCCTACTACAATCTCCAGACTCCCGGCGGCGGTGTGACAATCGTAATCGGCTGGCCCGCACAATGGGCTGCCACCTTCGCCCGTGACGACCAGGGCGGCCTGCGCGTCACGGCCGGCCAGGAACTGACCCATCTCTACCTCAAGCCCGGCGAGGAAATCCGTACCCCCCTCATGGCCCTACTGTTCTGGACCGGCGATGATCTGGACCATCCCCGCAATCTCTGGCGCAGTTGGATGGTCAACCACAACCTGCCCCGCACCGCCGATGGCAAACTGGCCCCGACCCAGCTTTGTGGCAACAACCAGCAGCAGCTCGGTTTTACCGCCGTCACCGAGCAGAATCAAAAAGACTTCATCCGCCTTTTTGTCGAACGCGGTCTCAAACTGGATTACTGGTGGCTTGACACCGGCTGGTATATCAATAACGGCCACTGGTGGCTCACCGGTACCTGGGAAATCGAAAAGTCTCGCTTCCCCAACGGGATCCGGCCTGTCAGTGATTACGCCCATGCCCAGGGTATGAAGTTTCTTCTCTGGTTCGAGTTGGAACGGGTCGGCGATATGAATTCCTGGCTGGGTAAGAACCATCCCGAATGGATCATCCCCTGGATATGGGGCGGCGGCCTGTTGGATCTGGGCAATCCCGAAGCCCAGCAGTGGCTGACCAATTACATCGACAAATTTATTACCGAACAGGGTATCGATGTCTATCGCCAGGATTTCAACATGGCACCCATCGACTGCTGGCGGGTCAAGGATACCCCCGATCGCCAGGGCATAGCTGAAAATTTCCACACGCAGGGATACCTCAAATTCTGGGACACCCTTCGCCAGCGGCACCCCATGCTCCGGATTGATTCCTGCGCTTCTGGTGGCCGCCGCAACGACCTGGAGGCCATGCGCCGGGCCGTGCCCCTGCACCGCACCGACTACAACTTCGAGCCGACTAGCCAGCAATGTCATCACTATGGCCTGTCCCAGTGGATTCCCTATCATGGTACCGGTTTTATGGTCGGCAAATCGGTCATCGAACCGCCGGATTGCCCGATGGTTCCCATTCCGGATGAAATCGTTCCCTACAACTTCCGTTCTGCCATGTCCCCCAGCATGGGGATTGGACTCGATTTGCGAGATGAGAAACTCGACTACGATCTGGCCCGCCGGTTATTCGACCAGTTCCGGCTGGTTACCCCCTGTTATTTCGGCGACTTCTACACCCTTACCGATTACACCCTCAGCAACGATGTCTGGCTCGCCTGGCAGTATGACCTGCCCGAACAGGGCCGGGGAGTCCTCCAGGCCTTCCGCCGCCCCGACAACAACCAGGAATCGCAAACCTACAAACTCCGCGGCCTCAATCCCAACGCCAACTATATCGTTACCGACCTGGATGTGAACCAGCCCCAAAAACGCACCGGCCGCGACCTCATGGAATCCGGTATCCAGGTAACGGCCAAAGAAAAACCGGCTGCTCTGGTTATTACCTATGAAATGGTTAAATAAAATATCGGTTCAAACCATCAGATAGGAAACATTACCATGATAAAACAAATGGCAGTGTCCATAGGATTGATTTTTTCTTTTTGTGGCATAGCTCAGGCGATTTCGCCGGCTTCCCAGGAGCAGGAAATTGCCCATCAATGGGCAATAAACCATCTGGCATCTGCCTCCGCTTCCTCCGTTCCTTTTTCCTTTCTATACGACGACAAACCATCCTCTGAGATACTTTCGAAATGGAAGCTGGAAAGATCCCAAAAGCAGTTGGATGCAAACCGCCTTTCCCGCACCCTTATTTTCAGTGACCCTGCCACGGCTTTACAGGTTCGTTGTGAATCGGTGGAATATGCCGATTATCCTGTGGTTGAGTGGACCGTGTATTTCAAGAACTCCGGCCAGGAAGATACACCCATTCTGGAGAATATCCAGGCATTGGACATCTCGCTCCAGCGAGACAAGGATGATGCCGAGTTCGTCCTGTACCACAACCAAGGCAGTATGACAACCCCGCAGGACTTCCAGCCGTTTACGACACCCTTGCCGCCAGCCAAGGAACTGCTCATCGGAACCTATGGTGGGCGGCCTATGAACGTGAACATGCCCTATTTCAACCTGCAATGGGGCAAACAGGGCCTGATTGTCGTCTTAAGTTGGGTGGGCCAGTGGTCGGTGACCTTCAACCGGGATGCCGGCAGCGCCCTGCATATCGTTGGCGGGCAGGAGAAGACTCACTTCAAGTTGCACCCAAGCGAGGAAGTCCGTACCCCGCTGGTGGTCCTCCAATTTTATGATGGTACGGACCGAGTCAGGGCGCAGAACGTCTGGCGGCGGTGGATGATCGACCTCAACCTGCCCCGACCGGGGGGTAAGCCCTTTCCTCCAATTATCTCGGCCTCAAGCCTGAGTTTCTACGACGGCGCCCATGAGGAAATTACGATACTCCAAGGCTGCGCCGCCAGAGGCCTGCAGTTCGACTACTGGTGGCGGGACGCTGGCTGGTATCCCTGCGAGAACAACTGGTGGTTCACCGGCACGTGGGTGGCTGATCCGTCCCGTTACCCTAGAGGCCTGCGAGAGGTAGCTGATGCCGCTCACGCCCAGGGCCTGAAACTCACGGTGTGGTTCGAACCGGAACGGGCAGTGCCTGGCAGCTGGCTGTACCGGAATCATCCCGAGTGGCTGTATGGTCCGAATGAACCTGCCAGGCTCATCGACCTGGGCAATCCCGATGCGTTCCGATGGCTGGTCGACACGATCGACAAGCTGATCGTGGAGAACGGCATCGACATGTACCGCCAGGACTATAACTTCGATCCACTCGAATACTGGCGCTATGAGGAGCCGCAAGACCGACAGGGCATCACCGAAATCAGGCAGGTCGCCGGATTGCTCGCCTTCTGGGATGAGCTTAAGAAACGCCATCCCAACATGCCTTTTGACAGTTGCGCCAGCGGAGGTCAGCGCAATGTTCTTGAAATGATGCGTCGAGGCGTGCCTTTGTCAAAAAGTGATCTTGCCGGTGGCACAATATCGTCACAATGCCAGTTGTACGGTCTGGCACCTTGGCTGCCCTACTTTGGGGCCGGCTGTCCGATGACCGGAAGCCGCTATGTCCAGCGCAGCAACATGGCTCCTTGGATCGGCACGGCCGAAGACACCCGCAAGGACACGCTGGACTACGCCGACATGCGCCGCTTCATGGCTGAGTGGCGGCGGGTCATTCCCTGCTACTGGGGCGACTTTTACCCACTCACGCCCTACAGCCTGGATGAGACCGTCTGGATGTCCTGGCAATTTGATTGTCCGGAAGAAGGCCGAGGTCTGGTCCAGGCCTTCCGCCGGGCCGAAAACAGCGAAGAATCCCAGACCTGCAAACTGCAAGGCCTGAATCCCGACGCCAATTATATCGTCACCGATCTGGATGTGAACCAGCCCCAAAAACACACCGGTCGCGACCTCATGGAAACCGGCCTGGTGCTGACGGCCAAAGAAAAACCTGCTGCCTTTGTGATTACCTATGAATTGGTAAAATAAAATAGAAGTTTAAGCCATCTGGTTAGGAATCATTATCATGTGGAAACGAATCATATTAACCATAGGTTTGATTTTTTCACTCTGTAACCGGTTCCCGGCAGTTTCGTCCGCTTCGCAGGAGCAGGAAATCGCCCATCAATGGGCAACGGACCGTCTGGAATCTGCCTCAGCATCTTCGATTCCCTTCTCCTTCGTGTATGACGGCAAACCGTCCGTGGAGATCCTGGCGGGATGCAAGCTGGAAAAATCCCAAAAGCAATTGGATGCAAACCGCCTTTCCCGTACTTTTCTTTTCCACGACCCCGTGACTGCATTGCAGGTTCGTTGTGAATCGGTTGAATATGCCGACTATCCGGTGGTGGAATGGACCGTGTATTTTAAGAATACCGGCACCGCCAACACACCCATCCTCGAAAATATCCAGAGCTTGAACGCCATGTTTCAGCGGGGCGAGGAAGGGGAGTTTATCCTCAATGGCATCAAGGGTGATTCCTGCACTGCCGACAGCTACCAGCCTTACCAGCAAACGCTGGGCCCCGGTGCTGCTCAGCAATTTGTCCCCAGCTACGGGCTGGGCACCTGTGGCGCTTACCCGTTTTACAACCTGCAAATGCCCGGCGGCGGTTTGATCCTGGTTATCGGCTGGCCCGGCGGCTGGGCCAGCTCTTTTACGCGTGATAACGCCAATGGCCTGCACATTACCGCCGGCCAGGAACTGACTCATCTCTACCTCCAATCCGGCGAGGAAATCCGAACCCCCTTGACAGTTCTGCTGTTCTGGCAGGGGACGGATCGAATGCGGGCGCAGAACCTCTGGCGCCGATGGATGGTGGACCACAATCTTCCCCGAACCGCCGACGGCAAACTCCCGGCTCCGCAGTTCATGGCCGGTAACCAGGGGCAAATCGGCTTCACGACGGTTACCGAGCAGAATCAGAAAGAGTACATTGATCTCTTCGTCCAGAGAGGCATCACGCCCGACGCCTGGGACATAGACGCGGGCTGGTTTATCTGTCCGGGCGACTGGTGGGGGACCGGCACCTGGCAGTGGGATCCGGCGCGATTCCCCAATGGCTTGAAGCCGGTCAGCGACCATCTGCACGCCAGGGGGGCGATACTCGTCACTTGGTTTGAGCCGGAACGAGTGGGCGATGGGAATTCCTGGCTGGCCAAAAACCATCCGGAGTGGCTGAGCACGCAAGTGGTGTGGGATAGCCGCCTTCTGAATCTGGGAGACCCCTCCGCGCGAGAATGGGTTCTTGAGCACATCGATAAGTTCATTCGCGAGCAGGGCGTTGATTTCTACCGTCAGGATTTCAACATTCCCCCGCGCGACCTCTGGCGGTCCAAAGACGCCCCGGATCGCCAGGGCATAACGGAAAACCTGCACAATCAGGGCTACCTGGGATGGTGGGATGAGCTCCGCCGCCGGCAGCCCAATCTGCGGTTGGACTGCTGTGCCTCCGGCGGGCGTCGCAATGATCTGGAAACCCTACGCCGGGCCGTCCCATTGCACCGCACCGATTACGTCGGCGAGCCGACCAGCCAGCAATGCCATCACTATGGACTTTCCCAGTGGGTACCGTACCATGGTGCAGGTTATATTGTCGGAAAATCAGCTCTGCCGCCTCCGGATTGTCCCCCCATACCCCCGCCAGACAAAATCGACTCCTACTTCTTCCGCTCCGGCATGTCGCCCAGTCTTGGTATATCCGTGGACGTCAAGCGGGATGATTATGACTACGATTTCTTGCGCCGCCTCATCGCGCAATACCGAATAGTCAGCCGGTACTATCTCTGTGATTTTTATCCGCTCACGGAGTACAGTCTCCAGGGAAACGCCTGGATCGGCTGGCAGTATAACAATCCCGAGACGGGCGAAGGAGTCGTACAGGCCTTCCGCCGCGAGAAGAATGAAGAACCTTTGAAAACATTCCAACTGTGCGGACTCGACCCTGTGGTGCTGTATGATGTCACGGACCTGGATGTGGAAGTTCCGGTGAGCATCTCCGGCCAGGATCTGATGGAAAAAGGCCTGGCTGTGGAAATCAAAAACTGCCCCGGTGCGGCAGTCATTACTTACAAACAAACAAAAGGTAAGAACTGAAACACAGTTACGAAGTAAAAAATAGGAGCCTGTGATGCGAAGAATTGCGATGGTATTGGTATGTAGTATGTTTTCCGCCGTAAACGTAAGCGGGGATACGGTACAAAAAAGAACGGATAGTCCGGCCTCCCAGGTGATTTCCCTCAACGGCGGCGGCTGGCTTCTGGCCGCCGATCCGCAGAACATCGGGCGTGAACAGAAATGGTGGGAGAAGCCCAGGGACGACGCCCAGGCTGCCCAGATTCCCTGGCTCATGCCGGACACCTTTCCGGGTTACTGCGGCGCTTTCTGGTATTGGCGCGATTTGGACGTGCCCGCCAATCCCTGTCCCGATGGTCGCTATTTGCTGCGTTTTTGGGACGTGGACTACCTGGCCGACGTGTGGGTGAACGGGATCCACGTGGGTTCTCACGAAGGATCCATGATGCCATTTATTTTCGATGTAACCGCCGCGGTGAAACCCGGCTCGATCAATCACCTTGCCGTCCGCATATTGCTTCCCGGCGATACGCCGATAGACGGTTTTACCTTCCGGCAAACGCCGCACGGTGGTGCGGGTCCCTCGCAGACCGGCGGCATTATGGATTCCGTGGAATTACTGGTGACCCCGCCGGTACGCGTCGAGGATCTCTATGTCCAGCCCGATCCCCAAACCGGCAAGATTCATATACAGGCTAACCTTCGCAATGCCGGCACCAACTCAAAATCTTGCAGCATCGAGTTTACCGTCTCTCCCGCCGCCAACGGAAATATTCTCGATGCGGTAACCATCTCCCAGGAATTGCCTGCCGGAGATACCCTCATCAAGTCGGAACTCCAGGTCCAAAACCCGCAGCTTTGGGATCTCAACGATCCGATTCTCTATCGCGTCACCGCCCGCGTTACCAGCGATAGTTCTCCCTGGTTCGACGAATCCTCGACCCGCTGCGGCTTCCGGGACTTCAAATTCGAAAATGGCTATTTCCGCCTCAATGGCCGGCGGATTTTCCTGCGTTCCTCGCACACCGCGGCGGAGGCCCCGATCGGCCATTGTCTGCCGCGCGACCCCGGCGTCCTGCGCAGCGAACTGTTGAGCTGCAAGGCAATGGGCTTCAATATGGTCCGGTTCATCAGCCGGGTGGCCCTGCGCTATCAGCTAGACATGGCCGACGAGATCGGCTTGCTGATCTATGAGGAGAGTCCCGCCTCCTGGATGTTCCACGATTCGCCAAATATGGCCGAGCGGTTCGATCGCCAGATCACCTCGCTGGTCCGCCGCGATCGGAGCCATCCCAGCATCGTCATCTGGGGACTCCTGAACGAAACCGGCGATGGCCCCGTCTTCCGTCGTGCCGTGCAATCGCTGCCGCTCGTACGGTCTCTCGACGATAGCCGGGTCGTAATACTCGGCAGCGGCCGCTTCGACTGCCCGTTGAGCTTTATAAATGGCCTGCAAGTCTGGAAATCCGGCGAGGGAACCCAGCCCAACGTCCTCTTCAACTCCAGGCCCTACGCTCTCTATCAAGTTCCGCTCTGGCCAGCCAAGACCGTCTCGCTGAATCCGGGAGCCGGGGGCGAATACAGCGTGGCCCGCTGGACGGCTCCCGCCGCCGGCGAGTACACCGTCTCCGCTAGGTTCCGGGGAACGGGTTGTTACTCCACAACCGACGTTCACGTTCTGCGCGGCGGCCAACCGGTCTATACCGGTTTTATCAACGTCCGCGGATGGGGTGACTGCTGCGAGTACTCCGGTACAATGAAACTGAAAGCGGGCGAGACGATTGATTTTGTCGTCGGCTGGGGCGGAAGTTACTCGCTCAACGCGGCAGGATTAATACCCTGGACGGACACCACCGAGGTTCGCTCGGTCATCCAGTCTGCGGAGGGAACCAAATACGACATGGCTGCCGATTTCTCCAACTCCCGCAATCCCAATGGCCCCTGGAGCTACGGCTCGCTTACCGCCGGGCAGGCCCCCGACGCCGCGACCTTCGCCGCTTACGCCAAATGCGAAACCCTGAACAACCCGGACATTGGAAATATCTGCAATCCCGGTTCTAACGAGTGGGAAAATGTGCTCGCCGACCTCCACACCTATCCGCGCTCCCCGCACCGGGGCTTGGAAATCGAGCGGCTTCGCACCGTAACCTACAACGATCAACCCCTCTTCCTCGCCGAATACGGACTGGGCAGCGGAACCCACTTTCCCAGAATGCTGCGGCACTTCGAGTCCCGCGGAGAGGAAGCCTATCATATGGCGAAATTCTATGAAGACATGCTGGCCCGCTTTATGGCCGACTGGGACCGCTGGAAACTCGCGGAAGCCTTCGCCAGCCCGGAGGATTTCTTCGACAAGTGCCTGGCCAAAATGGCCGGCCTCCGTAAGATGGGCATCAACGCCCTCCGCTCGAATCCGGCGATCATTAGCTACAATGTAACGGGTACCCACGACACCGCCGAGGCGTATTCCGAGGGGGTGATAACCGCCTTCCGAGAACACAAACCGGGCACTTTCGACGCCATGTGCGACGCCTTCGCCCCGCTCCGGTGGTGCCTTTTCACCGAACCGGTCAGCGTCTATCGCGGCGGAAAAGTGAAGTTTGAGGCCGTTCTCGCTAATGAAGATGTGCTCAAGCCCGGCGAATACCCCGTCCTTTTGCAGGTGCTGGGACCTGACGACGAACGCCTTATCGAGCGTAAGATCAGCGTTACGATTCCCGCTAAGACGGATAACATGGAACCGTCGTTCGCCATCCCGGTTTTCTCCGGGGAATTGCCTGTAGATGCCCCCTCGGGCAAATGCCGTTTTGTTGCCCGATTATTGAAAGGCGGCGCAGCCTCCGGCGAATCCGTCGATTTCTACGTCACGGATCCAGCCGATCTGCCCGCCGTAAAAACCGAAATTACTCTTTGGGGCGAAGATAAAGAACTGGCGGACTGGCTGGATGGTCACGGCATAAAGATTCGTCCCTTTGCTTCCGGTAAACCGGCCCGCCGCGAGGTGATCCTGGTTGCAGCCCAGCCGGGCGGTACGGGCGATGCCAAGGCGTGGCGCGAACTGGCCGAAAGAATGGCCTCCGGTTCCTCGGTAGTCTTCCTTTCGCTGGACGTATTCCAGAAGGATGGAAATCCGCTGGGCTGGCTGCCGCTGGCCAACAAGGGAACGTTGGGTTTGATAAGCGAGTACACCTTCCCCCAGGTTTATATCCGGGATGAGTGGGCGAAACGGCACCCGATTTTCAATGGCTTGCCCACCGGTCTGATGGACTACGTATTTTATCGCGAGATCATACCGGATTTCCGCTACAGCGGCCAGGACACCCCCGACGAGGCCGTCGCCGGCGCCTTCCGTACCGGCATGACCTACAACTGCGCGGAGCTGATGCTCTCAGTTTACCAACTGGGAGCGGGTAAATTTATCCTGAATTCCCTGCGAGTCCGCCAGGCCCTTGGCCAGGATCCCACCGCCGAATATCTCCTCCGAAATATGCTCAACTACGCCGCCAGGGATTCCGCCAACCCTCTCACCGGGTTACCTGCGGATTTTGAGGAACAGCTTAAGGCGATGGGGTATTGACAGAACTTAGGAAAAGTCGGAATTGTCCAAATATTTGTCGGATAAAGCTATTGAAATGGTATCCAATCTCCCATAAACTGACGCTGGAATAATTTTGGCATACAGGTATAGGAAACATGCAATGTTCAAAAATAATGTAGGGACTATTTTGGCCGTTCTTTTGATCTGTGGTTCGGTTTTTGCTGTTTCCCCCACGAATGAGGAAATGGCTCTTTCCAGGCAGTGGATTTCGGACCATTTTGTGACGAATCCCGCGACTTCCATTCCGTTCTCTTTTCTTTATGATGGCAAGCCGTCCTCGCAACTCCTTTCCTCCTGGAAAATGGAACAGTCGGAAAAGAAGCTGGAGGAAGGACGTATTTTGCGTGCCATAATTTTCACGGATCCGGCAACCTCTTTGCAGGTACGCTGTGAAGTGACCGAATATACGGCCTGCCCCGCCGCGGAATGGATCGTTTACTTCAAAAACACCGGCGAGAAGGATACTCCGATCCTGAAAGATATTCAGGCCCTGAATATGTTCTTTGGCAGGCCGGACGAGGGTAACTTCACTTTGTATCATTCCCGGGGCTCCGAAGCGGGTCTGTCGGACTTTCAGCCCCTGGTTCATACAATCGCTCCGGAAAGTAATTTTGAGCTGTTCTCGCATGGTATGAGTAAAGGGACCCGGGTACGCGGCGGTACCAGCTCGGTCGAGTATATGCCCTTCTTCAATATCGAAGGCGCCGCCAACGGCATCATCACCGCCATCGGCTGGACGGGTACCTGGCGCGCGAAATTCTCCCGCGCCGCCGCCAACGAAGTAAAAATAACCGCCGGCATGGACCGCACCGAACTTTTGCTCTATCCGGGAGAGCAAATCCGTACCCCGCGCATTCTCGCCCTGTACTGGGAAAAAGATCGAATCCGGGGGCATAATATGTGGCGGCGCCTGCTCCTGGATCATTATTCTCCCCTGCCGGATGGCAAACCGTTCCGCGGCTTGATTTGTGACGCCAACTGGGGCTGGATGCCTGCCGGCCAGCAGATAGCGGAAATGGATCGACTGCGGGAATATGGTCTGCCGGTCGATGGTTACTGGATCGATGCCCTGTGGTCGGGCAATTCCCCCGCGGATAACTGGATTCAGATGCTTTCCAATCGAAACGCCCGGACGGACCTTTATCCCAAGGGCATGAAAGAGGTTTCCGACGCCGCCCATGAGCGGAATATGAAATTGCAGCTCTGGTTCGTACCGCATTGCATCGAGCCTTCCGTCGAAATTGGCAAGGAACACCCCGAATGGCTGGGGGAACCGTATGATTTCAATGGTAATTACTATTCACTCGACCACGGCGATCCGAAAGTGAATCAGTTTATGATCGATTATTATACGAAAATCGTCCGGGATTATGGCATTGATATCTTTCGTGAAGACGGCCGGCCGATGTGGCCTTCCGATGATAAGCCCAACCGCGTCGGAGCCGCTCAGGCTCATTACATCGAGGGCTACTATGCCTTTCGGGACGGCCTCCTGAAAAATCATCCCCATCTGATCATCGACAATTGCGGCGAAGGCGGCAAAAAGGTCGATATCGAAACGATCTCGCGTTCCGTTCTCATGTGGCGCAGCGATTTCCAGGCCTCCGGCCGCCCCGATCCCATTACCAATCAGCTCTATACGTACGGGCTTTCCGGGTGGATACCGATTTACAGTGCCGCCGCTCCCGGTGAATGGAATAGCGAATATGCCATCCGGAGTGCCTTCGCTCCCTCTCTGGTTCTCATTTGGTCCATTCATGACCTCGATCAAAGATGGAGCCAAATCGACAAAGTCCTGCTGAAACGCATGCTCGAGGAATATCTTTCCGTGCGGGATGCCTTCTATGGTGACTACTATCCTCTCCTGCCCTATGACGCCGGGGAGGATGGCTGGCTCGCCTGGCAGTTTGATCAGCCGGATCAGGGCAAAGGTCTGGTCCAGGCTTTCCGTCGCAGCCAATCCCCATTTTTAGGTCTGAATCTCAAACTCTGCGGCCTCCAGCCGGATGCCAGGTATCAGGTTAGCGGCCTGGACACCCATCAGCCCCAATCCTGTACCGGCCGCCAGTTAATGGAAGAAGGGCTGGATGTGCAGAGCAAAACCAAACCCTATGCCGCCGCCATCATCTACCGCCGGGAAAAATAAAAACCGGGTTTGCCGGCCGTCATTTTTTCAATCTATTCACAAAAAGTGAAAACGGGGGGGGTAAGCAAATAGCGAAGTGGTTCTAAGGATATTCCCTATTTCGCAGGTCGGGCATTTCCAGTAAAAAGTAAGGGCGTAAGACGAGGAGAACCGATGGAAGAGTCGTAAAATAAAGAGGTTACGATCAAAAGTGAGTTTTGTAAGGGAATATCCATGAACAAGTGCGAAGAAATCAGCAAAGAAGTAGCATCCCGGATCAGAAGTTGTAAGCTAGCCGACTGTCAGGCGGAGCAGTTGAGAGGAATTTTGCGGTCGAGTCAATATTATGTTAGCCATGACTGTTTTGGCAGGTCTTCCGAAATGTCGGAAATTCTGGACCGCAAAATAGCGATTCAACCCGATGGCCGGCTGGATCCGGACCAGGAAAAAAACCTCTTTCTGCTTTTAAATTATTACCGGTATCAGCGGGAAAAGCTCCGCGAGAAATTGCTTCAAGAAGGGGTCTGGAACCGGGCAGAGGTGGCATCCCTTTTACGCTGGGACGATTGGCAGCGAGACGTGAAAGACAAGCTGGTCAACGGCAATATGGGACTGGTGATGTCGATGGCGCGTCGTGCCCAGATCTACCGGCTCGAATATGAAGACTTCGTGAGTGAAGGAAGCATGGCTTTGCTCCGGGCCATCGATCGGTTCGACTGTTCGCTGGGCTACCGGTTCAGTACCTATGCCTGCCATGCGATTCTCCAGAGTATCTATCGGCTGGCCAGAAAACTCTATCGATGGCGCAGCCGCTTTGCGGTCGCCGGCGAGATGGTGCTCGATAAGGATGATCACCTGGCCAGGCAGCGGCAGGAACTGGTACGGGAGCAGGCGCAAACGGTAGGGACAATTGTGCGGGACAATCTGGCCCATCTTTCGGACGCCGAGCGGTTTGTCCTGGAAAGGCGATTCCCTCTGGATCAGGAGGAATCCCGGCCCATGACTCTCGAACGCATCGGTGAGCACCTGGATTTGTCCAAGGAGCGGGTGCGGCAGATTCAGAAAAAAGCCCTGGGCAAGGTGCGGCTGGTAAGCGAACAATGCCTGATGTCGGTATAACCGAAGCCTCTTGCATGAGGCAGCCAAAAGGTGAATTTATCGTGCCTGCCCAATAAGAAGGAAGACGTAAGACGTCTTCTGGAAAATGGTTACGTTATATGAAGACCGGATGCTCTTCCAAATTCGGTATTGCTTTTATTGAGAAAAAGGATACAATGAAGCAATAACGGTTGAGTAAACCGGTTAATTATCGAGCACCCCAGTCCATTGGAGTTGATCTTTGGGATGGCGGCAAAAACAAATAAAAATTCAGACGAGCCGGCAAGGGTTGAGCAGGAATTTTGCGCGACCAAAGGTGATGCGATTGAACCGGAAGAGCAGATAGGGGATAAACTCGATGAAATGACGAAACGATACCATTCCTTGTTCAACGGAATGACGGAGGGCTTCGCTCTTTATGAGATTATCTGCGATGACCAGGGACATCCTTGTGATTATCGTTTTTTGGAGGTCAACCCGGCTTTTGAAACGCTCATGGGATTGAAACAGGAAACCGTCGTCGGGAAAACCATACGCCAGATTATGCCGGACATCGAGCCGGTCTGGATCGAAACCTGCGGACGAGTCGCCCTTACGGGGGAATCCAATCATTTTGAACAATATCACTCGGCGTTGAAGAAGACCTTCGAGGTAGATGTGTACTGTCCTGCGGAGTACCGATTCGCCTGCGTGTTCAAAGACATCACCGAACGTAAACACATGGAGGAAGCCTTGCGCCGGAGCGAACGGCTGTATCGCAGTATCGGCGAGACGATCGATTACGGTATATGGGTGTGCGATCCCAACGGTCGGAACATATACGCTAGTGAGTCGTTCCTCAAAATGGTGGGGATTACGCAGCAACAGTGCTCCGACTTCGGATGGGGCGATGTGTTGCATCCGGACGATGCCGAACGGACGATCGCCGCATGGAAAGAATGTGTCCGCAACGGGGGCAACTGGGACATCGAGCACCGTTTCCGGGGCGTGGACGGCCAATGGCATGCCGTCCTGGCACGCGGGGTTCCGGTCCGCGATGAGCAGGGGCGGATTATCTGCTGGGCGGGCATAAATCTGGACATTAGCCGGCTCAAGCGGGCGGAGGAGGCGCTGGTGGTTTCGGAGACTCGTTATCGCCGGCTTTTCGAGGCGGCTCGTGATGGGATACTCATCCTGGATGCGGAATCCGGGCAGATCGTGGATGTGAATCCATTCCTAAAAGATATGTTGGGCTATTCTCACGAGGAGTTTTTGCATAAGAAGATCTGGGAGATTGGTCTTTTCAAACATATGCTAGTGTCAAAGGAAGCTTTCCTGGAATTGCAGACCAAAGGATACGTCCGCTACGAGAACCTGCCGCTCGAAACCAAAAACGGACGCAGTATAGCAGTGGAGTTTGTAAGTAACGTGTACTGGGTTGACCACAAGAAAGTAATCCAGTGTAATATTCGTGACATCACCTTGCGCAAGCAGGCCGAGGAGGCCCTACGCCAAAGCCGGGAGGACCTGGACCGGGCTCAGGAGGTAGCGAACATCGGAAGCTGGCGGCTCAATGTCCGGAAGAACGAATTAACCTGGTCGGATCAGAATCATCGCATCTTCGGGATTCCCAAAGGAACTCCCCTGACGTATGAGACCTTTTTGTCCGTGGCCCACCCGGAAGACCGGCAGTATGTGGATGAAAAATGGCTGGCCGCTCTGCGCGGGGAACCCTATGATATTGAACACCGGATCCTGGTAGATGGCAAGATCAAGTGGGTCCGGGAACGGGCTTATCTGGAGGTTGATGCGGCGGATGCCCTGCTGGGCGGCTTTGGCATCACGCAGGACATCACCGCGTTTAAACAATTTGAAGAGGAAATCAAAAGTCTGGCCAAATTCCCTTCGGAAAATCCCTTTCCGGTATTGCGTATCTCTGGCCAGGGGGACATCCTGTATTCCAACGGGCCGGGTACCGTTTTGCTGGAACAGTGGAACCGGGAAATAGGTCAAAAGGTGCCGGAATACTGGCGTCAGATAGTTGCCGAAGTGACTGCCACCGGCAGGAATCATGTGGAAGAAATCCCCTGCGGCGACCATATCTATTCTCTGGTAATCACCCCCGTTTCCGGAATGAATTATTGTAATATCTACGGCCGGGACATCACCGTTCAGAGGAACGCCGAACAGGCCCTGCGCCTCTCACGCGACCAGTTGCAGAACAAGGTCCGCGAGCGAACCTCCGAATTGGCGCATACCGTCAATATTTTACAGGAGGAAGTCCAGCAGCGGATCCAGATCGAAAACCAGTTGCGGGAACGTTCCGAAATGCTCGATGCCTTCTTTTCCCATACCATTACCCCTTTGGTAATTCTGGACCGCCAGTTTAATTTCATCCGGGTCAACGCCGCCTATGCACGGGCCTGCCAGCGCGAGATCTATGAATTCGAGGGACATAATCATTTTGAATTCTATCCCAACCAGGAAAATCAGCGCATATTCGAAGAGGTGGTTCGCACCAAAAAACCATTCCAGGTGGCTGCCCGGCCGTTCTCCTTCCCGGATCACCCCGAATGGGGGCTGACCTACTGGGACTGGAGCCTGGTGCCGATTCTGGATGATTCGGGCGAGGTCGAAATGCTCGTGTTTTCCCTGAAAGAGGTAACCGAAAGTAAACTGCACGAACAGTTCCTCCGCTTGAGCGAATCCCGCTTGTCCGAAGCCCAGCGAATCGCCCACCTGGGCAATTGGGAATGGGATTTAACCACCAATGAAATCTGGTGGTCGGATGAAGTGTATCGAATTTTCGGGATCGTTCCCTCGAAACGAAAAATATCTTTAAAATTTCTGCTCCATCTCGTGCATCCGGAGGACCGCGGCTCGTTCCGGGAGTTGATCGCGGATTCGGCGCTGCACCTTACCAATTTCGATTTCATCCATCGGATTCTGAAAAGAGATGGCACGGAGCGAATGGTGCATGTGCGTGCCGAACCCTTCTGCAATCCGGAGGGCAAACAAACCCGGATGCGGGGGACGGTGCAGGATGTTACGGAACAGACGCGCATTGAGGCCCAGCTTCGGCGCAGCCAGGAAAAACTGCGATCCCTGACGGCGGAATTGGAGATCGCCGAAGAACGCGAACGGCGGCGCATCGCCGGCGATCTCCACGATTCCGTAGGCCAGATTCTGGCTTTCTCCACCCGCGAACTGAAAGGATTGCAGAAGGGATTGCCCCAGCGATTCGCTCCGGCTCTCCAGGAAATCACCGATCAACTGGACCAGGCCATCAAACAGGCGCGGACCTTGAGTTTTGACCTCAGCCCCAGTGTCCTGTACGATCTGGGGCTGGAACATGCCATCGAAGAATTGACTGAGAAATTTTCAAACGAGAAAAAAATCCAATGCCATTTCACGAACGATCCGGTTGCCAAACCGTTGGCGGAATATGTCAAAATTCTTCTGTATCGGGCGGTTCGGGAACTGCTGATCAATATCATGAAACACGCCGATGCCACGAGGGTCCATATCTCGATCCGTAAAAACAAAAATCATATCGAGATCGGTGTGGAAGATGACGGCCGGGGTTTTGATGCCGGCAATCTGGCCGCCCCCTCCAGCAAAACCAGCGGGTTCGGATTGTTCAATATCAGCCAGCGGCTGGATCATCTGGGGGGACAAATGGAAATCGTATCAACCCCCGGAAAAGGGGTAAAAGTGAAAATCATAGCACCACTGGTACCAGGGAAGGAAGAATCGCATGAAGATTAAAATTATTCTGGCCGATGATCACGCAATCGTTCGGCACGGATTGAGCCGGGCCTTTCAGCAGGAAGCGGGCATGGAAGTCGTCGGACAGGCCAAAGACGGTTTATCCGTCCTCCAGCTGGTCGCTGAGTTATCCCCGGATGTGGTGGTGATGGACATCTCCATGCCCGATCTGAACGGAATTGAAGCAACCCGTCGTATTACAGCCGATCACCCAAAAGTCAAAGTGATCGGTTTATCCATGCATTCCAGCAACAAGTATGTCCGCGAAATGTTCCGGGCCGGTGCCTGCGGCTATCTGTTGAAGGATTGTTCCTTTGATGAATTGACGGAGGCCATTCGCACCGTCATGAAGGGCAAAACCTACATCAGTCCCTCGATCGGCGATACCGTCATTAAAGACTATCTGACCAAACCCGAGGAAGACTCCGCCTTCTCCATTTTGACGCCGCGCGAACGCGAAGTGCTGCAACTGCTGGTCGAAGGCAACACCACCAAACAGGCCGGCCAGCGTCTGGGCATCAGTTCCAAGACCATCGAAGCCCACCGGATCAACATCATGCAAAAACTGAATATCGACAATATCGCCCAACTGACCAAATATGCCATCCAGGAAGGCCTGACCGCTTCCGAACCCTGATTTTCCGGCTTTAGGCAGCTTATATCAACGCCAGATCCAGCAGCCGCCCCGGCACATTCACCGCCGCCACCCGGACTTTGATTTCCTGCCCGATATGATACGGACAGCTATCGATGAATTTCCCGCCCCGCTCCTGACGTTTGCCCGTCTGTTTTTTCCCTTTGCGGTTTTGGGCAAACCGCTGGATATCTTCCGACCGGATCAAACCTTCAATCAGAAACTTTTCGCACTGCACAAACATCCCGAAATTCGTCACCGAAACCACCACCGCCAGCATATCTTCCCCGATCCGCTTCGACAGCATTTGCAAAATCTTCACCGTCCGCAGCTCATCTTCGGCATCTTCGGCCCGCCGTTCGGTCAGGCTGCAATTGGCGCCGACCTCTTCCAGTTGCTCGAAGTCGGGATAATCCCCCACGGTGGCTTTCGTCAATCGGCCTTCCAGATACCCCTGTAACAGCCGGTGTATGGTCAAATCCGGATACCGACGGATTGGGCTGGTGAAATGGCAATAGTGCTCACTCGCCAGCGCGTAATGCCCGATCGGCGTGGGGCTATAGACCGCCCGCTGCATACTCTTCAGGACCGCCAGGTTGATCAAAAACGACTCCGGCTTGCCCCGCACCGAATTCAGCAGTTGCTGCAAGCCCTTTCGGTTGATATTCTTGGGAATCATATAACCGCACATCTTCACGATTCGGGCCGTATTGTCGGTTGCCAGCGAATCCGGCTCCGCGTGCACCCGACGCAAAAACGGTACCCGCAACCCGTCCAAAAGCCGCGCCACCGCCTCATTCGCCTCCAGCATAAACATCTCGATCATCACATGCGGAAACGAATCGCTCTCCGGCTGCGCATCCACCACGTGCCCTTTCGCGTCGTAAATCAATTCCGCCTTCGGCATCTGCAGCCGCAGCATCCCCGCCTCCTCCCGCCGTTTCTGCAGCCGTTGTGCCAGCTTCTCCATCCTGGCCAGCAACTGCACGATTTTATCATCGAATCCCTGCGTTTTTCCCGCCAGGATCAGCTCTGCATCCTCATACGTCAGCCGTTTCGTCGAACGCATCACGCTGTTGGCAAACCGCGTGGACCGCACCTCCCCACGGTCGTCCAGCCCGATATAAGCACTTTTTACAAACCGGTCCTGCCCCTCCTGCAGCGAACAAATCCCATTGCTTAGCAACTCCGGCAGCATCGGGATCACATGCTGCGGCAGATACACACTGTTGCCGCGCCGCCCGGCCTCCTCGTCCAGGTGCCCGCCTTCCGGGATAAAATGGCTGACATCGGCGATATGCACCCCCAGCTCCCAGCTTCCGCCTTTCGTATGCGTGACGCTGATCGCGTCGTCGAAATCTTTGGCGTCTTTCGGGTCGATGGTAATGATAATCTGGTCGCGAATATCTTCCCGTTTGCTTGTTTTGTGGCTCTGGCGCGATTGAAATTGACCGATAGCCTGCCGCGTCTCCGCCAGCGCGCTGCGGCTGAATTTCTCCTCCAGCCCAAACCGCCGGATTACTCCCTTCAATTCCGCCGCCGAGGTCCCGCTCTTCCCCAGCTTCTCGATAATGACCCCGTGGGCAAATTGATCTTCCGTCGGATACCCCAGGATCTCGACCAGCACCTTATCACCCACCTGGGCGTCTTTGGCACTGGGATCGTCCACCGCAATCAAATCCGTAATCGTCTTCCCGTCCGGCTGAATAAACCATTGCTGATCCCGCCGCAGCACGGTCCCCACAAACTGCGTCTCGTGCCGCTGGAGGATTTCCACAATCCGGCCCGTTAATCGTGATCCTTTTTCACCCCGCTCTCGCCGGGTGACCTGGGCTACCACCTTATCCCCGCCGACCGCGTCCAGGCTCTCCCCCCGCGGAATGAACAAATCCCCCTGCGCCGTGGCACTCTCCGGCCGCACGAATCCGAACCCCCGGCTGGTCGATTGAAACGTACCGGTGATCCGGTTGCTCATCGGCGGCAGGGCGATGCAGCTTTTCCCGCCCACGACGATTTTCCCATCCCTGCGCAGCTTCTCCAGCGACTCCTTGAACGAGTCATAATCCTCATCCGTAATATTCAGCGCCCGTGCTAAAGCCCGCTGCTTCATCGGTTTATAATCCGACTTGGCCACCAGACGCATGATCCTGTTTGTAAATCTCTCCGGCATAGTAAACCATTATATCCAGAGTATAACTCGAATGATACAAAAACTTTACCGTTTTTTTATTTTCCCCGCCACCCCCACCATCCCCTCCTCATCCCCCATCCCCTCCCATAAATCGTGCCGCCATCCCAGCCGTGCTCTTCCCCACCCGCCCACTGCTCATTCCACGAAAGCCCCCAACTTTATGTTGGGGGTTCTAAACCGACCGTCACTGTGCCTGCCTCCGACCTGATCGGTGGCAGGAATCCAGTATAAAAATCACCATCGCCGCCGGCGATCCCTCTGTCATTCCCGCGCAGGCGGGAATCCATCTTCCAAATCTTCCGCTCTCATACCACGTCCCCATATTCCATACCCCCGCCCGTCATTCCGGTAGGGTGGGTTCTCAACCCACCATCTTCTTTGCACAACCAGGAATCCAGGATTTCCTCTTTTTATAAAATCATTTTTTAATCAGTGTCATCGGTGAAATCCGTGTTTGCCTTCTACCATCTTCTCTTTTTATCCTTTGCTCCCTCCGTTATCTTTTGTAAAATATCTTTTTCCGAATATTCTCCCGTCACCATTAAAATATTCTCTTTCCTCTGTGCCCCTCTGTCCTTCGTGGTAAAACTCTTATTCTCTTAACCACTCCCCCGCCAATATCGCCAAATCCCCCAAATCCACCCTCCCATCCCCATTAATATCCGCCTCCTCGCACCCCG
>CAZOMV010000012.1:0-72361 GCA_964580995.1 uncultured Pirellulales bacterium
CAATAATGACTTTTGACGTTTCCGTCAAAAATTTATGTTTTTGAGTGGATCTTCCTTGAGAATTTTTCCGGGAAAACCGATAATATGGAAGTGCAAACTCCAAAAAGGCGTCGTATATGGAATTACTGAAACGGCTTTTTCAAGCTCCTGAAGATAACTATTTTTTATTCGGACCCAGAGGAACGGGGAAATCTACCTGGCTGCACCAGATATTTCCGGAAGCGATTTATATCGATTTGCTGGATCAAGAAACCTACCGAACTTATCTGGCCAAACCCGAGCGACTGGGTGAGTTGATGGCCGGCCATCCCCATGCAAAAAGGGTGATCATTGATGAAATTCAAAAAGTCCCCGCCCTTCTGGATGAGGTTCACCGGATGATTGAGATGCGGCCCCGGCAGAAGATTCAATTTATCCTTACCGGTTCGAGTGCTCGCAAGCTTAAGCGTACCGGTACGGATCTTTTGGCGGGTCGTGCCTTATGGAAGACATTGCATCCATTTCTGGCCGCGGAACTTGGCGGACAGTTTGATTTAACCCGTCACCTGCAATTGGGGATGCTGCCTCTGGTCCTGGGTTCGTCGAATCCCGAAGAAACCTTAAAATCCTATGTTACTCTCTATTTGCGGGAAGAAGTGCAGGCGGAAGGATTGGTACGGAATGTCGGCAACTTTAGCCGGTTTCTGGAGGCGATCAGTTTTTCTCATGCTTCCCTGCTGAATACCTCGGAAGTGGCCCGGGAATGCCAGGTAAATCGTAAAACAGTAGAGGGCTTTGTGGAAGTGATGGAGGATCTGCTGCTGGGATTTCGTTTGCCCATCTTTTCCCGAAGAGCCCAGCGGATACTGGTGCAGCATCCAAAATTTTATTATATGGATACCGGGGTTTTCCGCTCGATTCGTCCCAAAGGGCCGTTAGATTCACCGGAGGAAATAGGCGGGGCTTGCCTGGAAGGATTGGTGGCCCAGCAACTACGAGCCTGGATTGCCTATAGTTCCAGGGAACAGACCTTGTGCTTCTGGCGAACCAAAGCCGGCCTGGAAGTGGATTTTATTATCTATGGCGAAGATACGTTTTGGGCCATTGAGGTCAAACGGTCAAGAACGGTTTCCAGCAAGGACCTTCGTTCTCTCAAGGCATTTTTGGAAGACTACCCGCAAGCCAGGGCCTTACTGCTCTATGGAGGCAGAGAGCGGCTCCAGATTGACAAGATCCTTTGTCTGCCATGTGAAGTTTTTCTCCGGCAATTGGAGCCTGGCAAACCGATCCTGCCGGTGTGATGTACCATCTAAATCTTTTTCCGGGTCATACTGTCCGCCTTGTTCTTGTGATCGTCCAGTTCGACCGGCAAGTATTTTCATGGGATTCCGATGTATGGGAAAGGATCTTTCTGCTATTTTTAGATTTTTGCTGAAGTTTTGCAAAACTTCAATTTTTACTTGTCAAAGTCCGAAAATAGAGTTATACTTATAAAATTGTGGTTTTAAAATTTCGGGACCGCAGTCTGAGCAGAAAATTCGGATTGTGCTGGATTAACCCAAAAATGCGGTTAATTTGGGCAATATCGGCAGCTCGGTGTGGACTGTGGCGGCCCGGCAGTCGATGGCTAATGTAAGAAGGAGCCCTAGACCATGAGCAAAAGTACAGATTCGTTGCGCCCGGAAACACCGGGCATCCCCCCTGAAAATCCTGAAAAAACCGGTGCACAGATTCTCTGTGAGATGTTGCAGCGGGAAGGCGTGGATACCATGTTCGGGTATCCGGGCGGGGTGGTATTGCCGATTTTTGACGCCTTGTATGATAGTCCGATCCGGTTTATTTTGTCCCGGCATGAGCAGGGAGCGACGCATATGGCGGACGGGTATGCGCGGGCCAGCGGGAAGGTGGGGGTGGTTTTAGTTACCTCCGGGCCTGGCTCGACAAATATCGTGACGGGGCTGGCGACGGCCCATGCGGATTCGATACCGCTGGTGGCGATTACGGGGCAGGTGAAAACGTTTCTGATCGGCAATGACGCCTTTCAGGAGGCGGATACCACCGGCATCACTCGGCCGGTTACCAAACATAACTATATCGTTAAGGATGTCAAGGATTTAGCTCGGATTATCCGGGAGGCGTTTCATATTGCCCGCACGGGTAGGCCAGGACCGGTTTTGATTGATTTGCCGGTGGATGTCTCGACCAGTAAAGCGATCTTGAATAACGGTATGGACGAGATGGATCTGCCGGGGTACCGGATCCGTGAAGGCGGTCATGCCCGCCAGATTGTGCGAGCGGCGGAGGCGATCAATGCGGCGGAGAGGCCGGTGGTTTATGCTGGCGGCGGGGTGATTCTGTCGGATGCTTCCGCAGAGCTGAATGCGCTGGTCCAGAAGGCGAATATGCCGATCACCACTACGCTGCTGGGGCTGGGCTGTTTCAATCAAAGTGATCCTAAGTCCCTGCATATGCTGGGGATGCATGGCACGGCCTATGCGAATTACGCGATTCAGGAGTGTGATTTGCTGGTGGCGATTGGCGCCCGGTTTGATGACCGGATTACCGGGGATGTGAAGCGGTTCGCCCCCCATGCGAAGATTATCCATGTGGATATTGACCCGACCAGTATCTCCAAGAGTGTTAAGGTGGATATCCCGGTGGTGGGTGACGCCAAGTCGATCCTGGCGGAAATGATACCATATATTAAGCCGCGGGAGCGGGAGGGGTGGTTTGCCCAGATTGACGAATGGAAAAAGAAATATCCCTTGACGTATAAAAACAATGGTGATGGGATCAAGCCGCAATATATCATTGAAGAGGTATGCCGACAGACCAGGGGCAATGCGATTGTCTGCACGGGCGTCGGCCAGCATCAAATGTGGACGACGCAATTCTATCGGTTCAGCCAGCCGCGGCATTTTATCAGTTCCGGCGGGCTGGGAACGATGGGCTTCGGATTTCCGGCGGCGATTGGGGCGCAGATTGCCTGCCCGGGTGCGACGGTGGTCGATATCGACGGCGACAGCAGCTTCAGCATGACCTTGAATGAGCTGCCCACCGCGGTGGAATACCAGTTGCCAGTGAAAGTATGCGTTTTGAACAACGGATATATGGGGATGGTGAGGCAATGGCAGGAGCTTTTCTACGGAAAGCGGTACTCGAAGTCCTATTTGCAGAATCCCAGTTTTGCCAAGGTGGCCGAGGCGTTTGGGGCTGTGGGCCTGACGGCGAGCAAGAAATCGGAAGTTCCCGGTATTATTGAGCAGATGCTGGGGGAGAAAAATTGCTGTGTAGTTGATTTTCTCGTTGAACGTGAGGAGAATGTATGGCCGATGGTGGCGGTGGGCAAGGGCCTGCACGAGATGTCGGGCCTGCCGACCGAGAGCGTGGAACGGCTGTAGTTTTGGCAAGCAGCCGGGAACGATCCGTAACTATTTGTTATAAATATAGTTATATAAACCGGAGATGCTTTTTTTTGTATCTTGCGGTATAAATAGAAGGAAAAATGGTTATGACAACAAATAAAAAACACACAATCAGTGCCCTGGTTCAGAATCAGCCGGGGGTTTTGGCACATGTGGCGGGGATGTTTGCGGCCCGCAGTTTTAATATCGATTCGCTGGTGGTGGGTCGAACGGACGATCCGGGATTAAGCCGGATGACGATTGTGGTGGTGGGGGATGACGATATAATCGAGCAGGTACGCAAGCAATTGGGCAAGATTGTGCCGGTAGTGAAGGTGTATGACTGGACGCGTGAAAGTCTGGTGCAGCGGGATTTGATGCTGATTAAAATTTCAGCCTCGCCGGAAAAAAGAGTAGAAATTCAGACAATAATTAATATGTTCCAGGCAAAAGTGGTGGACATAAGCCCGAAATTCGTTATGGTAGAGATAGCCGGTCCGGAAGAAAAGATCGAAGCTTTTATTGACGTATGCCGGCCGTATGGAGTAAAAGATGTAGCTCGAACAGGAATGATTGCCATGCCGCGGTATTCGAGAAACCAGGCAGACAACAAGGCTAAGGAGAATAATAAAAATGAGTGAAGCAATAAGTTATTATGGAGATCAGGCCCCCATCGCACCCTTACAGGGCAAGACCATAGCAGTGATCGGCTACGGCAGCCAGGGCCATGCCCACAGCCAGAACATGCGGGACAGCGGGTTGAAGGTGATTGTGGCGGAACTGCCCGGCACGGACAACTATAAGATAGCGTTAGAGCATGGCTTCCAGCCGAAGAAAGCCGCTGAGGCGGTCAAGCAGGCGGACCTGATTATCATAACGCTGCCGGATGAGGTGCAGGCGAAGGTGTACGAATCGGAGATAGCACCTAATTTGAGTGCCGGCAAGACGTTAGGATTTTGCCACGGTTTCAATATTCACTTTAAGGCGATCGTGCCGCCCAAGGATGTAAATGTGGTGATGATCGCCCCGAAAGGTCCCGGTCATACAGTTCGCAGCGAGTATGAAAAGGGCGGCGGGGTGCCTTGCCTGATCGCGGTGGAGCAGGATGCCACGGGTACCGCCAAGAATATCGCGCTGGCCTGGGCCAACGGGATCGGCGGGGCGCGGGCCGGGATCATCCAGACCACCTTCAAGGAAGAGACCGAAACCGATTTGTTCGGTGAGCAGGCGGTGCTTTGCGGCGGATTGACGTCGTTGATCAAAGCGGGTTTTCAGACGCTGGTGGATGCCGGGTATCAGCCGGAAGTGGCGTATTTCGAATGCATGCATGAGGTGAAGCTGATTGTGGATCTGATGTATCAGGGCGGGATGAGTTATATGCGTTACAGTATCTCCAATACCGCGGAGTACGGCGATCTGACGCGCGGCCCGCGGATTATCAACGAGCAGAGCCGTCAGGAGATGAAAAAGATTCTGGGAGAAATCTGTTCGGGCACGTTTGCCAAAGAATGGATGAACGAGTACAAGAGCGGCTTGAAAAACTTCAAGGCCTTATATGACAAGGACCATGACAGCAAGATCGAGCAGGTAGGCCGCAAGCTGCGGAAGATGATGGCCTGGATTCACGCAAAGGAAGTATAATCGATTCAGGCATTTGGGAAGGTTGCCCGAATAGCAAAAAGCAAATAGTAAAATAGCGGTATTGCCGGCGGCGATGGCTGGTATTTGGGATTTTTGGCATCGGGAGTTGTTTCCCGGGCGTTTTTTTGCAGCGGCCCTGGGCGCAGGGTTTGTGCAGGTGAAGAAATGCAAAAGTTGAGACAAAAAACATCCGTTAAGAAAAAAACAAATAAGGATAGAAGGTTGATTTCCATGGAGGAAGATCAGAGGCAGATAGATGTAGTGGATCTGGAACGGCTGGTGGAGCTGGATTTTGTCCGGACGACGGAAGCAGCGGCTTTGAATGCGTTTCGCTGGCTGGGCAAAGGGGATCCGTCTGCGGCGCATGCGGCGGCGGTGGATGCGATGCGGGGGACGCTGGATTCCACCAGTGTATCCGGGACCGTATTTTTCGGCGATGGTCTTAAACGCCAGACCGGCGGTATTGAAGTCGGCGAGAAACTGGGCAACTGGCATGATGGGTCGCTGGTGATTCATCTGGCGACGGTGCCGATTGACGGGATCGATCTGGTGGCACGGGGTATCATCGGCGCCTTGTCGGTCATTGTGGCGGTGCGCGGCGATGATGAAAAATCGGGTTTGGCGGAAATCCCCTGCCGTTATGTCAACAAGATAGCCTATGGACCGTCCGTTCGCTCCGACCCGGCTCAGGTGCATCTGGATGCCTCGCCGCGTGACAATCTGGAGATTGTCGCGATGAAGCTGGGGAAGCGGGTGCAGGACCTCAGCGTACTGGTGTTGGAGCGGGACAGACATAAACAGTTGATTCACGATATTCGCAAGGCGGGCGCTTCGGTGCGGCTGATCAGCGACGGAGATATAGCCGCCTGTATCGCACCCAGCCTGCCCCATACGGGGATCGATGTCTATATGGGAATCGGCGGGGTACGGGAAGCGGTGGTGGCGGCGGCGGCGATCCGGTGTCTGGACGGCAATATTCTGGTAC
Source organism: uncultured Pirellulales bacterium (assembly GCA_964580995.1). Taxonomy (GTDB): domain Bacteria; phylum Planctomycetota; class Phycisphaerae; order Sedimentisphaerales; family SM23-30; genus JAKJEP01. The sequence goes on from CAZOMV010000012.1 coordinate 6,010, forward strand.
GAATGGCCCCGGTGGATGAGCAGGAAAAGAATCAAATCAAAGAAAAGCTATCGGCCAAGGCCCTGGAAGCGATCTATACCGCCGAGGATCTGGCCCGGGGCGATAATGTAATCTTTTGTGCGACAGGAATCAGTGATTCCTGCGTTTTGCGCGGGGTTCATGTGGACGGCAATCAGACCACAACCAATTCCGTGGTGATGCGTGCCCGGTATAAAACCGTTCGGTATATCCGGGCGATCCATGATTTGAGTAAAAAGACCATCCGGTTGCGCAGCGCCAACGCGGAATATAAATTATAATCAGCCTATGGCGGACTTGAATAACCCTATCGACAAGAATTTATCCGAACAGCCGCTGGATACCGTCGAGCCAATCGGCAAGCGTGTGGTGCTGCGGAAGGATGAGGACAAGAAAGAAACCAAGGGCGGAATCCGGCTGCCGGACAATATTGAAATTCCGACGATTACCGGGCGGATTGTGGCGGTTTCCGCGGAGATCGAAGCGGACCCGATGGTGCCGCTGAAGAAGTATGACCGGGTGCTTTTCAATCCGAAGGGGGCGATCCCGGTCGATTTCGAGGGCGGCAATCGTTTGTTCGTGGTGGATCTGGAACATATCGTGGCGGTTTTTCGAAGGAATGCCTGAAAGTTCGAGCTGAAATAAAATACTCTGGATAGTTTTTAGCGTATTTTAATCTGAAGCATAACACTTCAGGTTAGGAGCAGTCCGCCAATCGCAGACTGGGATTTATCGCTTTCCCCTCCGAGCGGGATAGGAGCAGATATGAGACAATCTTTGGTAAATCGTTCAGGAGTGGCGCTATTGATGTTCATGCAAACGGTAATCATGGCGGTGGAAATCCCCAATCCTTTGAATGATCTGGAGTTGAAAAGCAGAACCAAGGACGATCCCCGCGTCAGGAAATACCTGATGCCCAGGCGGATCGTCTGGCAGTCCAGTGGGGAAAAACAGGCGGTGGAGAATCCGCAGACGCTGCTGGAAGTTCGCAGCGGGCAGGTTACACTCGATTCGCATAGTCCGTGTGTTTTGCGGAATAACGGGGCAGCGGCGGGGATCCTGCTGGATTTTGGACAGGAGCTTTCCGGCGGAATTCAAATTATGGCCTGGATGATGGACGGCAGCCGGCGGAGCATCCGGGTGCGGGTGCGGTTTGGGGAGTCGGTCAGTGAGGCGATGAGCGAACTGGGCGGGGAGAAGAACGCCACCAATGACCATGCCATTCGCGATGAAGTGACGCTGGTGCCCTGGCTGGGTACCCAGGAGATCGGCAATACGGGTTTCCGGTTTGTACGGATCGATTTGCTGGAGGAAAACAGCTACGTTGAATTGAAAAGCGTGCGGGCCGTGTTTGTGTATCGGGATTTGGAATACCGGGGATCATTTGCCTGCAACGATGAGCGGCTGAACCAGATCTGGAAGGTGGGGGCCTATACGGTCCAGCTTAACATGCAGGATTATCTCTGGGACGGGATCAAACGCGACCGGCTGGTCTGGATCGGGGACATGCATCCGGAGACGATGACCATTTGTACGGTGTTCGGCAAGGAAAATATTGTGCCGGCCAGCCTGGATCTGGTCCGGGATGAGACCCCCCTACCCAACTGGATGAACGGGATCAGTTCGTATTCGATGTGGTGGATATTGATCCACCGGGCCTGGTATCAATATCAGGGGGACAGTCAATATTTACAAACCCAGAAGGACTATCTGTTTCAGCTTCTGGATTTACTGATGGCCAATATCAGCCCGGACCACGCCGAGCATCTGGGCGGCGCTCGTTTCCTGGACTGGCCGTCGAGTGAGAATGAGAAGGCAATTCACGCGGGACTGCATTCGCTGCTGATTATGACGCTGGAGGCGGGTGCGCAGATGTGCGGAGTTTTGGGGGATGCGGCCAAACAGGAGCAGTGCCTGGCGGCGGCCCAGCAGTTGCGCCAGCATGTACCGGACGCCGGGGGCAGCAAGCAGGCGGCGGCCCTGATGGTGCTGGCGGGACTGGCGGATGCGGCGGCGATGAACCAGTCGGTTATGGCGGTGGATGGGGCTGCACGGATGTCCACGTTTTACGGGTATTATGTTTTGCAAGCGCGGGCACTGGCGGGGGATTATCAGGGGTGTCTGGATAGTATCCGGCAATATTGGGGGGCGATGCTGGATTTGGGAGCGACGACCTTCTGGGAGGATTTTAATCTGGAGTGGACGGCTAATGCCTCGCGGATTGATGAGCTGGTGCCGGAGGGGAAGAAGGATATCCACGGGGATTTCGGCAATTATTGCTACAAAGGATTTCGCCATAGTCTCTGTCACGGCTGGGCGTCGGGTCCGACGCCGTGGCTCACCGAACATGTGCTGGGGATCAAGGTCATGGAGCCGGGCTGCAAGGTGATCAGGATCGAGCCGCACCTGGCCGATTTACAATGGGCGCAGGGGACGTTTCCCACCCCCCAGGGCATCCTGAAAGTTAAGCACACCAAACAGCCGGACGGTACGATTCAGAGCGAGATTGAAGCGCCGCAGGGTGTGGAGATTATCAAACCAAACTGATACCTTGCCAGATGATGGTCCATCGGGTTTGCCATCATGCAAGTATTTTTGTCGGGGGGATTCTGCCTCTGGGTGGGCATGGTTTATTATCCAATTCAGCAGAATCCGGGAAATTTACGCAATTTTACTTTTTTTAGAGTAAAATGGATGTTTCAGGTGTGTAGTAGGTAGAAGATGAATGTTTCAGGCAAGGAAGGCGGATGCTGGAAGATACATGGCTGCTGCTGAGATTCAAACGCGGAAATCCCGAGGCGCTGCGCCGCCTGTATGAAAAGTACCGGGTTTATTTGCTCCGGCTGGCGGCGGCCCTTTTGGCTGACAAGCATATGGCGGAGGACGTGGTACATGATGTTTTTCTCCGCCTGGTGCAGTCCGCCGATGGGCTTAAACTTTCGGGAAGCCTGAAGAGTTATTTGCGGACCTGTGTGGTGAATGGCGTGCGCAATAAGGCCCGGGCGGCAAAGATACGAGCTGCCGTGAGCCTGGAGGAGGCGGATTTGGCTGGGGCGGATACGGATGGTGCCAGCCAATGGATTATTCTGAAAGAGGAGTCGCAGCGGATTCATCAGGCCCTGGCCCAGTTGCCGGGAGAGCAGCGGGAAGTGATCGCGCTGCATCTGTACGGCGAGATGAAATTTCGCGAAATCGCCGGCTGGCAGGAGGTGTCGATCAAGACGATTCAGAGCCGGTATCGGTATGGATTGGAGAAACTGCGGTTGCTGTTAGATGGTGAGGTTGAAAAATGAAGCCTATAAGAAAAATAGAAAAGTTACTTGCCCGGTTTGATATTGAGGTCAACAGCCAGCAGGACCGGGCGGTTCTCGATAAATTGCTTGATGCCCAGGCGGAGCGAAAAATAACCGGGGCTTCTTTATCGGTTTTTGACGCATTCAGAATAATGATACGCAGCAGAATGATACAAATTATGACGGCTACCATTATTATTGGGATTGGTTTTTTCAGTGTTTATGAATGGGGAGAAAGAGGTGAGATCGTATCGCAGCCGATTCCGCAAGAGGTTAGGTCTCCGGCGGATTTGACTACTCTGGGGGCACTTCGCTTTGCCTATTGCCGGGGAGGGATAGAACTGGTGGAAAAAATATGCGATCAAGCGATATCCAGGTCCGGACCGCGGCCGGCAGAGATATCGAGATGGGACTATTTTCAAGAAAGCAACAATCAGTAATTGGAAAGGATACCGTTATGAGGATTACCAACAAAAGAAAAATGATACATGGCATGGGGATCGGATTTGTGATTATGATGCTGCAATTGTCGGCCCTGGCATTGCCGTCTGACCCGGAGAATGCAGCGCTGCTGTATTATCAGGCCTTTTGCCGCTATGAAAAACCAAGCGAAACAATCGATGAAAAAGTCAGGGATCTGGCGGAAGGGAAAATCCAGCCGGATCCGGAGATGGTAAAATATATCGAGAGCTGCCGTCCTGCGATCGAACTGGCTGTAAAGGCCGCTGAACTCGGCCAATGCGACTGGGGGATTTTATATTCTGAAAAACTAAAGGTTTCGTTGGGCTATGCGGGCGAATCAAGGATGCTGAACCGAATTATCCTAGCTGATGCGAGAATAGCTATTCAACAAGCTGATTTTGATTTAGCACTTAACCGCTGCTTAACGGCGCGCAAGCTCGGTATCGATGTGGGCAGCAGTTCTAATTTGGTAATTTTCCTGGTGGATAGAACACTCGAAAGAAACGCGAACCAAGTTATTCAGGATATTCTCTCCGGCAGTAAACTAGAACTGCGAATTCTGGAAAAACTTCAATCCCGGCTCAGGGAACTTGACGGTATGATGCGGCCAATTGAATTCTATTTTAAAGCGGAACAGGAGGTTATGGCTTCGTATATGACTGCTGAACAAATCCGAGACATTTTCAACCTGATTGATCCCGGTGAATTTAAGGAAAAACAGACTTGTTGTCAATCCGCACATGAATTGATCCTTCATGCTGACGAGGAGTTCGTGAGGAAAAATTTGGCGTTTTATAACCGCGTCTGGTCAGAGATATATCCCGCGATTCAACTGCCCTACCCGCAGGCTTATAAGAAACTTGTGGAACTTCAGGGAGAGTATATTGACAGTAATATGGATTGCGGGAAAAATCCCGAGTCTGTTATGTCGGTTCTTCTGTGTATTCCTTGGAATAGACTTTATCATTGTTATGTTCAGCATAAGGTTTTCTCGAATGTCTTGCTGGCGGCGGTTGAAATCTATATAATCGCTGACAGGACCGGGAAATTGCCCGATTCGCTGCCGGAGGGGCTGCCGAAGGATTTATTCAGCGGGAAGGATTTCCAATACCGGAAAACGGAGGATGGCTTTGTCCTTCGCTGCCAGGGGGAGGATTTGAGGGAACACAAATACCATGAATATGAATTCAAGGTAAAGAAATAACGTTCGGTTTTACTTTATAAACAGGCTGGGTCAATATCGGCTCAGCCTGTTTTTTTATTCCGCTTTTTACCGGCGGCAGGAATTCAGGATGGCGGCGATGGCGGCGGAGGGGCTGGGCTGGGCGAAGATGGCGTTGCCGGCTACCAGGGTGTCCGCGCCGGCGGCGGTGATGACGGGGGCGGTGGCGGGATCGATGCCGCCGTCCACTTCCAGCCGCTGGCCGGGGCGGAGCATGGCTTTGATTTCCCGGCAGCGCTGGGGGCTTTCGGGCAGGAAGCTCTGGCCGCCAAAGCCCGGCTCGACGGACATGAGCAGGACCTTGTCCACCGCGGCGATGATCGGTTTTAACGCAGCGACCGGAGTTTTGGGCTTGAGGGAGACACCCACCGCACAGCCGAGGTCGCGCAGTTGCTTGATCATGTCCTGGGGGCTGGGGACCGCTTCCAGATGGAAGGTGATGCCGTCGCTGCCGGCCTTGACGAATTCGGGGGCGTATTGGGGGGCGTCGGAGATCATCAGGTGGGTATCGAAGAAGAGCTTATGATGCGGGCGAATCCATTTAACCAGAACCGGGCCGAAGGTAAGGTTGGGGACGAAATGTCCGTCCATGACATCCAGGTGCAGGATACGCACGGACTTTTCAATTTCGGCAATATGGGCACTGAGGCGAGAAAAGTCCGCGCTTAAAATGGACGGGGCCATTTCGATGGTACCGGTGGGGGGCAGTTTCAGCACAGTAAAAATTCCTCGCCGGGGGTTAGTCTTCCTTTTCGTCCAGGATTTCGATGCAGGTGAATTTTCTGCCTTCGAGAAATTCCAGGCTTGCTCCGCCGCCGGTGGAAATATGGGTCATGCGTTCTTCCAGGCCCATCTGTTCGACGGCCGCGGCGCTGTCACCGCCGCCGATGATGCTTACAGCCCCTTTGTCAGTGGCAGCGGCAATCGCCTCGGCTACCGCTTTGGTACCGGCGTCGAAGGGTTCCATCTCGAAGACACCCATCGGGCCATTCCATACGATAGTTTTGGCATCGGCAATCTTGCTGGCGAAAAGTTTTCGCGTTTCCGGCCCGATGTCCAGCCCCTGATAGTCAGCGGGGATATTGCCGGTGTTGGTTTTATGTTCGGCGTGAGCCTTGAATTCTTTGGCGATGACATTGTCCACCGGCAAGACCAGTTCGCAGCCTTTGGTTTTGGCGGTGGCCAGCAGTTTCATGGCCGTATCCAGCTTGTCCAACTCGCAGATGCTCTGGCCGACTTCGTAGCCCTGGGCCTTGAAGAAGGTATAGGCCATGCCGCCGCCGATGAGGATGCGGTTGACCTTGGTAATGAGGTTTTCAATGACGGTAATCTTGTCGCTGACCTTGGCGCCGCCGAGGATGGCGACAAACGGCCGTTTGGGTTTGGCCAGGGCCTCGCCCAGATATTGCAGCTCTTTTTGAATGAGGAATCCGCAGACCCGTTTGCCCTGGCCGAGGATGGAGGGGACACCGTACATGGAGGCGTGCTCGCGGTGGGCGGTGCCGAAGGCGTCATTGACGTAGATGTCGGCCAGTTGGGCCAGTTGGGCGGAAAATTCCGGTTTGTTTTTGGTCTCGCCGGGGTGGAAGCGGAGATTCTCCAGCATAATGACCTCCCCGTTTTTCAGGGCATCAACCATAGCCTGCACCTTCGGGCCGATGCAATCGGGGGCCATCTTGACAGGCTTACCGAGCAGTTCGCCCAGCCGTTTGGCGGCGGGAGCCATGGAGTATTTGGGATCGGGGGCGTCTTTGGGCCGGCCCAGGTGCGAGGCCAGCACCAGTCTGGCTCCGCCTTTCAGCGCGGCCTGGATGCTCGGCAGTGCCATCTGGATGCGCCGATCGTTGGTGATGTTGCCCTTGTCATCGAGGGGGACATTAAAATCCACCCGCATAAATACCCGTTTGCCTTTTACGTCGATATCCGCGATTGTTTTTTTGGCCATGGCTGGGACCTTTCAAGTAAGAGCTGATAGAAAGTAAGGGCTCCGGCTTAGATGGCAGAAGCCCTTACTTGATATATTCAACAATTCCATTACAGCAGAGAGGCAAGTTTCTTCATGATGTCAACGGTCCGGTTGGAATAACCCCATTCATTGTCATACCAGCTAACGACCTTAACCAGGTTGGAGCCGGTTTTGGGCATGACCATGGTGGAAAGGGCGTCGAAGATGCTGGAGTGGCTATTGCCGATGATGTCGCTGCTGACGATCGGCTCGTCGCAGTATTCCAGAATGCCCTTCAGTTCGCCGGCGGCCGCGGCTTTGACGGCGGCGTTGATTTCATCGGCGGTGACGGACTTTTTCAGTTCGGCGACCAGATCCACCCGGCTGCCGGTCATGACCGGAACCCGCATGGCGAAGCCGTCCAGCTTGCCGTTGAGTTCGGGAATAACTTCACCGACGGCGCGGGCGGCACCGGTGGTGGTGGGGATGATGTTGGGCGCGGCGGCCCGGGCGCGGCGGAGGTCCTTGTGGACGATGTCCAGAACGACCTGGTCGTTGGTATAAGCGTGGATGGTGGTCATCATGCCGCGTTCGATGCCGAAAGCCTTGTGGATGACCTTGGCCAGGGGGGCCAGGCAGTTGGTGGTGCAACTGGCGTTGGAAACGCATTGATGTTCCTTTTTGAGGATGTTGTCATTCACGCCCAGCACCACGGTGGCGTCGATCTTATCGGCGGCGGGAACGCTGAGGATGACTTTCTTGGCCCCGGCTTTGATATGATCGCCGTAGCCGCCTTTTTCGCTCTCGCGTTTGCGGAAAACGCCGGTCGATTCCAGAATGATCTGGGCACCCAGCTCACCCCAGGGGAGTTTGGCGGGGCTTTTTTCGGCCAAGGTTTTGATTTTTTTGCCATCAACGATAATGGCACCTTCTTCGGCGCTGACCTGCCCTTGATATTTGCCCATGATAGTGTCATATTTGAAGAGATGGGCATTGGTTTTACTGTCGGTGAGGTCATTGATCGCCACGACTTCGAATTCGCTGGTGCGGGCGGCCAGAATACGCATGACCGTTCTGCCAATTCTACCAAAACCATTGATACCTACCTTGATCGGTGCCATTCTAATAACTCCTTGTAAATTAAATCTTTAACCATACTTTTCTTATACACCCAGAACATAACTTCTATCCTGGTTCCATCTTTCCCCCCCCAGTGGTTACAGGGACTTGACCCGGTAACTCCACAACAAGGTATCGACAAGTTTTCTGATGTCAAGTAATTTTATGCAGGTTGTTGATGAAAGTTGGTTAAAAAGCCCGCAGGCAAAGATATATGGATGTAACAACGGCCAAAACGGTGACGAGGGTATTGAAGAGTTTTTGCGGGACTACATGGACGAGTTTGTAACCCAATATACCGCCGATACATATGCAAGGGATCAGAATCAGGTTGACCAGCAGGGAGGCCGGGCTGATGAGGCCTAAATCCAGGCTGAAGGGGACTTTAACCATATTAATAATCCAGAAAAACCAGGCGGAAGTACCGACGAAATCCCGTTTATCTAACCGCATGGCTAGCAGATAGATAGTCATTATGGGACCGGCGGCGTTGGCCAGCATACTGGTCCCGCCGGCCAGGATGCCCATCAGGGCGGCGAACCACCAGATGGTCGGGATGGGATGATCTGCGCCTAAACGGCTGTTGCGCCAAGTGGTTACGGCAATAAGCAGCAGGGTGATAACGCCGATGAGGGGCATTAGTATATCATCGCTGACGATGTCCAGGCAATAATAGCCGGCCACAATACCCAGAATAGCCCAAGGGATGAGCTTGAATAGCTGTTTCCATTGTACGTGCTTACGCCAGAAGAAGATGGCCATGATGTCGGCTAGGCAGAGTATCGGCAGGAGAAAGCCGGTGGACTGGCGGGCGGGCAGGATGATGGCTAGCATGGGAACGACCAGGACGCCGCTGCCCGGGACGCCCATCTTGGAAAAGCCGATTAGCGCGGCACAAACCGCCACAATTACCCATTGCATCATATCTAATTCGAGCATAAACGGTCCTTATATAAAAGGAGGTATTCTAACAGGAAACTAAAACATTTTAGCGGAAAATGGGCGGAAAATTTGACAAGGGGGAATTTTGTGGTATATTGTACTAGTAGTAATAGTACAAGTATGAAGGTTATTATATGCAGATACAGATTGACCATGCGTCGGAACGGGCGGTGTATCAGCAGATCATCGATCAGGTCCGGCGGGATATTGCGTTGGGGAGGCTGAGAACGGGGGAGAAGCTGCCGACGGTGCGGCAATTGGCGGGGCAACTGCTGATTAATCCTAATACTATTGCCAAGGCGTATCGGACGCTGGAGCAGGATAAAATTATCGTAACCCGTTCCGGCGCTGGGGCTTATATTGCTCCGTTGAGCAGTAATCTGAGCGGGGAAGTGCGGGAGAGGATCATCCGGCAACAGATGGAGCGGCTGGCGGTGGACGCGGTGCATATGCAGATTGACCGGAAAACGTTGACGGAGTGGTTTATGCAGACGATGGATACTTTTAATCTGGGATCGGAGGGTTCGCATGAGCAATGAGGCGATCGTCCTATCGAATCTGGTGAAATATTACGAGGGCCGGTGCGTGCTGGACGGGATTGACCTGGTGATTCCGCTGGGGTGCATCTACGGGCTGCTGGGGCGGAACGGGGCGGGCAAGACCACGATTATCCGGATGCTGCTGGGGCTGGAGCCGGTGACGCGGGGGGCGGTGAAGCTGCTGGGCAGGGAGGCGGCGCGGCTGACGGCGGAGGAGCGGGGTCGGATCGGGTATGTGGCGGAGGGGCACCACCTGATCCAGGGGTACAAGGTGAGCAAGCTGGCGGACCTGTGCCGCAGCCTGTCGCGTCGGTGGGACGGGGAATTTTTCGATAAGCTGATGCAGACGTTCCGGCTGCCGCTGAATCGCAAGGTCAAGCAATTATCGACGGGGATGCGGGCGCAGTTGAATCTGGCGCTGGCGATGGCGAGCCAGCCGGAGCTGCTGATCCTGGACGACCCGACGCTGGGGCTGGATACCATCGCCCGGCGGCAGTTTCTGGAGCTGGCGATCGAGCTGATCGGGCAGGACGGGCGGACGATTCTGTTCAGTTCGCACATACTCAGCGATGTGGAGCGGATCGCGGACCGGATCGGGATTTTAGCGGCGGGCAAGCTGGTGGTGGACTGCGGGCTGGAAGAGCTGAAAGGCCGGGTGAAAAAACTGCGGGTGATTTTCCCGGAGGAAGCGCCGGCGAATTTGTACCTGACCGAAATTATTAACCGGCAAAGCAGCGGGCGGGAGATGATTCTGACGGTTGCCAACTGGAATGAACAGAAACGGGCCATATTGGAGACCTTCCACCCGGAATCCTGCACGGAAATCCCGATGACGCTGGAAGATATTTTTATTGAATGCACCCAACCCATTCAGGAGGTGACAATATGAAAATGCTGGCCTTGTTGAAGCAGGAAGTAGAGGAGATTCTGATCTTCAGTATCCTGCCGATTCTCTTCATCGTAATACTGATGGGTGCGGTCGGCTTTAACCTGCCGTGGGATGGGACGAACCAGATGCAATATCACGCCGTGGATGTGTATGGCGTGGAAAGGCTGCCGGATTGCTTAATAACTGGCTGGGTCTGGTTCTTTCTGCTGTTTCCCATTATCAGCGCCGGTCTGGGGATATTCCAGATGCGAAATGATCTGGCCAAGAAGATATCCGTTTTTCTTTCCACGCACGCGACTATGCGGGATCAGATACTTACAGTAAGGATACTGGTTGGTTTGGGTTTTCTGCTGGTGCTGGTTTTGTCGGTTTTGATTTTGTATCTGAGCTGGGTTTACGATGCCGGGTTGCAGGCGGTACCGGGGGTAGTTGGTTTCCTGGTGCGGATGTTTGCCGGGGTATGGCTGCTTTCGTTTGCCTGTTATGCCCTGGGTTTAGTAACGGCGGTGCATCCTTCCCGGCTGGTTGTCTATACAGTGCCGGTGGTGCTGGCAGCGATACTACTATTGCTGGTTTTCATCAAGGGATTTGGGATAGAGGCTTTTTTGCTGCTGGCGGTGGCAGCGGCGATGAGCCTGTTTTGTCTCTGGCAGAAATACACGAACATGCCTTTATGAGGGAAATATTATGAATATTCGCACAAATCACCCGCTCCGAATTACCAGTGTCTGTTTTATCACGCTCTTGATTTTCCTGGCCGTTCTTTCCGGCCTACGAAAATTAGTGGAAATTATGTTTTGGGATGCCACTTCCTATCGGTCCCTGCCCTACCAAATGACCCGTTTAACGGTGCGTGTACCTACGCTGGATCCTACCTTGGAAAGGGAATCCAAAATACAATATCCGGGCTTTATCAGCATGGCTCTTCGCGATGTTAATGCTTATCTAACCAACTTTGCTCTGTTCGACCAGAATACCTATTTAAAATATCCAAATAACCATGAGATATTTGTCAAAGACGATACCAACGATAAATTATTCCGGCTGAAGAAAATTGGCCGGGTATATTTTGCAGAAGAAAAAGGACTGTTTGTTTTTGAACGAATTCCCGATCTCCGGACCTCACCGCCGGAGACGGAAACTTCCGTCACCTATTTTGGGCCAAAGGGAGCCGGGGAAACACCCTCCTCTGCCCTGGGCGGGTTTGCCGAACCGATCAGTACCGCTGAACCTTTAGGAACCCAACTAATCATTTATGACCGGCATACATCCTGTTTTTATCGATTGAATATGAGTGAGACAAGTGTTACACAAGGACCTAAATTAACGGACAATTTAGAATATATGCAGCTTTCTGGTATCGAAAAGAATCCGGGGATTGTCGAGCTGCACTGGCAGCCGCCGCAGGTGTACACAGAAGAATCTTCGGACCAGCAGGAGGAAAATTCCGCTTCCGCCCGCAAAATACCTAAAATTATTCCTTTGCCGATGAATTCGCCTTTACGAGGTGGCAGCTATTGGGGGGCTTTTATTCCGGTGCTGAAGGGCGATGGTACGATTGAAAAACTGGACGTGGAGACGCTGAAAATTACCGGGACACTGGGACATCTGGTAGGGGATAACAAGATCACAATCGTTACACCGCGGAATTTGCTGGCTTATAATGTGAAGCCGCTGGTATATAACGGGGAGTATAAAGGATTGGCTGTTGGCGGTTTGGGGCGAAATCTGAATCAGGCTGCCATTGTCCTATTTGATGAGGGGGGAGCGATCACTAAAATAGAGGAAAATCCGGATCAAACCCGGTTTCGTCCTGATTCATTGACGGCATCCTATGTCGATCTCACCGCCGATATATGGCATCGTCCCGGCGGGCCGTTATATAAAGTCACGAAATTTCTGGCGGAGACTTTGAGTCCGCTGGCGGTGAATATGGTTAGCTGTTATACGGCGGGTAAATTTGAGGCAATTTCGTCGCGGCGGGCGTTATTCTTTTTGTCGGATACCTATACCGCCCAGACGGTTCTGCGGGATGACAATGAATTAACGGCCGGGCTGCAGGTAATCGGGCTTTCCCTGCCTGCCGGTCTTTTGGGGCTTTTTCTGGCCTGGCGGGTGTCGAAGAATGCGCGGCAGGTGGGGCTGTCGCGGAATATGCAGACGTTCTGGATTATTATGGTGATCTTTTTCGGCATCCCGGCGTATATCACATACCGGCTGACGCGGCCGGAGATGGTGCTGGTGAGCTGCCGGAATTGCGGGCAGATGCGCCGGCCGGATCAGGAACTCTGCCACCAGTGCAAAAGCCCCTGGGCCATCCCGGAACTGGTTCCGCCGGCCTGGCGGGTTCGGGAAGGATAAAGATATCCAGGAAAAATGGGTAATGGCAGAAAATTCGGAATTTTTTACCATGGTTCAACTGGCCCGGCAAGGCGGGCGGGATCACAGGAACGAACTGGCCCTGGTGGCGCAGCCGCGTATCAACGGCTTTTTCCTGCGTCTCACCCTGAATCCGGAGCTTGCCGAAGATCTCACCCAGGATACCCTCCTGTCGATGCTCGTCCATATCACCCGCCTGGAGAAAACGGAAAAGTTCTGGCCGTGGCTGTACCGCATTGCCTGGAACAGATTACAGCAGCACTATCGCCAACAAAAAATTCATGCGGCGATCCCGCTTGCCGAGCTAAACGGCTGCCCGCTGGAGATTCGGGAATCCCAGCTCCCGGCTTTACAGAGGCTCATCCATCAGGAAGCTCTGGATAAGCTGCACCTTGCCATCGGCGGGTTAAAGGAAAACTACCGCCAACTGATTGACATGCGCTGCCGGCGGCACATGACCTACGCGCAGATCGCCCATCGCCAGCAATGCAACCCCCTCCAGGCTCGCCTGCGTTTTTTCCGCGCCAAAGAATCCCTCCGCCAGACCATCGGAGTGTAAATAGACATTACGTCATGGCCGTGGCACAATTGACGAACCGCCGTGAGCCTGCGGTGGGAAGGTGGTATCCGGAAGAAGAGCAAGACAGCCTAAAGGCTGAACTCAGAACGGGACTGACCGGCCAGGGGTGTCCGATAATCGTAAACACACTGGCTGGGCGGGATCCCGGCGGGTGTCTATCGCCTACGCGTGAAAGCCGGATAAATGCTTAAGATATCTATGGTTATGATTTAAGCCGGGAAAGGCGGTTATGTCTGATATTTCCCTTGTAAGACCTATCTTGAAGATTGTGGATCGGGTAATCAAAAAGGGATGAATCGGTTCCCAAAATCGGCCGATATTTGGAAAAAGATCGGCCAACCCGATTGATAGGCACATATGGAGCTTTTCATCCATTGCACCGCATCAGGAATTTGTTGAAATAAAAAGCTTCAGCTACAACTAACGGAAGAACCGTGGATGTTGAAAAGATATAGTATTGCCCGTTCCAGAATCATGCAGGCGTTTCTTTTAGTCTGGTGTGCGGTATTCCCGGCTGTTATATGGGGGCAGGATCCGAATCTTCCTCCCCAGGTCCCTACGGAGAATGCCGGGCCGGAAGAAGACCTGGTTGACATGTCGCTGGAAGATCTGATGGAGGTGGAGGTGGATACGGTGTATAGCGCCTCCAAGCACACCCAGAAGGTGACGGAGGCCCCCTCCTCGGTAACGATTGTCACGGCGGAGGAAATCAAGCTGTACGGCTACCGGACGCTGGCGGATATTATCAACAGCGCCCGGGGTTTTTATCTGAACTATGACCGCAATTACCATTATATGGGGATTCGGGGATTCGGCCGGCCGGGGGATTATAACATTCGCGTGCTGGTGCTGGTGGACGGGCACCGAACCAACGAAGGGGTGGATGATTCGGCGGCGATCGGGACCGATTTTCTGCTGGATGTCGATACCATCGAGCGGGTGGAAATCATTCGCGGGCCGGGTTCCTCCCTGTACGGCAGCAATGCCCTGTTTGCGGTTATTAATGTCATCACCAAGAACGGCGCCCAGAACAGCGGGCTGGAGCTGTCGGGAGAGCTGGGCAGTTTCGACACGAAGAAAGGGCGGGCCAGCTTCGGGAAAAAATGGGGTGAAGATGTGGATTTATATCTTTCTTCCACCCTGTACAAAAGCGACGGCGATACCTTGTATATCAAGGAATTTGATGATCCGCTGACAAATAACGGTTATGTGGACCTGGATGAAGACAAGTTCAACAATTTGTTTGCCAAGCTCACTTGGCGGGATTTTACGTTGGAGGCGGCCTCGGTCAGCCGCAAAAAGGAAATTCCCACCGCTCCCTGGGATAGCATATTCGGCGATCCGGCTACGGTCTCGTATGATGACCGGGTGATGGTGGGATTAACGTATGACCATGAATTTTCTGAAGTGGGTTCGGTTTTAGGGCGGGTGACGTATAATCATTCTAATTATGACGGCCGCTGGCCGTATGATTATGCGGAGGAAACGGATCCGGAGCCGTACCGGGTGTTGAACAGCGATTACTGGAAGGCCAGGTTTTGGCAGGGAGAATGGCAGTTTACCTATACCCAGATCGAAAGGCATACGATCACCACGGGGGTGGAAATGCGCTATCATGTGCGGCAGGATCAGGCGTCGTGGGATGAGGAAGGAACGGTCTTTCTGGATGACCAGCGGCATTCCAAAAGCTGGGGGGTCTTTGCCCAGGATGAATACAAGATTCTGGATAACCTGATTTTGAACGGCGGGATTCGGTATGACCGGTATGATGCCTTTGGCGGAACGACCAATCCGCGGCTGGCGGCGATTTACAATCCGTTTGCCAAGACGACGGTGAAGCTGATGTACGGCACAGCCTTTCGCAGTCCCACCGTCTATGAACTCTATTATGACGATGGCGGTTATACGGCCAAACAAAGTCCGGACCTGGATCCGGAGACCATCGACACGTATGAAGTGGTATTGGAGCAGTATCTCACCCGGCAAATTCTCGGATCCGTGTCCGGATTTTATTATGAGATGGATGATTTGATTGCGCAAAAGATTGATCCGACGGACGGCTTGCTGATTTTTGAGAATCTGGATCAGGTGAAAGCCCAAGGGGTGGAGTTTGAGCTGGATGGCAAATGGGACAACGGTTGGAAAAGCCGGCTCAGTTATGCCCTGGTTCATACGGAAGATGGGGAGACCGGAGAAAAACTGGAGAATTCGCCGCGGCATCTGGTGAAAGGCAATCTGATTATACCCATCGTTAAAGAAAAGTTGTTTGCTGGGTTGGAAATGCAATATAACGGGGACCGCAAGACGCTTGCCGATCATCACACCGATGATTACCTGATATCGAATATGACTTTGACCTGCCTGAACCTGCGGGAAGGATTGGAAATTTCCGCCGGTATTTATAATGTTTTTGACAAGCATTACGGCTATCCCGGTTTTGCCGAGCATACGCAGGACATCATCGAGCAGGACGGCCGCAGCTTCCGGGTTAAACTGACCTATCGCTTCTAATCCGGCGTATTCTGGCGGCTGATTTTTTCGAAGTGGACGCCCAGGATGGCCAGCTCGACGGCGGCGGGCAGGGATTTGATCCGGGTGAAAGAGGTTTTCAGCAGGAGTTTCCAGTATAAAAATCGGGCGCGGGAGAGCAGGCCGATTTTCCACATGCTTTTGGCGGCCGCCAGTAAATCCTTGCCATTAATTTTATGGATGGTGGTGGGTTTGTAGTTTTTCAGAAACACATGGATGCGCTGGTAATACTGTTTGGGATGGTAGATGGTGGAGATCACCTTATGGTAGCCATCCAGCAGTTCGGTTTTTCCCATGCGCGGAATGAAGTTGATGCTGCCGTCGGTGTTTTCGCCGCTGGTGCTGTGCAAGAGCCGGCCTTCGCGGCTGAGGCGGTGCCACAACTGGGTCTGGGGCAGGGCATTCAAAACCCCCACCATCGCGGTCACGACGCCGGAATTCTGGATAAAGCGGATCTGGTCCTCAAAGATGCCTTTGGTATCGCTGTCAAAGCCGACAATAAAGCCGCCCATCACCTGCAGACCGTTTTTATGAAGAATCCGAATGGACTCCTCCGGATCGATAGTGGTATTTTGAAGTTTATTGCATTCCTTCAGGCTTTCCAGGCTGGGCGTTTCCAGACCCAGAAAGACCTTGTTGAAGTTCGCCTGGCTCATCATTTTCATCAGTTCCGGATCCTGGGCCAAGTCCACGCTGGCCTCGGTAATAATGACAAAAGGATATTTATGCTCCTTCTGCCAGCGAATCAGATGAGGGAGCATTGCTTTCACGTTTTTCTTGTTGCCGATGAAATTGTCATCGACAATAAAAAGTTCCCTTCGCCAGCCGGCGTCATACAAGGACTGGATTTCCGCGAGAAGCTGCTGGGGGCTTTTGGTGCGGGGTTTGCGGCCGTACATAACAATGATGTCGCAAAATTCACAGTTAAAGGGGCAGCCGCGCGAATACTGAATCGGCATTGATACATAATTCTTCATATTAATGAGTGACCACATGGGCACAGGGGTTTGGCTGATGTCGGGGCGGATGGTCGAGGTGTAAACCGGCTGGGCTTTGCCTTGCGCCAGGTCCGAGAGAAACAGGGGCAAGGTTACTTCCGCCTCATTGAGGACCAGGTGATCCACTCCCTGAAAGACCTCCGGCTGCGAAGTGGCCGCGGGACCGCCCACCACCACCACCTTTCCCCGGGCTTTGCAGCGGGTAATGATTTCCTGGGCGCTGGGAATCTGGATGATCATGGCGCCGATGAAAACATAATCCGCCCAGTCGATCTGCTCATCCTTGAGTTTGGCCACGTTGACATCCACGAGCTGTTTGGACCAGTTTTCGGGGAGCATGGCGGCAATGGTCATCAGGCCCAGGGGCGGATAGGCCGCTTTTTTGGAAATATACTTGAGAACACTTTTAAAACTCCAGAAGGTCTCCGGATACTCAGGGTACACCAATAGAATATTCATTACTTTTTCCTTATATGGCAAAATCTGACGCCAGCGTCAAAAGCTCGTCGTCCCCTTGTTATTGGGGGGCCAGAGCCGTTTTGGAAGTCAATATTGACTTTTGGCGTTTCCGTTAAATCTGTCTGTTACACCCTGCTGCTGGAATTTATTGAAAGGCAGTAGAATTGTGTTTCCTTGACAGAGCCACTGATAATTATATGCCGAAAGTACCAGGGAGACACGGTAAAATTTTGCAGACAGAATAATTTTGGCTGATTCCAGGGCCGCGGCCAAACCGGGAATCAGGTATGATAATCGGCGTTAATGCTTACATATCCATGAGATAAGTCGCAGGTGTAGCAGAAATCCTCGCATTTTCCCGCACCTAAAGAAACATGGACCGTCCATTGTTTGGCCTTCATTTTCCGGCTTAACTGGGTGCCGTTGAACTTGGCCGGTCGGCCGTTTCGGAAAACAGTGACATTCGCCACTTTGCAGGTTAATTTTTCGGGATGGAATCGCGCCTTGCTGTAACCGATGGCGCTGACGATCCGGCCCCAGTTGGGATCGGCGCCGAAGAAGGCGCAGCGGACCAGGGGGCTATCGACGATGGCCCGTACGGCCTGGCGGGCTTCCTGGGGATTGGCCGCCTGGGTAATGCGGACGGTGACGGCACAGGTGGCGCCTTCGCCGTCGATGGCGATCTGGCGGGCCAGATCGTCGCAAATCTGCCAGAGTGCCTGGTGGAACCGCTGGTAGTCGGCTGTGGGCCGGGTGATGCGGGGGTTGCCGGCCCGACCGCTGGCCAGGACGACGGCGGTGTCGCTGGTGCTGGTGTGATTATCGACCGTTACTTTGTTGAAGGTAAGGTCCACAGCCTGGGCGAGGGACCGCCGCAACAGGGCGGGACTGATGTTGGCGTCGGTGGTGATAAAGGCCAGCATGGTGGCCATGTTGGGGGCAATCATGCCGGAGCCTTTGGCGATGCCGGCCAGTTGCACGGTTTTGCCGCCGAGGCGGATTTGCCGGTAGGCGGTTTTCTTTTTGGTGTCGGTGGTGAGGATGGCCTGGGCCAGATTGTTACCGGCTTTAGCGGTGCAGCTCAGGCCGGCCCGGGCGGCCTCGATCCCGCTGTGCACCTTTTCCATCGGCAGGAATTCGCCGATGATGCCGGTGGAGGCGACGAGAATGCGCTTGGGGGCGATGTTCAGTTCCCGGCCCAGTTGTTGGCAGATGGCCAGCGTATCGCGAAAGCCCCGCTGGCCGGTGCAGGCATTGGAGTTGCCGGCATTGACAAAGACCGCCTGGAGCTTGCCGGAGCGGACATGCTCACGGCTGATTACCACAGGGGCGGAGACAATTTTGTTAGTGGTGAAGACGGCGGCGGCGTCGCAGGGCCGGTCGGCAACGATCAGGCCCAGGTCGAGAGCGCCGCTACGTTTGAGACCGGCCCGGACGGCGGCGGCCCGGAATCCCTTTGGCGCGGTTACTGTCTGATTAGTCATGATGGCTGTTCCTTATAATAATCCCATCGTTTCGGGTAATCCAGATATGATATTCATGTTTTGTATCGCCTGGCCGGCGGCTCCTTTGATCAGATTGTCTATGGCGGAGAAAGCCAGTACTTTATCCTTAACAACGGTGGCATAGACATCGCAGAAGTTGGTATGGGCGACATTTTTGGTTGACGGGGGTTTGTTCAGCAGGCGGACAAACGGTTCGCGGGCGTAAAAGGCCTGATAGAGGTCGGTAAGCTGGGCGGGGGTAATTTTGGCGGTGGGCTGGCAATAGATGCTTTCCGCGATGCCCCGGTCCATGCTGACGACATGAGGCTGAAACAGCACCTGGACCGGCTGGCTGGCGGCCTGGGTGAGGATCTGCTCGATTTCGGGCATGTGGCGATGCGTACCGACCGCGTAGCCGAACAGATTGTCGTTCATTTCCGGAAAGTGGAAGGCCAGGGCGGCCTTGCGGCCGGCCCCGGATACGCCGGAGACGGCGTTGATGTAGATGTCATCGGGGGCGATGAGCCGTTCCCTGAGCAGAGGGGCCAGGGCCAGGCTGGCGGCGGTGGGATAGCAGCCGGGATTGGCGACCAGTTGGGCACCGACAATTTTTTCGCGGAACAGCTCGGGCAAGCCAAAGGCGGCGCGGGCGAGATTTTCCCGGTCGGTATGCTCGACCTTATAAACCTTCTCGTAAAGGGCGACATCCCGAATCCGGTAATCGGCGCTGAAATCGACCACTTTCACGCCGGCGGCCAGTAACTTGGGGACGAAGGACATTGACACTTTGTGGGGCAGGCAGCATAGGGCAACATCGGCGCAGCCGGCCAGCTTGTCCAGATCGACCGGTTCGATCGGCAGATCGAGCCGCCCCTGCAGGGCGGGAAAGACTTCCGTCAGCGGGGCACATTCCTCGGGTAGGGCGGTCAGATAGGTGACCTTCGCCTGCGGATGGCGCAGCAAGATCAGGATCGATTCATAGGCGGTATAGCCGGTGGCCCCGATAATGGCAACTCGTATCATAGTTATGTCGTTTCTCTAAAAAAATTTAAATTTTGCAAAACATCAGTAATAAAAAAAGGCCCCTGAATCTGATAATACAGGAGCCTTGCATTTTCTGGTTGTGAAATTTTAACGCTTCGAGAACTGGAACCTCTTGCGTGCTCCCTTTTGGCCGTATTTTTTACGTTCCTTCATGCGTCCGTCACGGGTCAGAAACCCGCCATCCCGCAGTTTGGGAAAGCAGTCCGGATCCGCGACTAACAAGGCTCGCGCCAACCCTAAACGGGCGGCCCCTGCCTGCCCGCCGATTCCGCCGCCGTTCACTTTCAGATAGACATCGTAGCGGGAAAGGCTATCGGTGCATTTGAGCGGGGACCGGACATCCTCCTGATCCTGCAGGTCGGGGAAATACTCTTCCACCTTGGAACCGTTGACGAGAATGGTGCCCTTGCCTGGCTTAATCCGGACCCGGGCGATGGCACTTTTGCGGCGACCGATTCCCCAGCAAAACTGGCCCGGTCCCAACTGCGCCGCGGTCGGCTTGGCTTTCTCTTCCGCCAGGGAGCCAACCTTTACCGGGGTTGCCTTGATAATGCCTTCTACCTTACTGGGATCGATTAAAGGGGTATGTTGTTCTGACACGATTTCTTCCTCTGAATAGATTAGTTCATTTCCAATGTTTTCGGTTGTTGTGCCGTATGCGGATGCTCACTGCCGCGATAGACTTTTAATTTACTCAACATCTGCCGGCCCATTTTCGATTTGGGCAACATGCGGCGGATCGCTTCGCTGATGACTTTTTCGGGTTTTTCCGCGAACATCTTTTCAAAACTGACGATTTTGTGTCCGCCGACATGATAGGTGTAATAATCGTATTCCTTGGCCAGAGCCTTCTTTCCGGTGACGCGGACCTTCTCGGCATTGGTGATAACCACAAAATCACCGGTATCGACATTGGGCGTATAGATTGCCTTATGCTTGCCCATGAGGATCATGGCTACTTTTACGGCCAGCCTTCCCAGGATTTGACCATCGGCATCGACGGAATACCAGTCCTGTTGCAGATTTTCATTATACGCCAATGTGCTTTTTTGCTGCTTCGCCTGCATAGTGAATATCATTCCTTCTTTGCCCTTCTACCTTGGGTAGTAGGGATATCAGACACTCCAATTTCTTTTTCAGTTTCCTGTTACTATACGAAACCCAATATTCTAGCAATCTTTCTGATCCTGTCAAAACATTTTTATCCAATCTTTTCTCTTTCCCGGCCCGGAAACAAGGAAAAAACGTGGAAAATTACATAAATGTTTTTTTTATAAGCAGTTATGTAAATTCGCCCAAACCTCTGTTGTGGCCATTTCGCATCCGCAAGCGGGACCGAAGAAAGAAATACTATCTGAGAGGGACTAATCGGTCATTGGGATAGCAACGAAACGGACCGGATGGATGGATCACGATTTTGCCGGTTCCCAAGCGATCCTTTTCAGCAGAAGCCCCGTTTTTGTTTAAATTGACGCCAGCGTCAAAAGCACTTCGACCCCTTGTTATTGGGGAGCCAGAGCTGTTTTTGGATGTCCATATCGACTTTTGGCGGTTCCGTCAAATTATTTTCCACCCATCAGACAAAAATATTGACCGATTTCGGAGAACAACATACACTGGCAACACATCGGTATAATGAGAGTAGTTGACCGGTTTGATTTGGCAAATATCTGGTAATTGATGTGTTACCCCGTTACCCGAAGGCAATAAGTGATGGAGTGCGTTCGGATTGTGCCGTCCAGGTGTGACCGAACTGTAAGGAGTGATAAACGATGCAGCGCTACTACCGATTAGCCGAAGATAAGGTTGTGGAAGGCGAGCAAGAAAATAGCCAGATTCGGGTTTTTATCGCCCCAACGGAAGACGAGAAAAAATATCTGGTGGACCAGTTCAAGATCGACGAACATACGCTCCAGTCGGCCCTGGACCCGGACGAGGTGGCGCGTGTGGAATTTGAGCCGGACCATACGGCCATCATCTTTAAATATCCGCGCAAGTACTCCTCCGAGGATAATTTTCTTTTCCGCATTGCCTCCACCGCCATGTTTGTCTTCAAAGACCGGCTGATCATCGTGTTGGCTGACGATGTGGTTCTTTTTGAAGGGAGGCCGTTTCTGCGGGTTCGGTCCATAGAATATGTGGTGCTGAAACTGCTTTACAATGTCATCCTGCACTTTACCCAGCACCTGCGCGGCATGAACATGATCAGCAACGAGCTGGAGCAGCAGATCAGCACGTCCATGGATAATGTGCACCTGCTGAATATGTTCACGCTGGAAAAAGGGCTGGTGTATTATTTCAATGCCATCAATTCCAACGGGGCTATCTGCGAAAAGCTCAAGACCAACGCCGCCAAGATCGGATTTACGCCGGAAAATCTGGAATTTCTGGATGATATTATCATCGAAAACAGCCAATGTTCCCGTCAGGCGGAGATTTACTCGAACATTCTGGCCAGCCTGATGGATGCCCGCGCCTCCATCGTCGCCAACAACCTGAACTTGTTGATTAAAACGCTCACCATGATCACCATTACGATCATGCTGCCGACCCTGATTGTGAGTATCTTTTCCATGAATGTGGCCCTGCCTATTTCACAGACGGGTTCTGTTTCTTTCTGGGTAGTGCTCTTTCTGGCACTGTTTTCCAGTATCGGATTCTGTCTGTACTGGCGTTACCGCAAGTGGTAGGGGACGTATTGGCAACGGTGCGTCCGGAATAAGAGGAGGCAACATCCGCTGCCTCAAGGGAGGGGATCATAACCGCCTTTACCCCAGGGATGACAGCGGAGAATCCGCCGGAGTGACAGATAGCATCCTTTCCATAAACCGTAGCTTGTCAGGGCTTCCAGAGCATAGACACTACACGTCGGCTCATACCGGCAGCTTCGGGGCAAATAGGGGGAAATCGCCAGTTGATAAAACCGTATCAGCCAGATCAGCGGCTGGGTCATTATCCGGTTATCTATATCCGTCTTCATGGGATAGTACCCCAATTATGGTAGTTGTTTAGTATGGATTTTGGCTGTCAGGCGGATCAGAGACTGGCCGTATTCCGCAACCGAATCGATCTTTTGATGTTCCTCCTGATACACCAGCCGGGGTATTACAACAAAATCATAACCGGCTGGCAAATCATATTGTTGCAGGCGAAAGGCTTCCCGCAAAGCCCGTTTATAGCGGTTTCGCCGGACCGCGGAACCCAATTTTTTTCCCACGGCCAGACCCAGGCGGGAATGGTCCAGATGGTTCGGCAGGGCGAAAAGGATGAGGCGGGAATCGGATCGTTTTTTTCCGGAATCGAAAACGGCGGCGAAATCCGCGGATTTTTTGATTCGGCGATCCGAGCCAAAACAATAACGCCGGCCCGCTGTTTTGTTCCGTTTTTCTTTATTTGCCATCATCGGTATCGGTTTCCCGGCTATCTCCAAGCGGCCCCGGCTCGATGTCTTTTTCATCGAGCCTATACTGACTCCAGGCGTCCACATAGGCCGTCGGCTCTGCCTTTTTTCCGATCTGCAGCCGCTGCCGCTGGAAGCGGCTGAACCGGATTAACGAAAGAATCAGAAAAAAAGTGAATATTACGATTATAAAAACCAGGTTTACTGCCAGCAGAAATTTTAAGCGTTTCCTGTCCTTTTCCTTCTTTGGGTCAGCCGCAGCAGAACCCGGATGATCCGGACCGGACGGTTCCAAGGGTTTCGCCTGCACAGCGAGGGAGGAGGTGTTTTGAAACGGCTCCGCGGCAGCGGGTTCCGCGATTGTTGCGCTGATGCCGGTCGAGCCTGCCGCTGGGAAAAACAGCAGCCATACGAAAGCCCATCCTACCCACATTCCTTTTTCTGGTATCAATCGCTTCATGCCGCCATCCTGCTGATTTTCAGGACCAGTTTTTCCGCAGGTCCGGTTGCGGATTTCGGTCGCTGAATTCCTGCAATAACTCTTTGGATCGCGAATCCGGATTTTTAGGGGGCATAATTTTTAAAATCAAGAACATATCGCCGGTAGCTCCGGATTTTTGCGATTTAACTCCTCGTTCCTTGAGCCGGAGTTTTTGCCCGCTGCTGCTGCCGGAGGGAATGGTTACGGTGGTAACTCCCGTCAACGTGGGGACATCAATTCGGGTTCCCAGGACCGCCTCAGAAAAGCTCAGCGGCACGTCCAGATAGATATCAC
Organism: uncultured Pirellulales bacterium; assembly: GCA_964580995.1. Lineage (GTDB taxonomy): Bacteria > Planctomycetota > Phycisphaerae > Sedimentisphaerales > SM23-30 > JAKJEP01. The sequence continues at coordinate 30,087 of CAZOMV010000012.1, forward strand.
TGTCCTTTCGCTCGAAATAGGGATGTTCCGTGACGGCAACCGTGATGATCATATCCCCATTACCGCCCGAGCCCGGCTGGCCTCTGCCTTTGAGCCGGATCTTGCCGCCGTTGGCGATACCCGCGGGAATTTTAACCGTCAGCCGTTCCTGCCGGTGCCGACCGTCAGGTTCCATAAGGGTGGTTATTACATCCCGTGTAGCTCCGTGAATGGATTCTTCGAAACTGATCACCAGGTTATGCTCCAGGTCCTGTCCCCGCCGGGCCGTTCGATCCTGGCGAGTTCTGCGCGTGCTTCGACCCTGGCGGAACTGCTCAAATATCTCATCCAGACCCCCGCCGCCACCTACCCCCCCAAAAATATCCGATGCATCAAAATGGATTCCTCCGGGACCTTGCTGCTGGGAGTTCCATTGGTATGTTTGCCCCGACCCTCCCGGCCAACCCGTCCCACCCTGGCTGTGCATATGCTCGCCGGCATGGCCGAACTGGTCATAGGCCTGACGCTTCTGGGCATCCCCCAAAATTTCATACGCCTCCTGGATTTCCTTAAATTTTTCCACTGCATCGGCAGCAGCCCCGGCGGTATCCGGGTGGTATTTTCGAGCCAGTTTGCGGTAGGCCTTTTTGATCTGGTCAATCGAGGCATCCCGGGTAATCCCTAATATTTCATAATAATCTTTTTTTGCCATAAATAATCAGTTCTTCCGGTAATCGAAATCCAAAACGGGTAGGGTTCCGCAAAATTTAATTATAGCGCAGAGGAAATAATCACGCAATGGTTTACTTTTTCTGAGGGAAAACCGTATTTTACTAAAAAAAAATCCATATCTATATATTGTGGTTGCACTTATGGGTCCTGGAATATTGTAAAAATAGGGAAAATAGCGAATTTTGGGAAAATACCCCTTTGGAAACTGGAAAGCTTTTTCCTGTTCCTGCGTCTTATAACCATTATTTTCGGCCCTTTACAGGGCTAATAACAGTTTTTTTCAATCTTATCGCTTCTGGTAGGATTTTCTCAAGTTTCTTTTCCCTCTCCGTCGATAAGAGTCAGGTAAGGCAATATTGCTGGGTAAACAATAAGCCTTAGAGTACTATATGTTGTGGTTTTGTAAAAAAGTGTTTCGGGGTAAAATGTTTAAAGCAGAATTAAACAAAAAGGGTAAAGGTGAGTATGAACAATATTCAAGGTATTAATGGTTATTCCGGTCCCAACGCGATCACGAACCAGACCCCATCGGTTGCCAGTGGTCCCCAGGCAGCCAAACAGGTGGCGGAGAGTCAGGATAGCGTGGAAATCTCGCAAATCGCCCGTTTTATGAACGAAATTGCGATGATGCCGGAGATTCGGACCGAGAAAGTCAATGCCATTCGAGAGGCGTTGGCCAACGGAACCTATGATGTAGAAGGAAATCTATCTGCGGCTCTCGACCGGCTTCTCGAAGAGCATCCCATCGAATAGATTTTCCTTTCAGGTTAAATTCCTTTTCCTCTATTTTAGAAAAGGCAGGTGCAAGGGCCTGCCTTTTTTTATGCCCATGAATTATTGGTTCTTGCCCTTGATTTATCCTCCCGCTTTTCGTAGCATACCGGGAACCGGAATGTTTTTTAAAGCTATGGAGTCTGGCCGTGCTGCAATGTAAAGATTGTGAATTTTTCTCCCGGGATAATCTGGGGCGGATCATGCTTCGCTGCGATCCGTTCAGCACCATCAAGGAACCGGCCTGCCTGGATAAATGGCAACTGGTTCGGCTCGATGCCCTGCTGCAATCCTACCAGGCAACCTTGCGCTGGTACCAGAAGCTGGCGCCCATGCAGGAGCAGATGTTTCAGTATATGAAACGCGAGATGGACGAGATCGAAGATGCCGACAGTTGGAAATACCAGGAGGATGAGGAATTCGATCCGGAAACGGACGAACCAAAAAAAGATAAGGAAGAGGAAGATCCTTTCCGATAATAGAGAAATGGAACAGAGGTTTGGCTTTAGAGAGGAGATTTGCTAACCATGGATGTATCAATCTTTAAGGCGTATGATATTCGGGGAGTGTATCCGGATCAACTGGACGAGGATGCCGCCTGGAAAATCGGCCATGCCGCTGCGCAGTTTCTCCGGTCCCTTTTGCGCGGGTATGAACGCGGTTCGGCCAATACCCAGTCGGTCGTAGTCGGCCGGGATATGCGCAAGCACAGCCCGTCGATAGCGGCGGCGCTGATTAAGGGGATGACCGCCTCCGGGGCCAACGTCATCGACATCGGCATGATCGATACGCCGCAGATTTATTTTGCGATTAACCATCTGGACACCTGCGGGGGGGTGCAGACGACCGCCAGCCACAATCCGGCCCAGTATAACGGCTTCAAAATCAGCGGCCTCCAGGCCCGGCCGATCAGCGGGGAAACCGGCCTGCAGGAAATCAAGCATATTGCCACCTCTCTCCAGCACACCAAAGCGGCGGGCCAGGGGCAGGTGATCACGAAAGATCTGACCGATCCCTATCGGAGGCATGTTCTCAGTTTCCTCAGCAGCAATATCCGCAAACTCAAAATTGTGATCGATGCCTCCAATGGCATGGCCGGTAAATGGGTGCCGTTGATTTTCGGCCAGGCGGGGATCGAAATCATTCCTCTGAATTTTGAGCATGACGGCACGTTCAAACATGATCCCAATCCGCTGGTGGAAGCCAATCTCACCGAACTCAAACGTGCGGTGATCGACCATCAGGCGGATGTGGGCGTTTGTTTTGACGGCGATGCCGACCGGCTGATCATTGTGGATGAAAATGGCAGAACCATCGGCTGCGATATCATTACCGCTCTGCTGGCCGGTTACTTCCTGCAGAAAAATCCCAAATCCGCAGTTGTTTATGATCTGCGTTCCAGTTGGGTGGTCAAGGAAGAAGTATTGCAGAAGGGCGGCCAGCCCCGGCGGGAGCGGGTGGGCCATGCTTTTATGAAAAAGGCCCTGAAGGACAGCAAGGGCGTTTTTGGCGGTGAGCTAAGCGGGCATTTTTATTATCGCGACAATTTCTTTGCCGACAGCGGCATGATTACGCTGGTGCACATGATTAATGTTCTATCCGCTTCCAACAAACCCATCAGCGAACTGGTCAAGCCCCTCCAGCGGTATTATGCCAGCGGGGAAAAGAATTTCGAGGTGGAGAACAAAAAGGCTATGATGGAACAACTGGCCCGGAAATACCGCGACGCGGAAATCGACTATCTGGACGGGGTTACGATCCAGTATAAGGACTGGTGGTTCAACTGCCGGCCCAGCAATACCGAGCCGCTGCTGCGGCTGAACGTCGAGGCCAAAACGCAGGATTTACTGGTGAAACAGATGAACGAGCTAAAGAGCCTGCTCGGGGAACCGGTAGCCCATTAAAGCGGGTTCCTTTTCGTTTTTTTAGCCGTTGCGGCGCCGGCGAAGCAGCGCCAGCCCGCCTACACTCAGAAGGCCCAGCGTGACCGGTTCGGGGATAACCACGACATCGCTATAAGCAGTACCCACGCGAATTTCATCGATCCAGCCATTGGCGACGGCTTCGCTGTTAGAGGACTTGCTGACAGCGACCGCCGCCTCGCTGAAGAAGAATCCGGAGGGGTCACTGCTGCCGGCGCTGACGGGGATCCATGTCGGCTCGGCATCGGCAGAGGGATTGAGCGCGAAATAGGTTCGGGCGAGGAAGCCGCCGCCGCCATAGGGAGTAATGTCGATCTTCATGACGACCTGGACGACGGTGCCGGTGGTGTACAGGCCGAGATTGTTATTGTTGCCGGTGTAGTCACTGCTGGAGGCGGTGTAGATGGCCAAGTTACCGTCAATATTGCGGTAGAGCCCCATTTGCTGGGCGCGGGGGTTGGCGTTCAACTGGCCCAGAGGGATTTCAACATAGATTTTCGAAGTAGCCGTGTTCAGGTCCGCTTCCTCGGCCTTGAAGAAGGCGCTGGCGTACAGCACCCCCGGGGTTGTGTAGGTAGCTTCCGTAAAGTCGTTTCCGTTGGCAAATCGATAGGTGCCCGCACCGAGATCCGGCAGGCTCATGTATAGATTGTTCCCGCTGAGTGCCCGGCCCGCAATTTTCAGTCCGGGAGCATCTATCTCCGCCTTCTTGTTGGCGTGACCGGGATTCGATGTGGCCGCGTAGTCGGTGTCGTACGCGCTCAAGCCCGTTCCGTCAGCCCCATTGAACTGATCCAGGAACAACATGCTGCCTGTTGCTTGGCCACCGATAAGGACCATAGAAAAGAAAAGAACCAAACTTACCCAGCGCGCACTATTCCATCTTAACATACTTCCTCCTCCCAGACTCTCAGCGGTACTCACCGCCTCCATTCTGGAATAAAAAATCCAACACTTTGCCAATCGTTTCTTACAGACTTCTCCCGCTCGCAATGAAACACTCCATTTGCTAAAATATCCGGAAAAGCCAACTTGAATTGTGTTTATTATAACCTGGGACATATGATTTTGCAAGCAAATTTTTTCTCCTGTCCCAAGAACGCATAATCTTGCTATTTACAGATGGTTATATTTGACACCGTATGCCGGCAGCCCGCGAATCGGCCTATTTTTTGGCCTCTTCCAGCATGGCAATGATATTTTGTACGGGAATATCCGCCTGGAGGGTATGGGAACCGCTCAGGATGAAGCCACCGTTTTCGCCGATCTGACCAATCATTCGCCGGGTATGTTCCCGAACTTCTCCGGTTGTGGCGTTGGGCAGGAGATTCTGGATATCCACGCCGCCGTGAAAGACCAGATCTTTGCCGAATAACCGTTTCAGCTCGAAGGGATCCATTCCCTGGGCCAGCGGCTGGACGGGGTTGAGGATATCCACCCCGATTTCGATCAGGTCCGGGATAATCGCCCGGACCGAGCCGCAGGAATGGTATTTCACTTTGGCGCCGTGGGAATGAATTAAATCACAGAATCTGGCCATACGCGGCTTGTTGAATTTCCGCCACATGTCGGGGGACATAAATAAGCTGTTCTGCGAGGCCACATCATCATTGTACTCGTAGATGGTGAATTGGCCCTGTCCTTTTTCCAGGATGATGCGGGTCCGTTCCAGCAGGTACTCGACGATATGGTCCATCAAGGCGCCGGCAAAGTCAGGATTCAGGGCCAGGTCCATCATGAATTCTTCCATGCCGCGCAGGAAATGGGAGATTTCAAAAAATCCCCGGCTATGGCCATAGGCAGCCTTGTCGGGATTTTTCAGCAGGTCGCTGTGAAGGGAGGAATAATCCCACCAGTGGGGCTGGGGCCAGGGATGGTTTTCCAACTCCCGGAGAGAGCTGCAATGCTGGAGGGGCGGCTGGCCGGCCAGCTCGACGTAGGTTTGTAGTTCGGTCTTTACCTGCCGGAAGGGTACGCGGTAGATATCCAGGTAATGACCCTGGCCGGTCACTTCGATGGTGGGGTCGGCATAGTGAATTTCGGAAACCGTATTTTTGAAAACCGGTTCCACATAGACGATATCATTGCCGATCCACGTGCTCAGCCGGGCATCATTAAAGCCCAGTTCGAGTTTGAGTTTTTCCCATAGTTCCGGGGCGAAGCCCAAATCGACCGGTACCCGGTCCGGCTGCTGATGATGGATGGCCGTTTGCACTCGTTCCAGGGAATTCATGTTAGTTTCCTCGCAATTCCATTGCCGTTTGAAATAACGCTTCCACATTGGCCCAAGGGAAACCGGGGTCGATTTCGATATAGAGCCAGGAGCCGCCGAAGGGGGTATCGAAAATTTCTATCAGTTTATGTACATGGTCCCGCACGTCCCGCGGCCTGGCCCGCTGCATGAGATCGCCCCGGTCGGGATGAAGCTGGACGGCCAGATGCAGGTCTTTGGAGATTTTCGCCAGCTCCTTCAGATCAAAGACCGGCAGTTGCGGCCAGATGGCGCTGACGCCCAGCTCCCGGAAATCTTCCAGAAAAGGTGTGATCTGGCCGCAGGAATGGAAAAAGATTTTTTTACCGGTTTTGACTATAGGTTCAAACAGGTTTTTATATCGCGGTTTAAAAAACTTCCGCCAGACTGCCGGTGAGAGCAACGGGGCCGTCTGGGTGCCGAAATCATCCCCAAAGGTAATGCCATCGGCATCCAGGGCCAGAGACCGGCGAATGCCTGCCAGGGCATTCGCCGCAATCATATTTTCCATACGATTGATTTCCGGGGTATCCAGCATGATATCCATCAGAACATCTTCAAACCGCCGCAGCGAATGCAGGGTTTCAAAGAGCGAGCCGCCGCCTTCCAGCAGATAAAAGTTTTTTTTATGTTTTTCCGCGGCTTTTTTGGCCTTTTCAAAATCAGGGCCCTGGCAGGCGGGCGGCAGCGGCGGGGTATAGGCCGGCAGATGGGCCAGGTCATTCAGCGGCCACCGGATCGGATGCCCCCAGACACCGAAGATCCGGTATTCCCAGGTAGTGCCCCAGTCGTCGGTTTTCACCGCATGATAGGAACCATCCGGATCGAAATCCTGCGGTCCCGGCGGCGGGGGCAAAGCCAGATCGTGAAAATCCCCAAAGTCATGCCCGCAGCTTTTAATCAGGTCCAGCAGTTTTTGCCCATGCTCATACAGACCGCCCGGCGCTGCATAGATCTGCAGCGGTATCTTGTCCACCGGTTTAAAGTCCAGCGCGGCCTGGATTCGTTCCCTGGGCAGCATTTGGTTTCCTTATCGTAAATATCCAGTCTCACCTGCGACTAAATATAAACAAATCTGACTATATGTCAACAAAATTAACTGGAATTTTCAGGGTAAACCGAATTTTGACGCCAGCGTCAAAAGCTCTTCGACCCCTTGTTATTGGGGAGCCAGAGCCGTTTTTGGATGTCACGAGTTTTGGCGGTTCCGTCAATTACCGGGGATCACATCGTAGAGCGGCCCGCTGATTCTCGTGTCATCGGAGACGACATCCTCCTCCAGGGCACCGGTATAATAAATCCGGCCCAGGGTTCGGGCGGTTACCGAACCGCTGACGTCGGCATTTTCATTGACGATGTTCCAGCGATTGCCATCCAGAAAACCTACCATGATGCGGGTAATGGTTCTATAGGCGGATACGGTTGTTTCTTCGAATCCATCTTCGGCGAAGATATTGGTAATGGAACTGTAGCTGCTGGTGATGGTGGCGCCATTCAATTTCCCGGTGACACTGATATTGTTGATTCCCAGATAAGTCGAGATGGTTCCGGTAATATCCGAGCCGGTAAAATCCTCGTCTTCCGCCAGCCTCTGGCCTTCCCGGTCGAAGCCCGCCAGCACTTCACCGATTTTACCGGTATAGAGATACCCGGCCATTTCTCCGCCGCAACTGATTTTGACTAGCTTGCTGGTATAGCTGGTGGTCTTGATTGAAACACCCGAATCAATTCCGCCTTCGGCATACAGACTTGTAATTTTGCGTGCCGCAGTGATTTGCGCACTATCCGTGATATTTCCCGCATCGTCTTGCCCGGTATCGTCCGACGAGCGGCCGATGAGAACGGTACCGATTTCACCGCCCTGACCGCTGACCTGAATTTTTCCGCCGCTGAGATTGCCATTGGATAACTCGAAGTTTCCGATTTTTTTACTGACGGTGAAATAACTGCTGGACACATCCCCTTCCAGCACCCTCAGTGTATCCAGGGCTGCTGCCGTACCGGTAAAAGTGAATGTACTTTCCGATATGGCAATATCCTCCTGATCGGTATTCTTTACGAGGATGGTTTTGGCCTTTCTGCCGGTAAAGGTACTGTCAGTGATAATCCCATTCACTTCGATATCCCCATAATTATGCCCCTCGAAAGTACTGCCGTCAATCGTTCCGCCCACCGCAATTTGGCCGTAATTGTTATCCGCATTCTCTTCCAGGAGCAGCATATTGGTAATATCCCCGGTGATGTCCAGGTTCTTCAGACTTTTGGCATTAAAAACACTTTCCTCAATATCCGCATCTCCCAGGCTTTCCGCCGCAAAATCCTGGAAGTTATAATTCGCCGCATCCACGCTGCCGACCGCTCCCAGCTCCGCCCGCTCGACAGTGCCCTTGCTGCCGGCGGCGGCGACCACCGCATCCATCAGGCCGGCAAACCGCAATTCCCGCAGAGATCCATCCAGAATCATTTGTCCCAGATACATATTCCCGGCAGTGGTCAGATTTTCTCCGCTGATCATGGAATCAGTTTTGCTGTTTTGGATTTCCAGTGAGAGCAATTCGACCACTTTGCCGCTGCCCGGCTGCTGGCCCACCGTCAGGAGGATCTGTCCGGAACCGGCATGGATGAACCGGAGGTTTTCATCCAGATAATTGACCAGATTTTGCGTTTTACCGGCGATCGCATAATCCGCTTCAAACACGCCGCCGCGCGGAGAGACCACCAGGTCATAGTAATTTCCGCCCGTTCCCGTCGATCCTTCCACGGTTACCGTATAATTCCCCGCGGCTAAACCGGTCAGCGGACTATGGTCAAACTCCGCCGCCGCCGTAACCGTATAATCTTCCAGCAAATCACCATTCGGATCGGCCAGCGAAACCTTCATCTGAGTCAAGCCCGCCAGTTGTACCACGGTATTCGGGTCAAACTCGTCCGCGTTGACATTTCCCAGCCGCAGAACGCTATCGTCAAATTCCTGGCTGGGGGTTTCTTCCTCATCGTCCACCTCGGTTCCGTTACTGCCGATGGCAAACAGATCTCCCGCTGCAGGTAAAGCCAGATGGGTAATCCGGGCGTCGGTCAGTCCGGTCGCGCTGTCGATCGCCGATCCCGATAGCGCCAGACTGAATTGGTTAAACAGCCCGTCTTCACCTTGGACACTGGCGCCCATCGCATCGTAATCCGTTACGTATATATACATGTTCGGGTCGGTACTGCCGTCAAAAGCAAAGGTGACCTCCGCACCATCATCCGCCGTATAATTAACTGAATCCACATCAGCAGGGCTTACCACCGCAATGGTATCATCCGGATCCCCGCTGCTGCTGAGCTGATAGATGCGGGGCTGATTGGCGGCTACGATACCCACATAAGGTGTGTAGGCAGTCGTGTCATCCGTGGTTTCCGGGCGTATCTGCAAGTCGCCAAAAACAAAGTCAAAAAAGCTGTCATCCAAAACCTGCTCGTAATTCAGTTTCAGAATATTGGTCCCGCCGTTCTGGGAAACCAGCAAGGCGCCATCATCGTCAAAGGCCAGATCCCCGCTGGAAACATCGCCCGGTGTCAAACCGCCGCCATAATATTGTACCTGGTTCCCCGCCGCATCGATCGAGACCAGCATGGAATAGGAGGATCCCTTTAAGGTAATTGCCAGCTTATTCTTCATTTCCGAAGAGGATGGCCCGATCTCCATATCGCAGACCGACCAGCCGGATTCAAACTCGTGGATCGTGGTTATCTCCCCGTTTTCATCTATCCGCAGTACGGTGGAGATTTGGCTGCTGGAGGCATAGGTTCCGACAAACAGATATTCTTCCCCGTTCATCTCCCCGATCACAATCGAGATCACCCGGTCGGCAAACTGGGATAGAAACAACTCCGCCACCCCGTTGGAATTGACCCGCCACAGGTCAGAATGGAAAGCGTCTTCCTCGTCATCACTGTTGTCATTCTCGCTTAGCACATACAAATAGTCGCCGTACGTGCCGCCGTAGCTGAAGGCCATATCGGTAATATCAAAAAAGCCGGCGTTTAAATCCCCATCTTCCGTGATCGGATTGCCATTGGGATCCACAAAGGAGGTGATAAACTCGCTGATCTGCCCCTGACTATTCACCTGATAGATGGTCCCGTCCATCTCGTCCCCCAGACTGGGGCCAAACGTACCCATATACATCTTATTGCCAAAGGTTCCCCCGGTATCCAGAACCAGGGCGGAGGGGTTGATGGTATCGTATTCATCATTCGGATCGAAAAATAAGGAAAATTCCGCCTCGTCTGGTTCCTCGCTATTGGCAATTACTTTGGTGATCCCGCCATCCCCGCCCTGGGAGGAGCTTAGCTGGGTGGCATAAAAAACTTCCTGGCCGGATACCGCATAGGCCCCTTGGCCGATCACCAGCGAATTGACGACAAAATTTTCTTCCGTCTGGGCCATGAGGGTCGCCGGGATGGCGGTAATGCCGGTTTTTTGATCGGCGGCCATATCCCGTTCCACCGCTTCGGCCAAATCGGTTCCCTCGGTATAATATTGCACGGTGGAATAATCGGCGGCTATTTGCAGAACCGAGCGGCTGGTCTGATCCGCCGCATAGATCCGGCCCTGGCCATCGACCGCAATCTCTACCAGATTCGGATCTTCTACCCCGGTGACAGCCGTTATATCCTCTGTACTTATTACTAAACTGGTAGATAAATCATTTACCAGATCCACGGCCAGAATCCCCCCGCTGCCGGATATGGTCATCAGGAGCATCCCGTCATTGGTTGCCGCCATATCAGTGGCCGCAAAATCATCGGCTGTTACCCCTGCCGCCCCGGCCAGCGTCGCCGAATCGAGCAGTAATTCCGGTAAAGTGGATTCCTGGGAGGTATCTTTCCGCCACAGGCTGTTGTTGGCAATGAAATAAACCCGTTGGTCCGTTCCGGCTGCCAGGGCGGTTATATCCTGGTCCTGCACCTGGCCCACTTCGAACTTCAGCTCTATCTGGCCGCCCGTTTCGACGGAAAACCGATAGACATCCACATCCTGCCCGCTGCCCAGGCTGCCCTCGATCCCGATGGCCAGAATATCGTCGATAAAATCCAATACCTGGGCGGTTTCCGGTGTGTCATTGGCTTCCTGCTCCGTCACGACCTGGTCGGCATAGTCCAAAACGGAAAGCGAAACCGGTCTGGGCAGGGACTCATAATCAGAAAAAACCGGGACCGGGGACAAAGAACAAATGAGTAAAAAATAAACCTTTAGCTTCCTGAAATGGCTTTGTTTTGAAATTTTCATCGTAACCTTCCGCCTTAATTGGTTATTTAGGTATTTTGGGAAATATGGGAATCTTGCTTTGTCTCCAGCTCATTATTCCAGCACTTTTAACCGTGCCAAAACATACTGTTCATTTTTCTATACTTTATTAATTCTTGCCATTTTACCAAAATCCGGGCTGAAAGCAAGTTTAGTCAATGCTTTATCCATTAACCACAGTTATTTATATCACTTTTGTTCTAATTTAAATCCCCCGAAAAAATGAACCAATTTTTTTTCATTGAAAAACCTACCTTTCATTGCTAACATGCGGCACAGCAGGAGGTTTAGGCTATGGCCGATGATCAGGCTGCTCCCGAAATGGGTAATGATTCACCGAAAAAATCGGTCGAAGCTGCCCTTGACAAACCCGGCCAGGATGGCCAAAAACGAACCAGCGAAATCGAGGTCTTCGTAGCCCGGCTTTCCCAGGAAGAGCGTATGCTTATTCTTTTAAAGAAAGAGCTTTACGATGGGAGTTGGCAGGCGATGAAAACCGACCTGGAAAATCGATTGACCGGCAAGCCCTATATTTTCAAGCTGGCCAACCGAATCCGGGATGATATGGACCGCATCGATAAGCTGCAAAACTTCGAGGATGCCAACAAAATCGATCTTTCCGATTTTGTCAAGCCGCCTCAATCCTGATGGTTTGGTTTTGGCCTGCTCAAAAGCCAGCCGGATAGTCCTGTATGGTGTGTCGATTTATACGAGGTAAATGGAACTTGCCTGAACTCCACAGACCGGTATCCATCAAAATAGGTAATGTAAGTTCCCTGCTGGGGTTTACGGAGGTACATGGTGTCTAAGAAAAAATTTTATGTTGGTAAATTAAGTGCGTTTTTCACCCCGTGGCCGGCCCTTCTGTGTGTGATGGCCCTGCTTATTTTGATCGGATGTCCTCTCTTACAGGCCCAGCCGAACCCCGGCCCAGCCGATAAGGCCGCCACACCACCGCCCCCTCAGCGGGTCGCCGGCATTGCGGTTGAAATGCTGCGCAAAGCCGGTCTCCAGGCCCAATGGGTGGGTTCTGTCCCCTTGGATCGAAACGGTTTAATTACTCGCATCTTCTACCGGGGTGGGAAATTGTTTGCTTTGACGGATACCAATACCTTATTTGCCATCGATGCAAAGAGCGGTCTGATCCAGTGGTCCGCCGTGGTCGGGGCCCCTCATATCATTTGTTCCCAGGAAAATTTCTTCGAAGAGAATCTGCTTTATATGGTGGGGAACACCTTTGTCCAGGTCCGGCTTTCCGACGGCAAAATCACCCAGCAATTGAATATTGCCTTTCCGGTCTCCACGTCCGTGGCCCGGACCAAAGACCGGATCTTCCTGGGCAGTTATGATAAAAAGTTCTATTGCCTGCGGGCCTCCGATGGTATCCAATTGTGGCATACTCTCTGTCCGGCAGAACCGACCGGGACCGTGACTGTTAGTGGCGATAAAGTCTATTTCGTCTGCAAAGACGATACCTTATATATCTCCAAAACCGAAGAACGCTACCTGGTCTGGAAGGTTCCTACCGCCGGAGACGTACCCGGCGTTACTGTGGCAGAGGATCTCTGCTATTTACCCAGTACCGACACTGCTCTGTATTGTATCGAGCCTGAACGGCAAAAGCTGGTTTGGAAACATCTGGCCGGCGGTTCGCTCGTCGAACCGCCTGTGCTCACAGCCGGGGCGATCTATCAACCCTTAAAACATGCGGCTCTCCTGTGTCTCAACCGAAACGATGGCTCCCATCGCTGGCAGCTTGCCGATGGCCACAATCTGCTGGCGGAAAACGGATCCCTCAGCTATGTCTTTACCCTCGACCAGGAACTGGCCATTATGAATAACCAGACCGGCAAACGGGAGCTTTCCTTTTACCTGCCCAATCTGAAATTATTCGCCCCCAATACCGAAGATCCCTCGATTTTTCTGGCTAGCAGAGAAGGTACGGTGTTGGTTCTCAAGCCCGCAAAAATAGAAACAAAATAAATCCGTTCATTACAGGAGTAGTGATGAGTAATCCGATCAAAATAAAACGCGCACTGATTTCCGTATCCGATAAAACCGGTATCGTGCCTTTTGCCAAAGCCTTATCCGGTATGGGCGTCGAAATCATCAGTACCGGCGGCACCGCCAAATCCCTGGCCGAAGCAGGAATCCCCGTCATTGGCATTGAAAAAGTCACCGGCTTTCCCGAAATGATGAACGGCCGGGTTAAAACCCTGCATCCTAAAATCCACGGCGGACTGCTGGCCCTGCGTGACAACAGCGAGCACGTCAAGGCCATGAAAGACCACGATATTACCGGCATTGATCTAGTGTGCGTCAACCTCTATCCGTTTGAGCAAACGGTTGCCAAGCCGGATTGCCCGTTCGAGGAGGCCATCGAAAATATCGACATCGGTGGGCCCAGCATGGTCCGTTCCGCCGCGAAAAATCACAAGTTTGTCACCATCGTGACCAATCCCGATCAATACGATACCATCCTCCAGCAGATGAAACAAAACGGCGGGGCAGTTTCCGCGGCGACCCGAACCGAACTGGCCCTTAAAGCCTTTGCCCTGACCGCCGCCTATGATTCGGCGATCAGCGCCTATCTGGCCGCCCAGGCGGGAGAGGTATTCCCGCCGCGTGTCACCATCGCCATGACGCGCGGCGAGGAACTGCGCTATGGGGAAAATCCTCACCAGAAAGCCGCTTTCTACCGGCTCAATAAGAAAACCGGCGAACCCTGTGTCGCCAACGCCCGGCAGCTAGGCAGCGGTAAACAGATCAGCTTCAACAATCTCATGGATACCAACGCCGCGTTCGAGTTGGTCAAGGAATTTGATGACCCGGCTGCCGTAGTGGTCAAGCATATGAATCCCTGCGGCGTCGCGGTCGATCCGGATATTACCGAGGCTTACCGCAAGGCCTATATTTCTGATGTGGTCAGTGCCTTCGGCGGCATCATCGCCCTGAATCGGCCCGTCACCGAAGATCTCGCCGACGCCATCGCCGAATCCTATCAGCGTTGGGGCAAAGAACTCGGTGCTGCCGGTTTTTTTGCGGAGGTGATTATCGCACCCGAATTCGATCCCAAAGCAGTCGAACTGATCCGAACCCGCAAACGCTGGGGCAAGGAAGATGTCCGATTGCTCGAAACCGGCCCGATTGATCGGTCCCTTATCAATCGGGAGGAATATGACCTCCGCTACATCGTGGGCGGAATACTCCTCCAGCAGCGTGACCTGGTCGCCTGGGAAGCCGACCAGATTAAGCCCGTTACCAAGCGCCAGCCGACCGGTCGGGAAATGAACGACCTGAAACTGGCCTGGACCGTGGTCAAGCACGTAAAAAGCAATACCATTGTGCTGGTAAAAGACAACTCCGTGGTGGGCGTCGGCGCCGGCCAGATGAACCGGGTGGATTCCGGCATGCTGGCCATCCGGCAGGCCAAAGAGAAGGCCAAAGGCTCCGTCATGGCCTCCGATGCCTTCTTCCCGTTCCCTGATAATGTCACCCAAGCGGCCCAGGCCGGCATTACCGCCATCGTTCAGCCGGGCGGCTCCAAGCAGGACCAGATGAGCATCGACGAGGCCGACCAGCACAACATCGCCATGATCTTTACCGGCAAACGGCACTTTAAACATTAGACGGCTGGGGTTCGCGGCCCCGTCCTAATTCCCAAAAATAATCCCCCCTCCGGTTCATCCGGAGGGTTTTTTATACCGGTTTACGTACAATGTACCAGGAACAAAAGTATTTTGATATAATCATACTGGGCGGCGGTGCTGCCGGTCTGATGTGCGCCAGCCAAGCTGCCCGGCGCGGCCGAAAGGTCGTGGTGGTGGACCGGGCCAGGCGGCTGGGGACGAAAATCCTGCTCTCCGGCGGTGGCAAATGCAATTTTACCAACCGCCAATGCTCCGCCGAAAATTATATTTCCGAGAATCCCCATTTCTGCAAATCCGCCCTGTCTCAATTCGGGCCTGCCGATTTCCTGGCCCAGCTCGAACAGCACTATATCGCTTATGAAGAACGCCAGCACGGCCAATTATTCTGCCGGCGTTCGGCGGAAGACATCCTGCAAATGCTGATCGAGCCGTGCCGAGAGCATCCGGTAACCTTTCTGCTGGAGTGTGCCGTTCACTCGATGCAGAAAGAGGAGCGATTTATAATCCGCACCGATAAGGGGATCCTCACCGCCGACTCCCTGGTTGTCGCTACCGGTGGCCTTAGCTATCCCCAAGCTGGCGCCGGCGATCTGGGCTACCAGGTGGCCCGGCAATTTGGCCTGGCGGTTACGCCCTGCCGGCCGGGACTGGTGCCGTTGTTGTATAATCCCTCGCAGCAGAGTATTCTGGCAGAGATGACCGGGATCTCGGTTGAGGCGGCTGTCACCTGTCGAAAAAAACAATTCCGCGAAAATATTCTTTTTACCCACACCGGCCTGAGCGGCCCGGCCATCCTGCAAATTTCCAACTACTGGCAGCCGGGCGATACCATTTCCATAAACTGGCTGCCGGAAATCGATGTTTATAAAATGCTGCTGGACCGGAAAGAAACCGGCGGCGCTATTACCAGCAAAAGTATACTATCCCACTACCTGCCCAGCCGCCTGGTCCGTCTCTGGTCCCAGCCATATTTCCCCGAAATACCCCTGGCCCAGTGCACCATCTCCCAGTTACGCCAGGCCGCCGACAGCATCAACCGCTGGCCGTTTCAGCCCGGCGGCACCGAAGGCTATGCCAAAGCCGAAGTTACTCTCGGCGGCATCGACACGGGCGAGTTATCCTCGAAAACGCTGGAAGCCAAAAAGGTAAAGGGTCTCTATTTCATCGGCGAGGTGCTCGATGTGACCGGCCAGCTCGGCGGTTACAATCTCCAATGGGCCTGGTCTTCCGGCTTGGCGGCCGGATGTGCGGTATGATTCTTTATTTCCATTTTTTCGGCAGCGGAACGACCCGGCGGCGCAGATTAAAAAACCGGATAAACCTGGAAATCGCATGGCATCCCCAGGCCGTTATTTTTGGAAAAGCGGTCAGCAGATAAATACATGTCCGATACCCCCAGGAAAGGTGCGCCGCATACCGCCGCAACAATTCCCGCACATCCGCCGGGCGATCCACGAAGAGCAGGGACCGGATGGTACGCTGGACGATAAACCGTACCACTGGTCGGAACCGCTGCCACTGTCCGTTTTCATGGGACAATTGCGTATGCCGGTCAAGAAAATGACAGGTCCTGGAAATCTCAAGGGAACCGCGGGTCAGACTATGGGGAAAATCAATATGGTACACCGCCAGCGGCTGGGCGACGAATCCGAATTTCGGCCAGCGATACGCAATTCGTATCCATAAATCCAGATCCTCCCCCACCTTCAAACTCTCATCAAACCCACCGACTTCCATTAATACTTCTCGTCGAATCAGCATGGTATCCGTACAGCCAAACATGTCGCCAATAAACGCCTGGAAAAAATTCTCAAAATATTCTTTCCCCTGCAAATGGTTTTCGATTTGGCCTGGCACATTTTGCGGGGCACGCCGTTTGGTTTGTTCTGAATACCGTATATAATCAGCCCCCACCCACACCAAATCGGGATTTCTCTTCCACAAGCGAATTTGACTTTCTAGCAGTTCCGGCAGCCATTCATCATCCGCGTCCAGAAAAGCGATCCACTGGCCGCTCGCCGCCTGAATCCCCCGGTTCCGCGCCGCACTGACCCCGCGATTCTCCTGATACATATACCGCACCCGCTGCCCATATTCCCTGACCATCTCCCCGGTTCCGTCCGTCGATCCGTCATCCACCACGATAATTTCCTGGACCGGATGCCGCTGCGCCAGGACGCTATCAATCGCACGTTTAATATAGTTCGCGGCATTGCATGCAGGTATAATGGCAGTTATTTGATGTCGAATAAAATCCATTTTTCCTTCCGTACCAGGAAATCAGACAATTTTGTTATCCAGATTTTAAATGCCGTTTCCATTTTTATGAAAGCAGAACTTACACCTTTGGTTTCCGGATTATCTTATTTCGTATTTTCAGTTTTCGGGAACACCAGGAAATAGACTGCAAAATGGTTAAAGTTACTTTCGGGAACAAGGTAAATCCCCGAATCACAAACCGGTATTCAGGCGATAACATATTTTTGAAAAGATTTACTATTTTGGGTATTTCGTAAATATGCTCATTAAACAGGGATCCCCGTATCCAGGCCCGGATCATGGCGATAGCACAGGGTTTGTAATCTTGCAAACAACCGCTTTTCGCGGATAGTTCCAGATGTCTCCGAACCAGGGCACAGGTTCTTTCTACGCTGGGGTATCTTCGGGTATTGCTGCCCGGAATATCCATATGATAAATCGCCAAGGGTTCGCCAATATATCCTATCTCCGGCCAGCGATAAGCGATCCGATACCATAAATCCAGGTCCTGCGCCAGCAGCAAACCCGGCAGAAACATCCCTGCCTCTTCAATGGCACTTCGCTTGATCAGCAGGCAACCTGTCCAAAAATTAACACCGGACAGCTTGGCTTTAAAAAAATTAGAAAACCGTTTTTTGCCTTGTAATAAATCATTCGCTTTTTGAGGAAGGATCGAGGGTCCCTGTCGATTTTGCTGGCAGGAACAGAGAATAAAATTGGATGCACACCATACCAAATCAGGATGGTCTGCTAGTAATTCGGTTTGCAATTCCAGTTTTTTCGGCAGCCACTCATCATCCGCGTCCAGAAAGGCAATCCATTCATAGCGGGCGGCCTGAATGCCAGTATTCCGGGCCACGCTGGCCCCGGCGTTATCCTGATAGAGATAACGAACCGCCGAACCGTACGGTTTTACTTTCTCCGCCGTATGATCCGCGGAACCATCGTCCACCACGATGATCTCATCCGCCGGCTGCGTCTGCGCCAATACGCTGTCCAGGCACCTCTGGAGATATTTTTCCGCGTTATAGGCGGGAATAACCACGCTGACTCGTATCTGTTGGTTAGCATCCGGAAAATTCATGGTAGTTCTTTCAATGGGTAAAAACTAATTTTTATTCAATTGGCTTTGTTGCAAACAAACCTCTACCGCCTTCTGTACGGCCCGGCCAATGACGTCCCAGGTATATTTACTCAGAAAAAGACTCCAGCCGTTTTCCGCCAGTGAAATCCCTTCTTCCGGCCGCTTTAACAAGCGGAGGCAGGCCAGGGCAAAAGCCTGCGGCGGCTCCGCCAGCAAAATATTCTCCTCATGGGTGGCTTCAATGCCGTACGCGCCAACCGGGGTTGATATCACCGGGCACATCCGGCTGAAGCCCTCCAAAATCTTCAACCGGGTGCCGCCCCCGAAACGCAAAGGCACCACCATGGCTGACCAACTGGCGATCTCCTCCGTGGGATCTTCAACATAGTTCAGCGCCTCAAAGCCCGGCCGCTTGAGAAACGCGGCGTTCTCCGGAATTTTGCCGACAATTCGGAAACGCGCCTGCGGCATTTCCTTGTGAATCCCGGGCCACACCTCCTCACCAAACCACTTCAGTCCGTCTTGATTGGGAGGGTAGCTCAAGGCACCAATGAAACCGATTCGCTGCAAATTGCGTCTCTCCCCGGCAGGTTTCTCCGGCGGTCTGGCAAAACCATTCGGGATTACCCGGATCCGTTCCCCGCCGCCCAGCACCTGCTTATCGGCTTCGCTGCAAACACATGCCGAGGTGAACCGGTCCAGCACTCCCTTTTCTCGCTGTTTCCACCGGCAGGAAACCACCTGATCCGAAAACCGCTGCCGGATACCGGAGGCGCACTTCGCCTTCAACTGATATTTAACAAAGTTCAAATCGTCTATATCCATAATCGAGCGCGGAATCCGGTATTCCCGGAAACCATCCGCCGCATAAAAACTATGGAACCAGACCAGATCGTGGTCCGCCGCCAACCGGTCAAACCGCTCCCGATCCTCCACCGACACTGGATCGGAACACCATTTCGCCCAATGATATTTATATTTACCATATAAACGGGATATCTTTTTTTCCGGGATTTTCATCAGGATCACAGGATCAAATTCCCGACGAGCAATAGCCAAGGTCTCCTCATCGAATTGCTTATCCACCCCCAGAAAAGTAACCTGACCGCATTTTTTCAACTGACGGCCGATTTCAAAGGTCCGGATATGCACCCCATGTGCGGGAGAACATCGCATGGTAGCATTAACATATAATATTCTTGTTTTCGAGGACTCCATGAGTCGTTTCCGGTTTTCACTGTTCCTTGATATCATCCGGCTTAAAACCGAACAGTTCCATCCACTTTCCTGTCTCGCCGGGAATCAGGCCTTGTTGTTTTTCCCGTGGCTCCCGGGACCGCACGGGTTTTTTCTCCTGTCGCTTTGTCATGGCCAGCAAGTATTCGTTGGCGGTCAGCGAAGTTGCTTTGCGCCGCCTGGCTGCCGTACGCAACTGGTTATCGGAACTCACAACCGTCAGCCGCCGCGGCGCCGTATTCTTCTGAATCAGGCCTACCAATATACTATCGGCATCTTTCCCGCCCCCGCTGAACAGCACACTCACATGTTTTTCCCGGCCTTCCTGCGAAAAACTCCCCCGCGGCCGCGCCCCGTCAAAAACCACAATCGCCCAATCCCCGATCCGGTTCATATCCTTTTCAATCCACTGGCACATAGCCTGCGGAATCATGTCCGCCCACTCTTCCGAATATTTTCTCAGGGCGTGGTACAAATTATAGCCGTCAATTAAAAAGGGCATAACGCATTTTTCATAGGGTTAGTTGAAATTGAATGGCTCCTCCCACCAGGGTACACACAGCCCGTCCGTTCAGCCTCCAGCCATTATAGGGACAATTGCGGCTCTTCGAATAAAACCGGTTCACTTCGACCTCCCACGTTTGATGGGGGTCGATAATCGTGATATCCGCCTCACTGCCTATGCCCAACGTTCCTTTGGCAATCCCCACAATCCGTGCCGGCCCGATCGTCATCAGCTCAATCAGTCGGGGCCAGTCGATTGTCCCTGTCTCAATCAGCGCCTTCACATACAATCCCAGCGCACAGTCCAGGGCGATAATCCCCGACGGCGCGTTCAAAAATTCCAATTCCTTCTCACTGCGCAAATGAGGAGCATGATCGCTGGCCAGACAATCGATCGTACCATCCGCTACCGCCTCCCGCAAAGCGGTGACATCGTCCCAGGTTCGCAGGGGCGGATTCATTTTATAATTCGTATCATATTCCTGACATCCTTCTTCCGTCAGCAGCAAATGATGCGGAGCCACTTCCGCCGTCACCCGAATTCCCTGCCGCCTGGCTTCCCGTACAATCTGGGCCGAACCCCGGGTCGAAAGATGCTGGGCATGAAACCGCACGCCCACCTGCCGGGCCAACTGAATATCCCGGTACAGCATCAATTCTTCCGCCAGCCGGTTCATGCCCGGCAAGCCCAGCACCGTTGCCTGCAAACCGGAATTCATGCACCCGGTCCCCGCCAGCGCATTATCCTGACAATGCTCCAAAATCGCCTTGTCAAACATTTTCACATATTGCATTGCCCGCAGCATCACCGCCGGATTCTGAATCCCCGATCCGTCATCCGTAAACGCTACCGCCCCGCCCCGGACCATCTGCCCCATCTCCGCCAGCTCCTGACCCGCTCTGCCTTTGGTGATCGTGCCCGCCGGAAAAACATTCGCCTTTCCTGCCTTGGCCGCCTGCCGGTACACAAAATCCACCGTTGCCTCATTATCAATCGCCGGATCCGTATTGGGCATGCACACCACCGAGGTAAAACCGCCCGCCACCGCCGCCGTCGCCCCGCTGGCGATGGTCTCCTCCTCCTCATCGCCCGGCTCCCGCAGATGCACATGCATATCGATCAGACCGGGCACCACCAGCAGATCCTTCGCGTCGATCACCGCCGCCGCTCCATCGACAGAAACCTTGCCCACTTCCGCGATCTTCCCATCCCGAACCAGAACATCCCCCACCCCGTCGATTCCATGAGCCGGGTCGATGATCCTGCCATTTTTTATCAAAAGTTCTGTCATAGTTTATTGCTTTGTCTCTTTTATTTTTGCGCCGCTGCCTGATTCACCAAAAACAAAACCGCCATCCGAATTGCCAGACCATTGGTTACCTGCCGCAGGATCGTGCTATTCGGCCCGTCGGCCACCTCACTTTCCAGCTCCAGCCCGCGATTGATCGGTCCCGGATGCATCACAATCACATCCTTTTTCGCCCGTTTCATCCGATTCATTGTCAAACCGAACAGCCGGGTATATTCCCGCACCGAGGGAAAGATCGTACTGCCGATCCGCTCAAACTGCACCCGCAGCATATTAATGACGTCCAGCTCACCGATAATCGCGTCAAAATCGTGACAAACCGTTACCGGCAGCTTGCTCGCTTCCGAAGGCATCAGCGTCGGCGGACCCACCAGAAACACCTGCGCCCCTAGCGTATGCAGCCCCCAGATATTGCTGCGCGCCACCCGCGAGTGTGCGATATCCCCCACAATTGCCACCTTCAATCCCTTCAAATCACCCCGCAATTCCCGAATCGTAAAAATATCCAGCAGTCCCTGCGTCGGATGCTCATGATAACCATCCCCAGCGTTGATTACGCAGGCATCGATACATTGGCTGAGCAAATGCGGCGCCCCGCCGGCACTGTGCCGGATCACCACAATATCAATCCCCATCGCTTCCAGATTCCGGGCCGTATCCCGCAGCGTCTCGCCCTTGGACACGCTGGAGGTCTTGGCGGTGAACTCCATAACATCCGCGCTGAGCCGGCTGGCCGCCAGCGAAAAACTGCTCCGTGTCCGCGTGCTGTCCTCAAAAAACAGATTCACCACCACCTTGCCCCGCAGCGGCGGCGCCTTCTTGATCGACCTTCGCGATATCTCCTTAAATCCCTCCGCCGTATCGAAAATATGAAACAATTCCTCCCGGTTCAATTCCCTTAATCCCAGAAGATGTTTACGATTCCAGACAAATCGCTCTGCCTGCGGTTGCCGGGTATTCTGGGCATTATGTATGTCTGCTGTTTCTTTTGCCATACTCTCTCGGTTTAACCTAATACCACCTCATCTTTGCCGTCTCTCTCCTTCAGATAGACCTGCACTCTGCGATCCGGCGGTACCTCCATCACCTTGCCCACATAATCCGCCCGGATCGGCAGTTCCCGCGCCCCCCGGTCAATCAGCACCGCCAGCCGGATGCATCGCGGCCGTCCCAGCGCGATCAATGCCTCCATCGCCGCCCGGGTCGTTCGCCCGGTATTCAGCACATCATCCACCAGCACAATCGTTCGATCATCGATCGAAAAATCAATTTCCGTCGATTGCAGCTTCGGCTGCTGATACCCCATCGAGTTCAAATCATCCCGGTATAGCGTAATATCCAGCGTCCCCCGATCCACCTGGCCGTCCCCCTTCTCCTGCAGGATCCGCTGCAAGCGCTGCGCCAGAACGTCTCCCCGCGACCGGATCCCCACCAGCGCCACATAGCCGCTTTCCGTCATACCGGCGGCAATGCTCATGGCCAGCTTGTGAATCAGCTTGCCTATCTCCAGCTCGTCTAGTAATACCTGCACGAAACCTGCCTGACTTCTTTACCAGAACATAAAGTGTACAGAAATGGCCTTACGCCTACTCTGGCACAGAACGCCATTTAAAATAATAATTTACCATGTATCCCCCCAATATGCAAGCCGACAAACAAACGCAATGGTTACTATTTATGTATTTGCTTGTATGACAGATAGTTATGTTGGCAAACACCTTTTTCTGAGATACAAAAGGGTAAAAACTTCAAGCCAAATGCAGATATGTGGCTATTAAATCGAATCTTATAGGTCTTTAGCCATTTTTAACCGATTTTTCCTCAAGAGATATATCTCTTAAAATTTGCCCTTATTTATGCTAAAATGTCATTAAAGGAAAAATTTATTGCCCTAAAAAGAATAGAATTTTAGTATGACCCCACACTAGAATACTAGAAGAGTCGATATAAGATACTGCTAACCGGCAAACCGAAAGGAATTTACGTGAAACTTATTTATCCTCTGCTATTAAGTTTTTTATTCAGTCATGCCATCTCTGTAAGTCTTTTTGCCCAGGAGAGTTCCGGCTCGTGGCCTCAATGGCGCGGTCCCGGGCGGGATGGGATTTGCACTGAAACCGGCTTGCTGAAGACCTGGCCCCCGGAGGGACCGGGGCTGTTGTGGAAAATAACCGGGCTAGGCAAGGGCTATTCCAGCCCGGCCATCGTCGGCGATAAAATCGTCACGCTGGGGGACCGGGGTGATGGGCAATTTGTGATCGCCCTGGACCGGGCCACTCGCAAGGAGCTTTGGGTCACCCGCCTTTGTGCCAACTGGGACGACGGCTCCCGCAGCACTCCTACGATTGACGGGGATAAAGTGTATGCGCTGGGGGCGCACGGGGACCTGGTGTGCCTGAATCTGGCCGACGGCAAGGAAGTCTGGCATAAAAATATGGCCGCCGATTATGGCGGCCAGATGATGTCCGGCTGGGGCTTCAGCGAATCCCCGCTGATTGACGGGGCTAAACTTCTCTGCACGCCCGGCGGCAAGGAAAAAACGGTCGTCGCCCTGGACAAAAACACCGGGGACTTGATTTGGGCCTGCCCTGTCCCGCCGCTCGGACCCCGCGGCAAAGAAGGAGCGGGTTATTCCTCCATCGTTGCTGCCGATATTAATGGCACCCGGCAATATATTCAACTACTGGGGACCGGGCTGATCGGGATTGCCGCCCAGGATGGCAAATTCCTCTGGGGGTATAACAAAATTGCCAATCATGTTGCCAACATCTCCACCCCCGTCGTCAAAGACAATCTGATCTTTTGCTCGACCGCCTATGGAACCGGAAGTGCATTGGTAAAAATCATACTCTCCGAAAACAATTGGAAAGCCGAAGAAGTGTATTTTCTGGACAGCAACACCTTCCAGAATCATCACGGCGGGCTAGTCCTGGTGGATGGCTTCCTGTACGGCGGTCACGGCCAGAATGCCGGGGCCCCGGTCTGCATCGAAATGGCAACCGGTAAAATTCTCTGGAAGGAAAAAGCCCTGGACAAAGGCTCCGCCGCCGTCCTGTATGCCGACGGGAATCTATATTTTCTGTATGAAGCCGGCACGCTGGCCCTGCTGCGGGCCGATCCCCAGCAATTTACGGTAAGCGGTTCGTTTGCGATACCGGAAGAATCCGGCCCCAA
Source organism: uncultured Pirellulales bacterium (assembly GCA_964580995.1). Lineage (GTDB taxonomy): Bacteria > Planctomycetota > Phycisphaerae > Sedimentisphaerales > SM23-30 > JAKJEP01. The sequence continues at coordinate 54,252 of CAZOMV010000012.1, forward strand.
ATGGGCGCATCCGGTCATCCTGGATAAACAGTTGTATATCCGCGTTCACGATATTTTGTTCTGCTATGATATCGGTCAGAAAGGTTGAAGTGATGATGTTTCGTATGATTCTAGGTCTGTCTCTTTTGTTCCTCAGCATGGCGGGGGCGGCGATCGACGATCCGCCCGGAAATCTCAACGACGACGGTGTCATTGACATCGAGGATATGGTGCTCTTTGCCCAGCAGTGGCTCGATCCGCCGGGCGGCACGGCGGACTTTATCGGCAATGACGGCGTGAATTTTCAAGATTATGCCTATTTTGCCCAAAACTGGTATTATACGCCTCTGCTGATTACCGAGTTCATGGCCAGCAATGATACCATTCTGGCTGACGGCAACGGGGTGTATTCCGACTGGATTGAAATCTATAACCCTTTGAGCGAAGCGGTTTTGCTGGCGGACTGGTATCTGACGGACGATCCCAACGATTTGCACAAGTGGCCTTTTCCGGACACCCTCACGATCCACAGCGGGGAATATCTGCTGGTATTCGCCTCCGGCCAGACTGTCCAACCCTATCTGGACCCGCTGGGCTATTACCACACCAATTTCAACCTCAATGCCGGCGGCGACTATCTGGCCCTGGTGCACGGCAGCCGGATCATACACGAATACACCCCCCATTATCCCGACCAGACAGCCGATGTTTCCTACGGCGTCGGCCAGGAAAGCACCACTACTACTACACTGGTGTATTCGCCCGAGTATGCGGTGAAATATCTGGTTCCCGCGGACAGCTCGGTGGACGCCGTCTGGACTTCGACTACTTATACCGAATCGTCCGCCTGGCTCAACGGTATTACCGGCCTGGGTTATGAAACCTCACCGGAGAATTATCAGGCATTGATTGAGACCAGTGTCACTAAAAATATTGCCGGCTTCTACTCCCGGATGAAATTTACGGTGGACGATCCCTCGGCCATTACGCAATTGACCCTGCGCATGAAATACGACGATGGCTTTGTCGCCTATGTCAACGGCGTCCGCGTTGCCAGCGCCAACATTAACGAACCTCCGCAATGGGATACTCAGTCTCCCGCCTACCATGACGATCTCCAGGCAGTCATCTACGTCGATTACGACATTTCCGGCTACATCGGGGAACTGTTTGCCGGCCCCAACAACGTGCTGGCTATTCACTGTACCAATTACGGCACCAATAGTTCTGATCTGCTCATGGTCCCCGAACTGGTAGCCGGTATCAGTTCCGACTACCAAACCAGCGTTCCCATGTTCTTTGCCGCCCCCACGCCCGAGACTCCCAATGTCGGCGGGACGCCCTATATCGATCCGCCGCACTTCTCCCGCTCCAGCGGCATTTTTACCGCGAGCTTTGCGCTGACGCTGACCAAGGTATCAGCCACCGCCGAAATCCATTACACCCTCAATGGCACGGAACCTTTGCTTTCCTCTCCGGTTTATTCCGGGCCGATCCCCATCTCCGGCAGCACGATGGTGAAGGCAGCCGTCTATGAGCCGGGGATCGGCTGGAGCGGCATCCGGGCCGAAGGATTTTCCCTCATCAATCCCGATATTCAGAATTTTTCCTCCAACCTGCCCATCGTTGTGATTGACACCTTCGGTAAAACCATCAGCCGGCCCGAATACACGCTGGTCCAGGCTACCTTTATCGATGTGGATCCGGCCACCGGCCGGGCGGTCATGTCCGGCACCACCGATCACACCGGTATGGACGGCATCCGGATACGGGGCAACTCTTCGCCTTCCATGCCGAAAAAATCCTACAAATTGGAAACCTGGAACAACCGCCGGGAAGATAAAGATGTCTCCCTACTGGGGCTGCCAGCCGAATCGGACTGGGTTCTCTACGGTCCTATTTGGGACAAGACCCTGATCCGCGATATCCTGGCGTACCAGTGGAGCAATGAGATCGGCCGCTATGCCCCCCGCACCCGACTGGTCGAGATGTTCCTGAATCTCAACGGCGGCGACGTCCGCATGGATGACCTGGGATCCGTGCCCACTTATACGGAAACCACGCTGTATTATCCGAACGGCCCCGAATTCGCCTATCCGGGCGATTATGTCGGGGTCTATGTCCTGGTCGAAAAACTCACCCGCGATAAGAACCGCGTCGATATTACCAAACTCGAATCTTTTGATAATGCCGAGCCGGAGATCACCGGCGGGTATCTGATTCAGCATGACTGCTGTCACGTTGATCCTAGTGATAGCCCCTTCTACTGTAGTTTTGGCGCCTTCCTATTTGAGGAACCCGACCAGTTCGAAGTAACTGCCGCCCAGAGGATCTGGATGACTAATTATCTTAATAGTTTCTATACGGTCCTGTATAATTCCGGTTTTGCTGATCCGGTTTCGGGATATAGCCAATACATCAATACCGGCTCGTTCATCGATCATTTCTGGCTGTCGGAAATGATGCGGAATGTGGACGCCTATGTGGTCAGTACCTTTATGTTCAAGGACCGGCTGGGCAAGCTGAACATGGGACCTCTCTGGGATTTCAACGCGGCGATGGGGTATATGAATTTCATGAGCGGTACCGCCACCGCCGGCTGGGATTATGAATCGCGTGGAGGTGACCGCGTGGCCGATGCGTTCCCCCGATTACGTACTGACCCCGAATATGAGCTGGCGATGTGGGACCGCTGGTTCAGCCTGCGGGAATATACCTTCAGCACCGACAAGCTTCTGGATGATATTGATTCCTGGGCTGCATTTCTCGATGAAGCCCAGGCTCGTAATTTCCAGCGTTGGCCCGTCCTGGACAAAATATTATTGTTAGGCAGCTTAGGCAACGCCTATGCCTACCCCACCTATCAGCAGGATATTGCGGCGATGGAAAGCTGGCTGGTCACCCGCCTGAACTGGATTGATTCCCAGTTCTGGGGCACTCCGGTTATCTTCAATAAAGATGGCGGCGAAGTCAATTCCGGTTTTTCTCTGACTATGGCCAAACCTGCGGGTAAAACCGGAACGATTTATTACACCACCAACGGCACGGACCCGCGCGTGCCTTACACCGGGGCGATCGCGGGGACGCAATACACCGGGGCGATTACCCTGACGCAAACCGTTACCATAAAAGCCCGCTATAAAAGCGGCACCATCTGGTCCGCGCTGAACGAGGCCACCTTTATCGTCGGCTCGCCGGTGGTCATTAACGAATTCATGGCCGACAATTATTCCACCATCGAAGATCCTGATGAAACCGGTGAATTTCCCGACTGGATCGAACTCTACAACAAGGGAACCACCATGGTGGATTTAGCGGGCAAATTCCTGACCGACGATCTGGACGATCCGAACAAATATGAAATACCGGCCGGTGTCAGTATCGATCCCGGCGAACATCTGGTCTTCTGGGCCGATGAGGACGGTACGCAGGGGCCGACGCATGTCAACTTCAAGCTCGGCAAAGGCGGCGAAGCGGTAGGTCTTTTTGATACCTACGCCAACGGCAACCGGCCGCTCAGCACCATTTCCTTTACGGCACAGACCACCGATGTTTCTTACGGCAGGTATCCGGACGGCACCGGCGTCTGGGGATTCATGCTGACGCCCACCCCCTGGGACACCAACGGCGTCCTGGCCCCGTGAGCGGGGGCGCAGGCTTTTACGAACGCGCGTATATTTTTTCAATCAGCGGCCGGTACATCGGGCCGGAGTTGTAGGCGCAGAACGGAATCAGTCCTGCCGGTGTGGAGTAGGGGATTACGCACCGCTTGACCCGCTCGATATCGTAATTGTAGCGGTCCTGAAAGTGCATCCCCGCCGCCATCAGGGTGCGGTAATTCCCTTTGCCCGCCTGCCCCCGCCCTTTGCTCTTGTCCACCATTCCCTGCAGCGCCGACATAAAGCCCTTTACCGTCAAATCCGCCGGTGCCTCCTCCGGTCGAAACACTCCCTTGAACATTTTATAAATCCGCATCTTGTCCAGTATCGACAACCGCCCCGCATGGGGGCCAATCTGCCGTGCCAGCCGGTTCATCCCGCTGAACATCGCCTCCACATCCAGCACCCGCGGAAACGGATGTACCTTCTTGTCTTCTGAAATTAAAAAGTAGGAACCAAATGCACAATCCGTATGGCAACTGGATTTGATCTTCGGCTGGCCGGTCACCGCTTCCAGAAACTGCGAAAGCGGCATCACAATCGACAGCGGATAAAAATCCCGCTCCACCACCGCCCCCGACGCTTTGGCGATGTCCCGGGCCAGATCCCCCAGCGTATATCGCTGCTGCAACCGCTGCTCCGCATCGATCCGGCCCGTAAAACAGACCGGCTGGTAGCTGATCGCGCTGATCACATCCACATTTTCCACCGCGAACCGAAATATCTCACCCACCTGATCGTCATTGACTGTCCGGATAATCGTCGGTACCAGACAAATCTTCATATCCAGCTTCCGGCAATTCTCGATAACCCGCAGCTTCGTTTCCCAGATGTCACGCCCGCGCGTCGTCAGATACACCTCCCGGCCGATTCCGTCGAACTGCAAATACAGCGTATGCAGCCCCGCCTCCTTAGCCCGGCGGGCAAACGAAAAATCCGCCATCTTCAGGCCATTGGTGGCCATCTGAATATTCGAAAAGCCCATCTTCCCCGCCTGCTCAATGATATCAAAAAATCGCGGATGTAGCGTCGGCTCACCCCCGCTGAACTGCACCGCCGTTCCCGGTGTCGGCCGCTGGTCCCGCAGGGCTTGCAGCATCGCTGTGATCTGCTCGAAGTCCGGCTCGTACACATAACCCACCGCGTTGGCGTTGGCAAAACAGATGGGACAGTTCAGATTGCACCGGTTGGTCAAATCAATATTCGCCAGACACGAATTGGACTGATGCCGGCCGCACAACCCGCAATCCGAAGGACAGCCCTTCACCCCCGTACCTTTTGGATTGGTTAAACCCGCCTGTTCCTCAAAACTCCAGTACGCCCCCTTCAGAAACAACTGCACATTGCGATTTACATAATCGCGAAAATACCCGTGTTCCGGACAGCTTTTTTCAATCAAAACCGCCCCATCCTCCACAAAATAGCGGCCTACAATTACCGCACAGCATTCCGGACAAAGCGTCTGCACCGTCCGCGGCAATGTGCGTCCGTTCGGCTTGATAACATGCCCCTCATACGTCTTCTCCGCCGAACCCGGCCGATCCGGCTGGGCAGTCAGCCAGATGGTATCCTCATGTACCTCCGTCATCTCGCCGCAACTCGAACATTCATAGTGCAGCCAAATCTGCCTGTGGCTTGCGTCCACCCATTCAAACCGCGCCGGACCCTGCCGCCCGCACTTCGGGCACGTTGCCGTCGTAGCATAAGGCAAAACCGCATTCATTCCCTGATAGCGCTGCATCAACTTCCGCCGTTCTTCCAGTTTCAATCGGTGTAAACCGGCAGAATTCGCCTCTTCTGCCACCCCCTCACCCTTTTCCATACCTTCTTCGTCTTTATCTGGGGAAGTCACCGTTTCGATATTTGTCACCGTCTCTTTTCCTTAGTGTATTTCCACTGCTGTTTGCGTAAGCGTCTTATGATAACTGTTCACCTGATGTATAAACGCTTCCAGACGCGTCTGTAGTGTCGGATCCTGCTGCCCATCATAGCTGATGTTGATAATCGGCATTCCCTGACAATCCTGGGTAATCTGACGTGTGATCGCGCTGACGATCGTCGACGGCATACACGTAAAGGGCATCACGTTTACCGCCCCTGCCGCTGCGTGGTGATGATGCATCTCCACGATCTTTCCAATGCTTAGCACGGCCTCCCCTTCAAACGACTCGTGCATATAGGGCAGCGCCACCGCGATCACATCCTGGATATTTCCTTCCGCCAGCGGCCCGAAAAACGCTTCCAGCGGCTCAGCGAATGACTTCTCAATCTTGTGCTGAATCCGGTTCTTGATCGCATTCTGCAAGTACAGCTTATAATCCGACCACCGCAACGCCATCTTTTTCCGCGTGTGGTTGGTGTAATACAACCATTCGGCAAAGCCCGCCAGGTTCACCTCCGCCCCCAGCGATTCCAACTGCCGCACGATATTATCGTTGGCGAAACTGTGGCTTCGCACATAAATCTCGCCCACCACGCTCACCAGCGGCCTGCGCCGCGACCGGTCCACCGGGACCCGCGAAAATTCATCCGCACACATTTTCATTTCCCCCGCCATTTCTTTTTCGCTCAGGCCCCTCTCCAGTGCATGAACCATGCGCTGCACACAATATTCGTACGCCTTATCCGCCGCCCCGGCCTGCGTTTCATAAGGCCGAAGCTTCAGCAGCGTCTTAAATAGCAAATCAATCGCCGCAATCCCATCGAACGCCAGCCGCGTCGGATCCTTTTTAAAACGCTGGAAATGCTTGTAAAAATTACTGTCCTGATTCGGCGCCACAATCGGAATGGTGTTGGGCATCCCTGCCTGCTTCAGCACCAAACGCTGCAAACAATTGTACTGCCCAAACCGGCAGGGTCCGCTGCCGCTGGGCATAAAAAATGCCGCGTGGTCCGGGTTAAAACCGGGCTTGTTCAACACCTTCAGCATATCCCCCGTCGTGATCGTGCACGGCAGACATTCCTTCCCCGAAGTAAACTGCCGGCCCCAGCGCATCGTTTCATCATCGCCGATGGGCATCACTTCCGCATCCTGCCCGCAATGACGAAATGCCGCCGCCATGGCCTGGGCGTGATCGCCCATCCACGGGATATACAGCGTCCGGCCCGAGCAATCACCCCATTCGCTCCGCCAGGGACTCTGCGGCGATTGCGTTGCGGGAATTCGCGGCCGGGCGACTTGGGTTGCCAGCCGATGCTCCTCCACCGCTTTCAAACTCTCATGGAATGCCTCCAGCCGCGTCACTACCCCGGCATCCGCACTATGCTCATCGATCTCCACCACCAGCGCCGGCTTGCGATGCTCCACGCCCTCCTCATCCGTATAGCCCATCAATTCCTTGAACAGCGAAATAATAAAACTGTCCGGCCCGCAACTGAAATTGCTGATATAAATCGCATTCAGCCGCGGATCGTCCCGAATGATATGTGCCGCCCGGAAAATCCGCTGACCATACTTCCAGTACATCTGCTCCTGCAATTCCGGCTCGGTAATATTCGCATTTCGCAAATCCAGAAAATCCATCGGCAGCGCCAGCACATTCATCTTTCGCAGCTTCCGCGGCATATCCAGGCTGATCCCCGGATCGCAGCCGTTATACGGTCGCGACACAATCACGCATACTTTCTGCCCCGGTTCAATGTTCTCCAGAATCGCCCGCCCCCTCTCGATACACGCCGCCTCAAACGAACGCTGCTCCGCTAACGCACGATCCAGCGCCCGAACAATCTGCTTTTTGCTGACTCCCAACTGTTTTGTCAAAGGCAGTAAAGTATGGAGTAATCCTTTCACCCCTTCCTGAAAACGCACATGAATATCGATCAAATGATTCTTCGCCCCCGCCAGGTCGATTCCTTTCGCCTTCAGCGCCACCTTAACCTGGTACGGAATCGTCTGCACATACGGGCAAAGCTGATTGTGCAGATTCTCCGCGTAATCCGCCGTCATCGAAACCACGCTCGGCAGCCAGATATAATCCACCCCTTTTTCCACCAGTTCCATCACATGCCCGTGCGCCACCTTCACCGGAAAACACGGCTGGGCCAGCACCATCGCCACCCCCTTGTGAATCACACTCTTCGAAGATTTCCCTGAAAGCACCACTTCCAGGCCCAACTCATGGAAAAAAGCACCCCAAAGAGGCAAAAACTGATAATTGCTCAGACACATCGGGATCCCGATCGTCCGGCGCGGAGCACTTCCCTGCTGAGCCGCCCTGCCCGCCCCGTCCAGCCCGGCATACCGTTCCAGCATCTTCTGCCGCTCCTGAAACAGGTCGGGCAGATTCTTTGATTGTCCCTCATTCTTCTTTACGTTATACAAATCGCATCGCGACCCGTAATACAGCGGATCCGCATCCGGCAGCGTCACCTCCTTGATTTCGCAATTGTTCGGGCACTTCCCGCATTCAAACGACCGAATCTGGTACTCCAACTTCGCCAGATCAAAGCCCCGGAACGTGCTGGCCAGCCGCTGCCGGGCCTCCTGCTGCTTCTGCACCATATGCCGCCGTGCCAGCTCCGCCGCTCCCAGTGCCCCGGTCACCTCATGATGGTCCGGCACAATGATCCGTTTGCCCGTCACCGCCTCAAATGCCGAAACCACCGCCCGGTTAAACGCCGTCCCGCCCTGGAAAAATATCCGGTGCCCGATCTTGCGGTTGCCCACCACCCGGTTGAGATAATTCGTCACAATCGAATAACACAACCCCGCCGTCAAATCCGCCCGCTTGGCACCCTGCTGCTGATAGCTGATCAGATCCGACTCCATGAACACCGTACAACGTTCCCCCAGCCGGATCGGTGCCGTCGAGGTAAATGCTTCCGCCGCAAATTCCTCTTTTATATTCATCCCCAGCCGCTCTGCCTGCTCTTCCAGAAAACTGCCCGTACCCGCCGCGCAGGCATGGTTCATCTCAAAATCCACCACCACCCCGCCCTCCAGCGAAATATACTTGCTATCCTGTCCTCCAATTTCAAAGATCGTGTCCACCCGCACATCCACTATCGCCGCACCGGTCGCCTGCGCTGTGATCTCGTTAATCACCAGGTCCGCCCCCACAAAATCCCCCGTCAGATACCGCCCCGATCCCGTCGTTGCCACCCCCAGAATCTCCACCAGCCCGTTCACCTCCTGCCCCACCATCTCCAGCCCCTTCCGCACCGCCTCTAGCGGACGGCTGGCCGTCATCAGATATGCCTTGCTCAGCACCTCCTTGCTTTCGTTCATCACCACCACATTCGTGCTGATCGAACCCACGTCGATCCCCAGGTAGGCCGGAATCGTCCGGCCCGTCCGCCGTGCCGCCTCCAGCTTTTCCGCATGGACCTTGCTGTCCGGCGTCGGATACGACGGCTGCTTCAGCGGCGCCAAACGATACCCGATCTCCCGGTTATGGTGGATATACTCCTCCAGCTTTGCCAGCAGCACCCGCGGCTCCTGCTGACTGCCGCTGCCCGCTCCTTCCTTCCGCTGTACCAGCACCGCCCCCAACGCCCCTGTCACCGCGTGCATCTCCGGCACAATCAGCCCGCCCCGCCCCAGCTCAAACACATCCTCAATCGCCCGTACCACCCCCACATTGCTGGCCACCCCGCCGCAAAATGCCACCGGCTTGACCACTTCCTTCCCCTGGCACAAACTCCCCATCAAATTCCGCGCCAATCCCAGACACAATCCCGCCAGTATATCATTCACTGGTGTCGCCTGCTGCTGCAGATGAATCATGTCCGACTTGGCAAAGACGCTGCACCGGCCCGCTACCCGCGGTGGCGCTGTGCATAGAGCCGCCAACTGCCCAAACTCATCCTCTATGTGAATCCCCAGCCGCGACGCCTGCTGATCCAGAAAACTGCCCGTTCCCGCGGCACAGTTGGTATTCACCGAAAAATCCGCCATATCCCCGATTCCCCTCTGCCCGCCTTCCTCCGATCCATTACTCCCCTCATTCAAAAAGATCACCTTGCTGTCCTGACCGCCCATCTCGATCAGCGTCCGCACCTCCGGATGCAAATGCCGGATCGCCGCTGCCTGACTGATCAGCTCATTGACAAAATCGATCCCTAAAATCTTGCACAACTCCCGCCCCGCGCTGCCAGTCCCCACCATCGTCCCGATACGGTCTGCCGGTATCTCACGTACCAGATTACCCAATAAATCATACGCGGTTTCCATGGGCCGGCCATTATGCCGCTGATAACATAAGTACCTTACATTATGATAGTTATCCACTAACACCAGCTTGCAGCTCACCGAACCGACGTCGATCCCCAGGTGCAGGGGACCGCTTTCGGGGATATTAATTACCAAAGGTTTATTTCTTTCGCTTTCAGTGAATTTTCTGCCGTTTAATCGAGTCATCTTATAATCACCCTTTTCTGAGTGTAAGGTTTGAATAACTTTTAAAAGACACTGATTTTAGTACTCTAGCCAAAAATCAGACTTTTTTCAAGATTTCATCCTCAATTTCTTCATTTTTGTAATATTTAACTTTCCTTTTTTACGCTCTGCCGGATGGTCTCCATTTCCTTTATTAACTCTTTCTGCTGCTTTTCATCGAATCCCGCCATAATCTCCTGTATCCTCTGCCCATACAGCGGCTCTACCTGCCCCATCAGCTCCCGTGCCTTCTCCGTCATCACGATAATATTGTACCGCCGATCTCCAGCCGCTGCCGTCCGTTCTACCAGACCAGACTTTTCCATTCGATCGATCAGCGTCGTTATGTTTGCCCGGTTTACCAGCATCATTTCGCTGATCTGCGCCTGACTCAATCCCGCCTCCGACCCGCATTGATGCTGCAAGAGCATCAAAACATTGAACTGCACATCCGTCAGCCCAAACGACCGCATAAAATCATCCGCCTCTTTCTTCACATAAGCCGCTGTATAATATATATTTAATAATACCTCATGCGGTAAAAGATAGATCGGCTTGCGTAACCTTAATTCCTGCACTAAAGACATACTACTACCTAAATTTTCATAATACATATACTGTTAATATGTATATTATATCTCGATTAACCAATTTGTCAAATAAAATCTTTGGGCACAAAGCCGAAAGTACACAGATTTCAGTTATAAGTCTTCGCTTTTTCGGGGGGTAGCACTTGACTATTATGGAATGGAATACTAAAAGTATATAAATAGTTTTTTAATAGGTATTTCCATGGTTTTCCGGGCAGAAATGTGCGGAATTTCCATGTTTTTAGAATGGTTTTATGTTAGTTTTTTCAATATTAGTCCATTAAAAAGGAGATCCAAATGGCAGCAAAATCAGCCAAATCCCCCAGCTTAAAAGGAACCCAGACCGAAAAAAATATCCTGACCGCCTTTGCTGGAGAATCCCAGGCTCGTAACCGCTACACCTATTTTTCCAGCCAGGCCCGCAACGAAGGCTTTGTCCAGATTTCCGCCATCTTCGCCGAAACCGCGGATCAGGAAAAGGAACACGCCAAACGGCTCTTCAAGTTCCTGCAAGGCGGCGAAGTGCAAATTTCGGCGGCATTTCCCGCTGGGGTAATCGGCAAAACAGTGGATAATCTGTTGGAAGCGGCGGGAGGGGAGCGGTACGAATTTGAGTCCATGTACCCCGGCTTTGCCAAAACGGCGGGTGATGAAGGTTTCAAAGATATTGCCGCCACCTTCCGGGCTATTGCGGTGGCGGAAAAACGGCATTGCCTGCGTTACCTGAAATTGCGTGAAAACATCCAAAAAAATCAGGTGTTTAAAAAAGCCAAAAAAGTCACCTGGGTCTGCCGCAACTGCGGCTACAATATGGAAGGTACGCAGGCACCCAAACTCTGCCCGGCCTGTCTGCATCCGCAGGCTCATTTTGAACTGGAAGCGGGTAATTATTGACTCGGATTCGCCACATCGGTTCAGGCAGTTGTTTCCTAACGGAATGAAATCCCAAATAAAGGGCTTATTTGAACCTTTGAGTAGAAAGGTACCAACCGATGAAAAATACCTTCAGTCTTTCCGAAGTATTCCGCTTGGCGGAGCAAATCGAGCGAAACGGATTTCGTTTCTATCAGGAAGCCGCCAAGGCATCGAAAAATCTTCCTGTGAAACAACTATTGGACCATCTGGCTCTGCAGGAAAAAAAACACGAACAGATTTTCGCCGATTTACACAGCCAGCTATGCGGGGGTAGCGATCTGAATCTGGTCGATTTGGACGATCAGGTGGAATTGTACATCCGTTCCATGGCCTATGGGCATGTTTTCAAAATGGATCAGGATGTACCCCAAGTACTGACATCCCTCCAAACCGAGCGCAGCATGCTACAACTGGCCATCACCTTTGAAAAAGACACCATTGTATTTTTTGAAAGTCTCAAAAAAGCGGTTGCTGTTTCAAGCCGCGAGAAAGTGGAGTTGTTAATCCAGGAAGAAATCGGACACATTCATAGGTTGCAGGAAGCTCTCAAGAAATGCTGATTTCGGTTTAATATATAACCGGATAGACGAAAAGGATATCGAATTATGAATCATCTGGAAATTGCACCGGATATACATTGGGTTGGTTATGTGGATTGGGATGTGCGGAATTTTCACGGCTATCGCACCCAGCGAGGTACTTCATACAATGCCTACCTCATCGTGGATGAAAAAGTGGCCCTGATCGACGCAGTCAAACGGGACAAGGGACGATGCCTGCTGGATCATGTCGCGGAAGTTATCGATCCGAAAAAAATAGACTACATCATTTCCAACCATACCGAACCCGATCATTCCGGCGAAATTCAGAAAGTCCTGGAACAGGCCCCCCACGCTGTGGTGGTCGCCTCCGAAAAAGGGAAAATCGGCCTGCAAAAATATTATCCAGGCAACTGGAATTTTCAGGTGGTTAAGACCGGAGACAGTATCAATCTGGGCAAGCACCTTTTGCAATTCATCAATACCCCCATGCTGCACTGGCCGGACTCGATGTTCACCTATCTGCCTGCGCAGAAGCTGCTTTTCAGCATGGACGCCTTCGGCCAGCATTATGCAACCAGCGGGCGATTCGATACCCAGGTGGACATGGAGGTCCTCATGGCGGAAGCGAAAACCTATTACGCCAATATCATCATGCACCTGGGTTCCATTGTCACCAAAACCCTCAAACAGGCCCAATCGCTGGAGATCGAAACCATCTGCCCCAGCCACGGAGTCATCTGGACCGAGCACCGCAACCGCATCCTCTCCGCCTATCAGGACTGGGCTGCGTTTCGGGCGAAACCGAAGATTCTGGTCATTTACGATTCCATGTGGCGCAGCACGGAACAAATGGCCAATGCGATAACGGAAGCGGCTTTTCGCGATGGTGTAGAGGTCAAGCTCCTGAAACTCGATGTTAACGATTTGACCACTCTGGCCACCGAAGTGCTCGATGCCGCCGCGGTGGCCGTTGGCTCACCCACCCTAAACAGCAACATGATGCCTACTGTCGCGGCTTTTTTAACCTATATGAAAGGCCTGAAATCCAAAGGCAAATTCGGTGTCGCCTTTGGTTCCTATGGCTGGAGCGGCGGCGCGGTGGAGCAGGCCGCCGAATTCCTCCAGCAGGCAGGCTTTGAAATGTTCGGGGAAAACATCAGTTGTCAATATCGGCCCGACGAAGAAACGTTGCAGAAATGCCGTCAATTGGGAATACAACTGGCGGAGCAAGTGATAAAAAAAACCAATTAGAAAGGAGAATCAACTATGGGTAAATATCGTTGTTTACTTTGCGGGTACATTTATAATCCCAAGGTAGGAGACCCGGACAACGGCGTAGAGCCGGGTACCCCTTTCTCTGACCTGCCGGAAGATTGGACCTGTCCCGAATGCGGGGCCGGAAAGGACGAATTCGAAGCCGTCTGATTTTTGCCGGGAAGAGCCGTTTTTCAAAATATGGGCTTTACAAGAATGCTTTTCCCCGGTATAAGTACCCAAAGTAACGGTACTTGGCGACGTAGCTCAGTTGGTTTAGAGCAGCGGATTCATAGCCCGCAGGTCATCGGTTCGAATCCGATCGTCGCTATTCTGTAAGTCCTTTGATATACGTGTCTTGCGGTTCTTGGCCGGCGGGGAAAGCCGCTTTTTTTGAGCATTTTTCCAAAAGTGGGTCAGTTTTGGGTCGGTCAGACCGTTTTTCAGGTTCAGTTTTCGTTCGATCAGGTTGCCTTGGTCAAAAACGCTACTGTCGGGGTACAGTGCGAAAACGCATCCGCGAACAAATTATTATCATATAAAGTGTTATTGCTCAGATTTCGTCCGACCACTATATAACTATCTATTTTCAAAGATCTTATAGAATTCTAATTTTCGCACCCTATGGGCTAACCTCCATTTTGCAAAACTTCAGTTTCTTACTTAAGATGGCTACCGGGAATGGTCGATAACTGTAATGGTATTGATTATTTATTATGCAATCCAAGCATTGGAAAGGCTTTATGGCTGTAACCCTTATGTGTCCTAACTTGCTTTGTAGAAAGGTACTTATGGTACCAGCAACCGCTCGGGGGACGCGGGTGAGATGTTCCTATTGCGGAACGGTACTTTTTGTACCACATGCTAAGCCGCAAAGCATGGTCAAGAGTATGTCGGATCTTGCCACGACGACAGCGGAAGACTCGAAAAAAAGCAATAAAGGCAAAACGAAAGATAAAAAAGTCTGATTTTTATAATTACTTGATATAAAACAAGTTAGCTCTTTGGAAGTTCTTTTTCATCTTTATTACTAGCTTTGTCAATCTCATCTTCAACCCCTTTTAGTCCTTTTTTAAACTCGACAATGCCCTTGCCCAGACTGCGTCCCACCTGGGGCAGCCGATTGCCAAAGATCAGCAGGCCAACAACGCCGATTACGACCAACTCCATCGGTCCCAACGGGCCTATCAACGCCACTATAGTTGCTAAGTTCATATCCATCATCACCTTATCCTTATATTATGATTTTATTATTTCCAAATCAGTTCTATCCGAAATTTTATTATAATTCTTTCCATAGAGAAATACTACCACAAATAAATGGTAAATCAAATTTGAATCTCTTTTATAAGATTTATTGACTTCCATGGTATGAATGATTACACTTTACACTTGGCTAACAAGATATATGATTTTCTTTTTAGCGAGGAACGAAAGCTATCCATCCCCAAGATAAAAGTAAATATACGGGTTTTCTTTCCAAAGAGAATCTCGAGTCGTATCGGGTGAAGGAGAAGTGCGGCCTGTTCGGGATATTTAATAATCCCGGTGCGGTTGAGAAAACGTATTTTGGCCTGCACGCTTTGCAGCATCGGGGTCAGGAATCGGCTGGTATTGCCATATCGGATGGTAAGACCCTGTATAATTATACGGGGATGGGGCTGGTCAGCGAGGTGTTTCCGCAATCGGTTTTGCGGCAGATGAGTGTCAAGGGGCGTTCCGCCATCGGCCATGTGCGCTATTCGACGTCGGGTTCATCCCGACCGGAAAATGCCCAGCCGATGCTGGTGGAGTATTCCCAGGGGCAGATTGCGGTAGCGCATAACGGTAACTTAATTAATGCCATGCTGTTGCGAAACGAATACGAACAGCATGGGCATATTTTTCAAACCACCAATGATACGGAGATCGTGATACATTTGATGGCCAAACCGGATCATGTGATCAAGCCCGATCCGCTAGGCCATGTCTTGAATCATTTGCAGGGATCCTATTGCCTGCTGTTTTTGTTTCCGGACCGGATCGAGGCGGCGCGGGATCCGTATGGGATCCGGCCGCTGTGTATTGGGCAACTTTGCGATGGCTCGTATGCGGTGGCGTCGGAGACGTGCGCGTTAGATATTATTGATGCAGAGTTTGTGCGCGAAGTGGAGCCGGGGGAGATTGTCACGATTAACGAGAGCGGGATTCACAGCCGGTTTTTTGACGGGCCCGGTTCGGCAACCCCGGCGCACTGCGTTTTTGAGCAGGTTTATTTTGCCGATCCGTCGAGCCGGATATTCGGCGAGAATGTGCATATGGTGCGGCATAATATGGGTCGGCAATTGGCACGGGAGGCACCTGCGGAGGCGGATATGGTGATTCCGGTGCCGAACTGTGCCCGGTGCGCGGCAGGTGGGTACAGCCAGGAGAGCGGGATTTTGTATTCGCGTGGTTTTACGGTAAGTCATTATACAGGAAGGAGTTTTATTGAGCCGGATCAGCCGATGCGCGACCTGGCGGTGAAGATGAAGCTAAACGTCATCAAGGAAGCGGTGCAGGGCAAGCGGCTGGTGGTGATTGAGGATTCGATTGTGCGGGGGACGACAACGCGGGGCAAGATGGGGGCGCTACGGAAGGCGGGGGCGAAAGAGATTCATTTGCGGGTGGCGTCGCCGCCGATCCGGTTTCCGTGTTTTTACGGGATTGATTTTCCCAGCCGGGAAGAACTGATCGCCAATAATAAGACGGTGGAGGAAATCCGGGAATATCTGCAAGTGGATAGCCTGCAATACCTTTCGCTGGAGGGTATGCTGCGGTGCGTCAAGGATCCGCCCGGCCATTACTGCAACGCCTGCTGGTCCGGCAAATACCGTATTCCGGTCGATGAGGCGGTAAGTAAGTATTCGTTTGAGCGGTATCAGAAGAAGCTGTTTGAATAAACAAGTCAGATTGTCTGTCTGAAAATATGCTGTTTTGGGATTGTAAGTCGTTATTTTTAATTTTCAAAAATTGACGTAAGTGCTTATTTTTGATAATCGAGAATTGCTGTAATTCTTTATTTTTCGTTGAAATTCATAGTCCGATAATAAAGTAACGATTGTAACGATTTTAACGTTGGGTAAGATTTTTGGTAAGATGGGTAAGAATTTTGGTAATTTGTAACGATTAGGTTGAGTTGGTAAATGTTGAAGAAAGTATAGTAAAAGATGAAGAAAGTGATATAAAAGTATAGTAAAACATATGGTAAACATGAGTAAAACATAGGTAAAAGTGTATGATTTTCAGACTGGTTTTTCGGGTTGTGGCGATTTTTTTGAAGCAGGAATGTTACCTATATTTCCCAAATTGACTTTGGTAAGATAGGTGGTAGAGGTAAATCCTAAATTCTAATATCTAAATTCTAAACAATGTCAAAATTCAGAAATGGAAAAGTTCAAAAGGCAGGCAAAGCCTGCACCACAACGACGCGGTCATCTCACCCAATTGGCGCTCCCGTCGGTCGCTGCCACAGGGCGAGAAAGAGAGATTGGGTCGAGGATAATACGGTCACGGACTTGCACGGACGAGGGACAAAAGAAGTGTGAAGGTGTGAAAGGGGGAAAAAGAAAGAGTTTGAACCGCGAATGGACGCGAATGGACGCGAATAAGAAGGAGAAGAATTTTCACCACGAAGCTGACAAGGGCACGAAGGGGGAGGGAAGATAAAGAAAGTCATCCACCGATAAACGCAGATGCACGCAGATAAAAAAATATAACATATTAAAATATAAGCAGTTAAGATGATTTTAAAACGCGAATTGGGGCGAATGGAAATATGATGCTGAGGGGTGTTTATGCGGTCGATTTGTGAAGGAGGAATAGGAAATGCGGGGGTAAAAGGGGATGAAAATATAAAATATCGGTATGATTTTATTTGATATAAAGTAATTTGATGCAAGTATTTATGTGTAATTTGTGAAAAATATATGTATTTTTATAAACTAAATATAATTATTATTTGCTTTTTGTAAAATATGTGGTATAATTAAGTTGGTATGGCTGGGAAAGGAAACCGGGTATAAGGAGAAAGGGCGAAAAATGGCAAGGGTAATCGTAACATGGGCGGAAATGGTGGTGTTTCTATGGGTTTGGCTGATAAGAAATTATGGATTGATTCTGTTATGGGGCGGCGGGGAGACAATCGGCTGGGGGCGGCCAGGGGGAAGACAACGGGAATCACGGAGGGCTGAGAGGCCCAATTTTGCGCCGCGAGCGGTTAACCCTTTTGACGCTCACGCTGTTCGCTGCCGAGTGGGCGAGATAGTGAGATATTATAAATATATCCCGCCAAGGCGCGAAGGCGCCAAGAAAAATATTTTTGACAGGATCACAGAACGGACAGGATTTAATGGTGACGGGTAAGGTTTTAAAATGGAAATCAGAAAAAGGAGGTTTTACCACGAAGCTCACGAAGAGCGCGAAGGGAAGATAAGATTTTGACAGGATAACAGGATGAACCGGATTTTAAGAATATATCCCGCCAGGCGCGAAGATAAGAAAATATATTTTAAACACAGAGAGCACCGAGAAACACAGAGATAAGAGATGATTATAATGGTGACAGGTAGTAAAAGATATTATCCGCAGATGAACGCCGATAAGAAAAGAGTATTTTTAACAAAAGATAACAAAAACAGAAACAGGCGGGAAGGGCTGGGGCGATATGGGTGCGAGGGGGAAGGCGGGCGGGAGAAAAGAATACTTCCAACCCGACCAGATATAAAATGAATTAGTCAAGACTTAATCTGACATTAACCGATAGATAAGAGGTAAA
>CAZOMV010000013.1:0-46298 GCA_964580995.1 uncultured Pirellulales bacterium
CTTGGAGGAAACTCTGCGCTTCGTTGTTCAGGGCCGGCCGGATCTGTTTGGGAATGACGGATTCCAGGACATGCTGGGCGGCATAGAAGAGATCCTGGCAACCGGTGAAGCCGCGGCGGCAGCCCCGGCGTTCCCGAAAGAAATCGCGCGGCCGAATCCGCAGGTCACTGATTTCTTTTTCCCGGGTCTGGCAGAGTCGCCGCAGGGCTTGGTCCTCTGCCGGCAATTCCCTTAACGCCAGACGGGCCACGGCGTTTTCAGCATGTTTGACCGCCTCCCGAGGATCGGGAGTAAGCAGCAGGTTCTGCGCCAGACTCTCCAGCATACGATAGGCCTGGTAGTACGCCGCTTTTTCCTGGTTGGCATGGATTTTGGCACAACCCAAAGTAGCAGCCGAACACCCTTCGCCGGTATCATCGGGCTCCAGGGCGCCGTGTATGTCTACCCCACGCTGCAGGAAATGGGTTCCCAAATCACTATAGCAGATTTGGAATAGAACATCGCCGACCATATTGATCAGATGACCATAGTTGCTGATTTCACCGTGGTTGTTGGTATTAGTCAGGAAAATCAGGGGATCACAGCCAAAATCCACCGACCAGACCGGATCCTGGGGGTTGCGGAACTTGCCTTCCAGCACGGCCTGACACCCTTTCAGGACCTGATCCTGATTGCAAGCGGCTATTTTCCGGTTACCGGGATCGCAGCTGCCCAGACCAATCACTACCGGTACCACCCGTACCAGGAGATTGAGAGACTGGGCGATCTGGGCCAGAACTGTGAGAATATCCAGATACGAACCGCTGCCAGTACCGCCCAGGGCACTGAAAACCAGAAAGACCGTAAAGGTAAGCCGGTTTTTCTTCTGGTCGGGATTGCCATCCAGAACCTTCTGCTGCTGCTCATATCCGACAAAGTGACGAAAGATTTGACGGATCCGCATTTGAAATTCATTGGCATTGAGGGCAAACAAATACTGACCAATCCGGCTATTGGCCCCAACCCCCTTATTTTGCTGACAGGTGCCGGGATTGGCGATCCACTCGGGCGTGGCCCAGCATAATCGTCCGGCCCGGGCGGCTTTTTGCCGGCTTTCGGCATCCGGGATTCGGGCCGGTACGACTTCATGTTCTTGTAACTGGAGTTTTGCCAGGGACGGC
The DNA here is from genome assembly GCA_964580995.1 of uncultured Pirellulales bacterium. Taxonomy (GTDB): domain Bacteria; phylum Planctomycetota; class Phycisphaerae; order Sedimentisphaerales; family SM23-30; genus JAKJEP01. The sequence goes on from CAZOMV010000013.1 coordinate 1,161, forward strand.
TGGACCATAGCTAAGGGACGCTGATGGTCCACTTCCGCCCCGTCGATACCGATCATTGGTACCCGAAATTCCGGGGGAACCTGGTGCAGTTGCTCGCGGGTACGAATGACCTGGCAGGCGGATATAGCGGATGTACCGGCTGCAATTAACAGGAATTGAGGGGGATTCAGGGGATATTGGTTATTGATCGTTTTCATGGGAATTCTCGCTTTCTGGGGTTAGAGGGAAATCTTCCAAAACTATTTCTTCACGGAGAAGAGTAATACGGACTTTATCGGTCAGCTGCATCTGCACCGGCAGAAGCAGTTTTTGTTTCCGGCGGCCAGCTAAAGGCAGGCCGTCGAGCTGAATAGGATGAGAACTGCAATTTTGAATCCAGATATGGCCTTTTTTATAGGTTAAACGCAGATGCCGCGGTTCGATCTCCGGATCGTCCAGAGGAATAGGACTGGCCGGATGCCGGCCCAGCACCACGTTGCGAACGCCTTCTTCCTCTCCCAATTCAAAACGGCTACCGTCCCACAGGCCGATCAGGCGATAACGCTGGGTGGGAACCGACGAATCGCAAGAGGACGCAACCGGCTTATTTTTTCGCCGGATTCGGGAGCGGACCATCAGGATAACTAAAAGGAACAACCCAACCGCCATTCCCACCCACAGGCCTTTGGCCTTAAGCCAAGGTGTTAAGGTAGGAGATGATGGGAGTCGATCCTTTACTGTCCGGGCAGCTGGAGCTGATGGTAGGGATTTTGCTGATGTACCCTGGTCTTTTAAAACCGGCGGGGCTGTCGGCTCAACAGTGCGGCTGGGCTCAGATTCCGGTGCCAAAGGCCGGGGTGAAAAGGGTGTTTGTTCCAGTGATTCCGGCAAAACCGGATAGACCGGCAGTAAGAATTTTTCCCGGCCCAGCGGCAGAGATTCGGTACGGGGAGCAGGGGCAGAAGGGCCAGAGGAAGTTGCCGGAGATAAGGGGACCGGCTGCGGAGGAACCGGTTGGTTCTCCTGCGGGGGTGCCGCGGTTTTATCCAATGACAGGTTAGGGTGGGGACGGGAACGCACCTTTGCAAACCAGTTTTGCCAGTCAATCTGTCCCATCACCAGCGCCTCGCAGTGCCCTTGCGTGGCGGAGAATAAAATTTCACGAGTGGTTTGACTGCTCACCAGGAAACTGATACCAGCGGCATTCGTTTGCGTCTGAAGGAGAAGGTTCTGAATATTTCGTAATTGCTTGTCACTGAATTTGGCTTCTCCGAGCACCAATATAACTTGGGTACCTTCTGAATCATGGTCCGGCAAGGTTGCCAGTGCCACTTGCAGGGCCTGGGCCACATCCGCCTTGGTCAGGGCGGCAAACCGAATACCCCGCCAGCAGTTGGCTAAAATCGTGGTTTTCCGGCCGGTACCGGCTTCAATCCGCCAGCCCAGATGCAGACGGGGTGGACCGCCATGGGCGGTATATACCGCAATGCGATCGCCAGGCTCTAATAATTTCCCTACCTCATGAAACGCCATCCCGGTTTGCTCTTTGACAGCCGGTGCAGTGGGGCTGGTATCGACAATCACCGTCAAAAATACCGGTTTCGAGGATTTGGGCTCCTCGGCCTGGGTTCCGAGGACCGGCAGCCCGGCCCCAAAAAAGAACCAGAATAAACAACTTGTAAGCATCCATTTTTTCATGATAACCTCACTTTCTGCGATTGATAAAAGTCTGATAAATGAAAACAAATATAAACGCCATTAACAAAATAGTGACAATATAACGCATACCGGGGGGAGTGTTGTCTAACGGGGATAAACCGATGACAAACCAATCCCAGATCTTGCTGACCACGGCATAAATCCAACGGCTATAGGCCAGAAGGATCACTACGAACACCACTAAAAAAATATTTTTAAAATTCAAATTCGGCATGGAAATCTCCTTACTAATTAAACATTTGACGCTGTTGTTTTACTAAACCACTAAAATGTAGATATTCAAAACGGGCCAGCAGATCCGCAGGCAAGTCCGAGGTGCGAAAGAATCCTTTCACCGCCTGAACCATCTCATCGTCCCGGCACAGCCAGACAATTTTGGCATAGGCGACACTATGGACATACTTACTGGCATTCCCCATGAGATGGGTAGCTGTCAAAGTAACCTCATAGGCGAACATGATCCCGGATTTCGTGGTTGTGACGACATCGCTGGCAGCGTTGGTACGTCCCAACGCCACCTCGGTTTTCACGGTGGCCAGTCGGGGATCCTTTTTCAGCAGAAACGCAGCCAATCCTGTGTAGAAACCATGCTCACCCTTGGTGACCTGGAAGGGACAAGGCATTTGAAAGATTTTGACGGATTTTTCTGTCGGGATCAGGTATTTAATCCGACCGGCCTTGGATTCGAACAAATACCCTTTTTGGCACGCTTCTGCCTTGCCCTCTTCCAGTGCCCGGCTGGAACCTCCCAGACGCTCGATGTGCTTATTGATGGTGGCGTACGGAAAGGCAAGAACCTCCAAAACCAGTTTCACGGCTCCGGCACTCAAGTCAGATACTACCGGTAGTTGGGCAGCTGAAATGGCAGTGGGGGTAGGACTGGATAAATCCGGGCTGGCTTTTGCGGTGGTTTGGCTCTGGAGCGGTGCCGGTATGTCGGCCAGATTCCGCCACGGCTCTATATATACCTCCACCGGTGCGATCTCGACGTCCGTATTGGGGTCCGGCACCGGGGGAACCCAACCGTGGATAATCCGCGGATAAGCGGACCCTGCTGCCAAACCGACGGCTTCCCTGGTTGCCAATCGCGTCAGGGCCTCGGTCTGGTCATTATTAAGGGACATGATGTTTTTGATGACTTTCAAATGATCCTGACCTACCATCGAACCTACTTGCACCAGGGTCCGCGTCAACGCCAGGACCGAAGGATCAAGCAGAGCCGGCAACTGGGAAGCGGCACAAAGACCGGTACCGGTACTGCGGAGGGTAGCAAGAATATGAGCCAGGGGACTGGTACGGCTGGCTGATTCGAACTGGTTACCGGCGGTTCCCACGAACCGGGAGCCGTCATCGATGAGGATGAGGTGACGCAATTGATTAATCTCCGGCTGGAAACGGCAGGATTGGTATTTCCAATATAGAAAATATGTTGCCAGAACCCGGCACTGCATATCATCGGTAAGGGAACGGGTATTGAGGACGGCATTCTGGCTGAATAACCACGGCAACGGCAGGCCGGCACGACACCGAAAAAGGCCGCGGTGCCCCAAAACCCTTGAGAGCGCAGTTGCCGCTGCGTCCCGATATCCGGCCCGCCGGCCGCCGGCAGTGCCTTTGACCAAGGGAATAGCGGTGTAAATATCCTGCAGACACAGTTCGGTTTCTGCCCCGGTTTTTTTTGCATATTCCTGCCGCTGAGCCAGAGCAATTTCCGCTGCCCCGTTGAGAATGTCGATACCATAGATTAGCCCCAGGCTATCGGCCAGGATCGGCATGAATTCGAAAACAAAATCCTCATAAGGAATTCCCGCCGGCGGACAGAGATCCAGGGAAACCGACGACAGATCCAGATACTGGGCCTGGAAACGGGGTGTATAAAAGCGAAAACCATCTTTCGGATCCAGAAGTGTAATGACGATACTGGGGTCGAGCCGGACGATCTGTTCACAGAGGCTGACGATCAGTCGAGACTTTCCGGCTTGCTGGGGACCCACAATCAATACACCTGTGAGCAGTTTATCTACGAAGATTCGCCAGGCTACCCCATCCATCTGGGTCAAAAAGTGGAGATTACCTTGCTGTAAAAGGCATTGGGGACCATAGGGTCGGAAGGGATCGGGTTTCCGCATAGATTCCAGATCATAATGGTCGATGCGCCATTGCAGGCGACGTAAGATGGAGTCCCGAATCTTTTCCGACCGGCACATATGTAGATCCGCTAAAAGTCTCTGTACCGGCTCCTGGTAAATAAGATTGCATTCCCGGAGTTTCTCCTCCACCGCAAGCGGGTCCAGTTGGGGCTCCGGACTCGATGGGGGATTGGAGGCAGAGGGAGGCGGGCCGGCGTCTGGGTCGGCCCGGTTTTTAAACGGAACATGACGATTGAGGGGTTTTTCTTGCATACAGATTCTCCTGATATAAAGGATTGTGGTGGGAGTACTTACGGTTTCCTCCCTGGAATGAATCATGGGGAAATTACCCGACGCGATCGCTGCCAGAAGCAGGCAGGTGAAAAGGAACACGACCGTAGCGATACGAAATATTTTGGTGTGCATGTTATTCCTCTTTCTTTTCCTGAGGCGGTACTTCCTCTTTAATAAACGGTAAAAGGAGCAGTTGGAGGGGTTTTTGCATCCACTGGCCGCGCTGGGCAGCTTCGACACAGACCGGACACAAATGAAACGGCTTGCCGTCTGGGCCGGGAACCGGCCGGCTATGGCGACTGCAAAGATCCCGACGACCACACTGGTCACACTGACCAGCTGATTCGCTATCGAAAAGCGACTTCAGTTCAGCCTCCTGGGGACTGAGAAGACCGTCTTGCAACGCTGCCAAGGCTTCTAGTCGGCAAAAAAAACACATTCCGCCGACACCCGGCATCAGTTTATCGCCAATAAAACTAGGCTCCATATGGCTGACCAACCGTCCCGAACCCAGGATATAACTATATTTTCTGTGAAACTCCGTGGCATTCTGTTGGTTGTCTACTATCACCGAACTGTTTTCTCCGAAAATAATCGAAGAACCTCCTATCCGGTGTTCATTGGATACCATTTCCTGATACAACAGGTCTCGGGCGGAAGACCGGTCCTGGCTATCGGGTGAGGGATGAACCGAGGCCGGGTTTTGCTGATCCGGCGGAGCCGGAATATAAGGTTGGGAAGCCTCCAGAGGGGTATGGCGAAACCAGTTTTTGAAGTAATTTTTTATTGTTTTAAACATAGTATTTATTTCCAAGAAGTGCTGAACACTGATTTTGCAAGTAGATCGATCAGACGGATGCACGACATGATGGAGAAGTAAGCGACCACCAGGGCCAGGGCGCCGCCGGCAGCCAGCAGGCACAAACCAATAAGTCCTTTAAAAAACTGTGCTATTTTTTCAAAAATATTTCCCATAATGGAAATCCTTTCTGCGGGGTTTCACTATCCCGCTTTACGAACCGCGAAGCGCGAGTAACCGGGATGCGCAGGTATGCCGTGAGACGGTTTATTCTTTTTGCGCGGTTGGTTCGGTGTGTGGGGACCACCCGTTCCAGGTCGAAAATCATAGAGAGAGGGGCGGTGACGGCGATGGCGTTTCCGGCTGCGTTTTTGTGTCATCGAAGACATCCCACGAGAACCGTGGGTTTTCAATTTCCGCCGGATATGATGGGGAACCGCAATCCGAACAACGGGGAGGAGATATTCCGCCATCTGGCTTTCGAAAATCCGAAACTGTTGCGGGGAACATCGCAGGTGAATTTGACGATGTTGATGGCGCCAGCGGGTGAACCGGAAAGGGATTCCGCGGGACAATAAGTAAATGAGAATCCCCTCCGAATTCTTTTGGCCGTCCAGGGTACAGACATATTCGCGTCTTTCCCGTGGCAGCGTGGGAGCAGACGGAAAAGGTTTTTCCTTCTCGCAAGATGGGGGTTCTCCGCAGACTTTGGGGCATCGGATTTGTTACACCTACCGATGCGAAGGAGGATCAGCCACTTCGCTTTTACCCTTTTTAATAAACCGATAATTTTACAAAACAGAAACGCCAACATTTTTTCTAGTCGTGCTTGGAAGATTTTCATAACATGTTCCTTTCCGAAAATAGTTTTGAAATTCATTCATCTTTACGCGATGAACCTGTCTTTCCACCTTACTAATGCGGAGAAGCGATTCTGAATCAGTTCAGACAGGCCTGTTCCCCGGGGTTGTTTTAATTGAGACGAACGGGTATAATCCCACCACGATCGCCAAACTTGCAGCGGCAAAGATTGGATCGAGTTAAGTATAAGTGCTTTTACATCAAGTACTTACATATGTACGACGTAAATCGATTTCTATTGTTAAAACGCATCCATGGTTGACATATTCAATGAGCTATTTTTTAAGAAGTTTGTTATAATAGTTGTGAGATCAGAATTTTCGGAGTTCGTCTCAGATGCAGCTTTGGTTCCTACGGTTTCCAAAGCCTAGAATTTTGGTTCGTCTAGGTCTGAAATCTATACGTATTGAGTGGTTATCTTACTGTACCAGTTGTTGTTCGAAACCAATATGATGTCGATATTGTCAGCCAAATATTTGAAATTCCACATTAGTAGGCAATGCCACAGATTGGTGGTTTTACTTTGTTTTCTATCCCTATTTTTTAGCTTCAGCATTGCCTTTGGCCAATCAACACCGAAAAGCCAAGACGCGGTATTACATGAATTGAATCAGTACTTCTCAATAGAATGGTGTAAGCCCTTTCCTCTTTCAGGACCATCAAAACAAGAGTGTTTTATCATAATCTCAGGTCAATATATCTTGGTTTTCAGAGCCGATGGTCAACTTGCCTGCTTGGATGTACAGACAGGCGATACAAAATGGCAAACCTCAATAGGGACTTTTAAAAGAGAAGTGGTACCTTGTGCAGGCGATGAATGTGTGGTTGCTCATATAGACGCAAATTATCTGGTGGCCTTTGGTCTAACCGATGGCCAGATAAAATGGAAATTTGAAAATAACACCGTATTAGGATTGCCGATATTTAGCAGGGGCAAAGCGTTTTTTGGTTCTGATGACGGTCATTTTTATGCGGTGGACCAGCAGACTGGAACCATTATTTGGCAGAACGAATTACCTGTGTACGTGTGGACCAAGCCAGCAGTTATCGAAGGAATTTGCTGTGTACTAACAAATGCTGGATATTTGGTTGGATACGATGTTACTGAGGGCCGGGAATTGTGGAAAAGCCCTGTTGGGGAAGGTACGTTACTACCGATTGTGACTGTACAAGGCAGATTTATTGTTTTTTCTGAAGATAGAAAGCTGTCGGCTTTTGACTACAAGACAGGCAAGATGCTTTGGCAGATACCTGTTAGTTCCTTAGAGGCACCTCCCATTGTAGTATCTGACATGTTGGGGGTATTCGGTCAGATGAATCAGCTCGGGATTCTTGATTCTTTAGACGGAAGATTTGTGTGGCGAGGGTCGTACGCTGGCAGTATAACTCGTCCTCCAGCAGCAAGTGATAATTTCATAGTTTACGGCGGTTATGAGCGTCTTCGTTTATTTGATATTGAAAAAGGATTTGAACGCCTTGTGTTGAATGTTCCGGATAACTTTCAAGTCGCTACAGGCAACGGCTCCATCTTTTTTACACAGCCCGAGAAATGGCTTTGTCGAGCAAAATTGAATCCTCAAATGCTTTTTGGGAGCCCACAAGCAATAGCATCGACAGCTTTCCCACGAATTTCGTGGCGGGATACCGGTGATTTATTCTTTATTATTGTATTTTTCATGATCTTTGTAATTTTCCTTTTTATGGGCCGTGCCCAAATTCCACCAACATATGAAACGTTTATTCGTATTTGGATTTTAGCTATTATTCTGGCTATACTATGCCTTATCAACGGTTATGGTGCCTTAATCATAATCTCTTATAATTTCCGGCACGGATTTGAAATCTGGAGTCTGGTTTATGCCGCTATGTTGGTAATACCCTCTATTGTCATTTTATCTTCGTATCCCCTATTTCATTGGATAACAAATTTGCGATATGGATATTTAACCAAGCAGAAGCAGACTGTGGATAGATCCATCTATTCTCATATACAAGCCCTAACTCAGGAAATGGAACTAAAATATCCGGTTGCCATGACCATTTCCGCCCATCCGGGTATGACCCCTTTTGCCATTGGCTGTTCCAGCTGGAAATGCCGACTGGTTCTCCCCCCTGATCTGAAAACTCTGATTAACAAAGCCTGCAATGGTGTTTCATTTCTGGAAGAAGGTCTGATTCGTCTGATTCTCGCCCACGAGTTAGCTCATATCAGAAACCGTGACTTATCCATTTTACCTCTGCTTTGGATTATACGTAATCCACTCAAATGGTTACTGATTTTGAGCACAGCCTACTTTATTGTTTGTCGGTTTGTGGTTAATGATGCCCTGGTAATGCTTGTTGGAGGGCCTTTGGTTTTTCTTAATCTTGCTGTGGGGGGATTTTTATCTCTGGCTTTTGTTTCCGTCATCAGGGAGCGAGAGCAGCTAGCGGATGCGACAGCCCTTCTTTATGTATCGCCTGATGTAGTGTCACAATTAAGCCAGGAAAAAGCGGCAGAACTTTCCCCTCTCGAAAAATTAATATTTTCCTTTACCACAGCATTCTCCTTCAGCCGTTCCTATTTGGGTTTTGATCTACCGTTGAATAGATCCTACTTTAGATTTTTCTACAAGCTGGGTCCCTATACCACCTTTGTTAACAAGAAATTATCTTCATTTCAACAGGCACTGTTCACCCGTTTACAGGCACTGGTTTCCAAAAGTGCCGCCCTTCCCCGGACCATGTTACCAACCTGGAAAACAGTTTGTCTTATTGCTATTACCATGGCCTTTTTATTTTCTCTTCTTCGTCTGACCAAGTATTTTGCCTTCACCAGTCATATTTTGTCAGATACGGTGGTCGGTGATGCGCATTTTCCGGATGGTTTCTTGCGTGGGATGGAAACTTGGAGGGAGGTCGCAGAAAATAGTATATTCTGGTACCCTGACTATGACTTTTATTTCAAGCTTCTGTTGGCCTGCACCGCAGCCTGTTTCCTGTTACTGCCGATGCGTGATATCACTATTCGTCCTGAAAAAATTAAGATGAGATCTCTGTTTCAGTTTGTCTGTTTGGTATTGTTTTATTATCTGGTGTTCTCAATAAGCAGTTATCTACTTCACGGATTAATTCAACCACCATTCCCGACCTTTCCAGGCATGGAAATAACGTCTAATCTGACGTTTATTACATTGATGATGACTTTGTTTTTTGGAAGTGTCCTGCTCATCCTCAAGACATTAAATGCAGCCCGGTTTTTGTTTTTGTTTATCGGAACCCTCCTAGGTTTGGCATGTTTGTTTATCCCCGCCGTTCTGGTTTTACAATATGGCGTTAAGTTGCCTATTTCATCGCGTGTCCTTCTCTGCGGTTTTGCTGCACTTATTACCTCTTTACTGAATGTAGTCCCTATTCTAAAACTTTTAACCAGAAACGAGGAGTATGAATACGAAGGAATTAGGTACTGGCGGCTGCTTTGGAAAAGAAAATTCGATTTACTATTGGGGGGCAAAAATTTTTCGAAGCTGGTCCGGCATTTAAAATGGACTTTTCATGGTCTGGTTATTACACAAGCCATGCCCTTTATTTTGGTGTGCCTGGTGGGATATATATTTCTCGTCCAGTTTGATTCCTGGTATTTTGAGAATACAGTTGTTTTACAGCAAGCACATCGTGCCCTAATAGATTCTGCTGTGGACAGAATCCAGTCTGGAACCTGGGATTTGGATGCAAAACGAAGATTGTTCCTCGGCCTTTTTCATGGGTATGTGGGACCAGACAGACAATATCCCTCTGCTGTTTTGGCCTTTGCTGTGGTTGGTTGCGGACTATTTTTTACAGCGTTTTGTTTTGCTATATCTGCTTTACGTGGCGAGTCCAAGAAAACCAAATTCTGGCGCGCTTTTCCAAACGTATTGGTTCTTTCGGAGGTGTTGAAATGTTCACGGATTCTTAAGAATCTCACGGCATGTTTTGCAAGCAAAACCAGCTTTCGATTGTGCGGCCCATCATATATTACTGGAATCGAGCGGATCCCCCTGATGAAAACCACATGCCATGTCATCAGCTTTTTGAACTCGCTTAATCCAATGGACTGTCGAGTACAGAAGATGTCGGAATGGGTAAAGAAGTGCATGTCCTCCACGGGAGGCTTTGCTGCCATGCCGGGAATGACCGCTGATACGATCCATACGGGTGCCGCGTTACGGATGCTGTCGGATACAGGTAGAATATCCGAAATTGCATTGGGCAAACAGCAGGAATGGTTATTGAGGCAGTTACATTTGTTATTAGAAACCAAAGTGTGTTACCTGACGGATTATGAATGGTTAACAACCTTATGCGATATTATCAAAAGTATGCTGGTTATTTCTCCTGATTATCAATTCCCTGCAAAAGAAGCCACGAAAATGATGGAACTGTCTACCGTCAAATGGCAGAACACTGGGCGTTCGATAAAAGCTACCAATCGATATGTATCGATTTTAGTTTTATTGTGCCCGTCCGATGGCGCCGGAGTTTTTGATAAAATTCGTGCTGATTGGTTACCGCGGCAAGAACAAAGACTAGTGACCCTATCGCCATCAGCCCAATTGCCAGAAATAAGTGTACTGGTGGGTATTATCATCGAATTATTTCCATATTCCTATTTGGAACGCGCGAGCATAAGGCAAGTAAAAGACAGCTTAGAAAAGGTATATACAAAAAAGTTTTCTTATTTTGCCACATAAGAAAGGAACTGTTATGACTGACAATCCAGAAGATTCATTAAAATGTATATTCAAGGTAGTACAGCCTTATGTGGCGAAACACCATCCAGAAGAGTTAAGATACTTTGGCCTGTTGTGGGAAAACTTCGCAAATAAAGTTCGCAATTCAGGTGATAATCTTTTAGCTCTGGGTAATCAGGTTGGACGTTCGTATCTATCCGTGCTTGGGTTTGCGGGCGCAAATAATCTGAAATTAGCCACGCCTTTTGCCATCCTAACGGTCGCAGCGGTAATCCAAGAGATACAGGCACAGTTTGCTATACCATCAGAACACCAAATTCGGAATGCTATCCATAGTTGTGCAGTTCAATTCGGAGCTTCGCACAAACAGGTTGGCCAAATGGAAACGGGCCTCGCCAAATCCCTGTTTTCCATGTTTGCGCAGCTACAAATGGGGAATAATCCAGCGGTACATGCGGCCACCCAGGAACATATGATTGACATTAATGTGTCTGCGACAATCACGGTGGCAGGCAATAGAGTTAAACTTTCGCCACAGCAGTCTGTCATCCTTTTCTATGAACTGGTACGTAGGCGTTGCCTTCATTGGCTTCACGGTTTTCTCATTTTCGAATCCTGGCGACTTTCTTCCCCGGAAAATCCGCAGAGGCGATTTGACAATGTTGCCAGTAAATTGAACAAAACACTGAATGATTGTAGCGCCAATCTGATTGTGCAAAGAAAAATACGAGAAGGCCGAAAAAGTGGATTTGTAGAGCTTGAAATTCCTCCAGGCTCTCGGATCACGGGAGATATTGAAGAGGCCCGTTCCTTGACGGAAAAGGCTCTGCATTTGCTGGAAGGGGGCCAAATAAAGCAAGCCCGTGAAATTGCACTTAATTCCTTCCGAAAGGACCCGGGATCCATCAGGAATTTAATCATATATTTCCAGGCCGCTTATAAAGATGCTGATTATAATGTTGACGAAACGATGATGCCGCAATTATGGCACAGTTTGCGACGATCATGCGCTAATCTTCAAGATGCGGTTTCAGCTGCAAATAAACTCTTTGCCAGCAATTGGTACGAACATATCGTGGCCGCTGATGAAGCAGTGAAGTCACAGATAGAACAAGAGTTGTGCGCGGTGCGCGAGGTTATGTTCATTGCCGACCGACTCTATCATGCCTGGCGACCGCCGTCGGCCGATGAGATGGAACTGGAACAGATCTCACGCATGGTCAAGGAAATTAGAGATAATCCACAAGCGAATTCGTTGGACGTAAAACAATTATCCAATATGCCAAGTATCAGCAAATTGCTGCGCGACGTCAAGAACACGATAAAAAGTATTATTCGATACGACGGATTCGAGCAGAACGATGGATTCGAACAAAGCGATCTGGAACTAACCATTTCCCGCGAATTTATACAAAACATCTGTGGCCGCGGCAAGCGCCCGGAAGAATACAAGAACCTTGAACAACTCAGATCAAACTGGTATCGAAAGTTACGCAGATTATGCATCGAAACCGTTGTCGAAGATATTTGTGGGATAATTAAAGAACAACAAGCGTTGTACCGAGATTATAAAAGCGTTATAGCCAAGAAAAAACAAGATGTTAAAGGAATGACAGCAGAACAGATATCGAGTATACTTGGAGGAAAGTGGAAAAAACCGAAGGTGGAGGAAGTTAAAATAATAGAAGGAATATTTGCAAAATGGAACCATGTTATCAATATGGGATCTTATTGGCATATATTTCTTCATAAGTCAGATACCCAAAAGTAAGAATTCTCTTCGTCTCATGAAAAGAGCAATAAATATTTGGTGTGGGTGTTTGGCGAATGGATTATTTAATTGACACGCTCAACAATTTTGCAAAAGTAAAATATATTTGAACCTGATGTTGGAACCATCTATTTTGCCTATCACATCTAAAACCGAGAAGATATTCTTTTCCGAAGGGTGTCCAGCAGAACAGCGACGATGATGATCTAGCCGGTGGCAAAATCCTGCCAGAAGATATTGATATGGGCCAAATTCATGAAGTTGCGAATCAGGCCGAAGATCAGGACACCGATGATGGTCTGGAGGATAGGTGTGCGTGGGTGTCGAGCAATCGACGTCCCTGCCGCGCGACCCAAATACAAATTCCTATACTTTAAATATCTCGACAGTCATAAGTTCTCGCTGCCTTATTCCGCATTATAGGCAGGCATTTTCTTTTAGCAATACCATGTTGATAGTAGTCATTTCCTCAACAATCTCAAGAAGTTTTTTGTAGTTTTGCGAGTATTGCCTGGCTTTATCTTCCTTCTCTTTGCCCAGATAAATCAAGCATGTCTTTTTATTCTTATTGAGTGAGAAGTAGGGTTGCTTGTTGCGTGTTCCTATGATCACCACACTGCCGCGCATCACAGGGCCTAATGTACCCAGTTGCTTTTGCAGCGTTTTGACCCGTCGATTCATTTTTGCCAGTTCACTTTTTTCCATTATTTTGTCCTTTCTAAATTATTTTTCTTGACTAGTATTTCCTGCACACTATGCAATATAGCATAGCCTGTGGACGAGGGAATGTCAAATAAAAAAATAAAAAAATAGGAAAGGATTCTGACATGCTCGAAGAACTGAAACGCTTTCTGGTATTCATGCGGCCGGCCTTTTCAAGGCGGACAACCTATTGCTGGTTTGTGGTGGTCTTGGTTGGATTCATTCTGCGAACCGATCATTTCGGTGTCAGCTCCATAATCCGAGCTCTGGCCTTGGCACCAAAAAACTATCCCTGCCTGCTGCATTTTTTCCATTCGACCGCATGGAACATCGAAACAATCATGCCCATCTGGTGGCGATGGCTGATGCAAAAAAATGTTGCGTATCGTGTTGATAATCGTCTGGTCATGCTTGGCGACCATACCAAGACACCCAAAGACGGACGTAAAATGCCGGCGGTAACCACCTTGCACCAGGATTCAGAAACCGGCAGCAAACCTTCCTACTTTCGAGGTCATCATTGGGGGTGTATTTCCTTACTGGTACAGGCATGTGACAAATACTCCGCTGTGCCGCTGTGGGCCACGATCCAGGAAGGATTGACGCTTTCATCGAATTCTGACGAAAAACGACTGCTGCCCAAAACCGTCCAAATCATGGAAATGGCTAACCCGCATTTCTCACAGTATGAAGAAAAAGCAGGGGCGAGAGGGATAAAAAGAAGCAGAGCGGCCGGATAATCGAGGGGAGAGGTGGAAAGAAGGGAGGAAGGAGAGGAATTCTCCAGAAGGAGGGATTCGTTACCCTGATTTTCATCGGATGAGCGCAGACCGACTCCTTCGCCAGGTATTTTTTGTCAACCAAACGGCAGGAAAGGACCTGGTTTTTCAGCAGCGCAGGGGATACGGCGTCCGCCGCATCAGATTTTCGTACACCTGCTGAAAGATCCGCTGGTACGGATAGCTCTCGGCCAGAGAAATCCAGACCTTGCGGACTGTAATCTGGATGGCGGCCCCGATCTTCAGCAGTTTCAGACGAATGGTTGAATTCTGTAAGCCTAGGCTCAGAGACTCAAAACTCTCGGAAAAACAAACGGTTCCCGTCTCCCAGTTAGAGTAACACAAGACAAAATGATACAGCATATGTGCAAAAGGAATTCCCTGAAGGGTAATCCCCAGAGAATTCATATGCGTAAAATCGGATTCGGCCCACTCACCGGGAAGATAGGTTTGGGGGAAAAATACTTCCCTGGCCGGCCCCTGGGTGGCCCGCCAGTATTTAACCCGCCGCTGGAGAGTCCGCAACTGACCATCCGGATACCGGCCCGGTTGCCTTCTCTGGAGCGACTCGAAAATGGTCTTGGCCTCTAAGCCACTATTGGATTCCAGTAACTCCTGGATCCACGGCCAGTCCTCTTCGAAAGGATCCGGCCGAGTTCGCCAGGCGTGTACCGCTTGGACCTGGCTCGGTAATTTATTTAATTTCCGATACTTACGAGCTGTCTTCTCACTCATGCCCGCCTTGGCGGCGGCCATCTGGAAACTATCCTCTTGATTGATTCGCTTCATCAGTATTCGTACCTGTTCATCTGTGACCATCTGAAATCTCCTAACTGGATTCCAGATAGTCTATTACCAGCTCCCAACTCCGGTAATTTTAATTGTCGTTAACAAGTACTTTTGATTTTCGCCAATCATTTTTGTCTGTTTCCGTTTTTTTACAGAGTCTGAGGTGCGGATTTGATCACCTTTCAGGTTCCTGTTTGGTTCTGTACCCACTGAAAGGCATGGTAGACAAGTTCCGGAGCATTCGGTAATTTCAGTTTCTGTTTGATGTTGGCACGATAGGTTTCTACCGTTTTGATATTCACAAAAAGCCGTTGGGCAATCTCTCTGGTTCCCAACCCCCGCCCGATCATATCATAGACTTCCAGTTCCCGATCACTCAAGAGTTCTACGGCGGTATATTCCCTTTTCTCCTTGCCGTAAACGAAGGTATCTAGCATTTTAGATGCCATATTGTCACTCAGATAGATTTTACCAGCTAGAACTTGCCGA
Source organism: uncultured Pirellulales bacterium (assembly GCA_964580995.1). Lineage (GTDB taxonomy): Bacteria > Planctomycetota > Phycisphaerae > Sedimentisphaerales > SM23-30 > JAKJEP01. The sequence continues at coordinate 16,184 of CAZOMV010000013.1, forward strand.
ATGGCATTGATCAGACTGTCCGTTCTCTCCTGCATCATGATGTACCCCCGGGCTCCCGCCCGCAGCACCCGCTCGGCGTACAATGACTCTTCCTGCATGGAAATCACCAAAATGGGATGTTGGGGATAACGTACCTGAACATCCTTGATCAGATCCAAACCACTGCGATCTTTCAGCTTCAGATCCAGTACCGTGAGATCCGGCTGGCCCTGGACAATAGCCTGTAAAGCCTCGGCAACGGTTTCGGCCTCCCCGCAGATAGCCAGATCTGGATGGCGGTTGATTACTCGAATCAGGCCCTCCCGCACAATGGGATAATCACCAACGATTAGTATCATAGTTTTATTCCGTATTTCGTTTTCCTCTTGGTGTTTCATACTTTTTCCCTCGGTATCAAACTAGCCCGCTGGAACAGAACTTACTGGCAGGACTAACCACTATTGTATAAACAGTACCACAACACAAGTGTTATCTGGAACCAACTGAAACCTATCAAGTCTCTCTCTACAAGAAAAGGTAAAGTGAGTGAATGTAGACTTTTTTTTCTCTGAATAAACAATGATTAAACAATATCTGTGAGAATATTTTTTCCTTTTCTATGATTATATATTAGTTTTGCTTTATCGAATTTCGGTAAACCAATACCTCAATCACTAGCATTTCGTACTTTCCTAAGGGACAATTTTTGGCAGTTTATGGATACCATGTTGTGACGGCGAGCCAATCCTGCACCAGTAAAATTAAATCAGGGAGATCCACGGTTCGGTCACGGTTAAGATCGCCAGGTTGTTGACCTTCCCTGAGCAGCCAATTATGCCCTTGGGCGGCAAAATCTTCCAGATTGACTGTACCATCATTGTTCAGGTCTGCCAGCAGTGCCCAGCCGGGCGGGCCCATACTTGCGTAAGCAGTGCCGCCATAGGCCCCCATATCGACCCGCACATTCACACCCCAGGTATGGTCCGGGTCCCGCGGCAGGGTTCGAGGTTCTCGGCCAAACGCCGTCCCCGGGTTACCCGCATCAATACAAGGACTGGTCTGCTCGTCCCAGGTCCAACCGCCACTGGGTGCTACCCAGCGCCAACCTTGGCTCTTCAAATGAAAATCTCCCTGGTTTGGATCCACAAAGAGTGGGTCGGAAAGATTTTGTAAATCATAACCTTCTAAGCCATTTTGATAGATCTGCTGGACGTCCAACAATGATAAAGCCCGGTTATACATAGCCACCTCATCCAGTCGTCCATGCAACCGGTTCCGAAATGCATCTTGGTCACAATAGGACCAGAATCCTCCCATATAGAGAGGTTGAACATCGTTCATGATTGAGGAGACCGAAAGCATAGCTACCTTGTCTAACTGGCCATCCAAGTAGATCGCCGCCGTTCCTTTATCGAAAGTTACTGCAATATGATGCCAGGTGTTCAGCGAAACGATACGGTTACTATAAAGGCCATCGGAACTGAGACTGGAGGAAAAGATCCGCCACAAGATCTTGCCCGTATCATAATTCGGATCCCGGATCTCCACATAATAGGCACTGGAATCACCTGGGGAAGAAGGTTCATCCGGACAGCCGGCATACTTATAGATCCCGGCCGTTTGTCCGCCTCGGTTATAAAGCCAGAAAGAAAGGGAAATACTATCCCGGGGTGTTAACGAATCGTCATCCGGGATCTTGATATAATCTCCCTGGCCGTCAAACTCCAACGCCCCTCCCACCTGTCCGGGGGCCCAGATGGCCCCGGCGATACTTCCGTGATTACTGCCGATCAAGTCCAGTGCCGAGGTACCACTGCCTTCCGCAAACCTCCAATAGGAAACCAAGTCCGGTAAGGGAATCGCCTCGCTTTGGACCCAACTGTAGCGAGCCTGGCAATCGAGCAGATCGATCCTATTATTCCAGAAAATGCTGTTACTGATATCGGGATCCGCAGCAAAGTAGGCAGCAATCCCACACGCTTGATTATTTACCACCGTTACGTTACGGATTGTGGGTGAGGAACTCTCCACCAAGATTCCAATGGAATTGTTTTTGATGATAAAGTTTTGTAAGATACTCTCCGCCCCTTCCCCGCTATCAAAGGAGACGGCAATCTGACCGGGACATTCCAGAACCGCCGGTTCGTCGGCACTACGAACCGTGAGGGCCTTCTGGTTAAAATTGAATTCTTCCCCATAGATTCCCGGTCGAACCAGCACGGTATCCGCCGGTTGAGCTGCCTCGATTGCCTCCTGGATGGTATCAAACGGGTGATTTTTGGTACCATCTTCAGCAAGGTCACTCAGCGAAGGGTCCCTGGGGCCGGGATCATTGAGACTATCATCATCCACGTACACTACGGTAAATAGAGCCGGAATCAAGGAGAAATCATCATCGTTCAATGCTCCATTATGCCCTTGAATCGCCAAGATGTTAGTACCTGCCACAAGTTGATCCTTAAAAACTGTCAGGTCATAGTCCTCCGGGGGATTGGGATTCGTATCATCCGTAGCTGCTTCATGAGGTTCATTTGCCAGGACATTAAAAGCGGGCGGATTCCCATTTACATTGTTCCGGGCCACCTCCACCCCATTGAGATAGGCCACAAAGGCATCATCATAATCGATCGTTAGTAACAACGAAGTCAAAAGAGCAGGATCACTCACGTGGAATGGCCTCCGTACGTATACACTTACATAATGGCCTTGCATATCGTCCAGGACCGTCGCATCGTCATCGTCTCCGTATCCGATTCCCATAGAGCCTAGGAGCCAAGAAGAGTCGTCAAACGAAATATCCTTCCAATGAGAGGGTGGCTCTTGGGTCCCCTTCCAGTATCGCCACTGTTCCGACTCAATGACAACATCACGACACACCCGAAAACCAAAGTCGCGATATGAGATGGATGGGCTGTAGTAGGACCAGTTCAAGATCGCACAGCCACTATCGTTGTTGCCCCATGCCCCGCCGCGGACAACGCGGTAGCTGTCACTATAGATCGATGATGTCCACTCCCAGACATTGCCTGCCATGTCACACATCCCGTAACCATACGTCCCGAAAACACCCACAACCGTAGTACCATCCGGATGGATGGAACCGAGATAGTTTGCCGTATTGTTGTTGATGGTAGTACCACAACCATAATTAAAGCTCCCATCATAGTCAGCCACCGCCTGCCATTCCCATTCGGTCGGCAGCCGATAGCCGTAATAATTGCAGAAAGCGATGGCTCCATACCAACTGACATAAGTAACCGGATGGTCTTCAAAGCTACTATCGACAGTGAAGGAACCTCCGCTGTAATTAATCCTCGCTGCTCCGCCATTGGTGACTCCATTGAACGTGGAACCCGTACCCGCAAGATTATAATAGGGCTGAGCATGACTGGTATCACTTGTAGCATAAACATTATTATTGTCAACCGTTATCTGATCAGAAGCATTGGCGGCATTGAGATACTGACAATATTGATAATTCGTTATCTCGTGTTTGCCCATATATCCGGTAAAACCTTCGTGACCAGACACACCCGGGTCATCTATATAAACCCACTCTATGTCATCCAATACATTACGGCACACCCGAAAACCTACATCGCCATAGGTGACGGGCGGGTTGCCATCGATCCAGTCCGAGACCGTAAGGTGATCGACGACACAGTACCAACTGCCTCCGCGAAGAGCGCGATAGATACCACTGGAAATCGACTGTGTCCACTCCCAGACATTCCCTGCCATATCGTACATTCCATAGCCGTAGCCCGCCGGATCACCAAAACTGCCCACCACATTCGTGCCATCCGGGTGGATGGATCCAGTATAGTTGGCAATACTATTGTTTATACTGGTGCCGCAGGCATAAGGTCGGCCATCGTTATAATCAGCTACCGCCTGCCACTCCCATTCCGTAGGCAGACGCCATCCATAATAGTTGCAGAAGGCGGTAGCTCCATACCAACTGACAGAGGTAACCGGATGATTCTCAAAGCCAGGGTCAACTGTGAATAAGTTGTTGGTGTAATTTATCCGTGCCGCTCCGCCGTTGGCAGCATTATCGTAAGTATAGCCTGCACCCGCAAGATTATAATAGGGCTGTGCATGACTGGTGTCACTCATGGCATAAACAATATTATCAGTATAAACCGTTATCTCGTTAGAATCCATGGCAGCATTTAGGAACTCGCAATACTGAGCATTCGTGGTTTCGTATTTGCTCATCTGGCCGTTAAAGCCTTCATGGCCAGATACTCCCGGATCGTTGACAGATACCCAAACTATTTCCTCAGGCTCAACGGTAATGTTACGACACACCCGAAACCCTACGTGGCTGTACATGCTGATTCTTGCGCCGACGGTTGTGTACGATATATCACAATATCCCGCATGGTGGAGCCAGCCGCCGCCGAGGCCATAACGAGTGTTGCCAGAACCGTCACTAAGATTCTCCTCTACATTGCCAGCCATATCGCACAATCCATAACCAAAAGTCCCGAAAGCACCAACAGCGGTTGTACCATTCGGGTGATTCGAGCCTTGATAGTTAGCCATACTGCTCGTTATAGTTGTGCCGCAACCATAGGTGTAAGTGCCATCATAGTCTGCTACCGTTTGCCATTCTTGTATCGTTGGTAGCCTATAGTCGTAATAGTTACAAAATGCCGTTGCTCCATACCAACTAACATACGTAACCGGATGATTCTCAAAACCACTGTCAACCGTGAACGAACTGCCGGTGTAATTGATCCTAGCCGCTCCGCCGTTCGTGACTCCATCGGTAGTATCACCTGCACCTGCGAGGTTATAATAGGGCTGAGCATGACTGGTATCACTTGTAGCATAAACATTATTATTGTAAACCGTTATTTGACCAGAAGCATTGGCATCATTCAGGAACTGGCAATACTGAGCATTCGTTGTTTCATATTTGCTCATTTCGCCGATAAAGCCTGGATCTGATATGGATACAAACACCATACCAGTTATCCGCTTAAATACCTGTATCCGGTCGTTTATGAAAGCGTTATTTAGATCTCTAGCATCACCGACATAAATCAGGTCACTGCTAGGATCAATAAAAATGTTAGTGATGCCTCCGAATTGGCCATCACCAGTTCCGTGGGAGCCCCACCCATCAACATACACACCTTCAGGTGTGAAAGTCTGAATACGGGAAACATCATTGTAACAGGGTTCACCTACATATATCAGACCATCACTAGGGCCAATCGCAACAGTGGTTGGCCAAGACAGAAACTGACCGGGATCGGTACCCTGCCCTCCCCAAGATGTCTGTAAGTCACCTTCCGTGTTGAATTTTTTCACTGTGTAAGTGGGATTACCTTCCACCACGTATACCATATCATCGGCGTCAATCGCAATTCCCCCTAAGTAAGCGTTGCCTGGCCACTGTTTAATATAATCAACAGATACACCATTATATTTGAACTTCTGAACCCGCCAATTGTGGGTGTCGGAAACATAGAGATTGTCCTGCGAATCCAACGCCAAGAACGTCGGTAACGAAAACTGGCCAGGCCCACTCCCATAGGAACCAAAACTGCATAAATGGCTCCAATCTGACGCAAACATCTGGATTCGTTGATTGTGAGGATCGGCAACGTAAATCCTTCCTAAACTGTCAGACACAATTGCTGTTGGATACCAGAACTGTCCTGGGCCACCACCTTGAATCGGATGATGGGTACTTCCAGGTTCATGCCAATGCCCGGAGCCAGCGTGACTGGAGTTGTTGCAACCGCCAAACCACCCCAAGAATGTCTTATGCACATCATATTTTTGAATGCGGCAATTCCCATGGTCTACAATTAAAAAATTACCTTCTTGATTTTTGACCATTCCGGAGGGACTATCAAACTGGCCATCACCAGTACCGGTACTGCCCCACTTATCCACAAAGATGTAATTACCGTCACCTGTCGAAGCTCTCAGGAGAAAAAATGAAAACACGACCAAAAAATGTATGGCTCTCATAACTACATCTTTTTTTTTATTGGGCGTATGACGCACCAGATCTGTTTACTATCGTTAAAGATGGCCTTATCTCATATTCACTCATCAAGTCCGCAAAATCCGGTTCAGAGATAGGTACTCCAACCATCCTATCATCGGCAACTGTCAGAACTATTGCCGCCAAGAGCTGACAAACACCTAGCCATGCCGCTTTTATATCCGCAGAAATACACATAATTTGTTTTCTCCTACCAGGGCAGAACTCAAAATTCCGCCTTGAGAAAAATCTTCTTTTTCGTACGGAACACCCTATATTTTGAATAATTCAATCCACGGAATACGTAGTATTTCCTCAGCGGAATTGAGGTCCTTCCAAAGAATTCCCTTGCGTCCGGGAATGGTAAAATAGATAAATTTACGTCTTTCATTTTCTGAACGTACCTTCCACTACTCGGAGGAGCCATCCCAGATCCACCTCCCCGGCGCCTGATCTGCCGTGTCGGTGGGTTGGGGGTTCGATCCACGCTTCTTCGGTTGGGTCCAGTTCCTGGAGATAGAAAAAAGTGATTTCACCGACTGTTTTCCAGCCAGAACTGTCTTTTATGTCATACGTAATTCTTTCCACCACATCCTTGACCATATCCACGGTAAAGACCATCTTCACGGCTGACTGGATTACGATTACTTGAGCGGTTTCCTGGTTCGGCATACATAGGGTCTCAAACCGCAAATCCTGTTGGGCGGCATCGCGGCGAATTAGATCCATTGTATGGAGTCCCAACCATGGTCTGGCCAGTCCCACCCAAAAATGGCCAGCGGGATAGGTGGCCCGCACAGTTCCGCCGTCCTCCTGTAGCCAAGCCTTTTGGCTACTGTCTACGATCTTGATCTGATTTCCGACTTGGATTCTCAGCCAGGGCCAGTGTTCCTCCGAGGTGGCATAGACAAATGGGATTCTTCCCTCTCCCGTTATCCGTTGTCCTTTCATTTCACCCTCCAGACGAAAATACGTCCAGCCGCTTTTGTGCATCTGATCTCGAAGATCCACCCAGGTAGCCTCGGCGGGCCAGTGGTACTGAAAAAACTCCTCTTCTAACACTCCATAGGGGATATCACCCCGGATTTGGTACCGGTTTTCCGTGCCCTCGGGATTGGCAAGAATCAGCATATTCGGTCCTTGCCTTTGTACATATTCCTTATCGGAATTACCGCCGTCAATGCCAGCCAGAAAAGCCCGGAATTCCAGTGGATCGGTGGGGAGTCTGAATACCGTCAGATCTGGATGGTAACGGCGACCATTTTGTAGATATACCTTTTGGGCACACGCATCAAAAAAGTAATTGGCCTTATGGTTTTGTAACCAATGGTCCCCGGAATCTTTATCCGTCTGCCTCATCATCACCGGGCCTTCGGAACCTGCGGGGAAATAATACCAATCCCCTTCCGCAGTCATCCTAGGGGAACTGGCCTTTAGGGGATGGTTGACAATTTCTGTCAGGTTTTGGTCCGGCTGTGTCCCTGCACTTTCGGGACCAGACCTGAGCCCCGGCGAGGCAACCGTTAACATTCCGGCTAATGTCAATGCGGCTACCGCAGCGCCCGTTCCTGAAAGTACAGTCCCGGTTACACTTGCTGTGGTACCTACGGTAAGGGTAGCAGCAGTAACTGAGATCTTGGCGGCGGCTGCCTGACTGGGGGCGGTCAATTTACCAAACAAGACCAAAACCAATAAAAGTGAGCCTTTACCTAAGCCATGCCGCGAAAGTTGCTTGGCCAAGGATTTTTTCGCCCGAAAAAACAACATCCTTACGCTAAATTCGCTGCAATCCATGATTCGGGCGATATCGGCATATTCCATTTCTTCATAACAACGCATCGACAACACATCTCGATACGCGGGCTTGAGCTTTTGCATCGAGGTTAACACAATCTCCTGTAATTCCTGGCCCATAAGATGGGCTAGACCTTCCTGGTTTTCCTTTTGCTTTTTCAGAGTACCATGCCGATCCTCTATTTTAGTTAGAGAAATAGCCGTCCGCTGTTTTTCCCGGCGGCGATGATTCCGAATCTTGTTAAAAGCGATCCCGCACAACCAGGACCAGAACCGATCGGTTTTATCTAATTTGCCTAATATCTTTATCATTTCTAACAGACTCTCCTGTGTGATATCCTGGGCCAGTTCCGCCTGTAACGTACTGCGATATACGTACGTCTCTAACGGCGCCCGAATGAACTCCGTCAACTGATTTAAACTTTCCGGGTGACCTTGCTGGGCCTGTCGGATCAAGTCGTCGTAGTTTTCCATATTTACCATGACTACCAATCAAAAGATGGTTTCTCTATGTATTAATGTCATGAAAACATAATTTATAACGCTTTTTTTTCCATTTTTTTTAGAATGGTTGAAAATAATACCCAAAAGAGCATCCAACCACACTGACGAGGTCCTTGTCTAATTTTATTTAAGTCTCTTTAGGACAAAACTTTACTGCTATTATAGTAAAAAGGAAATGGTTGACGTTTATCCCAAAAACGGCCATAAGCAATTATTTAATATAGACTTAAGAGAAATTAGCGTAAAATGCATTTTACCTTTTCCTAAAAAAACTGCAATGACAATCAACGTCTCCACCTGCAAATCCATCCCCAAAATCCATTCTGTAAATCTGCCTATGACTCAATACATAAAACTTCTTGAAACCAGTGATAACAACTGACAGTAGAAGTCCGCTTTTAATTGGTTTTTCATTAAATTAAATTGACTAATCCCCCAAAAATGCTGTATTATTACAAATATCAGTTTCTAAGATAATGGAGTCCCTTCCAACCTCCTAAATAAGGATAAGTATTTATCAATACAGGAATTAAAACTTTGAAAACAGGAAAAAGAAAGGGATTCAGTCTGATCGAGCTTTTAGCAGTATGTTCCATCATATCGTTGTTACTGGCTTTTATATTTCCCGCGTTAGGTAAAGCCAGACGCCAGACGCGAATGCTCCTGAAGTTGTCCAACCAACGTCAAATAGTGACTGGGGTAACGACATTTTCTTTCGATAATCGTGATACCTACCCCGAATCGGTCGCTACCATCGGCCGGGCGGATGACTGGCACTGGCAGGAACCGATGATGTTAACGGGATTTCGGAACAACTATCCTCAGCGGCATCGAGCCATGAGTGAATATCTTCACGGCTACATTCCTAATGCCCATATGATGGTTTGCCCTAATGCCCCGAAAGAATACCCTTTCCTCCAAGAAGCCTGGGACGCGGGAGATGCCTGGGATGATCCGAATCCGTTGAATCCCTCAGATCCGGTAATCGGAACCTATTGTTTTTATTGGAATTATATTGGTTATCTGAGTAATCAGAATGGCCCATTCATTGGACCGCGCAATTCCTGGTCGGAAGAAGGACAAAGCCGCCTGCTGGTCAGTGATTATTTTGGTTACGGCCACTGGCGCCATCAACAAATCTATGATACTTGTGAGGCCTATGGTAGTTGTGAAGAATTTGATGATGCCCAGGTTACACCTGGAACCTTGGTTTCAGCGGATTTTTGGTCTCTTTTGAATGAATCACAAAGCCTTTCCCGCAAATCCCTCTCAATTAATTTGAGTGCCGGGTACGTCGATGGACATGTAGAAAAATATACGGCGGCCGAAACAATCCCGTTGCAAGTAGCCATCACTGCTGATGGGAGTGAGTACTACCCTTCGGGTTCTGGGCCGGGGGATATTTATCTGCCTTTAAACAGCTTGTATTGAATAAACACTTGGCGAGAATTTATGAACTGACAGCACGCCGAGGGGCTAGGTGGGACGGCAACCTTCCTCAGGTGGATTGAAGGATATTGTTCTCCTATAAATCAATGCAGACTACGTGAAATTAGATGGTATTATAACTTCTACTGTCAATAATTTGACAGTTATTGTGGGCAGAAAGCAGAATCCGAAGTGTGAGCACAAAGCGTCAAGGAGCGGTTCATTTGCACTTCAAATGTACCACTTGATTTGCCTTCGGAACAGACTGTTTCTGCTACAAGTATCCAACGGCCCAAATCCGGCCGGTATCCCGTTGTCACGGGTAATCGTGTCGATTCTGCCCAATCCGTCCCGGCTGTAGCTAAGTTCTTCCCCGATATCCACCTTGTATCTCCAGTTGGATGTTATGCCATCCCGGTGTTGGCTGGACGTTATGATTGGCAACATGACTGGGATCGAAAAAAAGGCCAGGAAATCCATCAAAAGACGAAAAAAACATAAAAAGGGTAGGTGCAACAGGTGAGGGGTGTTGTATAATAGCATTAATGTTGACCGGCGGTCTAGCCGGACAAGGTTATCTGGCAAATGTCAGGAGAAGTGCAGTTTTTACAAAAGCTCCAGGATATAACAGTCGGAGCATAAAAGGAGCTAAACGGTGATTTCAGAACCGCGTAATTCACAATGTGTTATGGGTATTTTCACCATCACCCTGCTGTGTTCTTTTGCCTCTCCTCTGCGTGCCATCGATCCGGACCAGTTGAGCGGCACCTTCTACTATAACCATACCCCCATATCCGAGTTCACTAATGTGACGCCGGATATTTATGTCTGGGACGAAACGGTTAACAGTACAGTCGAAAACTTCACGCTGTTGTATAGCGGTGACACGGGAGCTTATACGATCGGCAATCTGCCGACAAATCCGGTCACGATCAGTGGATACGTTCATGCCACCGGGTCCGCTGCCACGCTGCCGGGCAATTTCTACGTTTACGGTTACGCCGATCTGCCGCAAATGACCCCGGGCGAACGGGCCCTTTTCCCAATCGACACCACTTATATCCTGCACATGACCAGCCCATGGGACAACAGCGGTATTGATTTCCCGATCCCGTCGGCCGGTACATATCCCATACATCCCCGTCACATTGAAATTCACTGGGATCCTGTCACCGGCGCCGATCACTATACTCTTGCCATTCTCCGGTATCGCGACGGGGAGCATCCGGACGGATACGGCGCAATCGACAGTGCCGCCAACACGACGACCACGGAAACCTCATGGTCGGTGGATCTGAACGACTCCGAGAATCTGGAGCACTACCAGCTTACGATCCTCGCCTACAATGCCGCAAGCGAGGATCTCGGCAGAATTTTTGTCACCTATACCAATGGCTTCGGGACGGACTACCGGTTCAAGGTGGGAGGGAATGAACTGCTCTTGAATAAAATGACGATCAAGGCCGGTAAGACCGACGGAACGGATTCGTTTTCCCTTTCCGGCTGGCTTGATGGGATTGTGCCTGCGGATTTTGTCAACGGCGACGCGATCACGGTGCAACTGGGCAATGTAACGTCCTGGACGATCAACCAACCCCTCAGGCAGAGCGGCAGCAAACCCAAATACAGTTTTAAAGGAACGCCAGGCGTGACCCCGAACCTGAAATTCGACTTGGATAAAGGCACCTTCTCGATTTCAGGAAAAAAGATGGATTTGGACGGCCTAGCTGCCCCGGTACGGGTAGAGCTGGTTTTCGGCAATTATTTCGGCTGGTGCGACGCCCAGGATGAGGGTGACAACGACGTCATCAACAGCCGAAAACCCATCCCCATGCAATTCCTGGTTGGTGAAGAAGACGCCATCCGCGTCGATAAAGTTATCTGTAAAGAAAACACGCAAACCAACACTGTCAAGTCACTGATCGTAGCGGGTGGTATCGCCATGGCCGCTCCGGCCAATTTGAGCCTTGTCCCCTGTACCTTCTCCTGGGACAATCAACCTTTTGTTATCCCGGCGGGAGGTCTGGTCGATAAGGGAGCGAGCAAATTCATGTACGTTAAAAAAGCGACCAAGGCTGATCCCTTCGCGGTGGTTGTGACGTTTGACTTGATTAAGTGCACGTTCCAGATCGTCATGGCCAATACGAACATCCCGTGGCAAGACAGCCCGGTTGTACTGAGAATCGAATTAGGAAGTTTCAACCAGCAAGACAACGCGGAATTTTAGTTGGTCCCGCTAGCCCTCGGCTTTATGTCGGAAATCATAAGAAGGCAACATATTCCTTGGTCTGTTTGTCTCCTATTGGGGTTGACGACTTCGGGCCTCGATACTATAACTCCGTGTCACCGGGCGGATTAAAATCGACCATCTGGGATAAAAAATATCATTCTTTTTCCTTTTGGCAAGCTTTATTTTTCAGCCGGTAGCTCTGGCCGGTGATCTGGATGATTCCGGTATCATCCGCAGGCTCTTGTCAATGCCGAGCAGATCGCCCTGCGTAGAGGTTTACTTGGTGGTTCCCCAGGTCTACCATAGTCGCTCGGGCAGGATAGTAATGATGAAGCCGAGTCGTTTCCTAACGGAGATGGAGGGCCAATATACCGAAGCTATGGAATTGGAGGAGGACTTCCATACCTTATGGCGGGCACGGGCAATTTACAGATCAATCCTTCAGAGAAACACTGCGTGAAGCCCTCTCGTACTTTGCCCAGCGAGAAAAACAGTAAAACATAAAGTCTGAAATATGCTCAGGTTTCACTGGGGAATACGAGTGGTTTTACACGAGAAAACCTACAACCATAAGGTACAATATCTACAATTTATGCGATACTTGCTACGCTCTAACTGATGAAATCCCTGATATTTATGAAAATACAAAGATTCAAAGTTAAATTTCAAGTTCGGCATCAAAAGCATTGAAATAGTTTCAATTTGAGAATTCCATCGTTATTGGTAATTTTTATTCACAGGCCAAAAAAAGCCAATTATCCGTAAATTGGGCAAAATCAATTAGATTTACTATGCCGTCATGATTAAGGTCGGCACGACCACACCACTCTGGATAATCACAGCCAGTTTCCAGCCAGTAACCTGAAAAACTTACCAAATCCAGGAAATCTACATCACCATCATCATTGGAATCGCCGGCCGGAGATAGGGCGCAGAGCACCTGCAACATCTCACCAGCATATGCATGGTATGACGGACCGCCAAGCCAGATGTGTTCATAGACTGTCCCATCGGAATATACTCCAATCGGTAAAATCTCACGAGCGGCTAAAATGGCGGCATTGTAATCTGAGGTGTTCTTGGCAGCGGTAATAAGCCCCATAACCGCAAAAATCGTATCTTCCGTATAACCAGCGCAAGTTCCGCATCCCGGGTTTTCGCAGCAAGAACCAGCCAACAGTTTCCAGTAGAAACTGCCGGCATAATCTTCCCCGTCGGGCACTTGACGACCCACGAGCAGTCCTGGTAGATCCGCCAGTTGTTTTCCGGTCCAAAAAGCCTGGCCGTCCGGTGGGGTGCGAATCGATGTGGAATCCAACGGACCTGTCGAAGCCAAACCCATGGTTGCCACCCCTACCGCCAATACCGGATACGTGGCCGTCTCATCGTCGACTTCACTGAGATAACTAATTAAAGCGGTTCGCCACAAGGCTTTCTCCACCGCATTTACATAGAAAGCAGCCATCGTATGGTAACCTAAATAAAACACAGCCGTGGAAGGATCGATCGTTTGAAAGCCTTCGATATAACCAGAGGTCCCTCCTTCCATGGTTCTTACTCGTTCATAAAACGCTATCAATTCGTTGCGCCAGTCATTATTCAACGGATCAGGAGAAATTTTACTGAGGCGGGCCAGTGCATAGGCCTCATCCCCATAATAATTCCCTGCGGCATCACTGAAAATAAAAATACCACCCAGTTCAGCTGCCGTCTTATATTCCATCTTGCCAGTCACCTCATAAGCGCAGACCAAACCGGAAACGATAGATCCTGTGTACTGTGGTTCTCCTTGCCAGAAACCTCCGGAATCCTGTTTATCCACGAGTCCATCGGCCACCGAGGAAATAGCCGATCCCACATCGCCCCCCCAAGCGCTACCTGATATCAATCCCAGCCCCAATATAGTTAGTACTAACACCCAATACCCTACCTTAATCATCACATTCTCCTTTCCGCAGGAACAGCAGTAACATTCCTATTCTTTCACCTCCCCAAGAATTTTTCACCATTCAACTCCCACTATCATCTCCTTTTTTTATTTGCCCTGATTACCTGTGCCACCTGCTGTTTGATTGGCAGCCAAGATGGTCTATCGACTTAGAATAATCCTGGTCGATAAGGACTCCGCAACGGCGGCCGGTAAGGAATTCGTATCGGAGGCCGCATGCACCATGGTGGGCGAACAATCATCAACATGCTGCGGTCGATCTCGTCTGGGGATAAGGAGCTATCGACTGTACCTGTTTCGCCAGAAGTTGCCATATCCCCCAAGCCAGTATCCGTGGTGAGGGTAAAAGGATTATAAGATAACCAGCGGTTCGCTTCCGTGGTAACTCGAACGGCAGTAGAAATCCCTGCTTTTACCTGCTGGCTTTGGAGGATAGAAGTAACTCCCATAATGACCAACACCGTGGACACAACCGCCACCTTCCGTATCCCAATTACATTTTGAACTTTACTGTTCATAATAAAATTGCCTCCTCAGCAACAAAAAACGACGGAAAATCCAAAGAGATTTCCATAAACAGAAAGTTAGTAGTTTTAATAACATCTCCCTTATAGCATTTTTTTCTAATTGTACAATCGGGGAAACTACGTGTTTTTTTATTTTTTTAAAATATATATATGATTATGAAAGGCAGACAGGTTTGAATCGGTTGAATGGATATTTTTCCTAGTTATGCCCTCCCGATCTTAATTTATCTTTTTACGGATAATACGGAAAATCCCAAGAGATTTTTTTAAACAGAAAGCCCGTAGTTTTAATAACATCTCCCTTATAGTGACGGAACCGCCAAAAGTCGATATTGACATCCAATAACAGCTCTGGCTCCCCAATAACAAGGGGTCGACAAGTTTTTGACGCTGGCGTCTATAGTATCTTTTTCTAGTTGTACAATTGCGGAAACTACGTGGTTTTTTAAAATATATTATGATTATAGAAGATGGACAGCCGGCAAGAATTCCCAACATGAACTTATCGGCTTAGTCAATGTCCTTTCCTTGCTCCGTATAATCCCCGTATTTTACCTAGGAGATTCCCCTAGGCCGTAGATTTCAATGAAAAAGGATAGAATGTAAGAATATATGGGACTGTTTCAATCGATACTGTGGTAGTACCTGTTAAGAGATGGCATCTCTCGATAACTTCCTGCCATAGACTTCTTTACGCATCTACCGCTTGAGAAATATTTAGTGAAAAAATCATACCCAGTTCCAATTTTCACTTTCATTTTTGTTGTTGATCATAAATGTAAATAATCCTCTTAAACATTTTAAAATATCTCTTGATTTTTGAAGTCACATAAACTAGACTAAATGCTCGACGATGATTGTGGACAATTAATATAGTGGCTTGGCTTGATCTTTTCTTTTTATAAAAAGGGAAATGATTATTTTTTAGGGTTAGTATTTATAGGTATCCATTTGGACACCAGTTACTGGATAATTGGGATATGTGTTTTTAATAAAAATTGTCGATAGGCGGTGTATTGTGGACACATAAACTAGGTAAGTTTATTTTTACGGTAATGCTTTTATATTTGTGATCGGTCATTTGTAAACCGGGCAGAATAGCAGTTGTAAAATGACCCGGGTCTAAGCATGTTTTCTAAAGAGAAAACTTTCAGGTAAGATTGATCCCTTCGCCTTCAGGGAGGAAGTGCAAAAAAAGAGAACGGTTATTTCACTGAAGTCGCCTTTTAGGATGGGCGGCAGGGTGAATTAGTTTAAGGAGGCGTAAATGAACCTCGTTTCATTTCGCGGTAGAAGGTTTCTGTTTGTCTATCTAATTGGTTGTATCGCTCTGTCAGTCGGAAATGGCTGCCAGTCGAAGAAGGTTTCCTCCACCGAAGAGATTATCGAGTTCAAGAAGGCCGGCCCTTTGCGGCCCCAAGTGGACATGGAACGGGTGGTCAAAAGCCACCCGCCTATCGATTCCTATCGGGTGGTTGCCGGTGATATACTGGAACTCTTTATGCCTGCCGTACTGCAGGCCAGTGAACTGACAGCGGTGGAGAATTCGGAAAAGACGCAAGGCTATCTGTGCCGGGTTAGTAAGGAGGGAACCATTAATCTGCCGATTGTCGGGCCCCAGCCGGTGGGGGGAAAGGATCTATCTCAGATTGAATCTGAAATTGCTCAATTATACTATCCCAAATATGTAGTATCTCTCCCTTCTGTGGTAATCCGAATCAACGAATATCAGACGCAAACGGTCTCGATTGTAGGGGCAGTGAAGAATCCGGGCCTCTATCCTTTGCGGACTGATGAAATGTCATTGGTAACACTATTAATGAAAGCCGGCGGGGTCGTCGATGAGGGTGCCAAGGTGATTCGGATCCGCCATGCTGGGGATACCGAGGAGACCGAGCCGGTGGTCCTGCCGGTTAAACAATTAGATATACCTTTTGTAGATGTATCTTTGGCGGCGGGTGATATGCTGGAAGTGGAACAACTGGATCCGCAAATCTTTGCCGTAATTGGCCTGGTGAATAAACCGGGTGCCTATCCCATTGCCCCGGGAGCCCAGTACAATCTGATGCAGGCCCTGGCGATTGCTGGGGGGGTGAATGAGATTGCCGATCCCGAGTATGTACGAGTCTATCGTCAGACCGCCGACGGCGAGATTGTAGATGCCACCTTCCATACCAAAGGTAAGGGGCTAACCGATGCCGCCCGCATTCAGGTTAATCCCGGTGATGTCATCTCTGCGGAGCATAATGCCCGTACCGATATCCGTATGCTCATGGCCCAGATGTTCCGGGTTTATTTCAATATTGGTGGCAATGTCTCGTTGTGGGATTAATCGCTTGGTAGCTTGTTAGGAAGTTAAAAATGACCCGATTAGAAAGAGAAAAATTAATGCCCGAACCCGCTGCCGCCTTGGAAGCGGTCCCCCAGGAACGGTTGCCGCAGGAAAGCTTGCTGCAGATTGTCGGACGGCGGTATAAGGTAATCCTGGCAGTGGTGATCCTGAGCCTGATAGCCGGTCTGATCTATCTAAGTAAGGCCACTCCGATCTTTGTCAGTACCTCCCGACTGTACGTCGAGCAGAGCGGCCCTAAGATTATTTCTGAGCAGGAAGGTCTGATGACCCAGTCCAAAAATTACCTCTATACCCAATGCGAGCTGCTCACCTCCACTTCCATCCTCTCCAGTATCCTGGAAAAACCAGAGATCACGCGGTTGAAAACCTTTGAAAATGTGGATAACCGACTGGGTTTTCTGAAGACAAAAATCGAGGCAACCGTCGGTAAAAAGGACGATATTATTAATGTATCCCTGGCATCTCCTTATCCGCAGGAAGCGGCTCAAATCGTGAATGAACTGGTCGATGCCTATATTACCTACCATGCCACCACCAAACGCAGTACCGCCGCCGAGGTTCTGCGGATCCTGCAGAAGGAAAAAGATAAACGGGACCAGGAATTAGCGGCTAAATACCAGCAGGTTCTCGATTTCACCAAGGAAAACAGTGCTCTGGCTCTGGAAGATGAAAAAGGCAATATCGCCCTGCAGGGCTTGGCACAATTGCAGGATAACTTGTCCACCGCCCGGATCGAAACCATCAATGCCAAGGCGGCTTTTGAGACCACAAAGCTCTTGATGGGAGATCCGAACCTCATACAGCCCAGGGTACAGTTCCAGACGGTGGGGAATATGTATCTGGCACCCGATCCACAGGAAAATCAGTTGCGGATGCAGATCCAGCAACTGGAGTCGCGGTTACAGAGCCTGCGGGGGACAATCACTGACGACCATCCGGGTATGCGTATGCTGGAAGACAAGATCGCCCTGCTCTCCCGGCAACTGACCGATCGGGAAAAGCAGAGTATTCAGGCTTATCTGGAGGTCATCAGCCAGAATTGTCAGTCGGCCCAGCAGCGGGAACTCGAACTGCAAAAATCCTACGATCAACAATATACGGAGGCTATGGAGCTAAATACCAAGGCTACGCAATATACCATTTTGCAGTCGGAACTGCGTCGGATCGAGAACCTCTGCGATATCATCGACAACCGCATCAAGGAACTGAATGTCACCGAAGATGTCGGTGCCCTGAATATTACTATATTGGAAGTGGCCCGGCCCGCCATAAAACCAGCCAAACCCCAGAAAAGCCGGATCATGGCCATGGCCCTGGTACTGGGTCTGATGCTGGGGGTGGGTGGGGCGCTGCTGCTGGATTGGAAAGATCAGCGGATGCACTCTACGGATGAAATAGCCAGTCTGCTGGGAATTCCGGTCCTGGGTACGATCCCTTCTATCCGGGGCAAAGAAACCGCGGCCACCCGCGGCCAGTATGTCAGCCAGAAACCAACCTCCCCCATTACCGAAGCCTACAAGACCGTACGTACGGCGGTATACTTCGGAGTGCCGGGTGGTGAGGCCAAAACCTTGTTGATTACCTCACCGGTACCAGGCGACGGCAAAACCACGCTGGTGAGTAACCTGGCGATCGCCATGGCCCAGGCCGGCCAGCGTACTTTGATCGTGGACGCGGATTTCCGTAAACCAAGGCAGCATACTATTTTTGGTCTTTCCCAGGAACCGGGCTTGTCGAATGTACTGGCCGGCCAGATTCCGTCGCAGGAAGGAATCCGTCCCACAGGCGTAGAGCATCTGGATATTCTCTGTTGCGGGCCGGTTCCTGTCAATCCTTCCGAACTACTCAACAGCCGCACCTTCCTGCAATTGATCCAGAAACTCAGCGGAGAATACGACCGGGTCTTGTTCGACTCCCCGCCGGTCATGCCCGTAGCGGATGCCCGCATCCTCGGAGCTATTTGCGATATAACCCTATTGGTGCTGCGGGCGGAAAAATCCACCCGTAAGGCTAGTGAGCAGGCGCTGGAAGGGCTTCGGAGTGTTGGTTCCAAAGTTCTGGGGGTGATAGTCAATGATGTACATTCCCATAAGGGCCGTTATGGATACTACAGCGGCTATGGCCATTACGGGTATGGATATGGGTATGGATATGGACATCGTTCCCATCAGCATACCGACCAGGGACCTGCGAATGATTTAAAACCCAAAGTAACTGCCCAGTTGGATCAAGAGCATCACACCATGAAAGGCGCGAATCTGTGAAGTTCTTTTCTCGAAATAAAATGGATCAGTCACCCGGATCGCTGCGGCTACCCGCCGTACCGCCGTTGGTCGATATCCACTGCCATTGTCTGCCGGGCCTGGATGATGGCCCGCCGAACCTGGAACAGGCGCTGGCCCTGTGCCGGGCTTTGGTAGCCGATGGGGTTTCCGTGGTGGTCGCCACCCCGCATCAATTGGGCCCCTTCGAGAGCTGTTATTCAGCGGAGGAGATCCGTCAGGGGGTTTTGCTGCTGAATGCGGAATTGTCACGTCGAAAAATCCTACTCCAGGTCTTGCCGGGGGCAGATGTACGAGTGGATGAACGGATCCCAGCCTTATTACGTACTGGCCAGATCCTGACTCTGGCCGATCAGGGAAGATATTTACTCCTGGAGCAGCCGCACAATGTTATAATTCCGTTGGAGAACTTGCTGGAGGAACTTTTCGCAAAATCGTTAACCGTCATTCTCACTCATCCGGAGCGGCATGAGCATCTGGTCCGGTACCCTTACCTCCTGAAGCCCTGGCTGGAAAAGGGCCTGCTGCTGCAGATCACCGCCGCCAGTTTATTGGGAGATTGTGGCGCCTGGGCCGAGGCGGCTGCCTGGCATTTTCTGGAAACCAATCCCACTGCCCTGGTGGCCAGTGATGCCCATAATATCGAACATCGCCCGCCCCGCCTGACCGATGCCTGGCGGGCCATCGCCCGGCGGCTGGGGGAACCGGCCGCCCAGCGGCACTGCGTGGAAAATACCCGGCGGATACTGGCCCCCGCCCCCGAAAATATGAACCAGGAAAATCACCAGAACGTGGAGGTAATGAATGGATAGGCAAACTGAACTGCCAATATTCGATACCTTACCACCGACCAACCCGACCAACCCGACCAACTGGTTTGACCGAATGATTGAGGGATTGCTGATCATCCAACTGCTTTTCATGCCGCTGGCCTTCGGAGTAGTAGAGGCCTGGAGTGAACAGGTAATTATTGCCCTGACCGGTATCATGGCCCTGGTATTTGCCGCCAAACTGGTCTGGGACCCCCAAACCAGCTTGGTCTGGAGTTGGCTGTACCTGCCCATCGCCCTGTTTATCCTGCTGGCAGTCATCCAGCTATACCCCCTGCCGGCCGGCTGGGTGGAGATTCTTTCCCCGCAGACGGCGGCCACGAAAAGCCGGTTATTGTCCGACTTGCCGGATGGGGCGCAATGGTTGCAGCGGCTGACCCTGAGTTTCTATCCGCGGGCGACCGGCCATGATCTCAGACTGATTCTGGTAGTTTCTGCCATTTTTATCCTGGTGGTAAATATCTATCGGCAGCCGGAACAGATAAAGCGGCTGCTGACCGCCATTACCCTGATTGCCGGGGGGATCGCCCTGCTGGCCCTGGCCCAAAACCTGTTCGGTAATGGGAAAATCTACTGGGTGGTACCCGCCTATGACAAGGCCTTTTCCGGCACTTTCATCAATCACAGCCATTACGGCCAGTTCATTAACCTATCCCTGGGCGCAGCCCTGGGCCTGTTACTGGTAAAATTGCACGAAATCTTCCAGGGCCGGGAAGTAAACCCCCTGACGATAGCCACCCGGTTGAACGATCCGCAGCTGCATCTGGTGTGGTGCTGCGTAGCCGTGATTATCCTGGGGGCCGCCAGTATGTTTGTCTCCCTGACCCGCGGCGGCATGGTCGCCATGCTGATCGCCGGCGGCTTTACAGCGGTAGTTCTGGCCTTCAAACGCAGCCTGCAGGGCCGCGGCTGGATTATCGCCACGATGGCACTGCTCTCCTTTATCTGTGTGCTCTATATCGGCTTCGATGCCGTTTATAATCGACTGGCCACCCTCCGCGACCTGCACGAGGCTGAAGGGGGCCGCTGGCAGATTGTTCAAAATATCGCCGTCGCTTGGACGAAGTTCCCGCTGGCCGGTACCGGATTGGGTACTCACGATGTGGTCTATCCCATGTTCGACCGCGCTACCATTTCCAGCCTCGCCTCCCATGCGGAAAACGAATATGCCCAGGTCGCTGAAGAGATGGGGATTTGGGGACTAATCATGGTAATACTCTTTGCCACCGGCATCTGGCACAGTTACTTGCGTATCGTTCGCAGCGTCCGGCTGCCGATCCGCTCGGCCGCCTTCGGACTGGGCTTCGGCCTACTGGCGATCATGATCCACAGCCTCAGCGATTTCGGGCAGCATCTGCCAGCCAACGCCTGTCTGACGGCAATTTCCTGCGGTCTGCTGGTGGTCCTGGCCCAAATGGCAGAGAATCCCGGTGATTCCGGCAGCAACCCGACCAACCCAACAATCCCAACAATCCCAACAATCCCGACCAACCCGACCGCTAATCCCAGCCTGCTGCCGCGCCGTCGGTCGCATCGCCATGGCCTGTGGGTACCGGTATTGATTGCGGTGGCATTCATAGTAGGCTGGGCCTTTCTGGAGGCCAACGCCGCCCGCTGTGCAGAAGGTCAATGGCAAAAAACACTCCGGCAAGAAAAAGATATGATCGAAAAAGACTGGCTCGGCAGTAACGAGGATTATACGGAATTGTTAAGTTCGGCCCAGACAGCCAGCCTATATGACCCGGCTAATATTCAATATCGTCACTGGCTCAATGTCTATCGCTGGCGGTCGATCAGCCGGGTCACCGATCCCAATACCGGTATGCTGGTACTAACCCCCCAGACTCTGGAATTTACCGATCAGATCGTCAATGAACTGCACCAGGCCCGGCCCCTCTGTCCCACCTTCGGACCTACCTACTGCGTGGCCGGCCAGTTGGAATATTTCATCCTGGAAAAACCGCAGCTCGGGGCCGAGCATATCCGTACTGGCTTTCAGCTGGCCCCCTATGATGCCACCACCTGCTTTACCGCCGGGCTGCTGGATGCCCAGGAAGGTAAGTTGGATGACTCCATCGCCAAATTTACCCGTGCGGTTGAGTTGGATGGCCAACTATTCCGCGCGGTTGTAGATGTCTATCTCTACCAGATCACTCGGCCTGACCTGGCGGTATCGCTGGCCGGCAATGACTATGGCCGGCTCGGTTACGTGGCCGGCCAACTGAGCCAGATGGATGAGAACCAGCAGATGGCCGGGCAGGCCCGCACGGAGATAACCCGCATCCTGCAGGAAAAATGCGCCCAGCCGGACGCACCGGCCGGAGTTCTGGCGGCCCTGGGCTACCTGTGTCTCAAGGAAAAAGATTTTACCATGGCCGCCGAGTGTTTCCGGCGGGCTTTGGATCTGGAGTATAGCCAGGTGCAGTGGCGGCTGGCGATGGCCCAGACCCTGGTCGAACTGAACCAGATGGACGAGGCGATCCACGAAGCACGGATCTGCCTGCGCTTGCGGCCGCAATTAACGGCCGCCAAAAAACTGATAGAAGAGCTGTCGGTGAAAGGCAACTAGAGCTAAGTCTCTCACCACCGGCAGTCCAAAACCCAGTCGGTCAACCGACGGGGACGGAGTGCGCGCGGAGGTCCGAAAGAAATCAGAAAGTCAGACAGTCAGTGATCAGAAATACACTATGAGAATCTGAATTCTGACAATCTGTAGTCTTAATTACCTCTGATCTCTGACAATCTGATACCTGAAATCTTAATTACTTCTGATTTCTGACAATCTGACTTCTGAACTCTACTCCCTATGAAACCGTTTAGAGAATTACAAGTATGGCATAAGTCGCATGATTTAACTTTGCGTATCTATAAACTGACAGAATCTTTTCCCCAGCATGAATTATATGCTCTCACCAGTCAGTTAAGACGAGCCTGCTCTTCTATCCCAACGAACATTGCGGAAGGTTGCGGTCGAAATACTATCCCGGAGTTGGTTTGATTTCTTGAAATAGCCATGGGATCAACTAGTGAAGTCGAATACCTCTTGCTACTAACCCGTGACCTTCATTATCTTGACAACGATCAGTATGCATCAGCAAATGAATCTGTTGTTGAAATTAAGCGAATGCTGTCAACGTATATAAGGAAAACGAGAGAAAAGCAGTAATCCGAACTCGGAGATCAGTAATCAGAAAGTCAGAACTCAAACAATCTGACTTCTGAATTCTGACCTCTGATTTCTGAAATCTGAGATCTGTTCTCCCATGCAAACCTATTTATTTATTTTTTGTGGTTCGCTGCTATTGTCGCTGGCCTTCACACCGCTGGTCATCTTCGTGGCTCGTGCCCTGAATATCTACGATGACCTGCACGCCCGCAAGATCCATGCCCAAGCCGTGCCGCGAATTGGCGGAGTAGCCATCTTTCTGGCCATGATGGCCCTGACCATCCCGGCCCTGCTGCTCAACAATACCATCGGCGTTGCCTTTCAGGCGATTCAATCCCAGGTGCTCGCCCTGCTGGCCGCCGGAATCCTGGTCTTTCTGATGGGCTTCGCAGACGATCTGTGCCGCCTGCGAGCCCGGACGAAATTCATCGTCCAGATTCTGGCCGCCCTGCTGGTCTGCGGGTACGGGATCCGGATCGAATCGATCCAGGTCGCCGATTGGTTTACCATCGAGTTCGGCCCGCTCTCCTGGCCGCTGACGGTCCTCTGGATCGTCGGGATCACCAACGCGGTGAACTTCATCGACGGGCTGGACGGCCTGGCCGCGGGTATCGCCACTATTACCTGCGGGGTGATCGCCCTGCTGGCCGTACTGTCCGGCCAGGTAGTGATGGCGGTGCTGATGCTGGCCCTGCTGGGTAGTCTGATCGGCTTCCTGGCCTTTAATTTTAACCCCGCCCGCCTCTTCATGGGCGATAGCGGCAGTATGTTCCTGGGCTTCATGCTCGCCGCCGCCAGTGTGATGTGCGCCCACAAGGCCTCGACCCTGATCGGCCTGGCCCTGCCCTTCCTGGCCCTGGGGATCCCGATCTTCGATACCCTCTTCAGCATGCTGCGGCGGCTGTTGGAACGGCGGAGTATTTTTTCACCCGATCGCAGTCATATTCATCATCGACTGATCGATATGGGCCTGCAGCAGCGGCATGTGGTACTCTTCCTCTATACCGTTACCCTGCTGATCACTGCACTGGGGATGTTCATGATGTTGGCCCGCGATAGCGGCAAGGTGGTGGTCCTGATCTGCGTGACACTGCTGCTGGTCCTGGTCTTTCGGGTGATCGGTGCCGTCCGGCTGCGTGAGACCCTGGTCCGCTTGAAAACCAACCTGAAACAGACCCGAAACCATAATCAGCAGCATCGCCAGTTCGAAGATGCCTTACTGCTGATGCGCAATGTTCATACCTTTGACCAATGGTGGCTGGCCGCCTGTGCCGCCGCCACGCAGCTCGATCTGACCTGGATCTCGATCTCGTTCCAGAGCCGCAGCGGTACCGACCGGACCCTGGTCTGGCGCAATCCCGACCAGCACCCCGACCAGAAACCCGACCAACATCCTGACCAGCAACATGACCTGAAGCTCGACCCCTTGGCGGACCTGCTCGGTATGGAACTGCCTGTCCGCCAGCGGCGGAGCGGCCCATCCCTGCGGCTGATGCTGGCGATACCGGCCAACGGGTCGCTGGAATTTGCCAGCCATCGCATGAAGCTCTTCGCCCGCCTGATCGATGAACACCCAATTGCCAGTTTAAAGGATATCGGTGGTCAGAGGGCAGAAGGCAGAATTGGAAAAAAAGTAGAATTGAGAATGCAAAATGCAGAAACAAGAAAATTAGAAGTGGAGAATTGAGAATTTAATTCTACATTCTATTTTCTGAGTTCTGATCTCGTATTTCTAATTCTGGATTGTCTGAAAAAGAATGTGATGAAATATTATCAAACTTTGATTTATGCTAACGATTATACGGACCACTTTGTGCTTGTCTTGATGTGCGAAATACTGCATAAGGCAAAGCTGTTCAGATCGATATTGCCTTCGGTGAAATATTGACATGCAAAACTATTGGCAAAAAGGGAACTCCCAGTTGAAAGCTACTTGTTTGCAGAGAGCTCTCTGGTTGGTTCCATTTATTCTGATGGGTTGGACCAGCTTAACGCAAGCAGGACCGAAATATGTGTTTTTCTTTATCGGCGATGGCATGGGTCCGGAACAGATCAAGGCCGGAGGAATGTATGCCAACGGATTGGCTGGGACCCTCTCGTTTGAAACCTTTTTGGATCAGGGATATCTGACCACCTATTCCGCCGACAATGCTGTAACAGACTCCGCCGCCGCAGGAACGGCCCTGGCTACCGGTTTCAAAGTCAACAATGGTGTGATCAGTATGGCGTACCCGGGCAATGGCAGTGAACTGGAAACCCTGCTGGAATGGTCGAAGTCCCTTGGTAAAAGGGTGGGGATCGTGACGACCTCCTATATGGTGGATGCAACTCCCGCTGCCTTTGGCGCTCACGAACCGCTCAGGAGTAATTATGCATACATAGCCAACGACTACCTGACGCAAACCAGACCCAATGTTCTATTCGGCGGGGGCGCCTCCGATATGACCGGAGCGGCAAATGCTGGTTATACCGTGGTTACGGATTGGTCCACAATGGCGGCTCTAGATATCAATCTTGTGACCCAGGTTTCCGGGCAATTCGCTGCCCACTATATGCCCTACGAATACGTTGGTATGGGATTAGCACCCAGTCTGTCTGAAATGACAGCCACAGCGGTTGATATTCTTGACAATGACCCTGACGGATTTTTTCTTATGGTGGAAGGGGGACTGATCGATGTAGCTTGCCACTCCAACTTGCTCCCTCAAGCCGTCAAGGAAGTAGTTGAGTTTTCCCATGCCGTCCAGGTGGCGATTGATTGGGCCAAAGCCAGAAACGAAACCGATTTTCTGATCCTGGTGGCAGCCGACCATGAAACCGGGGGGCTAACGGTAACCGCCAACAACGGAGCAGGCGTACTCCCATCTGTTACCTGGAGTTCCGGTACCCACACTGCCACCAACATCAGAGTTTTTGCCTGGGGCATGAATGCGGAACTGATTTCCGGCGTGATGGACAATACGGAACTGTTTGACGTTGTGGACCGCGAGGTTCCGATTCAGCTGGTCAATCCAGCCTATGACGCAGTCAATGTATCGGTATCACCGGTCCTTGAGGCGAAGGTATATGACCCCGACAACACAGGCGATCCGCTGAACGTGACCTTCTTCGGACGCCAGAGTCCTTCCTTTACAATTGTAATGCTACCGGATACTCAAAATTACGTTTTGAACGGGACTTATCAGCAGATATTCACGACTCAGACGCAATGGATTGTCAATAACGTCGTGTCCGAAAATATCGTTTTTGTGACACACGGGGGCGACATCGTCAATAACTGGAACAACACGAGTCAATGGACCAGCGTGAACAACAGCATGAGCCTGCTGGATGGAGTGGTTCCCTACGGACTCCTGCCCGGTAATCATGACAAGCTGACTACCGTAACCGGGACCTATCCGGACTATCCATCGGATAGCACGTATTACAACCGGACCTTCCCCTGTAATCGCTATCAGGGACAGATCTGGTATGGCGGGAATTTCCCAGAGAATGGGAACAACAACAGTTACCAGCTGTTCTCCGCCTGCGGTGATGATTATGTGATTGTACACTTGGAGGACACGCCGGGCACGGCCACGATCGCTTGGGCACAGACGGTTCTCTCGACGTATGCTAATCGGAAGGCCATTGTGACCGTTCATTCCTATATCGACACCAGCGGCAATTACGTAGGTATGTACGGTAGTACACAATACATCTGGAACAATCTGATCGCTCCCAGCTCGAATGTCTTTATGGTCCTGTGCGCCCATTATGACGGTGAGTTCATGCGTAGCAAGACCGCCATCGATGGACACACGGTTACCGAAATCGTGGCCGATTACCAGCTTCGGCCAAACGGCGGCAACGGTTGGCTGCGATTGTTGCGTTTCGAGTCGGACGAGGACAAGGTTTATGTGAATACCTATTCAACCTCGCTCAAGGTATACGAAGGAGATTCGAACAGCCAGTTCACGTTTGATTTCCCCATGACCGGAAATTCCTTCACTCCCATCGGAACACAAAACAATGTGACCAACGGTACGATTACCTCTTTGACTTGGCCGGAACGTTCTTTCGAAACCCGATACGAGTGGTATATAACGGTTACCGATGCTGCCGGAACAACGCTCGGCCCGGTATGGAGCTTTACGACCGGCTCGCCCAAGGCCAGTATTCCGAATCCGGCTGATGAGGCAGCCAATGTGGATGTAAATGCAGATCTTAGCTGGACCCCCGGTGCTAGCGCTGTCAGCCACGACATCTATCTTGGCACTGACTATACCGCAGTGAGTAACGCCACCCCTGCCTCCCCTGAATATCGTGGCAACCAGCCTAGTGCCGTATATGATCCGGATATGCTGGATTTCCATACGACTTATTACTGGGTGATCGACGAGCAGGATTCCTCTGGAAAAATAACCTACGGCGACATCTGGAGCTTTTCTACGGATTACGATCCGCAGAGTCTGCTTTTAATCGATAATTTTAATGACGGCAATTATACCGGCTGGACGATAGTCGATGAAGGCATTAATTCCGGTCCTTCGGTGTGGTCGGCGGCTTCAGGGACGATGGTCCAGACATCAAATATTTTCACGGATGTTGTCGGCTTTGCCAAGCCCGGTACGTATGCCTATTATTCCGGCGGTATGAGCTGGACGAACTATCAGGTGGATCTGGCCATCTGTTCCACGGACAACGATGGCATCGGGGTGATGTTCCGCTATCAGGACCGCAACAATTACTACCAGTTTAGCTGGGACCAGCAGCGTGCATGTTGTCAACTGTTAAAGAAAGCAGGCGGAGTCTTTAGTCTGCTGGCCGAGGGCTCGGTTATTTATACAACCGGACAGACATATCAACTCCGGATCCGGGCGCAGGGTCCGTACCTGGAGGTCTCTATTGACGGCTCGTCGATTCTATCGGCTATGGACAGTTCTCTCCTCTCCGGCAGTATTGCCTTGTACTCCTGGGCTAATCAGAACAGCTATTTTGACGAGGTATTGGTTGAACCGTTGTCCAGTGTTAACTTTCCGCCGACGATTTCCTCGGTCACGGCAACCCCTGCGACGATGAGGGACGACCAGACCAGCCGGCTGCAGGTCGTCGCCAGCGATCCGGATTCCGGGCCCGGCCCGTTGGCCTACCATTGGATAGTCACAGCGGGCGAGGGCAGTCTCGAAGACCCAACTAAAGCGAATCCGATTTATACGCCGCCGGATGTGAGCAGTATGCAGACATTCACTCTGACCGTCGAGGTATGGGATGGGGAAGATACCACCACGGACACGGTGGAGGTGACTGTGACAGATGCCGATTCGCCGAGTCTACTCTACGATAATTTTGATGACGGCAATTATGCCGGCTGGACGATAGTCGATGAAGGTACTATTCGGGCTCCTTCGGCCTGGTCGGCAACTTCAGGGGCAATGGTTGAGACTTCAGAGATTTTTAGCGGTTTGGGAGCCCCTGCCGAACTTGCCATGCCCGGCACGTATGCTTATTATTCCGGCGGTCGGAGCTGGACGAACGATCCGGTGGATCTAACCATCCGTTCCCAGGACGACGACGGCAGCGGCGGGGTGTTCCGCACTCAGGACAGCCACATCTTGTCCCGATTCAGCAGGGATGGGCATCGTAAGTTACTGGGTCTGGTCAAGAAAGCCGGTGGAGTCTTTAGCCTGCTGCCTGCCGACTCGATCCCTTATATCATCGGACAGACGTATCAACTCCGGATCCTAGCACAGGGTCCGCTGCTGGAGGTTTGGATCGATGGCGTGCGGCTATTCTCGGTCACCGATAGCGATCTCCTCCTCTCCGGCAGTATTGCGTTGTACTCCTGGGGGAATAAGGGCAGCTGTTTTGATAACGTATCGGTTGAGCCGCTTTTCATTTTACCGCCGACAATTTCCTCGGTGATGGCGACTTCCTCGACGATTAGGGATGACCAGACCAGCCAGCTGGAGGTCGTCGCCAGCGATCCGGATTCCGGGCCTGCCCCCTTGACCTACCATTGGATCGTCGCAGCCGGCGAGGGCAGTCTCGATGACCCAACTATAGCGAATCCGATTTATACTCCGCCGGACGTGAGCAGCACACAAACTTTCACCCTGACCGTCGAGGTCTGGGATGGGCAAGACACCGCCACGGACACGGTGGAGGTGACCGTGACCGATGCCGATTCGCTGAATGATAATTTTGCTGACGGGGATTATGCCGGCTGGACGATAGTCGATGAAGGTACTTATTACGCTCCTTCAGCCTGGTCGGTGGTTTCGGGGGTAATGGTCCAGAACTCGAATATTAACGGCGGTTTGACGGACGCTGCCGAACTTGCCAAGTCCGGTACGTATGCCTATTACGCCGGCGGTAGGAGCTGGACGAGCTATCAGGTAGATCTGACCATCCGTTCCCAGGACGACGACGGCATCGGGGTAATGTTTCGCTATCAGGACCGCGACAACTACTATCGGTTCAGTTGGGACAAGTCCCACAATTATCGTCGTCTGGTCAAGAAAGCCGGTGGAGTCTTTAGCCTGCTGGCCGAGGACTCGGTTCCTTATACCATCGGACAGACGTATCAACTCCGGATCCTGGCGCAGGGTCCGTTGCTGCAGGTCTCTATTGACGGCTCGTCGATTCTGTCGGCCACGGACAGTACTCTAATTTCCGGCAGTATTGCATTGTATACCTGGGGGAATCAGGGCAGTTATTTTGACGATATATGGGTTGAATCGTTGTCCAGCGTTAATTTTCCGCCGACGATTTCCTCGGTTACGGCGACCCCTGCGATGATAAGGGACGACCAGACCAGCCAGTTGCAGATCGTCGCCAGCGATCTTGATTCTGGGCCTGGCCCGTTGACCTATAATTGGATCGTCGCAACGGGTGAGGGCAGTTTCGATGACCCGATGAGAGCGAATCCAATTTATACGCCGCCGGACGTGAGCAGCGTGCAGACCTTCACCTTGACCGTCGAGGTTTCGGATGGCCAAGACACCGCCACGGACACGGTGGAGGTGATCGTGACCGATGCCGATTCGCTGAATGATAATTTTGCTGACGGGGATTATGCCGGC
>CAZOMV010000013.1:46398-64327 GCA_964580995.1 uncultured Pirellulales bacterium
TTCCGGCAGTATTGCATTGTATACCTGGGGGAATCAGGGCAGTTATTTTGACGATGTGATGATTGGAAGTTTGTGATCTTGCTGTAGGGAAAGGGCCCAGAAGCCGTCTCACAATTGCCCACGCGGTCATTTCCGAAGTGATTTAAGGTAAATACCTTTAGGAATGGACTTAGGCCTAATGTCTATCGGCCGGTCGGTGTGGCCGATACCGCCCAGCGGTTGCGGCACAAAAACCGGTTCGCCTCCGCAGGCGAACACGCCCCGACGGACCTGCCGGTTTCTTCAAATCCATTATCTATGAACGGAGAAATTTATGCGATTATCGATTGTTGGTGTAGGGTATGTCGGGCTGGTCGCAGCTGGATGTCTGGCGGAAGTAGGAAACCACGTCATCTGTGTGGACCAGGGCCAGATAAAAATTGATGATCTTAATCAAGGAATCATTCCAATATATGAATCGGGCCTGACGGAAATCGTAAAAACAATGTTTCTGCCGGACGGCTTACCTTCACCACCGATCTGAAAGAAGCGGTCAGCAATTCGCTGGTTATTTTCCTGGCCGTTGGTACACCGTCTGCTCCCGACGGCTCGGCGGATATTTCCGCTATACTTGCGGTGGCAAAAGAAATCGCCCGAAGCATGGATAGCTATCGGATCGTGGTTACCAAAAGCACGGTTCCTGTTAGCACCCACAGAAAAGTGGCGGACATTATAGTCGCTAATACCTCCCATCCTTTCTCGATTATGTCAGCAATCCGGAATTTCTTAAAGAAGGATCCGCCGTGGAAGATTTCCTTAAGCCGGGCCGGGTAATCTTCGGCACGACCAACCCCACCGTAATGGAGATTATGAAGCAGTTGTACAATCCCTTCATGCGGAAGCAAAGCCGGGTTATATCCCGGCGACCTGGGTCAATATTGATAATCTAGTCGAGGACCTGGACTACCATCCCAACACTCCAATCAAAACCGGGCTTGACCGGTTCGTTAAATGGTATCTGGAGTTTTATCAGATTTGAGAAATAAGAATAATACGAATAAATAATGATGAGTGGAAAATGCATCCAGAATTAAGAGATTTAAATGAATAAAATTATTATAAATGGTCCAGTTGAACTCAATGGTGAAGTTATAGTGCGGGGTGCGAAAAATGCGACTTTGCCGATTTTGATCGCGGCTGCGGCGGCTAATCAGACAGTTATTTTATCCAATGTTCCAGATCAGTTGAATGACGTTCGACAGGTGTTTGAAGCACTAACAAGCGTTGGTTATCAGTTGGATATTAATAATGGGACAGTAGTTATGCAACCTACTACAAAACCAGCAACATCGATACCCGAAGAGGTGGCCAGTAAAATACGCAGTTCATTGTTATTTCTAGGTTTATTTGCTGGAAAATACGGTTATGCTAAAATATCGAAACCAGGTGGTTGCAACTTGGGAGACAGGAAATATGACCTGCATTTGAAAGGGTTGCAAAAATTAGGAGCAACAATTACTGAAACCGATACAGCTATTGAGGTAAAAGCCGATAGGTTAATTGGGGTAGATATTGATTTCTATCTGCCAACCACTAGTGGTACCGAAAATATTATGATCGCAGCCTGTTTTGCAGAAGGCAGAACACGAATATTTAATGCCAATACTCGCCCGGAAGTGGAAGACTTGGGCAATATGATAAATGCCATGGGGGGACAAGTCAGTGTTCGTAACCGGGTAGTTGAGGTGGTTGGTGTTAAAGAATTAAAGGGATGTCAATATCGGATTATGTCGGGTTGGGATGAAGCCTTGACCTATTTGATAGGGGGTGTATTAACAGGTGGCGAAATCTGCATAAAGGATTTTTCGCTCACGCATGTACAACAGGATGTGATGATATTGCGTCAGTCGGGAGTGGATGTGTTTGAATGGGGTGGCAATGTCTATGCTACAGCAAAAAATAATAAGCTAAAACCATTTGATCTGTTTACTGGGCCTTACCCAGCTGTGAATTCCGATTTACAGCCGATATTCTCGGCATTAGCCAGTCAGTGCCACGGTGAAAGTACGATTACAGATCAGCGGTTTACGGAGCGTTTCGCTTATGTGGGCGAATTGAAAAAGCTTGGTGTCCAGATTGATAATTATGGAAACTCTGCCATCATTACAGGCCCCAATCGACTCAAAGGTAATAAGGTAAAAGCTCTTGATTTAAGGTGTGGTGCTGCCTTACTCATATCAGCATTGAAAGCCGAGGGGATCACCATGATTGATAACTGCTATCAAATCGGCCGGGGTTACGAGGATGTAGCCGGCCGATTGAGCCAATTGGGCGCTGATATTGAAGTGATAGATTGAAAATGTTTAATTCTGAACTAATCGAATCTTACTTAATCAGAAATAATATCATATACCAAAAGAATGAATTACTCAGAAATCATTCTACCTGGCGGATAGGTGGTCCGGCAGATTTTATCGTATATCCTAAGACCATTGAACAACTGATTTTACTAACTAAATTCGTGTATCTCATGGAAATACCACATATTGTTATTGGCAAAGGTTCAAATCTTCTTTTTTGTGATGAAGGAGTGTGCGGAATTGTTATCAAACTGGATCGGCAATGGTCAAACTATGAAATCATTGATAATACCATTGTGGTACAGAGTGGACTGTTTGTCCCAAAACTGGCTCATATAGCTGGAGAATATGGATTATCTGGTCTAGAACATACTATCGGTATTCCTGGTAATCTTGGTGGATTAACTGCTATGAATGGTGGCAGCCAGCAAAAGAATATAAGTAGCGTTACCAAATGGGTAAGGGTAATACAACCTAGTGGGGATATAGCAACATATAAAAAAGACGAATGTGGATTTGAGTATCGGCATAGCCGTTTTTTGGATGAAAATATGATTATTGTCGAGGTCTGCCTAAAATTGCAGATTAATGATAAAAGAAAAATACATACTGAAATGATAGAGATATTGCGAAGTCGCCGTAATAAATTCCCCAGGCGATTACCGAACTGTGGATCGGTTTTTAAAAGTACACCAGAGTTATATAAAACCATTGGTGCACCAGGCAAAATTATCGAAGAACTTGGACTAAAAGGGTATCGAATGGGTGATGCAGAGATATCAGTTAAACATGCTAATTTTATAGTAAACAAAGGTATGGCAAAGGCAAAAGATGTTTTGAATATTATTACTCACACAATCAATTTAGTCAAAGCTAAAATTGGTATTAGTCTTGTAAGTGAAGTCATGTTAGTAGATCATAGCGGTGTTATATTACCAATAAATGGGGATATATTTTGAAATTTATTGAGTGTTTTACAATTGACGATAAATTTCGAGGTATAAGAGTTTCTTTTCGTACAATGCTTTATCGTTTTTTTTTCTCTCTTCCTTATAAAGTGGTTGTGAAATATAGGATTTCAGTATATTTTCGATCATCTATGTTACCACGTTCTATTCGTAACTTTTTGTCTAACATGATAATATATAGGTTATCTAAAAGCCCCGGAGTTGAAATCAATACAAAGCATGAAATTGGTTATGGATTACTAGTTACACATCCGCATGATATTGTTATTGGAGTAGGAGTAATAATTGGTAACAATGTAACTATTTATAATGGAGTAACAATAGGTGCCAAAAAGCTGATTTCAGAGGATCCGAATAAAGATGTTAATTCAAGATACCCTGAAATTGGTAACCATGTAACAATATTTACTGGCGCTAAAATCATTGGCCCGGTTACAATTGGAAGCAATTCCGCAATCGGGGCTAATGCTGTCGTTATGCATTCTTTTCCCGAAAACAGCATGATTGCTGGCATTCCAGCAAAGCTTATTTCCAGCATACAAAAGCCATGTCTATAAAAAGAGATATTTTAACGACGACATCAGTCCGCATTTTTCGCGTAATATTAGGTTTTGCGGCGTCAATATTTCTTGCGAGATATCTACGTCCCGAAGGAATGGGGTTACTAGCTTCTTTTGTGGCTGTTCCATTCACTCTGGCATCTTTGTCGGAATTGGGTGTTCGGCAATCTATCGCTTATTATGTGGGACAGAAAAAGGTGAAAGTGGAAGATCTTTCAGGTGTAATCGTTACATTGTGGCTCTTTACTTCTATAGCATCATTTGTGATAACGCTCATTATCTATTACTTCCAGGGGTTGACAAATTATGGCATAGTATTTTGTGTGTTTGCTGCAGGAATAGTACCAGTAAGCATGATCAATAAATACGCCGATGGAATAGCTCTTGGCAATAAGTGGGTTCGACGAATAAACATTGGTGAGGGCTTTTATACTATTTCGAGATTATTACTGGTACTAATTTTGGTTGTCCTATTTAAATTGAGTGTAATGGGTGCTTTGGGAATGGAGGCATTGTCCCTTCTGGTTCCCGGAGTTCTAATGCTATACTGGTTGCGAAAAGACTGTCAGATTCGCTTCAGTCCGACATTTAATTATCATTTGATATCTTCTCTTTTGCGGCAAGGCATTAAGTATGCGATAGCATTATTCGTGATTTCGTTAAATTATCGCATTAATATTCTAATTTTACAGCACTATGTTGACAATACGCAAATCGGATATTTCAGTATCGGTGTGAGACTGGCCGAGCTACTCTGGATTATCCCCTCGGCAGTCGGTATGGTTGTATTTTCACATAGTGCTGCGTCAATAGACTCAAGATCATTTTCTCTTAAAAGCATCCGGATCATGAAGTACAATCTGTTGCTTTGCTCTGTTGGTGCAGTAATTATTGCTATTATCTGCCCGTTCTTTGTACGAATCGTATTTGGGCAGGAGTATTTGCCTAGCGTGCCTATTATCCGTCTGATGCTCCCTGGGATCGTGGCAATGGTTGTTTTCAAAGTATTGAATGCAGATTTAGCAGGAAGAGGGAAACCTTTATTTGCTCTAAATGCGTTCTTTTGTGCATTAGTTATCAATATTTTATTAAATGTTGTTCTTGTGCCCGATTATGGCGCAAAGGGTTCTGCTATTGCATCGACAGCATCATATGTTCTGGGGTCATTATTGTTTTTGTATCTATATCTAAGAGATCTAAAATGCAATATGACTGTTGTTATACAACAACAAAGATCCTGTAGCCTAGTTAATAAATAATATGCGGAGGATCAGTACTATTCATGTAGCCTTTAATGGTATTGTATTTACGCAGTATAGAGAAAATGGAGCATAACAGAGGGACATAAGCATGCCTAAAAATGTAAAGAACCTTATAAAAGCCGTGTGTCGGGTTTTTGGTCTTGATATCAGAAGAGTGAATCCTGTCGATGATAATTATGCTTGGTTGACGAAGCACAATATTGCGTGCGTTCTAGATATAGGAGCAAATGTTGGTCAATTTGCACAGATGATTCATAAGGTTTTACCTGCAGCGGCTATATTATCATTCGAACCGATTGAAAAATGTTATCTAAGTTTGATGACTAATATGAGGAAAGTACCAACATTTCGAGCATTTAATTACGCACTTGGTGAAACAGATTCTGAGATGGAGATGCATGTGAATGATTACACGGCAAGCTCTTCTTTATTGCCAATGGCAGATCTTCATGTACATGCGTATCCCTATACAGCCAAAACGCACTTGGAGAGAATTAGAATCAGGCGCCTTGACACAATTGCTGGAGATTTGAATCTTGATGGCAATCTACTTATAAAAATTGACGTGCAAGGTTATGAGGACAAGGTAATCAGAGGGGGCCATACTGTGATTTTGCAAAGTAAGGTGCTTATTGTAGAGACAACATTTGAAAGATTATATGATGACCAACCGCTTTTCAAAAATATCTTTGAACTTTTGTCAAATATGGGATTTAGGTATATGGGTAACCTATCCCAAATGAGAAGTCCGCTTGATGGTGGTATTCTCCAAGCCGATGCGATATTCATAAGACAAGAAAATCAATAATGTTACTTGTAATCAGTACGTTGAAAACGTGGCAGGTCCACCCATAGGTGATCAAGACGAAATGCCAAGAATATTGATGATCACATATAGGTTCCCTCCCGCTAGATCGAACGAAGTGAGAAGGGTTCAAAAGATAGCCAAGGTGCTCACACAAAATGGAGTTAAGGTTGAGGTTATAACCACTTCGAATCCAGGGTGCCCTATGGATGATTATTGGCGCTATGAAGATATTGATTGTGAACTTCTGAACATAACAAGATTCGCAAGTGATAATTATAAGCCGAAAAATAAAATATTTAAAATCATATCTTCGATATTTAGGCTTGATTGGCATTTTCTCTATCTGTTTAGAGTCTTATCTTATTTGATAAGTAAGAGAAGAATGCTCGGTGAGTATGAGTATATATATTGTACAATGAGACCTTATTCGTTACTTTTATTGCCAATAATAATCAAACTATTATCAAAAAAAAACAAAGTACTTATTGATTTTCGATTTTTATTCTATATGGAAGCATATTACTACAAGGGTTTAGGAATGACCAACTATTTGTACTGGTTTTTTGATCGATGGTTGCTGAGTAAGAGTTTGAAAGCTTCAGACTATAGGATCGCATTGACCAGTGGGCTTGCAGAGAAGATAGGGAAAACCTTTGATCTCGATTTTACGGTTATTGAGCAGGGGTACGATTCAGACGAAAGGGATCTTGCTTGTGATCATAAAGAAAAGGTCCATTATTATTTGGATAACATGATCAATATTGTGTATACAGGTTCTGTTACTCCAACCCAAGCAGATCCCAAAGAGATGGCGGATATTGTATCAGTAATATTATCACATAACAGAAGAGTTGTTTTTCACTTTTTTGGACTAGTAGGCAGTTTACAGAAAAGGTTATTTGAATGTGATAGGGTTTATTTTTATGATTATCTTAACTATAAGCAATTTGTAGATGTGGTGAGAAGGGCTGATATTGTATTCATATATTATTCAAATAACTCGTTAAATGATCATAGAATAGGTACTAAGACATATGATTACATGAATTTTTCAAAACCTATCCTGTGCTATTGTTCTCAAAATCAGTTGACATTTGAGACATTAAAAAACTACAACCGTAAGCATGTGATAACAAACAATTATCATGAGAATTCATTAAATATTGATTTCGACAAACTTATGGAAAATGGAGCTAGCCTATCGAATGATCATGATGTTCATGAATTATATAAGGCGTTTTTGGAATTAGAAAAATAGAACCATGAATAGTCCAAAAGTGTCTATTGTTACTCCGTCATTCAATCAGGCTATGTTTCTTGAGCAGACAATTCGGTCTGTTCTAAGTCAGAATTATCCAAACTTAGAGTATATTATTATGGATGGTGGGAGCGAAGACGGATCAGTCGAAATCATAAAAAAATATCGCAAGTATCTAACCTTTTGGACAAGTAAAAAAGACGCTGGCCAAGCCGATGCAATATTCAAGGGGTTTGCTATGTGTAGCGGGG
This sequence comes from uncultured Pirellulales bacterium, assembly GCA_964580995.1. Classification (GTDB taxonomy): domain Bacteria; phylum Planctomycetota; class Phycisphaerae; order Sedimentisphaerales; family SM23-30; genus JAKJEP01. The sequence continues at coordinate 53,845 of CAZOMV010000013.1, forward strand.
ATATCGTAGGATGGCTTAATTCGGATGACATTTTACTGCCAAATGCCCTCAATGTATTAGCCGCCGCTTATACTCTAAGGAACCAGCCAGGCATAATATCCGGCAGATGTATTTTACTGAATAATTCTGGTGAAGCCTTTTCAGTTCATGTGCCGTTGGAGCGGGCTGTAATGAAAATGCTTATGATGGGGCATGGGTTAGCGCAGATGTCAACTTTTTGGAAAAAGAGTTTATATGACTCTGTAGGGGGTTTAGACATATCAATGAAATACTCTTTTGATTATGATTTATTTGTGAGAATTCGAAAATCCTGCTCTCTGGAAATAATTGACCAATATCTTTCTGTATATCGCGTGCATGCTACGTCTAAGACTTCTACCATGTATAATGTAAGTGTACAAGAAGATCAAATGATTAGAAAGAAGTACTTACATATTATGTATCGGTTGGGCTTGCCTTTTTATCCTATGTTTTCGCGGTTTGATCCTTTGAGACGTTTTATTAATAAATATACTTGGAATAAAGACAGAAATTGCATTATTAAGATGGTACGTGAAATGAGAATTCAAAATGCGCAATTGGTCATCTAGAATCCGGACCCTGCAATGCGCACTAAAATATAAAATGCTGTAGTACTAAGGCATGTTCATGTGGCTCTTGAGACAGGAATCTAAATGAAATCTGACGTAAATAATTTTTTCATAGAAAAAGAAAAAATATATTCGGATGAGATATATGCCAAGAAGAAAGCATATAAACTGGATTGTACAAAATATGAAAATAGTGTATCAGTTCCATTAAGACAGGGAGGCACAAATCTTCGTTATCGTCCGAACAAAGCCCTTTTTGAGTTCTTGCTTCAAACTGAGTCGCATAGGATCTTGGATTGTGCTTGTGGAACTGGCCAACTATCTTTGTGGTTAGCTCAACACGGCAAGCGTGTATGGGCATTTGATATTTCTCAAAATGCAATTACTTTGGCGAGAGAATCAGCAGAACGATCAGGTGTGTCAAATTTGATTAGTTTTGATGCGATGGATGCAAGAAACCTTTCATATGAGGATAATTACTTCGATATTGTGACAGGTAAAGATTGCATACATCACCTTATTAAATACCCGGACGCAATCAAAGAATTGGCCAGGGTTTTAAAGCCTACAGGGAAAGCTGTCTTTGTGGAACCATTGGCATTAAATCCGGTTATAAATATTCTTCGTTTTATTGATATCCATTTTCACAAACGAGTGGGTGAACACATGTTGACCCGTCATGATCTGGCTTTTTTAAAAGATTTATTTGGCAGCATCCGCTTGGATCATTTTCATGTTGTTAGTATTTTCAACAAACTAGTTGCGCGAAAAGAAACGCAAGTTACCGGAATTAGAAGAAAACTATGTTCAATATTGGATGATATAGATGTTAGATTACTTGATATTATACCTAGTTTAAGTAAGTATTCTAGTGTTTGTTATATTGAGCTAACAAAAACATAAAGTATTTTCTTATATTAAGATAATATTTAATGAATGAATATACGAGAACAATCATTAACCGATTATTAAAATGGGAAACATTTTGGTTTTTGTCGATTATATGCTCTGCGATGATTGACCAACTTACTACTTTCACCAAGGAAAATAGTTTTGTAAGCGCGGGGCTATTGTATCGTGCATTCATTGGTATGATATATGTATTTTTCATCATTAGGCATATTAAGGCTACAATACCTGATAAACAATACCAGGTTTTCACTATGGTAACTATCTTTATGGGCTTAATTGTTTTTTTATCCGCTTTAAGAAGCCAATCTATTATTGATGGGTTGCTATATTTTGCAAAAATAGCATGGTGGCTGATTATGCTAAATGCAACGATTCTATTTATAAGAATAAATACCGCAAGGATAAATTTGTTGGTAAATGCTTTGTTTTTTTCTGCTATTATAATATTAATATCCTTAGCAACATCATATTTCATAATAGGTAACTATCGTAGTAGTCCAAGTGATTACCAGCAAGTTGAGGCGGTTTATGGCTTATTTTATTCAGGAAAAGGAGTGGCTGAGAGTCTTACTATTCTTCTACCATTTATATGGATTAAAACGACAGGACTAATAAAATATATTCTTTCGTTTTTTTTAATCTTAGTGGTCATTCTGACTTTTAGTAGAACAGCTCTACTGTCCGGGATATGCGCTCTTGCTCTCCTTTCACTTTTTACTGGTTATCGATCATCATTTAAAATAAAGGTATTATATTTTTTAAAAATTAGTTCTTTATTTGTAATATTCATATATTTTATAATTCTTATTGTCGGTCAAGACAGAATATTACAGCGTTGGCAAAGAGATCAACTTGAAAGCGGTTCCGGAAGAAACATTTTCTGGTCTATTGCACTTAAATCATGGATAGATGCTGATATTATAAATCAAATTTTTGGGTATGGAATGAATGGTTCTATGGATATTATTGAAAAAAACTATGGCCCCCGAATATGGTGCCATAATGATTGTCTTGAATTATTAATAAATTCTGGATTGACAGGACTGTTTATATATATAATTTTTATTATTATACTTATGAAATTCCTTTTCTCATCGCATAACAAAGGGGCAAGTTATTCATTAATTGTATCTTATCTAATATGCTCATTTTTAAGCGGGACTATTTACCAATTGGATTTTATGACATATTTTTGTACCGGTTTTTCATGCCTAGCCGTTAAATCTAAACAGTATTTATAATTCATATGTTTTTGATTATAGAATGTTGTAACTACGTTGATTTCCCTGCAGGAGGTCAATTGACGCTCGTCAGACAGTTAATGAAGGCTTGCAGAAATAATATAGCTCTTGTTGGTATCACGACAGATAACACTTGTATTGGTAAATGGGGGAAAAAGGAGATCGATGGATTTAAGTATGATTATTTTTCCTTTGCTCATAAGGAAATTATTAATAACAAACCTCTAGTACCAGCTAGATTTACTGGGTATATTGCGGTAAAAAGATTTAAACACCAAATTTTGTCTAAAAGTATCACAAATGCTTTTATCCAAGCCCCAGAAATATTAATGGCTGTATACGATTGGGGCTGGAATAGTACATGTTTTCGTTTCCCTGGGATAGAAAATCCATTAACCATATCGAGATATCCATGGGCAAAGTTCCTGGCCGGGGCATTTGATCAATGGTTTTTACCGAAAGTAGCAAGGGCAGATGTAGTTTTGGCGGCAGCGGATCAGAGAGCCATAACTGAATTAGGAAAAAGAAATAGTGGGTGTCTGTTACAAAAGAAGATCCTGCAGTTTCCTACAAGGGTCGATACTGACACCTATTATCCGGGTGATAAGAAAGCACATCGAAAAAAGTTGGATATACCACAGGATAGAATAATCATAGTTACAACTGGACGATTGCATTGGGCCAAAGGATGGAAACTGCTGCTAGACTCATTTAGGCAATATATGCAGAGTAACGCTAATTCCGTGTTATATTTTGTGGGTGATGGAGAAGATCGCCCAAAAATAGAAAAAGCAATTAAAACAATGAATTTAAGTAAGAAGGTATTTTTGGTTGGTCGAATACCCCAAGACTTAGTAGCGGATTATCTCCGGGCGTCAGATTTATTTATGTTAGCTTCAGAAAAAGAAGGATGGTGTACTTCCTTAGTGGAGGCTTTGGCAACAGGTATGCCAATTGTTTCAACGAATGTCAGTAGCGCGGATACAATTATAAAAGATGGTATTAATGGGTATATTGTTAGATCACGGGATCCAGAAGAAGTTTCAATCGCTATGATCAAAGCTTTACAACTAAACAGTAGTTGTATTAAACAATATTCCGCAATTGAAACAGAAAAATATGCCGTTAAAAATCTTGCTGCAGATTTAATGAAAGTTTGGCCTGCAATCATTCTATGATGAATAAATACGATACAAATATTAGGCCGGGGCGTGGTAAGTTCATGTGTGTAATAAGGGAATTGGCAAATAGTATTCGCACCTTCATAATAGTAAAATTCAAATATCAATGGATTAAATGTAATGGAATGGTTCGTATCCCCTGGTCCGTGCAGATGTGGTCACCTCATAGGCATATTGTGTTAGGCGATCGGGTGCAATTTGGAACGGATTGCATTGTGTATTGTGATGCGGAATTTGGTAATGATATTCTCGTTGCTATGAATGTATCCATTGTTGGGCGGGATGACCATCGATATGATATTGTAGGAAAAACCATCTGGGATTCGCCACGTGGGGATAATGGTAGGGTGGTAGTCGAGGATGATGTCTGGATTGGCCATGCCGCGATTGTTCTTTCCGGTGTTACGATTGGCAGAGGATCCATTGTAGCCGCCGGGGCTGTCGTTAGTCAGGATGTGCCGCGGTATTCTATTGTGGGCGGCGTGCCTGCTAAAGTTATTGCCAAGCGATTCAATAATGATCAAATTAAAAAACATGAAGCATTGATTGGATATGATACGAAAACAATTCTTGACGACGAAGAGAATAAAAGCCCTGCATAATTATTTATCAGAAAAATACTACGAACGTCGATGGCGATGTACAAGAAAGCAATGAAATTGGGACCAGGCGGATCGAAACGATAAGAGAGGAAAGGACTTTGATTACTATGGTGGAAGTATTGCAGCAAAATAAACGTGATATCCTGCAGGTTAAGTTTGATCTGGTGGCCTATAATGCGGCGCTGGAAACGATTGACCAATGGAAGCAGACAGGTCAGCGGCAATATGTAACAATTACTAATCCGCACAGTGTTTTGTTGTGTCATCGAGATCGGCAGATGGGGCAGGCGACCCGGCAGGCCGGGATGATACTGCCGGACGGGACGGGGATTATTCTGGCGGCCCGGCTGCTGGGTTATTCACATAACGGGCGGGCGACCGGACCGATGCTGATGCTGAAACTTTGTGACTGGGGTCGGCAGAAAGGGTATCGACATTTCTTCTATGGCGGATCCGAAGGTGTAGCGGGAAAACTGGCGGAGAAGTTGGGTCGCGATTACCCCGGCCTGCAGGTGGCGGGGATCTATTGCCCGCCGTTCCGTCAACTATCGGAAACGGAAAATCAGGCGATTATCGATGAGATCAATACCACCAGGCCGGATATTGTCTGGGTTGGCCTGGGAGCACCCAAGCAAGAAAAATGGATGGCGGAGCATGTCGGGAAAATCACCGCTTCGGCCATGATCGGGGTGGGGGCAGCTTTTGACTTTCATTCCGGGAATGTCAAGTGGGCACCGGCCTGGATTCGCAAAATCGGCATGGAATGGGCCTATCGACTGGTATTGGAACCGAAACGAATGTGGCGGCGAAACCTTGACAGCCCGATCTTCCTGACCAAAGTCATCGGCCAGCGAGTCAAGAGAGTATTCCATAGCAAACCGACAGAGCCGCAAAATCAGCCTCTCTCTGAGTCGGTAGCCCCACAGCCTCTACCCCTTGCCGCGCGAAAAATTACCTCTGCGGCGGAACTTCAGCAGCTGGCACTTTCTGAGCATCAAGACAAAATAAAAGAAAATGCAGAATGGAGAATTTAGAATGCAGATTTCAGATGGCAGATTTTTAATTTCTGATTTCTGATGACTATTTTCTTCCTGACTACTGATAACTGATAACCAATAACTAAATTTAAACTGATAACTTATTTCTACATTCTCAATTCCCTATTCTCAATTCTAAATTCGGAGTTCCTATGCCCCCAAAAGCCCTCATTAGTGGAATCACCGGTCAGGACGGCAGCTATCTGGCGGAGCTGCTGCTGGCCAAAGGTTACGAAGTGCATGGCCTGATTCGCCGGAGCAGCTCGTTCAATACCCAGCGGATCGATCATCTGTACCAGGACCCGCATGTGACTGATGTCCGGCTGTTCCTGCATTACGCTGACCTGACGGATGCAACCAATCTCTCGCGGCTGATCGCGGAGATACGGCCGGATGAGATTTATAATCTGGCGGCCCAGAGTCATGTGAAGGTATCGTTTGAGCTGCCGGACTATACCGGTAATGTGGACGGGCTGGGGACCCTGCGGCTGCTGGAGGCGGTACGGGCCTGCGGGCTGGAAAAGAGCTGCCGGATCTATCAGGCGTCCACCTCGGAACTGTATGGCAAGGTACAGGAGGTTCCGCAGAAGGAAACCACCCCGTTCTATCCGCGCAGCCCGTACGCCGCTGCCAAGATCTATGGGTTCTGGATTACGGTGAACTATCGCGAGAGTTACGGCATGTACGCCTGCAATGGCATCCTGTTCAACCACGAATCGCCCCGGCGTGGGGAAACCTTCGTCACCCGCAAGACCACCCGCGGGGTGGCGCGGATCGCCACCGGTCAGCAGAAGCAGTTGTATATGGGCAATATCAACTCGCTGCGTGACTGGGGCCATGCACGAGACTATGTCCAGGCGATGTGGCTCATGCTCCAGCAGGATCAGCCGGAGGATTTTGTCATCGCCAGCGGCGAGCAGCATTCGGTGCGGGAGTTTATTGAGATGGCCTTCCGGGAGGTTGGGATCGAGATCGAATGGCGGGGCCAGGGGATCGATGAGATTGGTGTGGCCAAAGGGCAGGTCTGTTCCGGCCGCGACCCGAACGATAAGGTGGTGGTCATGATCGATCCCCGCTACTTCCGTCCGGCAGAGGTGGATACTCTGCTGGGTGACCCGACCAAGGCCAAGACCAGGTTGGGCTGGCAACCGGAAGTGACCTTCCCAGAGCTGGTCAAGGAGATGGTCGCCGCCGATCTGGCCAGCGCCCGCCATGAACTGCTATCCAAACATCTTGGCTATCAAATGCCGGAGCACAATGAATGAAAGTAGTTGTTAGTTATCAGTAATCAGTTATCAGTTGCTAGTTGTTTGTTATCAGTAATCAGTTGCTAGTTGTTAAAACTATCCACTCCTGCTATAAACCTTAGCTAAATACGTAAACTTTAAACTGAAAAAATGCAAGATTACACAAAATAGATACTTGAAACTATGAACAAAAATTCAAAAATATACGTTGCCGGCCATACCGGACTGGTCGGCTCGGCGATCACGCGTAAACTCCGGTCCCTGGGATATAGCAATATTTTGACCGCCGATTATCCCGGTCTAGACCTGATGCAGCAGCAGCAGACACTCGAGTTTTTCCAGAAAGAACAACCTGAGTTTGTGTTTCAGGCGGCCGCCAAGGTCGGCGGGATCGTTGCCAATAATACCTATCCGGCCCAGTTCTACTATGAAAATGTGATGATCCAGAATCATATCATCCACAGTTCCTATCTGACCGGGGTTCAGAGGCTGCTGTTTCTGGGATCCTCCTGCATCTATCCCAAGCTGGCCCCGCAGCCGATGAAGGAAGAGCACCTGTTAACCGGCCCGCTGGAGCCGACCAACCGGTCCTACGCGCTGGCCAAGATCGGTGGGATCGAACAATGCTGGTCATACAATCGTCAATACGGTACCCGCTTCATTGCGGCGATGCCGACCAACTTGTACGGGCCGGGTGACAACTACGACCTGCAGAACTCTCATGTCCTGCCTGCCATGATTCGCAAGATGCACCAGGCCAAAGCAGGCCATAACGACAGTGTCACCCTCTGGGGAACCGGCAGCCCGTTCCGGGAATTTTTGTTCAATGAAGATCTGGCCGATGCCTGTGTCTTTCTGCTGAATCTGGAGGCGGCATCGTATGACAGGATTATTACTGCTGCCGACCAGCCGCCCCTGGTCAATATTGGCTCTGGCTCGGATATGACCATCAAAGAACTGGCCGAAACAGTCGCCAAGGTGGTAGGGTTTGCCGGTGAGATTGTCTGGGATAGCAGTAAACCCGACGGTACACCGCGTAAACTGCTGGACAGTTCCCGGATCTTTGCCTTGGGCTGGCAGCCGAAAGTTTCGCTCACCGAAGGGATTCGACGGGCCTACGATGATTTTTTGAGCCGCTATAGTGGCCAATCGTAAAGAAAGAGAATCCGGTTACAAAGCAGCAATGAAAACCAAAATCCCATCTGAAGTGAATCTCAAAAGAGTACTAACCGCCGCTTTCTTTACTCTGGCGGTGCTGGTGGCAACCCACATTCCGCAGGCAGTGATAGATGAAAAGCTGCCCTGCCTGCTGGGCTGGGACAAGCTGCTGCATGTCGGGGCCTATGGGCTGATTGCCGCACTGGCGCTGGCCGCGGTTGCGGTTCGGGGCAAGGTGAATTTTAAAAGCTGGCTGCTGGTTTTGGCGGTAGTGTTGACAATCGGGGCGCTGGATGAATGTACCCAGCCGCTGGTGGGGCGCACGGCCAGTATCATGGACTGGCTGGCAGACCTGGGTGGGGTCTTATTGGCGCTGGTTCTAGTGGGACAAGTGGTTCGCTACCGGACGAAATGGAGCCCGGTATAACGAGCGGATCGATCGTTATTGCGTGATCCAGTCAAAACGAAGGTGGGAAAAAATACTACGGCATGCCAGATTACCTGCTGTGTGAGTGGGAGTTGAATATCATAAAGTCGTTCCTGTACGGGGTGATTTATGAGAAGAATAACGGTTTTGATCATGCTATGTGGATTGATAGGGAATGGCAGGGTAGCCGCTGACGATTCAACTTGGAAGTTAAATGAGATACCCCCATCGGATTCGGTGGCCATCGACGGGGAGAATGAATATACACATCCGGCTGTAGAGGAATATGGTAGTATCAAGCTACCGATGGAATACCTGAAACCAATGGAACTGCCCCCTTCGGATGGACTGGTCTTGCCTGACGGTGTATATCCATCTGAGAAAAATCAGAATCAGTCTGTCAATTGGTTTGGATCGCCCTTATTAATTCTGGCCGGTATGCTGGTTGTCGGCGGCATATTGGTCCTATTGAGAAACAAAATCGAGCCGTGTAAAAAACTGGGCATCCGGGACAACGAAGAAGCGAATGAGAGAAATATTTTTTGACAAAGATTTGAAACTCACGATAGAAGGGCGGTGGGAGTATAAAGATCGGTAAAGAATTAGGGCAGGCCTGTGAAATCATCATGAAAAAGTTAGGTTTGTTTTTTGTGCTGGGCTTATTGCTACCCTGGTGCCCCTTCGCGGTGGGTACTCAGGATACCGAGGCCCTCGAAACGGTGGCAGACCATCTGGTTACCAACCAGATCGACAGCGGCTCTCTGGCGGGCGCCTGGCCCGCGGAGCAAAGCTACACCGGTTCCATCGTGGCCGGACTGGTCCGGGCCTATCAGATTACCGGGAAACCTGCCTATCAAACTACTGCCCTGACCGGTGGTGATTATATCCTGGCTACCGCTGGCGGCAGATTCTATGGGGATGAAGCCTATGCCCTGAGCCGCTTAAGTGAGCTGGCGGCCAACCCGGCCTCTAATCCCTGGCGCACCGCCTTGTCCGAATTTTACGAGGCCGCCCGCAACAGCTCCGGCGGGACCGCCGGGGTCATCAATGGCTTTGACCAGGGGGGGGACCTATCAGAATCCGTGTTTTATCTGGCCCATTACCTGGTGGCCGCCTATTATGTCGAGGCGGTGGATAAGGCAATCTGGCGAACCGGTCTGATTGATTTTCTGGCCGGGGTTGAGGATGCCTCCTCCACCTATCCCGTCGGGGCTTTGGGGATTGCCACCTGGGCACTGGCCCAGACAGGACCACTGGATGATGCTGCTATCAATCCCTCGGCCGCCTCCACTTCCTACTGGTATCAGGTTACACTCCAGGATCTACTGGACCTTCTGCTGGGCCACCAGATCCCGCAGGGAGGAGATTATCCCGGCAGCTTCTACTGGCGGTTCGATCATACTGATGGAGATGCCTTTAAAAATAATCCGGTCGGCGGTTATACCGAAGACTGCATTTTTGCCATTCTGGGTCTGCTGGCTGCAGATCAGGCAAGTACCAGTCTGGATTTCCGTGCGGCGATCGCGGCGGCACGAGAGTCATTGCTTTTGGGTATTGAGCCGGATGGTTGTGTTCTCAATCACCTCTGGAACGGTGGTACAGGCTATTATGTCTATGGCGGGGAAATACTATTGACCCTGCCGCCCGATACATCAGATCCCATCTCCTATTCTCTACAGGTGACCGTACAGGGGCAGGGTACAGTCCAGCTGAACCCCTCCGGCGGCACCTATCAAGCCGGGATCACAGTCCAGCTGACTGCTGCTCCTGGCGATGGCTATCAGCTCCAGGGCTGGTATGATGAAACGGATACCCTGCTCTCCAGCCAGACAACGCTGGATGTCCTCATGGACCGTGACCGGACTCTTCATGTTATCTTCATTGCCGACCCTATTCCCTCCTATTCCCTGCAGGTGACGGTACAGGGGCAGGGCACGGTTCAGTTGAATCCCTCCGGCGGCAGCTATCCGGCCGGAACACCGATCCAACTGACCGCCGTTCCTGGCGATGGCTATCAGCTCCAGGGCTGGTATGATGAGGCGGATACCCTGCTCTCCAGCCAGATCACGCTGGACGTCCTCGTGGACC
>CAZOMV010000013.1:64427-68351 GCA_964580995.1 uncultured Pirellulales bacterium
TTCCCTGCAGGTGGACATTGAGGGGCAGGGTACGGTGCAGATGAATCCCTCCGGCGGCAGCTATCCGGCCGGAACACCGGTTCAGTTGACGGCTGCTCCTGGCGATGGCTATCAGCTCCAGGGCTGGTATGATGAGGCGGATACCCTGCTTGCCAGCCAGACAACGCTGGAAGTTCTTATGGACCACGATCAGATCATCCAGGCCGTCTTTGATCGTATTCATTCTACTTTGACCATTCAAAGTATGACGATTAAGGCGAGTAAGATTCGTGGTGTAAATGCCGGTGATTCGGTTAAGATTGTGGGCCAGATCACCCCGGACGATCTGAGTCTCATCCAAAGCCCTGATAATGATCTGACCGATCTATTTATAAGTATCTCGACCTCTGATCTGAACAGTCCCTACGGTTATAGTGAGATCCTGGCAACAGAAAATATTACCCTGGATGCCCAAGGTCACTCTCTGGTTTATAAAGCCAGGCTCACCCAAGGGCAAGATGGGCGGGTTACGAAATTTCAATTCGACCGGATCAAAGGTACCCTAGTCCTGATCGCCCAGAATATTGATCTTTCCGGTCTGCGTTGCCCGGTAGTAGTCCAGGTCCAGATCGGGAATTACCTGGGTCTGGGGGTGGCCGCCGAGACCGCCGCTGACTATCTTACCATGGGGATCGACGGCGAAGAGGCACAAGATGTGATCAATGGCAAACGGCCGATTCCGATGCTATTGCTTTTGTCCAAAGCGGATTCCCTGCGGGTTGACAAGGTTGTTTATAAGCCCGGTTCTAAGCCCAACAGCGATAGCCTGAAGGTGCAGGGCGCCCTATCGGTTCAAGATACTTCTGTCAATCTCGCACAACAGGAAGTTACGGTTCACTGGGGCAGTTACAGCATGACCTTTCCGGCCGACGATCTCTATCAGGTAGGAACCAAAAGGATCTATAAGTATAAAAAACCCAAGGGAACTACCAGTCCGGTGGCCGCCGCCGTCTTCGATCTGGAAAAATGCACTTTCAAGACTCTGATTCAGAAAGAGTCTATCGGCCAGCAGGACAGTCCCGTGGCATTCGGCCTTGCTTTCGGCAGTTTTTCTCAATCCGTTTATTTGACACCCTGAAAATAAAATTCCCGGTTGGATTGCTAACCACAAGAATCGTCGATTCGCATCGTGGAGTGGTGCGGTCATTTACGAGGTTCTGCCAGATCCACTCAGTCCTACGCGATGCCTATTGGGGAGGATCGCAGGAGGCGGTCCTCCCAGTCTTTGCCAGTAGATTTGGGTATCGGGAATCTCTAGGAATATACGGGAGGATATTACTATTATGAACAAAAAACACATAGGGATTATTGAGCCGGATATCGAGTTACTAAATGATTTAACGAGAATCTTGCGACAGCCTGATTGGGAGACCTACAGTTTCCGATCCGCCGAGGCCGGCTTGCAAGAGCTTTTGACAGAACCTTATGATCTATTGATCGTGGATATCCACTTACCCGACCGGAATAGTCTGGAGGTAGTGGAAACCGCCCAAAGAATAAAACCTCTGCTACCGGTTATAATGATTGCTGGGGATGGTGATATTTCCCTGGTGATCCGGGCTCTCCGCGCCGGGGCGGAAGGCATCATCGAAAAACCTCTGAATGCGAAGACGCTTTTGCCCCTGATCCAATCCCTTTTGGCAAAACATAACCGTCTGGACCCTCTGGAAGGGATGGCTCTAACCGAAACGGAAAATAAAGTCCTGCGCTTGGTGGTGGGAGGAAAAACGACCTTGGAAATCGCGCAGATTCTCCAACGCTCCCCCAGTACCATCGAAGACCATCGCAGTCATATTATGCGAAAACTCAAGGTCAAAAATGTAGCGGAACTGGTACGGACCATACTGCAGGGGCAATCCGCACGGGCTGAAACCCCGGAGAAGCTTTGGGAGTCTCTGAAAAGCTAGCCGGCAACAGGATGGATCACCCCTAGTAACTTCAAAATAAAATTGTATGGAAAAAACAGAGCGAAAACATATTTTTTGGATTGAGGAGAAGCTGCAACTCTACCCCACGGTATCCTGTGCTCTGGAGCAGGCAAACTATGAGATCCGGTCCTTCATGGATCCTGCCCATTGTCTGAAACCGATGGCGACCGAGCCTTGTGATTTTCTGATTACGGATATCAAGTTATTCTGGCCAAGTGATTTTTCTTTTTTAGAAAAAGTCAAAAAACTGCAGCCGGCTTTGCCCATCCTTTGCCTGGTCGGAGAGGATGACATCCACTTGGCCCCGCAGGCCAAAAGGGCCGGCGCGGATGATTTTGTGGAAAAACCGCTGGATCACGAGGTGCTCTTATCCATTTTGGAATCCTATGGGCAAGGATACCGGAATCTCGTTTCCACCGGCTCGACGGCTCTGACCAAAACGGAAAAAATCATTTTATTCAGGATCATGAAAGGTCTTACGAACCGGAAAATAGCGGCCCAAATGGGTCGTTCCATCCGCACCATTGAATATCATCGCAATCATATCATGCAAAAACTCGGGGCCAGAAACGTGGCGGAATTGGTCCAAATCGTATTAACGGGCAAACCACAGCCGTAGTTCAGAAGAATCCTTTTTGACATCGCAAAGCATCCCTCCCGGGTGCGGTTAGGCATGGGTACCTGGACTACTCAGGTCCCTTTTCAATTTCATCACCAATCCTCTCGATCTGGGGAAAGCTGTTCTTCAGGTTGGCGCAGCCAGCCACTGACGGGGACCACGTTCTGTACTGGTCGCGGTAGGGACGTCGATTGCTCGACGCCCCCCGCACGGATCCCAGCGAGTGAACTTAAGCGCACTGGGCTCTTGCTGGCTTCCCTGGAATTACCAGCAGATCCTCCTAAAAACAACAATCCCTCAATAAAATTTCAATATTTTTTAGGCTTGCCGAAAGCTTAGTGGCTGGTTTTAACACGCCCGATGACAAAGCTCACGAATTTTCTCTCGGCTGCAGCCGAGGAATTTCTGGAAAAATCAGGAAGCCAGCGGCTAACCTGATTTTTCTATCGGTATTGGTATCGCCATAAATGGATTAGCGAGGGCTGCGGTTGGTTTGCGGGACAGAGGTAGCATCAGACAGGGAGGGGGAAGCATCAGGCGGGGTAGGGGAAGGCAGCGGCGGGTGGTGCTGCTGAAATTCCTTTAAAGCCTGCTGGATGATTTTTGATTTGCTAGGTTTTACTAATTCGAATAATTCCTCGGGTAAATAAACATTAATCGCTGGCATTTTACAGGTATAACGAAAACCGAGTTTATAAATATATCTATCTCCAGATATATATATTCCAGCACCATAAAGTTTATAAAGGACACTATCTATATATATCTATAGAGATACACAAAGGAGGTGCTCAAAATGAAAGAAATCGTTACTATTAAGGGAAATCCAGTCATTGAGATTTATGAGAGTTTCGATGGCAGTTATTGGTTTATCACTGAAAAGGCCTTTAGGCAAGACAGCTTGATTAGGGGCAAGGTTTACCAGAATGACCAAATCCTGTTTGGATTTGTGCGATTATCCGCTTACCCAGATGGTGCGGAATGGGGATATATTTCCGAGACAGAATTAAAGCTGTTGGGCAGCTGGGTCTGGAAGGTGCCCAGGATGAACTGGTCAGTCTGCCCGCTGGTAGAAGTGCAAGCTGTAAAGCAAAGAGGGCAGGAACAGGGCGACGAGGAGGCAGAGCCTCCTCAGCCCTTGGGCGATTATATTCATACATACAAAAATGAGGGATAAAATGAGAAAGGAAGATTTGTTTGATGATTGGCTTTTAGACAACAGGGCAGTCCTGATGTCTGATTTTATTGAGAGAAAAGTCTGGGAAGAATGGCAGAATTATCTAGCAGAAGAATTTAGCTGCTGGGTAGGAGATAAATGCAAGGAAGTTCCGCCTATAG
>CAZOMV010000014.1:0-67769 GCA_964580995.1 uncultured Pirellulales bacterium
ATGAATGGAATGAAGATCAGGTGGTTGTTAATGGTCTGGAGCAATATACATTTACCATGTCCGGCAGTTATGATGTGGGGGGAACGGCCCTGGAGAACAGAACGTACCAATTTGCAGATCTGCCGATTGTGGACAAGATTGGAAATCAGGCCGCCAAAGAAGCCGTTTCCTGCGATCTGGTGCTGAAACCGGATAATACGTACTTCGGTCAGTTTACGCTCAGTTTTGCGGATGGGTCGCATGGCGGACTGCTGGAAGGGTATTATACCGCCTCGGGGAAAAAACTGCTGCTGTACCTGGGTGAACTGGTGGCAGAGGAGATGATTAAGGAGCCTTCGATGGACTATCTCAATGGGTTTCTGGAAGAATATACCTTGACGATGGATGACTACGATGAAGACTGGGAGGTTGATTATGACAATGGCGGACTGACTCTAACCGAAAACAGCAAAAAACAGACAGCCAAAATCGGCTGCAAGCTGGAGTATGAAGCCCGGTGCTGGTATGAAGGGGATGTGGAAGAGGGCGGGATAACCAGTTTTGCCGGTACGGGCGGCCTGGTTGAGTGATCGGATTGGCAGGGGTTTGAATTTCAGGCGGCACGGTGAGCATGGACTTGCCATGCCGCCATTTTTATGAAAGAATTTTTAGTTGCCCCTGGAAACGGTTTCTCCCGTTTCGCATCCATTCTTTTCAAACCAGTTGGATCTTCTCCACATCCACGAACAGAATAATACAGATATTGAAGGCGGTTACCAGGTCGTAGGGCACTGTGCCGCGGCGATAGCGCCAGAGGGCCAGGCGCATGATGCCGGTCAGCGGGGCGGCGGGATCGAGGGGGGGGAGGTTTTGGTCCAGGCGGTGGATTTGGCGGGCGGCGAAAATCAGCCGCCGCAGGACCGTCAGGGCCGGCAGGATCGCCAGCATGACCATCACCGTGCCGATATGGCCGGAATACAATCCGATTAGAATACCCGCAATCCGTTCTCCGCGCTGCCAGTAGCCGACGGGGCAGCTTTCGATGAAATTTTCCGCGCGGGCCTTCAAATAACTGATGAGTTCCGCATTGGTCAGGGCGACCACCGTCAAAACGGCCAGGAGTCTGGCATGATTTTGGTACGGATGGTTCAGGTAGTAAATCAGGATGCCGATGAAAATGGCGGCATCGGCGATCCGGTCCAGGGAGGAGTCCAGAAAACCGCCCAGCCGGCTGATCTGGTGATTGTTCCGGGCGACGGCGCCATCCAGAATGTCAAACGAGGCTGCCAGGATAATCATCCAGGCGGCGGCGAAGGCATAAAAGCTTTCCCCGGCTCCGCAGCCGATTTTGTCGCCTCCGCCCAGCGCCAGCAGCACCGCGACCGTGAGGGTACTGAGCAATCCCAGAAAGGTGAGCAAATTCGGCCCGACATGACAGCGAATCAAAAAAGCCGCGACATGCTCCCGCGCAATCACAATGGTCCCGCCGAACAGGCGCGTAAAGATAGCATTGCGGTTGGCCCGAATTCGATTGGCCATAGGTTCGGTTATTTCAAAACAAAAAGGCTGTTTAGCTGGTTTGTTTGGTCTTTAAGCTATTCAGTTTCCGCGCCAGTTGCCCTTTTTTCCGGGCGGCGGTGTTTTTGTGCAGGGTACCCTTGGCTACCATCTGGTCGATCTGTTTTTGGGTATCACGCAGGGTTTTTTCCACGACCGTAAGGTCGGTGGGATTCTTCGTTATTTCCATGAATTTTTTGATCTGGGTTTTGGAGGCGCTCTTCCGTGCCCGGTTCAAGGTGCGCCGTTTGGTGTTCTGCCGATTTCTCTTTTTCGCTGATAGCGAATGTGCCACTAGTGACTCCTTTACTGAAATTACTTCTATTCCTGTTGCCGCTTCCGTAGAGCGTCAATACGATCTTTGACATCCTGATAATTATAGTCAATCTGGGCGACTTTTCGATAGCAATTCAGAGCCTGCTCTTTATTGCCTTCTGATTCATAGGCCCGGCCCAGATTATAACGCAACTCTTTGGCGACGGCCCCTTCCTGATCCTCCACCGATTCCAGTGCCAGCTCAAACGATTCAATCGCATCGGTAAACCATTCCTTGAAAAAGAAACACTGGCCGATGAAATTAATCGAGGCAATTCGATACCGCGGATCGTTTCTGGCATCCTGAAATACCGGGATCGCCTGGTCGTACTGCTGGGCACGCATCAGGCGCTTGCCATATTCATATTTAATCCCCATATCGGTCGGATAATTCTCCACCGACAGTTTATAATGATCCAGTTCCGCCCGCAGAGATTCTTTGGTAGCCTCTATCAGTTCTTTTTTCAGATCCTGATTTTCCGGTTCATTTTTAACTCGTGCCTGAAGCTCGCGTATCTTCCGGCTCAGTTGTTTGATGCGAATCTGACCGCTGTGCTGCTTATAGCGGAATTGCTTCGACTGTACATAGGCCTTTTCCAGTATTTCGATCGCCTCGTTTTCCCGGCTTACCTCTTCGGTATCGCATAAGGCGTTCACCAGATTATTGATCTTGCCGGGAATCGAAGGATTCTCTTCATAATCACGTCGGGCCTTTTCCAGGACATCTTCTTTGACATTGGTAGAACGCAAGGTTTGCCCCTGCGCCTGAATTTTTTCCTGGTTTACGCGGTCCTTAATGCTGTCTCGAAAATCACCTTGTCCGTCATAGTTCCCCTGCTGCATCGTGGTCTGGGCCGATAGATCTCGCAAGGCGTTTTCCAGGTCCGAATCGTGAGGTTTTAACTGCAACGCCTGCTGGCAGGCCTGCAAGGCCCGGGCAAAGGCCTCGATCTTGACATACACATCCCGCAGGAAAGTATAGGTTTGCAGAGAGGGCTTGTCTTTCTGCCGATTGAATTCAAACAGCAAATTCGCAAACCATAGCGCTGTCTGGCGGTATTCTCCCTCCGACGCTGCCTTCACCAGGTCGGTCATATGGCTAAGATTGGTGGGATCCTTACTGAGCAGGTATTCCGCCTTGAGCATGGCTTCTTTGGGGGTTTTACCAGAAATTTTTCGGAATTTTGAGCTGTCGCCAAATAGGCCAGCTTTTTTCAAACCGGATTCCCTTCGTCGTAAAGCGACTTCCCGCAGAGGTTTATGGCCTTCGTCCAAAGCATCCGGCCAGATGGAAAGCCCGTCCAGATAAAATTCGATGGCATAATCGTAGTTTAACGCATAAGCCACCTCCGAACCTTTTCGGAAAAACTCCCTCGCTTTTGCCTTCAGCTCCTCGGGAAATTCAAATGCCTGGCTCGGCCCGGCTTGACTACTATTGACCTTGTTATTTTCTAAAGCCATAAATCCAATTAATATAACATTTTACGACGTTTTTGCCTTTACCACACTCCACGGCAGGTATATAATTTCCTCGGTACATAACCACTAAACTATTCAGGATACTATATTTTCTCTTTTTGTCAAATAAAAATGCCGTTAAAGTCATACCCATAAAGATTTAAGTTTTTTCACATTTTATGGCCCCAAACACTGGCCTTGTCATATCGCCCTTGCTATAATTTGCTGGAATTTATTATATTAAAATGGAAGTTTTGTAAAAAGAACATTATGCTGATTGAAAGTCTAAACCTGGACAAGCTTTATATTCACCACTATCCGGATGAGATCCTTCGCAAAAGGGCACAGGAAGTGGTGGAGATAAATGATACGATTGTGCGTTTAGCCGAGAAAATGACGGAAATTATGGTTAAATCCGGTGGTATCGGGCTAGCTGCCCCGCAGGTTGGGGTGCCGTTGCGGCTGTTTGTTTTCAGCCTGACGGCCAAGCCGGAAGATGCGCAAGTCATTATCAACCCGGAACTAAAGAACTTTCAGGGGTACGTTGACACGGAAGAGGGGTGCCTGTCCATCCCCGATGTCCGGGCCAAAGTCCGCCGGCCTGCCGCTTGTACCGTAACGGCGATAGACCTGGATGGTAATGAATTTGTTATGGATGCGGTAGATCTGGCGGCCACGGTGGTTCAGCATGAAACGGATCATCTTGATGGAAAACTATTTATAGACCGGCTGTCCACCATTTCCCGCTTTGCCTGCCGTCGAACGATCCGTCAGCTCGAACAGGAATTCGAGGACCGTTAAAACCGGCAAAATAACTACTTAGGCAACAATCTGCTTGACCAATTCCGCTAAAAATTCTATAGTTAACTCCGGATCTGAATCATTTTAGGACTCGTGTTAATTATGGATATACAGTCTGGCCTTTTTAAAATTTTGCTGACCACCCTGCTAGGGGGTGCCCTTTTTGGGGCTGGTTGTGCGACGCCCTCTGCCCCCGTGCCGACCGAACCTCGGATTATTCAAGGTGATCCCCATGTTATCTGGAAGGCAGGCCAGGATGAATTAACCAGTCGGGGTTATCCCCTGGACCGGGTGGACCGGCGGACGGGGGTGATTGAGACCTTTCCGATAACCAGCAAGCAATGGTTTGAGTTCTGGCGGAACGATGTGGTGGGGGATGAGGCGCTGGCTGAGGCCAGCCTGCAAACCATTCGGCGGCAGGTGAAATTGCAGGTTACCCAGGTGGAGCCGGACCAGCTTCGGCTGGAGTGCCTGGTACTGGTGGAGAAATATGATTCCAGCCAGGAAATCTACCCCAGCCAAACCCGGACCTATAATGTTTTGGGAAATGTAACGGGACGGATTCCTCTTTTGAGTTCTTCCGAAAAGCGCAAAGATAAGCCGGAGGAATGGATCCGCCTGGGCGAGGATCCGGAATTACAGAAGACGATTTTGGATTCGATTGTCCGGAGGGTGGAAAAAAGCCAATTATAAACGGAAATCCGTACTAGAAATGAATTACCACTTGCCCGGCGGGGGTAAAAGGAGAATTATGAGTCAGTATTATGTAGGAATCGACCTGGGCGGCACGAATATCAAGATCGGATTGCTGGATGAGCGGGGGCAAATCATCGCACAGGATGATGAACCGACCCATGTGGAGCTGGGGCCGGATTCGGTGGTGGAACGAACGGTCCGCCGCATTGAGCAGTTGGTTCAAAAGACCGGTCTGGCCCGGCGGGATCTGCGGGCCGGCGGTATGTGTTCGCCGGGGCCACTGCTGCTGGAGGAAGGGAAGATTATCCGGGCCTGCAATCTGCCCGGCTTCGATCAATTTAATTTTCGGGCGAAATTTTCGCGTGCGTTGAACCTGCCCATGATTATGGAACACGATGCGGCGGCGGCCTGCTGGGGGGAATACTGGTGCGGGGCAGGGCAGGGGACGAAAAATATTGTACTTTTCACCCTCGGCACGGGGATCGGCGGGGGTGTGATCTACGGCGGGGAGGTGTTCCGGGCCGGGGGGGGCAATCATCCGGAACTGGGGCATATGATTATCAAGCTGGGCGGCCGGCAGTGTACCTGCGGGCAGCGGGGGTGTTTGGAAACGTATGCCTCCGCAACCCATACGGCGGCCCGTGCCCAGGATGCCTTAAAGGAGGGACGGGAATCGTCTCTCCAGCCGATCTTTAAAAAGCAGGGCAGCGTCTCCTGCAAGGATGTTTTTGACCATGCCAAGGCCGGGGATCCGCTGGCCGACGAAATTGTGGACGGCACCGCCGAGGCGCTGGCCCAGGCCTGTATTATTATGCTGCATAGTATCGAGCCGCAGCGGGTCATTCTGATGGGCGGGATGGTCAAAGCCGGCGAGATGCTGGCGGAGCGGGTGCGAAAATTCTATCAGGGCATGCTCTGGTTCCTCAAAGAGGAGACCATGGAAATCTGTCTGGCCAAACTCGGTTCCGACGCCGGCTTCATCGGCGCCGCCGGCATCGCCATGCACGACGCCCAGCATCATCGTCTCCGCCCGATCGGGACGTAAAAAAAGAATAAAAAATGGCAGAAAAACACAGTTGAGAGAGAAGAAGCAATATTTTGCTTTTTACTCTTCCGACGGCAGTTCAGCGATTTTGATGTTGTCGTATTGGAGGAGGGTGCCCATGGCGCGGTAGGCGTCGATGATGGCGACATTGTATTCGGTGACGGCCTGGATGGCGGTGACTTCGCGGGCGGCCAGCCGCTCGATGGCGTTCAGCTTGCGGTCCAGGAAATCGGCGGTAATCGTCGCTTCGGCATCTTCCCGGACCAGATATTCGTTTACCACCGCCGCTTCCGCCTGGGCGGCTTTGAGCGAAGCGTGAATTTTATCATACGTATAGTCCAGCGTATTCAGGGAAATGCTCACATCGGCCAGAATCTGTTCCCGGTAACTGTCCAGCCGCAGCTTTTCCTGTTTTTCCTTATGGAGGGATTTGGTCAGGGCGGCCTGGGCCTCGCGATTGCCGCCCAGCGGGATTTCAAAACTCAAACCCACCCGGTAGCTGATCGTGTCGTTTTGCCACTGCTGATCCCACGCCGAACCGTAGCCCTGTTCGCCGCCGGAAATATCCTGCTGGCCTACCAAATCCAGCCGGGGCAGCAACTGATTTTTGGCGACATCGACGGCGATCCCCGCGGTATCGATTTGTAATTTTTGCGAAATAATTTCCGGACGGGTTTGCAGGGCAATCTGCAGGGCCTCGGCATGATCGAGGGTGTGGCTTTGGATCGACGGCAGATCGTCCGTGATGATTTCCCATTTTTCATCGAGCGGCAGATTCGGGTCGTTCAGACTGGCCAGCAGCCGATCCTGACTCTGCAAGACCGAGTTGCGGGTTGCAATCACATTCGCCCGGGCCTGTTCAATCAGCGAAAGATTCCGGGCGATAATCCCGCTGGTGGCGTCCAGTGTTTTCCGGGCGTCCAGCTTCTTATAGGCATCCTCGGCGTTTTGCAGCAGGTTTTGATAGACTTTCACCTGCTGGCGGTAAAAGGCCAGCCGCCAGAAATTGCTTTCTACCTCCGCGGCCGTCTGGATCATTCGCATTTGGAATTGCTGCTGGCTGATTCGATAATTATTGCGTGCGGCATTGATCGAAGACAGGTTCAAATCGATCCCGAAATCGCGCAGCAAAGGCTGTCGCAAGGTCATTTCCAGGGTATATTCATAATAGGGGTTGTAATACAGGCCGGACTCGCTGGAGCGGTACCGCCGCAAAAGCTCGGCCATCTCCACCGTGGCACCGGTGGGAAGTCTTTTTCTCAGGCCCAGCGAATAATTATAATCCCGGCTTTGGAAAAAGGGTGTGGTGGGTTCGGTTATGTAGGTAATGCCGGAAGGGGTGGTAATGGTCTTCACCGTGGTGGCGGCGGAATCCATATTGGTTTTGTCATTGATATCAAACTGGCTGGAACCGAAAAGCACCGCGTCAAAGGCCGCTTCCGCCTGCACCACATCGCTGAGGCTGATGGCCGGTTCGTGGCTGCCAATTTTGACATCCAGATTATTCGCGATGGCCCGTTGAATGCAATCGTTCAGGGGCAGGTGAATTTCTTTGCGCGGCTCGTCGGAAAAAATCCGTTCTTTCTGCTGCCAGTATTTGTGAATAACGTCTGCCTGGGCAAACGGATCCTCCCAGGCACCGGTTTCTGCCGTTCCATCTGAAAGTCCGATGGATAGCAGAAGGAACAGTCCCGGCAGTAAATAACCAAGTAGGAACCGGCTATGGGTATATTTCAGCATACAGTGTTGCATTCCTTTCGCGTTTTTTAATCTGGCCTCCGAGCGGAAAAACAGAGTGTCCGATTACGAGGGAGCCGCTACGCTCACCGTTTCTTCAAAATAAGTATCTGTGGTGGTCAAAAACTTAATGGTAAAATCCTGGGTAGGGGCACTGAGGCTGGTTTTTTTGATATAAATTACATAGGTCAGTTTGTCCAGATCGAAGATGGCCTTATACAGTCCCGAACTGAAATTATCGTGCTTATAATAGTAAAGCTGCCGGTTATTTTTCTTGACCAGCAGTCCCTCCGCAATGGTAAAGGACTTCGTTCCCCATTTTATGGTAACTTCTTTTCCGGCCAGATTCGGATCGCTGACTTCCGTAGCGATGGACCCGGAGATGGTTAAGGAGTATGTATAGGACGAAGAACTCGCTAAGTACTTTTTGACAAACCGGTAGGTTTTGACTTGCAGGGAATCGACATGTCCCTGGGCCAGGAGGATGGGAATCGCTTTGCGGCCGTTTATAATGTCTTCGTCCGCGGCGCCCAGCCCGAAATAGTCTCCAAATTCCAATTGCATAATAACGGAGTCTTTCAGGCCGCTCAAATCCACCTCTTTCAACTGTAATTCGAAAGTATGCTTGTCCAGGTTCAATTTCAGCAACTGGATCCCCGGTTCCGCACTGGTAAATTTATAGGCCGTCTTTCCGGCGGGGAAGGCCGCGTTGGCAATGGTCTTTTCTACCAATATGGAACCATCCGGAAGGACCAGCCGAATCCGAATCGTGGCCGGTTCGTACCATTGATTGGGATCCACGCTATTGGGTTCGAATGTTCCTTTGAAGGTAAAGGAATCGGATGCGGTACTTCGGTCTTTACCGGCCTCGACGGTGGCTTTGGTAAACGTTATCGGATTGTATTCGGTCGCCTGTTCGATGAGCACCGGGGTTACTGGAACATTCTCCAGCTTGTAGGTATCGCTGGAACTGTGTATGGTTTTGGTTGTAAACGCGGCAATGGCGTCCACCACATCCATGCCGCTGATGACCTCGCCGAAGACGCAGTAGCCCACTTTATCCGTTGCTGTCGCGCGATCCAGGGTAGTATTGGCCTTCAAATTAATAAAAAACTGCGAATTGGCCGAATTGGGGTCCGTTTTTCGGGCCATGGCGACCGTGCCCCGCACATTTTTCAGCCCGTTGGTGCTTTCGTTGATAATCGATTCGCCGGGTTCATGGTAAAAGTACGGGTCCAGCGTCCAGTTGGGGTCTTTAAAATAATTCGGGTCCTCGCTGCCGAGATTCGGGTCGTTCAGGTCGGCATCATAGGCCCCGGCCTGAATGACAAAGTCCTTTACCACCCGGTGAAAGATCAGATTGTCATAAAAGCCGCTGTTGACATACTCCAGAAAATTGGCAACGGTGACTGGGGCCTTGGTGTCATACAATTCGATGGTGATGATTCCGTAGCTGGTTTCGAGCTGGACAATGGAATTTGCCGCGGACTCTGTCGCCGAACAAACGGCTGCCGCGGTTGCCAGCAGCAGGGGGATGAATAGACAGCATAACCTTTTCTTCATTATAAACTCCAGTCAGGCTTTGTTGGATGTAAAACGTCAGGACATTATAAGGCATTTGCCGACCCTGTCAACGCCGCATCCGATAAGATAGGGAAAAACCAACTTTACAGGCTTTAACCTGGGTAAGTTCCCGCCTGATAAAGAACAGAAATTTTGCAAAATGGAGGTCAGGCACTAGTAAACGAGGCTCTGCCGGCGGCATAAAGCGATAAATCCAAAACACTTATATCAACCATAAGCATCGTTTCCACCAATTAATTTGGAGTTGATCCTTTTTTTTTCTTTCCGAGCGCTAACGTGATATTACCTCTATACTTATGAAATTATTTTTCGGAATCAACTCCAAAAAAGTTAATGAAAATGAAGCCAATCTTCCTCCTCTGCGAGGCGGGGATATATCGCATGGAAAGCCGCCGGCAGAATCCAAAAGGGCAGGTTCAGAATGAATCGTTAAATGAGAAACCGAGCTTGCGGTGTGAGAAGGGGACTCTTGTCCCCAGCAAGGACTGCCGGGAATTTGGGCTTGACAAACCGGCACTCGAAAATTATAATGTATTGATAGTATGGCGTTTAATTGAATCATTCCTTTTGTGGTTACCTGCTGTCATTGGGGAATCCCGATGTGGGAACCAGGAGGATTTGCCGGTGACAACAAAGAGCAGGCTGCGGAATTGGATTGTTTCTCTGATCGTCTTTTCTTTTTGTGCCCTCCCGGTTCAGGGGAAGATCACCATCGGGGCCTGGGAACCCCTTTTTAAGGGAATCGAGCATGCCCAGGGGTCGGCGGACGAAGCGGAAGTGCGTTTGCAGAAAGTCAATGCCCTGCGGGTGGACCTGACCGATCCGGATATTTCGTTCATCGCCACCGGTTCCAACGGCGATTTATCGGGCGAAACGACCCGCCAGACCGGCAGTCAATTTGTCACCTCGTATGGCGTGCAGGCCGCCGTGAACGCCCACTTTTACAGCAGTGCGGGCAGCGGGCAGGCGGATTTGCTGGGGCTTTGTGTCAGTGAAGGGCAAGTGGTTTCGTCTCCCAACGGGAATATGGCTTTGTTAATCACCCAGCAGAATAGTGTTCGTTTTGAAACGGCCGCTGCCGGAATGAATTTGACGGGTGTGTGGACCGCCATCGAAACCTGGCCCTATATCCTGGGAAATGGCGTTTCGTATGGTTCCGATGACGATGTGCACCCGCGTTCCGCCGTCGGGATTTCCCAGAATAACCGGTATTTGATTCTGATCACCATCGACGGCCGGCAGACCGGATACAGCGCAGGGGCGACCCTGAACGAAACGGCACAGTGGCTGATGCGTTTTGGCGCCTACAACGGCCTGAACCTGGATGGTGGCGGTTCCACGCATATGTGGGTCTCCGACGGCGCCGGCGGCGCGGCCGTCCTGAACAGCCCTTCGGAAAACCGCTCCGTCGGAAGCCACCTGGGGATCTATGCGGCCCCGCTGCCTCCTGCCCCTTATTTTGTCTATGCCGACTTCGAAGGCGGCCTGGAGGGTCCGTTTTATCAGACCCTGGGCTATTCCGGCAGCACCACCGGGATCGACGAGGCGGCTTCTACCGCCGAACCGGTCAGCACGGAACATGCGGCGGGCGCCTGGTCCCAGAAACTGACGGTGGTCGATGACCCGGCCATAAGCGGCGGCTGGAAGGTCCGCCATCTGAGCGCCACGGCCTCCCGTTCGGGCAATACCATCCGCCCGACCACCGGCTGGGTCGGCTTTTGGGCCAAAACCTCCGCCGCCGGTGTGGATGTAACCCTGGCCATCGACAACACCAGCAATGTCACCGCCGACCTGGGCGTTCGGCAGGCCATGCCGGCGGATGGCAAATGGCACCTGTATCAATGGCACCTGGAAAATGACGACCACTGGGAGGGCTGGTATAACGGGGATGGAATCATCGACACCCCGGATTTCACCCTGGACTCCCTCCAGTTTTTCGGTCCGGATACGGATGCGATTATTTATATCGATACCGTCAGCCACAACAGCGGGGATTCGCTCGGCTGTTTTGAAGAGATGGCGGGCGACCTGAACGAAGACTGCCGGACGGATATCGAAGACCTGGTGTTATTTGCCCAGAACTGGCTTGCCTGCAATGATCCGGGCAATGCCCGGTGTTTTACTCCTTGATGAGCAACAGAATGAAAATTCCGATTCTCGCACAGGCGGACCGGGAAAACCGTTCCGGTTCCTATAGTGACCGGAACCGCTGGCAGATATTGTCAATATGGTCCAGCCCCAGCCAGAGTTCCAGAAACAGATTCTCCACCGCGTATTTATGTTCCGTCTGGCCGGGCAGATTCTGGCATTTCGGCCGGCTGACCTGATCCACCAGCAACGGAATCAGCGGTTCGGGCAGATTCTGGGCGGCGAACGTCTCCGCTTGCAAAAGATCCTCGCGAACCGGCAGGAGGCTGGAGATTTTGGTTAACATCCTCTGGGTGTTGATGCTGATCAGATTGATGAGAAAATCCTGTACGGATTGCGGGTTCTCCATCCCGGGCATCACCACCGCCATCAAACCGCCGGTTAACAGGGTATCGGCCGGCGGGTTGGGTAAAAGACCCACGTGCAGAGCATGCCCCAGGCTTTGCTGGTAGAGTTGATACTGGTCGTATCCGTCCAGGGCCATCGCGCAGCGATGCTGGGCAAAGAGATTGATTTGTTCCACCTTTGCCAGAATGGGGGATACCTTCAACGTATGAAGCAGGTCGGACATCAACCGCAGCGCCGGCTCAAAAACGGCCGTATCCTGCGCATGGATGTGCCCGTTCTTTTGATAGAGATCGATGCCCCGATGCGCCATAATGGCAGCGAGATGTTCAAACACCGGCCGGAACTGGAACCCGTAATTCCCGCCGAAGGTTAATCGCTGCGCGAGGTTCTGGAAATAGCCCCAGCCCCAGTTCGGTTCCGGCATGGCGATCTGGGCATCACGGAACCGGGCTTCATTCAGGTATAACAGCATAGGCCAAAAGGCCAGCGGAACCCCTGACAGGGATCCCTCTTCCGTGCACAGATTCAACAGCGCCGCGGGAATCCGGGCTTCCTGGACCAACGCCGGCGGCAGGGGGGTATAGTAACTCTTTTGATGGCGGAAACAATGGGCGTATTCCAGACCGCAGATCATCAAGTCCACCGCCGAGGTGGTTTGCGAGATCAGCCGCTGGATCGAGTCACCCTGCTGCAGGTCGAACAATTGTAACTGGCTGCGGGGCGGCAGAATATGCATCTCACTGAACCGGTGAAACAAATTCATGATATGCGGGCTGCTGCAGGCGATGCGCAGTGAGGGCGTAATATCCCTGCGTATGGTGACAATCGCGCTGCGCCGTTCCCGGCGTGAAATCAAACCCGTTTGCTCCAGATGCTGCAAAGCCGTCCGGACCGTAGCCCTGGATGCCTGGAAACGGCGGGCGATTTGCCGTTCAGATGGTAATTTTTCCCCAGGTTTCAGCTTCCCGTTGCGAACCTGACCGGATAATTCTTCTGCAATACGCCGGTGCATCGGCACATCCTGGACATCGATAGGAGCGGAGTCATTCATGATAAGTCTCCCCCTGGTACATAACCAGGTGTTTGTTAAAACCTTTCTTTAACCTCATTTGTTTCTTGAAAAGGGCTTCTGCTACAAGCCCAACTACTCACGAAATGAATCTGCGTATTCATCTTTCATTATACACCTGGGCGCGGAAAAAATCAAATAAATATTTTATATCTCTTCTTTGATGGAAACACCAAAAGTCGATATTAACTTCCAAAAACGGCTCTGGCTCCCCCATAACAAGGGGACGACGAGTTTTTGACGCTGGCGTCTTCTTTCGCCCGATTTTCGGTGCCCGGTATCCTCTGGAAAACGCCCGGATCCCATCTGGGGGTACATATAATAAGGGACCTACAAAAAGGTGTCGTATCTAACTGCTTTGTTACCAAATTATTACGATTTAATCAATTTTTTCTTCATTCTTTATCCATTGGTAAACTATAATACGGATAGGTCGAAAAATAGACATGGTTTAAGGTGATAAGGAATTGGTATATGCCGATTTACGAATTTGTATGTGAAAAGTGCGGAACCCGTTTTGAGCATTTGACTGCGAGCATGAGCGACCAAACCGCACCGCCGTGCCCTTCCTGCCGGGGTAAAACCCGCCGGCAGGTCAGCGTATTCTCAGCCCATGCCAATAAAGGGGCCGGGGCCTGCGGCATTCCCGAAAATGCCTGCCAGATCAATCCCGGCGGCTGCTGCGGCGGCAGTTGCCCCCATTCGCATTAATGGCCGGCTCCTTTCCGGGCAGGCGTATTTATCGGCTCATCAGCCAGTGTTCCGCCAGACGGGCCACATCCGCCAGGTCCACGTCGCCATCCCCGTCGGTATCGCCCGGCAGCGGGGCCACATCAATAGAGACCATGGTCGTCGAGTCTGCAATCGCCTCGGCATACTCGGTTGGGACCGTCGCCTCGGCCTCGTTGATTAGCAGCATATTTACCCCATAAGGAACATTATATTCCAGGCCGCCGTTAGGAAGCTCCGCCAGGTCTAAGATCTCTTCGTTTTTGCCGAAATAGGTGTTATTACATCCTTCCGCCTGCAGAACCCACACTCCTTTTTGTTCGAGCGGATCCATTTGTACAATCAGAAGCTGGGCCATGCTCCAGCCGCGGGCCTGGCCCTCCATATCCGATCCGAATACGGAATAATCATGGCTGAACGTCATCCGAAAGGTATCGGACGGAATCGGCCCGCTGCCTTCCGGGCCATAGAGAGTGAATGCAAAATTGTAAAAGGATGATACCTTGCTGATCCCAAAGACCGGCGAATCGGGCCATTCCACATCGAAGCGGGCCGTGTTGCGCACCTGCCGGATACCCGCGGCGCCCGTGGCCTGGGCCAGAACCTGACAGGAAAACTGCTCCGGATATTTCTGGTCAATCGAAAGATAAATGGGATCCGTGCCGCTGGAGTTGTTATTGGTTTGGTGCATGATTTCATAGAACTCTTCCGGATTTTCCTCCACGCATTGATAGGCGACAAAGTTCGGTTCGACATAGAACTGCTGCTGATTCAGATCATAGAGCACCCCATAGGCAAGAACCTGGGCGGAGCCGGATTCCGGCGTCACGCCGTTGTATGACTGGATGGGGCCATTCACCCAATAGGCCGCATCGGACCGCCAGGAAAAATAATCAGGGGATCCGATCTGACTTTTCTCGATGGTTATCTTGACCAGGTTGTCCGCCACCTGCACGGTTCCCAGACCTCCGCCGCTCATCGCACCCACCACATCCACAAAGCCGCCTGCCCAGTCGGGATTATTTGAGACCACCACCCGTACATTGAAATCATTGCCGGCCCAGCTCTGGCCGGTATTGGGATTGTTATCCGCATCCACCAGCCAGATGTAGGTCATCCCCGTGTTAGGATCCGGAAAATCATCCGGGTTCGGGACATTGCCGCGCAGTTCCAGGACGAAGGTCAGGGAACTGCCCTCCTTTTCCACCCAGGCGGAGGTGAGATCCACAAAGGCATCCACGCCCGGCTGCTCCGGATCGCTAAGCTGCCCGATGATTTCACCGCCGAAAGAGACCACGGAACCAAACAGCACCAAAGACACAAGCACCCAAAAAGAGAATAACGGTTTCATATCTTCCTTCCTTTTCTTTCAGTCACTTCTCCCATAAAGGGATGTTAATACTTATTTTACCGCAAATTCACCGGATGGTTAAGCCATTCTGGATGAAGAGAACTGCGGATATGTGAAGATATTCTACTGGAAAATAGCTGTTTTGGCAAGAAAAATCTGCCCATTTTCACCTGAACTGGCGGCAAGATCCTCCAGGAAAATTAGTCCAGATACCCCTCCATCAGGACATCGTTCTCGAAAACCCGAATCTGCACATCGGCCAGTGGATCCAGGGAGCGGGAAAGATCAAGCCCTGGTACATCAGGGTGATCGCCGATAATGACAGGGGCAATATAGGTCATGATTTGATCGGCCAGTTTTTCCCGCAGGAAGCCGCCCAGCACGGTGGGGCCGCCTTCGACCAGGAGGTCGGTGATCCCGCGCCGGCCCAGGTTGTCCAGCACCGCCGGCAGGCTGATTCGTCCCTCTTTTTCCGGCATTTCCACCACCTCGCAGCCCTGATCGACCAGCGTCCAGACCTTGTCCCGCTGATGGTGAACCTCGGTGGCTAGGGCATAGACGATGACCGGCTGCTGGCGGGCGGTGCGAACCAGTTGGCAGGCGGGCGGGATCCGCAGGTGGCTGTCGAGGATGGCCCGGATAGGCTGGGGTCTGGCTCGGGCCAGGCGCACGTTCAGCATCGGGTCGTCTGCCAGAACGGTTCCGATCCCCACCAGGACCGCTCCGCATTGGCTGCGGATTTGGTGGACATGGGCACGGGATTTTTCATTGGTGAGCCAGCGATTTTCAGAGCCGGCGGGCCAGGCGAGTTTGCCGTCGATGCTTTCCGCCCATTTCAGGATCACCTGCGGTCGGCCGGTTTTTTGGTGCTTGAAAAAGCCGGCGTTGAGCCGCCGGGCCTGGTGTTCACAGCAGCCGGTGATTACCCGGACACCGTGCTGCCGGAGCTGGTCAGCGCCTTTCCCGTCCACCAGGGCACAGTCGTCCAGGGTGGCGATTTCCACCGCCGCGATGCGGGCCTTTAGTATGGCCTCGGTGCAGGGTGGGGTTTTCCCATAATGGCAGCAGGGTTCGAGGGTGACAAAGAGGGTGGAGCCGGCTGGATCGTAACCATTTTTCAGGCAGTTGGTTATGGCGTTCACTTCCGCATGGGCCTGGCCGAATTTCTTATGCCAGCCCTTACCGATTACCTTGCCATCTTTCACGAGAACCGCCCCGACCAGCGGATTGGGGGCGACGAAACCGGCGCCTTTCCGCGCCAGCCGCAGGGCCTGCTGCATGAATCTCTC
Organism: uncultured Pirellulales bacterium; assembly: GCA_964580995.1. Taxonomy (GTDB): domain Bacteria; phylum Planctomycetota; class Phycisphaerae; order Sedimentisphaerales; family SM23-30; genus JAKJEP01. Next base: position 16,107 of record CAZOMV010000014.1, read on the forward strand.
TCGTTCTTTATCTTCCATGATGCCTTTGCTGGTCATTTCTGGATTGTATGGGCCCGCAGGAACTTTTCAATGAAAATAAAATCCGTTTGGGTGGCCGGAAGAAGTGGAAAATCGGTGAGAATTTAAAATAGGGACATGAATAAGGGAGGCAGGAGAGGGATAGGATAACGGGCCGCATTATGTAAAACAATTTTCCTTCTGTCGGAGGAATGGCAGCCATGCGGACACACACACACACACATCCTCTCCTGCCCCCAAGCTGGCGATAACAACTACCACGCTCGCCACGATACGAATATCGTACACCAGCGAAACTTCCTTAGCCCAGGAGCACTTCTGCCCAGGGCTTACCTGGGTTCAACCAGGGTGCATTGGAGCCATGCTTCGGCAAAATAGGCAAAATCTTCCAGGTTCACGCAGCAATCGTGGTTGAAGTCCTGGGGCAGAAATTCCGTGCAGAGCGGCGGTTTCAACTCGCCGAGATAATTTTCGCCTTGCGGATAGGGCAGTCGTCCGTCCCAGTCCAGGGCGATCACGATACCTCCCGCCTGATCCAGCGGGATCATATCCGGCATGCGGGTTATCCACCGATTAAATTGCCAGAGGTCCCCGGCTTCGAGATAGCCGTAGCTGTGGCCAAACCGTAGGTTGCCCACGTAATACCCCATGGGTTCCACCGTTGCCAATTTGAACTCATGTTGTTCGGGATTTTCCATGAAATCATATTCATGCAGTAGGCGATATTCCCCCACGACCGTAGGTCCGGCTGGATCTTTCGGATCGATCAGGTCAAAGCTGCCCACGACATAGCCGCCGGTCATGTTCGGTTGCTCACGGACCACGGGAGTGAAAATCTCCCACCGGAACCAGGGGAATGGTTTAAAGATCGAAGGATAGGTAAAATATACGTCCCGATAGGTGATGGCATTCCAGTGGGGCACGACGAACTCCGTGGTGATGGTTACCCAGGTGCAATAGGGGACTTGATTATCCTTAAGGTCCCAGTCCACCTTGAGTTCCCGGGGAGGTGTGGCATTTTCTTCGATCTTCGGTTCGTTCCCCGTCGCCCAGTCGATGGTGGTCTTGTAACTGAGGATATCCACGTCCGTTCCCACTCGGTAATGCAGATCCGTTGCATTCACTTCCGGATTGTGCTGATGAATCCGGTAGCTGCCCACCACTTTCTGGGTCAAGGTGTGGTCTCCGGGATTATCCGTCGGACACAGAGTAACGATGTGCTTGAGGAAAGGATGGTTGGTGCTGTAATTCATGTACCATCCATTTCCCTCATCGAACCCTGCCGGATTGGGATTGGTGTATAGGTCATAGGTATAGGTCTGGACATCCCCGCCCGTGTCCCGATCGGAATCGACGACGATAACCGCCGAGGGATTGCCCGTCAGATTGGCCTCCCCGCCGCTGTCGCCCCAGCAGGTGATGGCATGGCCTCCCGATGCACTTCCGCCGCTGCTGGTCCGCGGCCAACTGATACTCAGGCCCAGAAACTCACACCGGCGCAGCTCGTTGCCGATGTAGCGTGCCCCATTGCTGTTGGCCCAGGGGACCCTGGTCTTGTTCCCATAGACCGTGACGATATCATACGGATTGGCGGCCCAGGTGTTGTTGGCGGATGCCAGCCACCAGGTGAGGGCCGTATCCGTCCATCCGCCGCTGCCGGTACCGTAATGGGCCACCAGGTCGTTATAAATATCATCCGCCCGCTCCTGTACGGTTTTCCCGTTTCCATACCCGGCCCCGGCCAGCATATTGGCCGCGGTGGCCAGCCAGCACGTGGGAGTTCCGGTATCACCGTGGGCCGCCTTATCCACATCCGGAGGCGGATCCATCTTGAGCCAGTCAGCCCAGGCATTGCCGGCACTAAAGGCCAATGCCCACGCCAGTATCAGGAAAACACCGATTCTGGCCCCCACAAGTCCAAGTTTTGCCCTCTTTCTCATGGCAAGACCTCCTTTCAACAAAAGATCTACTCCCCGCATTAACAATAACTTAGAAAAACAACTTACTTTTCTGGTTCGGATTTGCAAAACTTCAGTTACAATATAGATCTGCTCTCGATAGATATAGGAATTATACCCCACGGGGCAGGATAAGGCAACTCCAAAAATCCTCCCGTAAAGGTTTTTGGGGGAAAGTCGGCCTCTCAACACAGCGACTGCACAGGACCTTTTTCCCCCTAATATCAGGCAGCCATAACAACCGCCGCTATTACGAAAATCTCCTCGCCGGCCCCATGCATTTGACTCATGACGGTTTAACCATTGCTATGGAACAAAGGAAGTACGTTTTTTTATCATTGCGGTAGCTCCTGTTTTTTCTTGCTTTTTCCCATTATTTCTGTCATACTACTTTTTTATGAATTTATACATGAATGCTCGGTTATTGCCCAAAGGCAGGAGGTTATTATGGCGATCCGAAGGGCTATTTTTGTATTGACTCTGAGTACTTTTTTTCTTACTCCGCTTTACTCTGGTATATATAGCGGCGGCGGGGACGGCAGCCCGGAAAATCCGTTTCAACTGGCCACCGTCACGGACCTGGTGAACCTGTCCACAGCATCCGCCGACTGGGGCAGTTGTTTTATTCTGGCCAACGATATCCATATCATGACGGCCGCTTTTAACCAGGCGGTAATCGCCCCCGATACGAATAATACCAACATGAGTTTTGAAGGCACCGCCTTTACCGGCAGCTTCGACGGTCGTGGCTTTAAAATCGTGAACCTGACCATCCATACCCTGAATGCGGGGAATGACTATCTGGGCCTCTTCGGATCAATCAGCGCCGGCGCGGTGGTCGAAAATCTCACCCTTGAAAATGTCAATATTACCGGGGGGCAGGATTCCTTTTATCTCGGCGGTCTGGCGGGCATAAACGCCGGTACCATCCGAAACTGCCATGTTGTCGGCGTTATCACCTGCAGGGGCGATCATACCATGTGTGCCGGCGGCTTAGTCGGCAGTAACAGCTCAAACATTGAGGCATGTTTTGCCCTTGTCAATTTGACGCTCCAGGATGATTCCTACGGAATCGGCGGCCTGGTGGGAGAAAACATCAGCACCAGCGCCACGATAAAAAAATGCTTTGCGACCGGAAATGTTACCGTCTGGACGTATTCCTATTATATCGGCGGGTTGGTCGGTGATAATTTTTGGGGGAATATCTATAATAGTTACGCCACCGGCAACGTTTCAGGTCCCTATTATTATCTGCGGCAGGCCGGCGGCCTGGCCGGCAGAAACCGCCTGGGCATCATACAAAATAGCTTTTCTACCGGGCAGGTGGATGCCGATTATTCTACCGAGGTCGGCGGCTTTATAGGCTATGCCAGCGGTGGCACCGTCAGCAACTGTTTCTGGGATAAGGATACCTCCCAACAGAGTGGCAGTGCCGGCAGCGTTGGGGTAGTCGGCAAAACCACAATCGAGATGAAAACCCAGGCGACCTTTACGGATGCGGGCTGGGATTTTCTGGGTGAAACCGACAACGGATTGGCTGACCTCTGGCGCATGTGCACCGATTTGGTCGATTACCCCCAGCTAAGCTGGGTTCTGGCTCAAAACGGCGATTTGGATTGCCCCGATGGCGTAGCTCTGGAAGACCTGATATATCTGGCTGACCGCTGGCTGGCTGCCGATGCCTCCTTAGCCGGCACTGCCGACATCAACGCCGACCAGACCGTTGACCTGGCCGATTTCGCGATATTGGCAGAGGAATGGCTGAGCCAATAATCCGGATGAATCGACCGGTTGAATATGGGAAGGGGAAATCGATTGGGTAAAACGCCCGCGGCGCAAGGGGGTGCAGTCCGAGGGTCGGCAACTGTGTTGCCGACGCGAAAAATGGAAGAACACCTCCCCACCTGCGGCGGGAAGGTGCCACCCGGAACAGGAAAATGGTGAGCAGAACTTAGCCTTTGAATGGCCAATGAGCGTGAAAATGATAAACAGGGATGATATAATAGGACGGCTTGGGCGATTCCGGGGATGTGCGAATTGTGTAACTTATGAGGCTGAAAAATGCTCCTTGGTCCCAGATTCGCATTTTGGTAATTTGATTTTGCGCACTATATAAGGTGTTTCTGAAGATGATTAAGGCCATACGAATACTTACTATTGTGTCGATAATTACTGGTATTGGCGCGGTGGTTATTTTAGAGAAATATCTCAAATTGGAAGACGATTTTGTTTTCCGGTTTATTCGTTATGCCGATGTTGTTTTTAAACTATTTATCGCAATTTCTGTGCTGTCAGTAGTGACTTCCATTGTGATGATTGGTTATCAGCCCCAGAAGTTTTGGAAAAAGTTTTTTACAATTGCATTTTTAATTGGATTTGTAGTTATTCTCCTGCCTACCCTGTTTGTCTTGTACAGTTCCAACGTTTTTGTGGCGAAAAGAGCACGGGCGCAACATGAAATGATTTGTCATATCGGTGGCCACCTATTGGAATATGCGAAGAACCACAATAACAGACTGCCGGAAGCAGATGACTGGTGTAATATATTAATAAAATATAGTGGCGATGTGGCGTATAGCCGAAATGCCGCTTATAGGTGTGATACGGCTTTTAACCGGAATGTGGGCGGGTGGGAAGTCGCGAGGATACCCAGTGATACTGTTTTAATATTTAATGCATATGGGGACTGGAACCTCACTGGCGGTTCCGAACTCTTGCAGGCGCAGGGAGAACAATTTAATCCTGCCTATATCTATTTTATTGATGGTACAACGGGTTTGTATTATTTTACCAAAGAAGATATATGCATTAATTATAAGTATGGCAGAAAACAGGTTAAGCCGTTTGGCTGGGGGCTACAAGAAAAAGCTGAGCCGGTTGGGAAAACGGGTGCGGATCATTAAGAGCGAGGTATGGGAATGTAAGATGAAGAGGCAAGAGGAAGAGATACTGGCGGAATGGGAGAAGCCGCGGGAGATGCGGAAACGGGAGGCGGGGGAGCTGTTTCGGCGTTCAGCGCGGAGTATGCCTATTATTGTGGGGGTGTGTATAATCGCGTGGGCGGCGCTGGTATGGTATCTCCGCTGGAAATTTTCCTTTACAGAGGAGGAGATAGAGTGGGACAAGTTATTATGGGTAGGGATTGGCTGTATTTTGACTGGTTTTTTGATTTTGGGAATTATATTGCCATTATCGGTATGGGAAACTTCTATATTGTTATGGCCTTTCCTTACAATATGCTTGGTACGCTACTTATGGCTCTTTTTGCCGCCATTATGAGTATTGGCAAGTAATGAGAAATTCCGATGAGTAAATTTTATCCGGATTTTGTTTGTATGCTGGAGGATGGGCGGTATTGGGGATATGGTATGAGAACGGAGAAAGAGAAGATGGATTGGTGTTTGACAGAGGGAAAGATGTGGGGTATGCTAACTCCTTTGGAAAAATGAATGGCAATGGAGTTATAAGATATGATAGTGACTAGATTTGCGCCGTCGCCGACGGGGTATTTGCATATTGGGGGAGCGCGGACGGCGTTGTTTTGCTGGCTGATGGCGCGGCATCAGGGGGGGCGGATGATTCTGCGGATCGAGGATACGGATCAGAAGCGGAATACCCCGACGGCAACGCAGCAGGTGATGGATGATCTGCGCTGGCTGGGGATTCAGTGGGACGAGGGGCCGGAGGTCGGCGGGCCGCACGAGCCTTATTTGCAGTCCCAGCGGCGGGAGATATACGATACCTATTTGAAGCAATTGCTGGAGGCGGGGAAGGCGTATTATTGTTTTGAGACGTCGGAGGAACTGCAGGTGCTGCGGGATCAGGCGACGGCGGAGAAAAAGACCTTTGCCTATCAGCGGCCGGCAGTGTTTCCGGATGAGCAGGAGGCGGCACGGGCGCGGGCGGAAGGGCGGTCGGTGGTGGTGCGGTTTGCCATGCCGAATGAGGATATTGTAGTGCAGGATATCGTGCGCGGGGAGGTGCGGTTTTCCGCCAGCGAGCTGAGCGATTTTATCATTCAGAAATCGGACGGGTTTCCGACGTATCATTTTGCATGCGTGGTGGATGATGAGCTGATGGAGGTAACGCACGTAATCAGGGGGCAGGAACATTTGATGAATACGCCGGGGCATCAGGCGCTGCAGGATGCGCTGGGATTTCGGCGGCCAGTGTATGCCCATATTTCGGTGACGGTGAGCGAGGGGGGCGGCAAGCTCTCCAAGCGGGAAGGGGCGAAGGTGCTGCACAAGACGCTGCAGGAACGGCAGGGGGTGGAACTGGAGAAAGTGGCGCAGGCCAGCGGGATCACCCTGGAAGCACTGCAATCGTTTCTGGCGGGCGATTCGACCCCGGACGGGCCGAACCTGACGGCGATGGCAGGCTATCTGGGAGTGCATCTGCCGGAGATTAATGTGGTGGATTTTTTAAAGAGCGGGTATATCCCGGAAGCGATGGTGAATTTTGTGGCGCTGCTGGGCTGGAATCCGGGTGACAATCGGGAAATCCTGCCGCTGGAGGAACTGGTGGCGGCGTTTGATATCGAGCGGCTGACCAAGACCAACAGCCTTTTTGACCGCAAGAAGCTGATGTCGTTCAATATGGAGCATATGCGGATGCTGGGGCCGACGAAGCTGTTGGGGCATTTTCAGCGGTATTTGCAGGTGAACCAATCGCCGCTGCTGGCGGTGGGGGAGGTGGCACTGGCTCATTTGCTGAAGGCCAGTGAGGGGGCGCGAACGCTGGCGGAGGTGGAGCAGAAGGGGCTGTTCCTGGTGGCGGAGACCGTCGAATTCGATCCGCAGGCGGTGAAGAAGGTTTTGCAGAAGGACGGAGCGGCGGAATTGCTGGGGCAGACGCGGGAGGAACTGCAAAGGTTGGCGAATTGGGACGAAGCCGGGATTCATGCGGTGATCGAGGGGCTATGCACCAGGCACGGGGTGGGGATGGGCAAGGTGGCCCAGCCGATCCGGGTGGCGATTACCGGCAGCACCGTCAGCCCGCCCATTGGCGACAGCCTGGTACTGCTGGGTAAGGAAAAGACGATACGAAGGATTGACGCGACGCTGGAATATCTGAAAGGATTTACCAAGTAGGGAAGGAACCATGGAACGGGCAAAAGAAAAAAATAAACAAAAATTTCTGGATAATTTTACCAGGCACGTTCGGCTTTTTAATGAAGTTGTCGCAACGCAAAATGGTGACTGGGTAGTGAAGGGATTCATAGATATAGCCAAAAATATCTATACTATTTCCGTTGATACCAAGGTGATTTCAAAAATAATGGAAATTCTGCTTTTTCCTAAGCTATGCCAATTTGCGGAAAAATGCGGATATAAAATTATATTATGCAAAGAGCAGAATTTTTATCCTGACATATCTTTTGTTGATCGCGAAAACAATAAATTTGCCGTAGATCTGAAAAGTACCTATCGAAAAAATAAAACTAATGTGAATGGGATGACCTTGGGTGCTTTTACGGGATATTTCCGTGATAGAAAAAGCACGAAAAATGTCAGTTTTCCTTACGATGAATATATAGGACATTACGTATTGGGTGTTATTTATTCCCGAACCGAGAATTCTGATGATGTTAATAAAATATACAAGATCCATGAGTTAAAAAATATAACGTCCGTAGTGAAAGATTTTACCTTTTTTGTCCAGGAGAAGTATAAAATTGCTGCGGATCGGCCGGGAAGCGGAAATACAAAAAACATTGGTTCTGTCACTCAAATGGATAAGTTAATTGAGGGGAAAGGTCCGTTTGCTCAATTGGGGGAAGCAATCTTTAATGATTATTGGATGTATTATTTGACAAAAGATATGGCAAAAAATATCGATCTTGCGAGTTCGCCATATAAAAATTTGAATGAGTATAAAAAATATAAGCAACTGAAAGTATAAATATGACTACTAAAGTAAATATTGGCAATCATCCTCAAATGAGCCTATTTGAAGATAATGCCAGATATCCATCCACTCGTTTTCAGGGAAGCAAACTTAAATTAGTCAACTGGATATGGGGAGCTATTAAAGATTTAGAGTTTCATACTGCTCTGGATGCGTTTGGCGGTACGGGAAGCGTTAGTTATCTGTTGAAAGACAAGGGAAAGCAGGTTACCTATAATGACATATTGAAATTCAATTGGTATATAGGTAAGGCATTAATCGAAAATGAAAAGATCGTACTATCCGGTAAGGATGTTGAATTTCTTTTGAAAAGGCATAGAAACATTGCCTATCCGACATTTGTGTATGATACTTTTAAAGATATATATTTTACGGATGAAGAGAATCATTGGATTGATACGGTTGTGACAAATATAAATCACATGGACGACATATACAAAAAATCTCTGGCCTATTTTGCCCTTATTCAATCCTGTATCATCAAAAGACCTTATAATTTATTCCATCGGAAAAATCTTTATATAAGGTTATCAGATGTCGAAAGGAACTTTGGCAATAAGGCTACCTGGGACACTCCCTTTGAAACTCATTTTCTACAATTTATTACCGAAGCGAACCAGGCAGTATTTGGCAATGGCCAGAAAAATCTGGCGATAAATGCAGACGCCTTTACCCTTGTCGAAGGCTATGATTTAGTATATATTGACACGCCCTATATCTCCCAGAAAGGGGTTGGGGTTGATTATTTGGGCTTTTATCATTTTTTGGAAGGTTTGGTTAATTATAATGTCTGGGGGGACATGATTGATTACCGAACCAAGCATAAGAGGCTGAAAGGGGAAGATTCTGTGTGGAATAACAAGAATAAAATCACTTCGGCATTTGATCATTTGTTTAACAAATTCCGAAAAAGTATTTTAGTTGTTTCCTATCGAGCCGATGGTATTCCTTCTATCGATGAACTTAGTAATTTACTTAAAAAGTATAAATCAAAGGTAGTGGAGATAAAAAGAAAAAATTATAAATATGTTTTAAGCACCAATCATTCGGAAGAAGTTTTATTGATTGGTCAATAGAAGGTAATAACGATGACATTATTAGTTACAGGATCGATCGGGATTGATACGGTGCGGACGCCGTTGGGGGTGCGGGAGAATTGTCTGGGCGGATCGGCGATTTATTTCAGCATGGCGGCGAGTTTCTTTTCGCCGGTGCGATTTCTGGGGGTCATCGGGGCGGATTGCCCATTCGATCTGAAGAAGACGTTCGCGGGGAGGGATGTGGATTTAACCGGGCTGGAAGTGCGGCAGGGCAGTAAGACATTTCGGTGGCAGGGCAGTTATGTCGGGGCGATGAACGAGGCGACGACCGATGGTGTCGAGCTGAATGTTTTGGCGGAGGCGCCGCCGGCCATGCCGGTTCGTTACAAAGACAGTCAATATGTCTTCCTGGCGAACACCGCCCCAGCATTGCAGATGGAACTGCTGGGCCGGCTAGATGCTCCCAAGCTGGTGGTGGCGGATACCATGAATTTATGGATTGAACATAACCGGGATGACCTGGTCCAATTGATGAACCGGATTGATGGGATGGTGCTGAACGAGGGGGAGGCGAGGATGTTTACGGGGCGGGACAATCTGGTGGCGGCGGCGAAGGAGATCGTCGGCAGGGGGCTGAAGTTTGTGGTAATCAAGAAGGGGGAGCATGGCACGCTGTTGTGGACGGAACAAGGGGAGAGCTTTGCGCTGCCGGGGTATCCGACGGATCAGGTGAAAGACCCGACGGGAGCGGGAGACAGTTTTGCGGGAGGAATGATGGGGTATCTGGCCAGCCAGCAGAAGCGGGATCTGGGGGTGCTGAAGCAGGCGATTGCTTATGGGACGGTGGCGGCGTCGCTGGTGATCGAAGATTTTTCGCTGGATTGCTGGAAGCGGGCGGGGAAGCAGGAGATCGAGGAGCGGATGGCCGGCCTTCGGGAGATGATGCGGTTTTAAAAGAGTAACGAGTAAAATAATGAATCTGCCAGGGGATGGGATTTTTTATGAGTATGCGATGTTTTGCGGCGATTGAATTGAATACGGCGATAGCCGGGGGATTGGGCCAGTGGCAGGAGGTGTTGAAGAGAAAGCTGGCGATGGTTGGTTCGGGAGTGAACTGGGTGCGGTCGAATCAGATTCATTTGACGTTAAAGTTTTTGGGGGAAGTGGAAGACCATGCGGTGATGGAGCCCTGTGAGGCTATCTCGCTGGCCGCGGAGGAATATTCACCTTTTGAAATAGAGGTGGGGGGGTGTGGCTGTTTTCCGCCCGGCGGGGCAGCGCGGGTGGTCTGGGCCGGAATTACGCGGGGGGCCGAGGAATTGATCGCCTTGCAGCAGATCGTGGATGGCTATCTGCAGGAGGCGGGGTATCCTCTGGAGTTGCGGCGGTTCAGTCCGCATTTAACCCTGGCCCGGATCAAGAAACCCTCTGTCGGCTATGAAGTGCGGGATCTGGTGGGAAAAATGGAACTGGAAATCCCCGTGGTTCAGGAAGTGACTGAATTGACCTTATTTCAGAGTATTTTGACGCGGGAAGGCCCGGTGTATAGCGCCATGCACCATGCGGTGCTGGGGAAGACGAGATAGGTGGGGCGCGATAAACACGTTTTTAACCGTACTCCTTTTGATTGCGAGTGCAGGTTTATGAATCGTTAGAAACGGAATAATTTGACAGGGGGCTGTCAAGCCTGCCGGGGTGTAACGATTGGGTAAGCGTGGGGGCGAAAAACAGGTAGAAAATAGCGGCAAAATAAGATGGGGATTTTTTGCATCGGGATAAAAGTATAGTACATTTCTATCTGTACGGAGCAAAAATACGCGTATGGAAAAAAATTGGATAAGGACGTTTGGAAATAATGATTTTCTGAACGGGACAGGTTCAAGAGGAAAGTGAGGTGATGTAAAAATAAGAAAAATCTTAGCCGTTCAGTAGCGTGTTTCCAAATGTGTAATGGAACAATGTTTTTTAGGAATTTTTTTAACAGGTGCCAGGCGGCACCGGAGGACAAGTAATGAAGACTCGAAAAAGCGGTTTTACGTTGGTTGAAATTTTGATCGTGGTGATCATTCTGGGTATTTTGGCGGCGATTATTATCCCGCAGTTTACGGAAGCTTCCACCAGCGCGAAGGAATCGTCGCTGACCAGTAACCTGCAAACGCTGCGTTCGCAGATCGGGTTATACAAGATTCAGCATGGTGATATATATCCCGATTCTACCAGTTCTGACACCTTTGTGACCTGTTTGACAACCGAAACGGAAGTTGATGGCGATCCTTGGGTTGAGGGTACCAGTACGGGTACTAAGTGCGGTCCTTATATGCCGAACATTCCTGACAATCCTTTCATTGACAGCCCCAATACAACGGCTTTCTTCCTTTTTGATGCTGCACCAGCGGGCACGGATGGTAGCCATTGGAATTTTGATCCGTTAACAGGTAAAGTTAATGCGAATGACAGTGGAACCTGTCAGGATGATGTAACGCTTCATATTGAGCTGTAAGAGTATGATGTTGTTGAGACGTTGAGTTATAAAATTCTTTGGCCCGGCAGAAGTTGATTTTGCCGGGCCAAAATTCTCGAATGGAATAAAATCAGGCAATGAATACCTTGAAACCTATCCATATTACCCGGTCGATTATCCAGCGGAAGGGATTTACCCTGCTGGAGATATTGATTCTGGTGGTGATTCTGGTGGTGGTTTCCCGGTATTTTATGCCTTGTTTTAGCGATGGGGCGATGGACAAACGCGAGCCGGTTCTGGTCAGCAATTTGACGAATGTACGTTTGCAGTTGGAAAAATACAAGAAGGAACATCTGGACGAATATCCGTGCGGCGGTGGGCAATCGCCGGTGGATGCCGATGTATTTGTGAATCGGATGATTTCGGGAACGACTGCTCAGCATGAAGAGATGGGGGATTTCGGCCCCTATTACGATTCCTTCCCCCGCAATCCGTTCGCGAATGAGAATGATGTTCTGGTCCGGTACGGCCGGGATCCCGGACGGGCAGAAGCGCACTGGTGTTTCGATCCAAAAACCGGAACGATTCATCCGGATGATAATAAATACACAATGGACGGAACGGCTCACAGTTTATTGTGAAATCCTACGGAATACAGAAAAGGTGAACGTATGGAAACTATTGTAAGAATGAAAAGGTCCAGGGTACAAAGGTTCAACCGGCAAGGATTTACTCTGGTGGAACTTCTTATTGTAGTGGTCATATTGGGAATTCTGGCGGGGATTGTCATTGCCGGTTTTTCGAATACCAGTACGGAAGCAAAAGAAAATATGTTGAAGGAAAATCTGCGGGTTATGCGGACGCAGATAGGGGCTTATCGGGCTCAGCATACGGATGTTTCCCCGGGATATGCGAACGGGGATGACGAGGGAGTTCCTTCGGAGGCGGATTTTTTTGCCCAAATGCTGGAAAAAACGAATATATATGGTGATACCACGGCGGCCACTACCAATTTTGGGCCTTATATGCGGGCCTGGCCGGAGAATCCAATTAACAAGAAATCGGCGGTATTAATACTGGGAAACGATGAAGAGGTGCCGAGCGAGGCGGCGGAGGGGGATTACGGCTGGTTATTCAAGCCCAGTGAAGTTATATTCAAGGCCTACTGCGTAGGAGCCGATGCATCTGGTAAGTCGTATTTAGATTATTGAAAGCGATAAAACATTCTGGCGATGCGCTGATAGAATCAGTCAGAAGAGTTTATTTCGTAGTAAATGGAACCTTTATAGCAGGAGAATCGGCCATGACGGTAGTAGTAGATAGTTATACGCGGGTCCTGTTGACGGTGATCGCCATTCTGCTGGGGGTGGTAGCGGTGGGAATGTGGTGTGAAAGTCCGGTACTGGTGGACAGCGCCAAAGCGGGGATTCCTGATTCCGGCAAGCAGTTGGATGAGGTTATTGCACAATTGAAAGAAGTAAATGAAACGCTGCTGGGGATTTCCGAGACGATGGTTTCGGGCAATATCAAAGTGCAGGTTGCGGATCCGTCGGAAACCAAAAAGAAAGCTGCCACCCGGACCGCGGCAACCACAGTGCCTTCCGTACCTAAATAAGAGGTAACGATACTTCCCTAACGAATTGGTAACCGGTGTGAACCGGGCCGATCCCCCTATTGCGCCTACGCTGCGCCTGGAAAGAAGAAACCCATAAACGAGTTCAATCAAACTATGGTGAATCCATCCGGCAAAAAAAACAAGCAAGGATTTACGCTGGCGGAGGTTTTAGCGGTCGTTGTGATTATCTCGATTGCAGCGATGATTGTAGTGCCGATGATGGGGGATACCAATGATATGAAAGTGGCTTCCGCTTCCCGTCAGATTGTTTCGGCACTTTTGTATGCCCAAACCTTGTCGATCTCCAGCCAGCAGAAGCATCAGGTGGTATTCGACACGGTGAATAACTGCTATGAAATTCAGGATGAGTCGGGGAATGTGATTCCGGACCCGGTCAGCCCGGGCCAGCCGTACCGGATCAGCTATGCCAACCATCCGCAATTGCGGCCGGTGGCGATTCAGGATGTTGATTTTGGCGACACCAATATCGTGTGGTTTGATACGATGGGTGCTCCTTATGAAGGAGCCATCGGCGGCAGTCAATCGCTGTTGTCGCAGGGGATCATTACGGTAGCGGCGGGCACGGAAACGATGGCGGTGCATGTAGAGCCGGTGAGCGGCAGAATCAATATTGCGGAATAGAAGCGTGGGTACATACCCCCGAACCCCGAAACGGATAAAAAGTACACATGGGTTTATTTTCTTCGAAACATACCAGCAGGATTGGCCTGGATATTAGTGAGGATGCGATTCGGTTATTACAACTCGAATTCAATGGCTCTCACCTGCATGTAAAAGCGGCCTGCCAATGGGAATTGCCGGAAGAGATACGGGAGGAAAATCGGCGGACGTATCGCTGGTATCATTATTGTGTCAATACCATCCGCCGATTGATTCAGGAGAATGGTTTCAAAGGGCGTTCCGTCCGGGTTTCATTTTCTTTCGACCAGTTGGAATATGCCATATTGCAGATCTATAAATCGGTGGATCCGAATATCGATGAAATGGTTCGGTCTCAGGCGCGGGACCATTTCGGGTTTGAAGAGCATTATGGCACAGTGGATTACTGGGAATCGGGCGATGTGGGCAACACCAACAATTCGTATCAGCAGTTTATTGTTTTTGGTGCATCGGATTATATCCTGCAAAACACACTGCTGATGCTGGAAGATATGCATTTGAGCTGCGCGGGGATCGAGCCGATGCCCTGTGCGTTATTTCGTTCAGTAAGGAACCCGTGGTCGGATCATGATTTTGGCCGGTCCACGGTAATGGTGGATGTTGGCTTCAGTTATTCGGTCATTATGACCGGTATGGGGCGTTTTATGACCGGGATTAAACGGGTGGATTATGGGGCGAAAGATTTTAATGACTCCCGGCCCAGTTCATTTGATTTTCTGGTCAATCCCCAGGAAGAACTGGTCAAAAAAATACTGGATTGCCTGAACTATCATCAGACGGTTTTTCAGGGAGAACGACCGGAGATATTGATCTTGACAGGCTATCCCGTAAAAACGGAACTCAATCAGTTTTTACAGGAGAAAACCGCCTGTAAAGTGAATTCATATCCTTTTTTCGCGGGGATGGATTGTGCCAAAGTGGAAATGGTCGGGGGCCAGGGAAACGATGCCAGCCGGTGGGCTGTAGGATTGGGATTGTGTCTCAAAGATTATGTCTCTGACAAAGTGGCAGTCGGATAAGGTTCAAGGACCGATAAAAAAACGGAATGAAAGGTTTGTAGCAATTGCAGAGGAAATAAATATGCAAAGAATTCGATAGACAGGTTAAGTACGCATTCAGATGAGCCATTGGTTCGACGATGAAGATATAAGAGAACGACCAGGTAAATGGTAGATTACGTAAGGAGAATACAAAGATGAAAAAGCTATTCACAGCAGGAATTGGAATTTTGATTTTCGTGTGGCTGGTGCAGCCGATGTGGTCCCAGGATGCGGAATCAGAAAGGGAAGTAACGGAAGTGGTGGAACCGGCAGCCGAGGTTGCGGAGGTTGCCGAGGTTGCCGAGGGTACACCGGCTGCGGAGGTTGCAGGCACCGCGGAAGGTACGCCGGTTGCCGAGGCGGCAGGCACCGCCGAAGTTACAGATGCTGCAACGGCACCCGAAGTTGCCGAAATCCCGCCACTGGCCAGCCCGGATGCCGAAGGAGTTATTCCCTCTCTGGTGCTGAAGGCGGAAATTGCCGACTTTTTAAAGATGATCGGATCGGCCTATCAGAAAAATATCATTCCCTCTCGCCAGGTGCGAGGGGTGGTGAATGTGAACCTGTTCAATGTGACTTTTCGGGAAGCGTTGGATGCCGTTTTAAAGGCCAACGATTTTGCGTACGAGGAGCAGGGTGCCTTTATCTATGTATATACGCAGAAAGAATTTGCGCAGTTGCAGGCAGCGGCCCGGAAGACGGAGACGCGGGTGTTTCAATTGAATTACATTTCGGCCCTGGATGTAAAAACTCTGATCGATTCGCTGTTGAGCGACGATGGCAAGATTACCGTTTCGCCGGACGCCGGATCGCACGAGGAAAATCCGGGGGAAAACTGGGCGTTAAACAATTATATAGTGGTGGTGGATTACCCTGAGCGACTGGATGAAATCGGGAAATTGGTTGCCAAAATCGATGCCCGCCCGCCGCAGGTGCTGGTGGAGGCGACGATTCTAGTGGCCAGTGTGTCGGATGAAAATAAGCTCGGTGTTGATTTCAACGTCCTGGACGGTCTGGATTTTTCCGTGGGAACCGTGGAAAATGGCGGGGTAGGGACGATAACGGAACCAGCCGATACCAATGCCAGGCTGAGTGGTACCAAAGGACAATATAGCACCGGGGCCGACGGACTGAAAATCGGGATATTTTCCACCAAAATGGAGCTGATGATCGAGGCCCTGGAAACGATTACCGATGTGGTGACCTTGGGTAATCCCAAGGTGCTGACCATCAACCGTCAGATGGGCAAGGTATTGGTCGGCAACAGCGATGGTTATGTTACCACGGAAGTATCCCAGACTACCACCACCCAAACGGTACAATTTTTGGATACGGGTACGGAACTGACATTTCGTCCGTTTGTGATGGATGACGGGTATATTCGTATGGATCTGTTTACCAAAGATAGTGACGGTGGTGTGGAAGTGTCGGGCACCTTTACACTGCCTTCGGAATCGACGGCTGAGGTGACTTCGAATGTACTGGTTAAGGACGGCCATACGATTGTGATCGGCGGTTTGTTCCGGGAAAAAACCAGTATCACCCGCGCCCAGGTTCCCGTGTTGGGGAATTTACCCGTGGTGGGCGCCCTGTTCCGGGAAACCACCGATGACGCGGGCAAGGAAGAAGTGATCTTTATGATTACTCCGCATATTGTTCAGGAAAAGATTGATTATGCCAAAGCCGATCAGGTCTTGACGGATATCCAGCAAAAGATGATGGGATTTCGGGAAGGCATGTTATGGTATGGGCGTGACCGGTTGTCGTCCGCTCATTATCAGTGGGCTTTGCAGAATCAGGAAAAGGGCAAACGGGATATGGCCTTATGGAACGCGACCCTGGCCAGTTATATGAACCCCGGTTTTCTGGATGCCAAGCAACTGAAGGATGAATTGCAGAGCGATGCTCTTTATGAGGAACAATATGGTCCGATGAATCAGTTCATCCGCAATATGCTGGAGATGCAGATGGGAGCAGATGCTTCTCCGGAAGATGCGAGCAGTTCGTTGTAATTGATGTAAGATGGTTTTATAACAAATTGTTGCTTCACAAACCTTAGGAGGTATCCGATGAAGCGTACAGTATGCAGTGTAATGATCCTGGTGTTGATCCTGGCAGGTTGTCAGGATCAGCACCAAAGAAATAAAACCGCGGCAATGGAACGGTGGAATGCCGCTCGTTCGCAAATCACCACCAATCTGGCAAAGGAACAATTTCAGTCAGGTGACTTTGCCAAGGCGGCCCAAACAGCCCAATCCGTAGTGGACAATAATCCACCCTATCTTCCGGCTCGAATTCTTTTGGGACAGATCTATCTCGAACAGGAGTTGTACGCGAAGGCCAAAAAATGTTTTACCGAGTGTCTGGTTCAGGAACCGGGAAATCCCCAGGCAAATTATAACCTGGGATTGGTGCACGAGAAATGGAATGAACTGGATCAGGCCTTTACGTATTATGAACAGGCATGGAAGGGGCAGCCGGACCATATTCCCTATCTTCTCGCGATGGTGGAAACTAAGGTTTCGCAGGGGGAATATGAAGGGGCTATAGCAATCTTGTTGGAAGGCATGAAAGAGACGGAGCAGGATCCTCGCTTATATATGACCGCCGGAACGATCTACTCGCATCTGGGGCAATATAGCCAGGCTATCGAAATGTTTGAGAAAGTGCGGGATTCGCGTGCGGAGAATAGCGGCGTGACCGAGGCCCTGGCGTTTTGTATGCACCAAGCGGGAAGAGATCAGGAAGCCGTTTGCCTGTTTCAGAAACTGATTGCCCAGAATGAAAAGGAATCGCAGACGACCCCGTGGTCCTGTTATCTGGCGCTGGGGGATTGTTATATGAATCTGAAGCAGTATCATGAGGCCTGGCGATGCTATGATCGGGTCAGTCAGCAGGATGGTTCCAATCCGAAAATATGGGTACGTCTGGCTCAGGCAACGATGGAACGAAAAGAGTATGACCGGGCCAAAGGGTATTTGGCGAAAGCCTTAACCTTGAATCCCGGGGATCCGGAGGTATTGATGGCGCAGGGGATTATCGCCATGCAAGAAAAGGAGTATGGAAAAGCTCAGGATGTATTCCGTGCGGCGACCCGGGCAGATGACCGAAACGTGTTAGCCTATTGTTGGCTGGGGCAATCTCTGCAGGCGCAGGGAAACGAATCGGAAGCCAGGACCTGTTATGCCCAGGCGTTAGAAATTGATCCGCAGGATCAGTTAGCCAGAAAATTTATGCTTTCTATCGATGGCCAGTCGAAAAGTGCTTCACCGCGTGCGGAAAAATATTAAAGATTCATCGTCTATGGACGGAACGAGTTCTTTTTGGGTGAGGGAGGCATACTTTTGACGCTGGCGAGACGATTAATTATAGTGCTGATTCTTCTTACTGCCTTGGGTGGCAGTGCGGCATATTATGTCACGGAGATGGGGCTAACAGGCTCGGAGGGCCAATACCGCCGGCTGGGCTGGCTGGTTTTCGGGCTGATGACCTTTCTGAGTATTCTGATGGTGGTTCTCATCTGGCGGAATCTATCCCGGTCGCTGCGAAATATCTCGGATCAGTTGCGCAGTTTCGAAGCGGTGGAAGAAATCGGGATGATCATGGTCGATGAAAAGGATGAACTGGCGGAAATGGTAGGCCAGTTCAACCGCTATCTGACGACGATTAAATCGCGGTTTGATCAAAAGCGGATTGAGCGGAAGGAGTTGGAAATTCAGGCGCGGGTAGCGGAGGCGGAGCGAAAGCAGACCGAGGCAATTATCTACAGTATTTCCGAAGCGGTCCTGGTTACGGACAAATACGACGAATTGCTGCTGGCCAATCAGGCGGCGGAGAAACTTTTTCATTTTCGGCTGGAACAAAAATACCAATGCCCGATTGATGAAGTGCTGGCGGATAGTGTGCTTCTGAATTTAATCATCACGACCCGGGAAAATAAAAGCCGCGAGGTTACCCAGCTATTGGAACGGCCCAGTTCCGATAACTCGCGGATGCTGAGTCTCAAAGTACTCTTGTCCTGTATTCTCAATCATCAGGAGGAAGTGATAGGGGTTGTAGTGGTTATTCATGATATGACGGCGGAAAAGGAAATCGCCCGGATGAAGGATGATTTTGTGAGTAGTGTGTCGCATGAATTGAAGACACCGCTGGCCAGTATCCGGGCCTGCTCGGAAATGCTGGTGGACCAGGAGGCGGATAACGAGCAGACCCAGCGGGAATTTTGCGAGATTATCCAGGAACAGGCCAAACGGCTGAATCGATTGATTGATGATATCCTTAATATTTCGCGGATTGAGTCGGGTGTGTTAAATATTAACCGGGAACAATTGAATCTGGTACCGATAATTGACGATGTAATGGCAGCGTTACGTCCCCAGGCGCGAGAAAAACAAATTGTGCTGGAGCGGCAAGTTGATTCGGAGAATATAAATGGTTTTATGGATCGCAATATGATGCATCAGGCCGTTATGAACTTAGTGAGCAATGCCATTAAATATTCCTATTCCGGTCAAAGGGTGTCGATCCGAGCCGGGAGGAAAAAAGACGGTGAAATCCGGGTGGAGGTTGAAGATCAAGGGGCCGGGATACCGGAGGAATGCCTGGATCACGTATTTGACAAGTTTTACCGGGTCCAGGCCAACAATGATTTGGCGGGGGGGACGGGGCTGGGACTGCATCTGGTAAAACAAATTGTTGAGAATGTCCATGGAGGGCAGGTGGCAGTAAAAAGTGCGGTCGGGAAAGGAAGTGTCTTCAGCATGGTTTTGCCGGCAGGCCAGGAAGCCGCCGTACCAGCCGGGAAGTGATTCCGAAGAAAAATTCCAGGAACAGAAATATGATACAGCAGAAAAAACGAATATTGGTAGTGGATGATGAGGTTCATATACTGCATGTGGTTTCGCTGAAATTGCGAAATGCCGGTTATGAGGTCATCACCGCACAGGATGGCCGGGAGGCGCTGGAACTGGCCCAGATGGAACGTCCGGATGTGATTATAACGGATTTTCAGATGCCCTATTTATCCGGGTTGGAATTATGCCAGCGGCTCAAACGAATTCCTTCCACGCGGGACATCCCGGCGATCCTGCTGACCGCCCGGGGTTTTACCCTCGATGAAAAAGCGATGCCGGCCACGGGGATCCGTGTCTGTCTGAATAAACCTTTCAGCCCGCGGGAAGTGCTGCGTGTGGTAGATGAACTTTTGGCGGCGACTATGGCATGAGGCCGATTTTATAAACTGGTAAACAAAAAAGAATGGAAAAGGATTTTACAATAGTCGAATCGGAGCTGGATCAGAAAGCCGTGGAGGGGATGGAAGCGATTTTACAGAATCTGGGGGTGGAAACCGCTTTTTATCCGCTTGCCGATCTTCCGGATCCAATTGCCGGGGAGGAATCGAAAATTGCTTGTGCCGGTCATTGCCGGTGGCAGGATTGCCAAAAGGTTCTCATCGGGGACTATCTGCGCCATAGCGATATGGAATCGCATCGGGAGATATTTTGTCCCCAGGGGCATCCGGCCCTGATTATCCCGATTACCCAGAAAAGACAGACAATCGGATTTTTTGCTTGTTGTCTGAAAAAATTGCGGTATCAGAAAACCGAGTCGCTGCAGCGGATTTGCGATCAATTGCATCTGGATAGTACGTATCTGGTGGAACAGGGGTTATCCGACGCTATATCCGGTTCGGAATTTGGCGATTTGTTCAGGCCGCTGCTGCAGATGGTGTTCGATAAAACACACGCGAATATCGAAAGCAATAGTGAAATCGAGGCCCTGAGCAATTCTCTGGCGCAAAGTTATGAAGAAATTACTTTGCTGCATCGGATTTCGGATGGGATGCGAGTTACGCAGGAACCGGACCTGTTTTTTTCGCATTTATGCAAGGACCTGAAGGAATTCATCGACGCGGAAGAATTGCTGGTGCTCTGGTCGGATTGCGGCAGCCCGGGGAAAGAAAATAAAATGATGGCATCTTCCGGAAAAACGCAGCTCAATCAGGCGGATCTGGATTTATTGTGGTATCGAACACAATATGAGTCCGAACAATCGCTGGGGATCCTGATCGACAGCAATGTGGATCGTCCCTATACGCATCAGTGGCCGCAGCGGATTCGCAATCTGGTCAGTGTGCCGATCCGGCGAAACCGGAAAAACATGGGAGCCCTGGTGGCGTTAAACAAGATGAACCGGCCTGATTTTGACTCGATTGATACGAAGCTGCTCATCTCCGTGGCGAATGAAATCGCGGTGTACCTGGACAATTTCCGGTTGTACAAGGATTTGGAAGACCTGCTGATCGGTTCGTTGCGGGCTTTAACCAGCAGTATCGACGCCAAAGATCCCTATACCTGCGGCCATTCGGAACGGGTGGGGATTATCGCCCGCTGGATGTGTGAACAAATGGAAGTCAGTGCCGAGGAAATCAACACCATCTATCTGACCGGCTTATTGCATGATATCGGTAAAATCGGGGTGAGCGAGTCGATTTTGTGCAAACCGGGACGGTTGGTGCGTGACGAAATGGAACAAATCTGGAAACACCCGCTGATTGGTGCGAATATCCTGCGGGGAATCCGGCAAATGGAAACGGTGGCTAAGGGGGTTCTGACACATCATGAACGGTTTGACGGTACGGGCTATCCCCAGGGACTTAAGGGCAAGGCAATTCCGTTTGGCGGTCGAGTGGTCATGCTGGCCGATTCCTTTGATGCGATGATCAGCGATCGAACCTACCGCAAGGCGTTGCCATTGCTGAGTGCCTTGACGGAAATCCGCCGTTTCAGCGGCACCCAATACGATCCGGATCTGGCGGAAATATTCCTCGGCTCAGACATCTACACCCTGCTGGATAAACTGAAAACGATAAATAGCAAACACCAGTCCCTCAGCAACCTCAAACAACCCTCGCCGTATAGGATTTCCGCCTCTGCTGGATAATAGAAGAGTAGATTGACGGTCCAAATCAGGCACGGTAGTCATCAGAAACAGCATAAAACCGAAGCCTCATCATGTTCACGGATGAGGCTTTTTTACAGGATTATATAATAAAACTTGACAACATTTTATGGTCCTGCTATTTTTAACATATGTAGTCTTTACATATGCGTAAATCAAATGTGAAAGATTACTGGTAAAATATTTTAAATAAGTATTTTATATATAAATAGTTATGTAAATACATAGACCATGCTAAGGAGACTTCTTTGTTAACCAGTAAAGAACGGATAACACGAATTCTGAAACGGTTGCCGGTCGATCGGATCGGCCTGTTCGAGGTATTTTGGGCTGAGACCTCAAAACGCTGGGCCGCTGAGGGCCACTATTCCAATGAGGGCGATGAAAATAAGGGCCTCGGTGCTGAGTTCAAGCGGCTGCCCCAAACGGTGGAAGATCATTTCCAACTGGACCTGCGCCGCTGCCCGTGTCTCCATATGGTTGCGGACCTGGATTTCGGCGAACCGGTCGTCGAGGAAACCGAAGATGTGAAAATGATCCGTAACGGCAACGGCGCCCTGCTGCGCTGGCATAAAAAACATTCCGGCGCTCCCGAACATGTCGATTTTATGGTCAAGGACCGCTCCGGCTGGCAGGAATCCATTCGTGAGCATTTGCTTAACACCGCCGATTACCCCCGCCGGATTGATTTTGACCTCTATCGTCGGATGAAGCAAAAATGTCAAAAAGAAAGCCTTTTTCTGACCGTCGCCACCAACAGCGTCTTCGAGTGCATGCACCCGGTGTGCGGCCATGAAAACCTGCTGATGGGCATGGCTCTGGATCCCGACTGGGTCCGCGATATGTGCGATGTCTATGTCCGGGTGATTATCGATTTGCTGGAAATCCTCTTCGACCAGGAAGGCCAGCCGGACGGTATGTGGTTCTGGGAGGATATGGGATTCAAGGAAAAACCATTCATGTCCCCGGCCATGTATCGGGATTTGCTCTTTCCCGCGCACCGGCGTTTGTTCGATTGGGCCCATAGCCGCCAGATGCCCGTTATCGTTCATTCCTGCGGTTTTGTGGAACCGCTGGTGCCCGGCCTGGTCGAAGCCGGCATCGACTGCCTCCAGCCGATGGAAGTCAAGGCGGGCATGGACCTGCTGCGGCTCAAGAAAAACTTCGGCGACCGCATTGCCTTCATGGGCGGCCTGGACGTCCGCACCCTCATCGCTAACGATCTGGATGCGGTCCGGGCCGAACTGGAAAAGAAAGTCCCGACCGCCATGCAGGGTAGCGGCTACATCCTCCAGGTGGATCACAGCGTACCCGATCAGGTCGATTATAGCACCTACCAATATTTTGTAGAAAAGGGACTCGATATTGGCAGGTATTGACGGTCAATAGTGAACGTACCAACACTGTGGATTTTCCGGATCATTACATTTCAGCCAGTTATTGACGATAAAGGCAAAGTCCTCCAGGTTGATATAGCAATCATGGTTGAAATCGGTAGGCAGATACTCAGTAAGGTCCCGGCAGGTGGTGGGCGGCGGCGGCGGGGCCTGGGTTTGATAGAGATAGAGCATTTCGGCGGCTGTCAAGGCGCCGTTCCAGATGGTGATTTCATCGATAGTGCCGGCCCAGTGGCGGTCGCCGAATTCGTCCGGCCCCTTGCCGATAACCAGTGGAGCGGAAGCGGTGCTTTCCAGTTCATTCATGGGGACTTTATAGCCATCCTGCACGCCGTCGAGGTAGAGGGTAATACCCGTCCCGTCATGGGTGGCGGCGACGAGGTGCCAGACATCCTGGCTGACACTGCCGGGGGTGCCGGTGGTATTGCCGACATAAGTTGGATGTGTAGAATTGGCACACCAGGCCATAACCGCCAGATTGGTGGGAACCATCATGGTCCAGCCGCGGTAATTGGAATTTAGCACAATGGCCAGATCTTTGCTGATCAGGGTGGCATATGCCTTTTCCATAATCCCGGATGGAATTTGAATCCAGGCGGTCATCGTAATCTGGGGGTAGCAGTCCAGGCTGGGCGTGTGCAGTATATTAATCCAGTTGGTAGAGCCATCGAAGGTTAAGGCCCCGGAGGGATTTCCGAAACGGTCCGAAGCGGAGGCGGAATCAAAGGTAAAACCGCCCATCAAATCGCCATGATTGCCATTGGTGGTAGAATCATGGGCGATGCTGCCGGTGGTTTCATCAAAGGTCCAGTAGCCGGCCAGTTCGTCATCAATGTTCGGGTCCGGCAGTACTGCCTGCACGGCTGCCGGGGCAGGAAATCCGATCAAAACGGCTGCCAACAAAAGGATGCTATTCGCTATTTTCATGTTTGTACTCACAAAACTTTTTTGGTTATGCCGGTCAAGGCAATTCGGTGCAATCGGAGTCTTCCGGATCATAACACCTCAGCCAATC
The DNA here is from genome assembly GCA_964580995.1 of uncultured Pirellulales bacterium. Lineage (GTDB taxonomy): Bacteria > Planctomycetota > Phycisphaerae > Sedimentisphaerales > SM23-30 > JAKJEP01. The sequence goes on from CAZOMV010000014.1 coordinate 40,202, forward strand.
CTGCAAAAATATCAGGATGTCCTGCAAATCTACTTTACAATCCTGATTCAAATCTCCGGAAATCGTATAGCCTGCTGCCTGCATTCCTTCACAATTGTCGGGAATCAGGATAATGGAGGAACTCAGGTCATATCCGAACAGGTAACTTTGATTGTCGTATATTTTGGCCAGGACATAAACCGCCTGGCTAGCGGCCGGCAGACCGGTTGACCAGATAAAAGTACCATTTTCGGCAGGGATATTATTCGCGTCGGGGATGGGTTCCAGATGCTGCCACTTCATATCCGTCCAGTACAGATCTACCCAGCAGGTATCTTTCTCCACATCCGCATACGTCCAGTTAATATAAATTCCCGCCGGGGTTGACAACGGCGTTGTCAGAGCAATGGCCGGATGGGAATTGGCCGGCGGGGTAAAGGTTTTATTCGCCAGCCAGGTGTTGAGGAGCCAGCTTCGGCGGTTCGCAAAATAGCTTTTGATACTCACATAATCACTGGCATCCATTACATAGGGGCCGCCATAACCCAGCAATATTTCTTCCTGGCGGTCAATCAGAGTCCGGTCATACGCCTCATCCAGCAGGGTATTGAATTTTTCTACCGTTAGATAGTTCGTCAGGACATCGTTTACTATCACTAAGAAGCGATTTTCAAATTCCGGGATCTGATAACAACGCTGCTGCCATTTGTTATAGTAAGTATAAGGATCGGTATTGTATGCTTGACAAACGATACCACCCACACCCACACTGGCAGTACAGCCGAAGGCATGGGTATAATCGAACGTTCGTAACAGCCACTTCGAACCAGCCTCCGCTGGCTTGATCGCAAACCAGTTGTTCCCGATAATATCACTATTAGCCATCCCTACCTGTACCGCCCAGTCATACAGCCAGGCGTCCAGGTCCACGGTATTCATCATAGCGGTCAGGAGCTGCGCATTCGGTGTATTAGTCACCATGTTGGTCAGGTCTATCATACTGGTAAAGGATCCCAGCGGGTCGCCTTTTTTCTCATAGATCTTCGGATAGACCTTCGGATCCGAATAGTAATCCAGATCGGAAACCTCATCCTCCGGAGCACTGTAAGGCCAGGTACCCATCGGCGGACAACTACTGGATTTATACACTTCCCCGGCATCGTTGAAGCCATATTTCTCCAGCCAACTGGTATTCGGGGATTCCTCCGCCAGTTCCACCCCGTAAAAGGAACCATTCAGATACAATCGAACAATATCCGTCCCTAAATTTTCATGTCCCATAGACCGGGACATATCATGAATTACCTTCTGCATAACCGGCAAATGCATCGCCAGATCGAGCCGGTTCATATCCCGCAGGTATTCCGTCTTGTTGAAAGCCACCTTCCAGCTCTTCTTGGGGCCGGTTGCCCAGGCCTGCCCTTTATAGTGAATTCCGACATGATCATACACGATGCCATCCACTACCAGCGTCGCGTCATAATATATATGTGTCCGGGGATTTGCATTCAGGGCCTGCAAGGTGGACTGGGGGGCAATCAGAAAATAGGCCGGCAGATTCGTTTCTTCCTCCCCTTCATACACAAAATAGGCCCGGTTCGGATTGGGTTCATATGAGTCCGGATACCTCCAACTACCGCTGCCATTCGTGGCGGTCACCCAATACCGCACCAGGGATTGGGAACTGCGGGCCGGCAGAATCGCCCCATATTCCCCATCTCCGGCTACCGCATCGCCATGATTGAGGTCCCCATCATCATACATGGCTACCGAGTCACTGGCCGTTGCAGTCTGGTAGGGCGCCACAAACACTTGATAATCCAGCATCACCGATGTTACCGGACTATCACTGGCCACCTCCGCCGTAACGGTTACCGTATCAGTAGAAATAGGCCGCTTCGGACTATGCTTGATCTTCTCTACATCCGCCAACGGCGGCAAACCGCTGCTGCTCCGGGAATTTCCCCTACCCGGGGTACCATAATTCAAGGCATATTCATCTCCCACACTCGGATTGGCCGGCGGTTGAGCCTCTTGCCAACCGCCTTCGGCAATAATGGTGGTTTTTAATCCCTCATACGAAAGACGAAATGTAAGGGTATTGTAGCCGCTGAGATACTTCACCCAGCAGGAAAGGGTATATTCCTGCCCCGAACTCATAGCGGGAATCACACAATTCAGACTGTTCGAGCTGCTGCCGCCTACACCCGTCGAAACCATATGCTCGCAACCCGTTCCATCCACCGCATCCAGATTGGTCCGGTAGGTTCCCGCATGATTGCCCGTCTTGCTCCAGCCGCTATCGTCTGGTTCGAACGAGCCGTTGGGCATGATATCGCCGCCGCCGGCCGAGGGGGTAACTACTATATCGTCCACCAACCATTCCCCCGCCCCGTCAATATAAAAATACAAGGCATTCGATGTAGCATTTCCCGTGGTTTCAACATATTGCCAAACATGGGTCGGTCCTCCCTCTCTGGAAAATCCGCGCCAGTTCTCCGGCCGGTTATTATCAGCCAACGGATCCAGACATTCCAGCGAAACACCCGTCTGATCCGGCCCGATCGGCCAGGGCGGCGTATCATTATAATGGACCGTATCTACCACCACCCCGTTCGCGTTCAGAAGTGCCAGCCGTTCACCCCCGCCGGACAGGCCGTTACAGGCCGGATTGAAATTACCCACCAGATTACTGATACCATAAATGGAATTAATGGCATCAGAATTCTGACAGACTACCAGATAGTGATTCGGCGCCAAAGTGGTCCCGGCGGCAAAAGCAAACAAAACCCCATCTTCATCCTGAAGTTCCCAACCATTTAAATCAATCGTTTCTTCGCCCCGATTGAAAAGTTCAATATATTCACCAACCGGATCATCCCCATCGGTCCAGCGGAAACCTCCGGTAAAATAATTGATATACTCCATATACCGCATCTTCCGGGGTTCATACATGATTTCCGTAATGGCAATATCGCCACCGCCGGAAAGGGCGGGGGTGTTGGCGGCACCAGGGGTATAAGGCTGGCCGATCCCCCAGTTGGCTGGGTCGTTGTTGTCGGTATTGAAATCCATCAGTTCCAGGGAGGGACCGAAACCATCCGCCTCGGTTGGCCAGGGGGCCGTATCTTCGTAATTCACCACATCCACAATCTGCCCCAGGCTATTCTTCAGAACGATCAATTCGCCCGAATTATCCAGCTTGCCGGTATAATAAACGACATAATTGCTGATCCCGTAAAAACCCGGCACATTCGGATCCCCGGCTACCACCATATACGCCCCTGCGTTCAAGGTTACGGCTGGGAAGGTATATTCGATGCCACCGGCTAATTGCCAGCCGGTCAACGGGATGGCTGAGCCGCTGCGATTGTATAACTCGAGATATTCCCCGCCGGTATTGAGCGTGCCGGGGCTGTACATCAACTCCGTGATGACCACATCGCCCAGGCCGGGTGAGGCAGGATGGTTAGCTGTGCCTGGCGTATAGGGCTGGCCGATTCCCCAACTGCTGCCATTATTGTTATCCCAGATGGGATCCCATAGCTCCAGCGATGGGCCGTTGCCATCGGCCTCCGAAGGCCAGGGCCAGTTGTCATCGTAGAATACTTCATCGATCACGGTCCTGCCGGCATTCTTCAGGGCGATCCGCTCTCCGCCGCCGTCCAGCCCGCCGGTATAGGGACCGAAGGCCGTTTCTGCGTCCAGACCATAAAAGGCCAATGCCGCCGCGTCATCGTAAAACACCAGATACCCGCCCGCCGCGACCGTTGTCCCCGCTGGCAGGGTGAACATGACTTGCGTGGAATCCACCAATTGCCAATTACTTACATCGACAGATGTGCTGCCGCGGTTGTAAATTTCGACAAACTCTCCGCCCGTATTGGCAGCGGGCAGATTGTACATAATCTCATTGATTACAATATCTGTTTCAACCGCTCCAGCCTGCCTCGCCATTACAGTCCAGACTCCCCCGATTATCAATAGTAGAACCCTTATTTGCCATTTACGCATTGCCTGCATTCTCCATCTCAGCATTATATTCTAGGCACGGATAAAGTTTTAAACAAATGGTATAATAAAAAGGTTACACAAAAGGATTATATACTATTCTTCATTTTTCTCGAACCATATTATTCTATTTAAAAAACAGCCCCACCACTACTTGCGGTGGGGCTTTGGTTTCAGAAAAACTTGCTGTCAAAGAGAGCAGATTATTATCTGCGTTTCCGCAGCAGCGTCAGAGCACCCAGGCCCAGCAACACCATCGTTGCCGGTTCAGGAATGGTTACACCGTTGGCATAGACATCCGCCACATCATCTGCGCTCAGGCACACATCCCAAAAGGCCGCTTCATCCATAGCACCATGCAGAGGACGGTCACCAAATTGTGCCGCTTCTGGGGAGTTACCCATCATCAACACGGCCGTTGCTAAAGCTTGGTTAGGCAGTGCCGTAGGAACCACTACCTGGGTATTATTTACGTAAAGGGCTCCATTGGTACCATCATGGGTATAGGTAAGCATCATCCACTCACCCAGTGGCAGGGTTCCGGGGTCGGTAATTCCCGCGCTGCCACCACCCGCGTCCGCATACGTAGCAAACCGAGTGTCGGGATATTCCACCATGGCAAATCCTCTATATTGGGCACTGGTATAATTTTCGTTACCCATAAAGGCTCCAATAGCACCGCCACCGAAATCATCCACCTTTACCCAGCACATCGCTGTCATCGCCGTGTAAGAATTCAAACTCGTACTTGCGGGGACGGTTACGGATGAGCCGGCAGCACCGAATTGCAGGGCATATGTCCCTGCCGCTCGGCCGGCTACGGAATCGACAGCAAAATCAAGACCTACCAGCGATCCATCGTTGAGACTCATCGTGTCACCGGCGACAGTACCGGTGGTTTCTTCATACTCCCAATACGAAACGGGGACCGGAGTTACGGCGTGGGTGACACCGGCTAAAAAGGAAATACAGAATACCAGGAACAACATCTTCTTCATTTTTCATTTCCTCCATTGACAAGCTCCTCGCTTTGTCAAATTTAAAAAGAACCATCAAACTAAAAACAAAAATCTACACGTTACACACATAAAGCTTCAACGAAATATTGTTTGTCTCAATCACCTTCTTTCTTTATTTTTCCAATTTGTTTTAACCGGACCGGTGTAGAAACCGGCCCGGTTAGACGTTATCATAAATCCTTTTGTTTAGGGAATATCCGTACATTCCGGCCGCTGGGGATCGTTACATTTGAGCCAATCTTGGGCGATTACCGCGAAGTCTTCCAGGTTGACATAGCAGTCCTGATTGAAGTCGGTGGGGAAGAATTTACCGACCTCTTTGCAACCGGGCGGGGGCAGCGGGAAACCGTTTTCATAAACAGACAAGATATTGCCCGGCGTCAGGGCGGCGTTCCAGATGGCAATTTCATCGACGTCCCCGGTCCAGTGCCGGTCGCCGAATTCATCCGGCCCCTTGCCGATGAACAGTGGAGCGGAAGCAGTGCTCTCCAGGCCGGTCATGGGGACTTTCAATCCGTCTTGCAGGCCGTCCAGGTACAGGGTGATCCCGGTGCCGTCATGGGTTACGGCAATAAAATGCCATTCGCCGACCGCCACCCCGTCGGCGGTGCCCGTAGTATTGCCGACATAGGTCGGATTGGCGGCATTGGCCATCCAGGACATCACGCTTTGATTGGAATGGACCATGATAAGATAGGCCCGGTAGTTGCCACCTACTACTACCGCCAGTTCCTTGCTGACCAGTTCGGCGTACGCTTTTTGCGTGCCGGATTTGACCCAGGCGGCGATGGTGACCTGGGGGAAGCAATCAATAGTGGTATCATGAGCGACATGGATCCAGTCACTAGATCCGTTGAAGGTCAAGGCTCCGGTCGGATTGCCGAGGCGGCTTGCCGCGGAACTGCTGTCGAAGGTGAAACCGCCCATCAGCGTGCCATCATTGTCATTACCCGATTTATCTTTGACCACATCCCCGGCGGTTTCCTCGAAGGGCCAGTAGGCAACCAGGTCCGCGTTAATGTCAGGATCGGGTTCGACCCCCGGGCCGCTGGAAATCGTGGTATCCATGCCATATTTTTCCGTGACATAGGCACGGACATCATCAAAAGCGGCATTGGGATCGTTCAAAGCGATATAAGCCGGATCCGCCAGGTTATAGACCAGGATTTCCGCAATATCGCCGGTGTGGGCGCCATACCAGCCATAGCCTTCCAGATCAATCCAGAGCACCCCGATATCGGAATTCTGGGGCGGTATGTTCGGATCAGAACCGGAATAATACTGGATGGGACTGGCAGCGGTTTCCGCCACATGACCGGCAAAACCATCTTCCTCATGGAAATTGTACAAATCTTTCTGGTTGGCATCCTTGAGGGTATAGACGGTCAGGTAATTCCGGTCCGCTTCATAGGGAGCACCCGTAGAGAGTTCGGAAGAACCTGCGTACCACCAGTCGGGAGCGCCGGCCCCGGTGGTGCCAAAAGCATATCCATATTGGGTGGCGCCCGAACCATAGGAATAGTTCCCGAAGATTCTCTTGGTAGCGGAGCCGGCATCGTAGCTGGCTACGATAAAGATGTTGAAGCTGGTCAACTGGGTGGCGGCCGCATTCGTCAGCCGCAGACCGTCATCTCCGTTAAACCGGAGGACCGCATGGCTGCCGTTGGGAAAAGTGGCGGAGGCCAGTTGTGGGTCGCCGAGCACGCGGTTGGCGTGATTGGCGTGGCCGGACTGATCCTGCCAGACGGAGACACCGCCGGTATCCTGTGTCACCCCGGCATCTGCCTTAAACCATACTACCATACCTGCCGAAGGCGGATTGGTGGCCAGACAGGGGGTTGTCAGGCTCATAAAAACCGCCCCAAACAGGATTGTCAGTAAAATCAAATTTTTCGTTTTCATTAATCTATTCACGTTAAAATCCTCCAAAATAGTATCTATATCCATTATTTTTAACCATATTCCTACCTGTCTTGATCCTTCGATTAGGGCACATCCGTACACTCCGCATCCAGCGGATCGTTGCACTTGAGCCAGTCGCTGACCAGGTACGCCATATCAGCCAGATCCACCGAGCAGTCCTCATTGATGTCGGTGTCAAAGTAAACACCCAGGTCTGCACAGAACAGATTCTGTTCGACCTTGAGGGTAAACTGGCCGATCATATCAACGGCACCGTCGGGTCCGTCGAGCGGATGGCCGGCGGTCTGGGCGGTGATTAGGTCATGGTGGTACACATCCTGATGATAGGTGACAAAATCGGTCATGGTCACTTTCAGCTTCTTGTCCAGGTCTTTGTAGCTCAGGGAACCTGTGCCCGCTACGGAACTAATCGGCCAGCCCATGGTGGAGCCGGCAGAGTTAGCTTTAAATTCCGGATGGCCGTTCCCTGGTCCGTCGGCATCCATCTGCGCATACACGGAAAGTCCGGGAAGATTGGCAGCCTGTTTGCCATCGAAGAAAAGGTTGACCCCGAAATAGGGCACGTCCGTCAAACCACGGGCATTGTACCAGGTAAAGGTCCGCTGCTCACCGGCTTGCAGGGGGATGTAAATCATCATGTAATTGGGATGATTCAGGAACAAGTTGGGATCGAAGGCATTCGGATCGGCTGGAATCGCACCTTCAAAAATAGCGGTATCCCAGGCGGCATCCGGATAAAAGGTGTTCCAGCGTTCGGTCTCAATCATGGTGCCTATGGAATTGCAGCGCGTGAGTGTCAGGGCGGTCAGGGTCACTTTGGTAGGATCGGGAGCCGGGGGTTCCGAGGTGTCAATCTGATATTTGTTCATCAGGTAAGTTGTGACATTGGCGTGTTCAGTTACATTAACCCCTTTATAGACCTTGATCTCCGCGATATCGCCGGTCAGGAATTCCGTCCCGCTGCCCATCGCACCAATGGAACCAATGGTGTTAAGGTTATAGGTGGGGCGGCCAAAATCCGTGCTCAGCAGTTCGCCGTTGAGATAGACTTTTCGTTCGCTGTCATAGGAAATGGTATAGGACAGCAGGTAATAACGATCCACCTGCAGCGGTTCGTCCGGTTCATAGACCCCACCGCGGGTGTCGAAATACTCGGCGGTATTGAAGCTGGTGTTGGAAATGCCCAGCGAGGTTCCCGCTGACGGGTCGCTGAAATTGGCCAGAAACACTTGTCCCAGGGCCAGATCATCGATTCGGCCGACGACATATACACTGACACTGCGAGGATAGATATCCGACGCGTCGGCATTGAGAATGGCATTGGGATCCAAAACCAATCCATCATTCCCATTGAAATGAACGACCGGATGGCTGCCGTTGGGAAAGGTGCTGGTTTCCAGGGTGGGATCGCCCCATTGCCGCACGGTGTCCATTTCTTTGCCGGACTGGTCCAGCCATTTGCCTACCACTCCACCAGTGGCAATGGGAGTGCCGTTGGGATCGGCAACACCGGCATCGGCCTTGAGCCAGAGGATACATTCAAAGGGCTCGGTAATCACCGGGTCGGTAATCCCGTTATTGTAGATGTCCTGAATGCCGGCGGCATTCAGGGCACTATCCCAGATGGCCACTTCATCGATAGCACCATTAAAATAGCGCCCGAATAAAATAGCGGCACCAATCGCCAGATCATCCGGCTGCGAAGAAGTGGGAGCGGGGGACATGGCTACAAAAGAGCCATCCGATACACCATCCACATACGTCTGAATACCGGAGCCGTTCTGGGTGGCAGCAATAAAGTGCCAGTTTCCGTCCGCTATATTGACAGTCTGGTCCGTATAGGCACCGGTAAAGTTGGGGCCGTTGGCCATCCAGGAGGCCACCTTGGTCCCGTTCACCATCAGGGTATAGCCATCCCCGGCGGGTCCGCCGGTGAGATGTTCCTTATCAATGACCGTTGCCCATGATACTTGGGTGCCATTGGGTTTGACCCAGGCCGCCAGGGTTAAGCCATTCGTCGGGTCCACGGTGAAATCATGGCCGCAATTAATATAATACGTACCATTCAAATTGATAGCACCGGCGGGATTGCTGAATCGGTCCGAAGTGGAGTGGGTATCAAAGGATGCCGATCCTCCCAAAATCCCCACGTTGTAGTTGCCGCTACTGTCGGCGGCAATGGTACCGGTCGTTTCGTCAAACTTCCAGTGACCGACTAGGTCCGCCGTCGAAACGCTTGCATAAAATACACATAAAAATAAAATAGTTGACAAAATACATACTTTTTTCATTTCTTATTTCTCCTCAACAAATAATGTTCATTCCAAATACTCCTGTTCTGCCCATTTTTCGTTTTCGATATCGGTAGAAAACAACCTCCTTTCCTTGCGATAAAAATGAATCCATCAGGAAAATCAGAGAATTTAGAGACTTGCATCTAGACAGGGGAGCTATATAACTTAAAAGTCTCGGGCCGGGTTCAACCAAACCCTATCCCTGATGTGTGAACCAGTGGCTACTGACCAAAGTGAACACTGGTTCACCGTTTTTTTTTTGTTATCTTTTATGCTGGGATGCTGATCTTTTTTTCCTCCATTTCTTCCGGTTCTGTTTATACCTCTTTTTCCTTCAACCCAAAAAATGACGCGGCCCATTGAATATGATCTGCCATGGCTTTCTCCGCCCCCTGCGGATCTATGCGTTTGACCGCTTCCAATATGTTCTGGTGATGTTTTACGGTTTCCTCAAATTCCCCGCTGGGATATACCTGGGAAAAAAACAATCCCGTTAAAAGAGTCCCCAGCAGACGTAAAACCGGATTCCCACATTCCCGCGAAAGGGCCAGATGAAAAATCCTGTCCTGCTCCCGAAATTCACTCAAAAACGGATCGGATGCAGTTTCCTGCATTCTCTTGAAGGCGTGGTTCAACTGTTGCAAACCCTTTTCCGTAATATGCTGGGCTGCCAAACGGGTAATTCCCGGTTCCAGCAGCAAGCGGGTCTGCATGATGGCATCGGAATCAGCATCGCTAAAATTCTGGATCAGCGGGGCGATTACCTGCAAGCTGTTGATCACATTAAAATCACCAATGTACCAGCCCATCCCATGCTGCGAACGAATAACACCCAATGCCTGCAGAATCACCAGGGCTTCGCGCATGGAGGTGTTTCCGACTCCGAACAATTTGCATAAATCACTTTGCGACGGCAGCTTGTCATTCGGTTTTAAGTTGTTCTTTTTTATGTACTCAATCAGAGCGGTTATCACTTTATCCGATCTCTTGGTAACATCGGCGATAATGGTTTGCGATTCTGGTTCGGAATCATAGGAATCTTTGGGTAACAGTTCCCCCTCTGCGGAGATGGTTTCTTCGTTGTCAACTAGATCCGCGACCTTATCATTTCTCTTTTTCTTTATTTTTAAATCACCCATCTATTATTTGCGTAACCTTTCCTTTTTTAAAAACTTTTACTTGCAAGATAGAACATCTTAACTTATATTATCACATTATATCTTCGTTAAATTATATGCCAGAGTCAAGAAAAAAATGTAATTTTAAACATAAATAATAGGTGCAAGTCGACTTGTAGGAATGTAAGTACATATTACACAATGGATTATATGATAACGTTGTATTCATGAGGTTATAACCATGCGAAAACAGACCTTTCTCATTCTATTCTGTATGACCGTATTTTCTGCTTATGCCCAAGGCGAGGTTTCATGGAATTTTCTGGCCGATTTCAGTAAAACGGGGAATCCCCATGGTGTTTGGAGCTATGGGTGGGGGGTAACGGAATATGACTTTGATGCCTATGACCTGGCGACGAACCTGGGACCGGACAACGCCTCTTTGTGGCTGGAAAAAGAAGAAGACCAGAATACCGGACCGCAGATGTGGGAAAAAGGTGGTCCAACGCCGGAGATCCTCCAGCATCCATCCCCCACGGAACACTGTAAGGTTCGCTGGACAGTTCCGCCGGCTATCCAGGAACCGTTGCTGCTGGCAGAGGGGAAGTGGGGAAAGGGCGCCGGGGGGGCAAGGGATCTATGGATTGTTAAAAACGGGCGGGATATCCTTTGGCGAAAAGACGATGTTGTTGATGATGCTTCCTTCTCCATCTATTTACAGAAAACCGATGTCACCACCCTTGATTTCTGCCAGGGTTCCGGGAAGGAGTGGAACAGTGAAGCCACTCCCTTTGATGTGACGATTACCGCCTTTTCCCAACTATCCCACCAAGAAATACCTTTTTATCTCGGCTGCGATACCAACCAAGATAATCAAATTGACAAGACGGATTTGGAATTACTAAAGAAGAAATGGGAATTCTATAACCAATTGGCGGGGAAGGGCTATAGCGCGGCGGATATCTATCAGAAAATAGAAAATGCTCGTAAGGAAGGCTGGGTAAAGGAGAATTTTGAAAAAGCCCCGCCAGCGAAGCTGTTTTCATTTAGATACGATGGCAAGGATTCAACAGAACTATTGAATACATGGAAGTTGAAAAATTCAACCGGCAATCAAGACCGGAAACGAACCTACCATCATATCTGGACGGATGAAAAGACCGGGCTGGAGGTTCGCTGCCAGGCAGTGGAATATACGGAGTTTCCGGCGGTGGAATGGACGGTCTATTTCAAAAATACCGGCAGCCAGGATACCCCTATTCTGGAGAATATTCAGGCAATCAATGCTTCCTTCGATCATCTGGCGGTTGGCGGTGAATATATCCTGCATGCGAATAAGGGGGATTTTACTACCGCGGAAAGTTATATGCCCTATACTCTGAAACTGGCCAAGGGAAAAGAGGAGGAGTTCTTGCCGGCGGCAGGCAGGCCAACCCAGCAGGCATTCCCGTATTATAATATTGCTGGCGATGACGAAGGATTGATCTATGTTTTAAGCTGGTGCGGCAAGTGGCAATCCGGCATTCTGAGAGAACCGGATAACGGTTTGCACTTGAAAGGCGGGCAGGCGGTAACTCATTTCAAACTGCTGCCGGGCGAGGAAATCCGATCTCCTTTGGCGGTGGTACTGTTTTATGCTGGCGATTGGATGCGGGGCCAGAACCAGTGGCGGCGTTTTATGGTGGCTGATAATCTGCCGCGGCGCGAGGGAAAACGGATCACTCCTTTTAACGGCATGTGTACCGGCAATTATTTTCCGGGATTGAAAACCAATGCGGCTGGGGAGAAATTCTTTATAGATCGCTGCCTGGAAGAAGGAATAAACATCGATTACTGGGTTCAGGATGCGGGGTGGTATCCCTGTAATGACGGCTGGTGGAATGTCGGCACATGGGAACCGGATCCCGAAAGATTCCCGAACGGACTGCGGGAAGTAAGTGATTATGTCCGTGCCAAGGGGGTGAAAACCATCGTTTGGTTTGAGCCGGAGCGGGTGATGCCCAACTCGAAGATCTATCAGGAACATCCCGAGTGGCTGCTGACGGCGGAGGCCTATCCGGACGGTCCGAAGTTGTTTAATCTGGGTAATGAACAAGCCCGGAAATGGTTGACTAGGTTCATTGGTGATATAATTGAAAAGCAGGGAATTGATTTTTACCGTCAGGATTTCAATATAGGTCCGGAGAATCACTGGTTGTGCAATGATGCGCCGGACCGGCAGGGGATCACCGAGACTAAACATGTGATGGGATACTATGCCTACTGGGACGGCCTGGTAGCGCGATTCCCGAAACTCTGGCTGGATTCCTGTGCCTCCGGCGGCAACCGCAATGACCTGGAGACGATGCGCCGGGCGATTCCGTTACTGCGTAGTGATTATGTGTACGAACCGATAGGCCAGCATGGTCACACATATGGTCTGGCGATGTGGCTGCCCTTCTATGGCACTGGGCATACCGCGATTGATTTGTATCTGCTGCGTAGTGTGTATTGCCCGGGATTTACCCTCGGCCAGGATATGCGAGATAAAAATCTGGATTATGATTTATTGCGAAAGATTTTCAATGAGTGGAAGACGATCTCTCCTTATTTCTACGGCGATTTCCATCCCTTGACGGAATATACCTTGCGTGATGATGCCTGGATCGGCTGGCAGTTCCATGATTATAATGTGAATGAAGGGTTTGTTCAAATGTTCCGGCATGCCGCATCCCCGGATCAGACCCGAAACCTCAAGTTTAAGGGGCTTGACCGGAACACCATCTATGCGATCCAGAATATGGACCAGGACCAGCCGGTTCTGATGAGCGGGCATTCCCTGATGAACGAGGGATTGTCTATCGAAATAAACGAAAAACCAGGCTCTGCCTTGCTTGTTTATAAAAAAGTGAATGAGTAAGGCAGCCTGTGGTTTTACAAGGTATTGGTTATGAAGAATTTTTCGGCTGATTATTTGCGTACCGTGGGAACGAATATTTTTACGGGATGTGGTTCGCCTCCGCAGGAAGCGGCGATGGTGGCGGACGATCTGGTGGAATCGAATCTGCTGGGCTATGACTCCCACGGGATCATGCGCTGCGAAACCTATGTGGAATATGCCCTGACGGGACAAGTTAAACCCGGTGGGGCGATTCGGATGCTTAAGGAAACTCCCACTACCGCGATTATTGATTGCGGTTTGAATTTTGGGCAGATTAGCGCTACGCGAATGGTCGAAATTGCCTGTGCCAAGGCCGGCCAGTCCGGTCTGGCTTATCTGGTCAGCAGGAACGGCTGCCATGTGGGTCGGCTGGGAAGTTATGTCCAGAAAGCGGCCCAGCAGGGGATGTTTAGTATTGCTACCACCAACAACAAGCATCGCGGACACATCGTAGCACCCTGGGGCGGCCGCGAGGGACGACTGGGAACCAATCCGATTGCCTATGCCGCCCCCACCAACGGCTGGCCGGTGGTTCTGGATATATCCACCTGCATGATCGCCGGGGGCAAGGTGCATCTGGCCTTGCAGGAAGGCAAATCCGTGCCGCCGGGCTGCCTGCAAGACGCGGACGGAAATCCTACCGTCGATCCGAAGGTGTATTTCGGCCCCCCGCATGGTACCATCCTGACGCTGGGTGCCCCGCAGTTCGGCCACAAGGGATTCGGCCTTTCGTTGATGGTGGAGATCATGAGCGGTATCCTGGCAGGTGAAGATGAAACGGTGGATCAGCCGGGATTTAACAGTTTTTCGATTCTGGTGGTGAATCCGGAATATTTTTGCGGAAGGGAATATTTCCGGGAACTGGTGGACCGTTTTTGCCGGTATCAGATGTCCTCCGCCCCGGCGCCCGGATTCCGCGAGGTGGTGGTACCCGGCCTTTATGATTTCCGCATCCGCCAAAAACGCCTGGCCGAAGGGATTCCGGTAGATAACAATGTTTGGAAAACGGTTGTTGAGACCGGTAAACGGATTGGTGTTACTATTGAAACCTAAGTAAAAATGGAAAGAAGTCACCCGATTCTGAGAAAAATTATAAAGCAGCAAATAACGGAACCGCCAAAAGTCGATATGGACTTCCAAAAACAGCTCTGGCTCCCCGATAACAAGGGGACGACGAGCTTTTGACGCTGGCGTCACAAATGGTAAAAATAAATTGGAGTTTGGAATGAAAATGACCTCGCGGGAGCGTGTGCGCTGTGCCCTAAATCATCAGGAACCCGATCGTGTGCCGATATTTTTCGGATCTTCCGGAGCAACTACCATTCATGCGGCAGGATACGAAAAGTTGAAAAAAGCATTGGGTTTTAATTTACAAACCCAGGCGATGTCGCAGTTCACCAAATACGCCATCCACGCCCGGGTGGACCGGCAAATCATGGACTATTTCGGTTCCGACGGTATTCCGCTGACCGCCAAAACGGCTCCGCCTTCCTCCTTAAGCAGAGATATTTCGAAAAACGCTTTTGTGGATGAGTGGGGAGTTAAGTGGGAGCTGGAACCAAGCGGTTTATACTATAGCCCTCCGTATAAAGGTATGCCCCTCGAAAATGCAACGATCAAGGATATTGAAAACTACGCTTGGCCCGATGTGGCGCATCCAAGCCAATATGAAGGACTGGAAGAGGAGGCGAAAGACCTCTATGACAATACTTCGTATGCCATAGTAGGTAATATCGGTACGACCCTGTGTGAATTAATCTATAATATGCGTGGGATGGAAAACTGGATGATGGATCTGGTCGTGAATCAGGACTTTGCCCATGCGCTGCTGCGGAAGATCACCGATCTGCGGATTGCCGCCATTAAGGCGTTTCTGGACCGGGTAGGAGCCTGGGTGGATGTGTTTATCATGGGAGACGATATGGGGTCCCAGCATTCCCCTCTGATCTCCCCGGCCTTGTATCGCACCCTGATCAAGCCTTATCACACGGAGATCATTGCCGCGGTGAAAGCCCATTCGCTGGCAAAGGTATTTTTCCACAGTGACGGCGATATCTATCCGCTGATTCCTGATTTCATCGAGGCGGGCGTGGATCTGCTCAATCCGGTGCAGGTCAGCGCCGCCGATATGGGCGATACCGCCCGGCTGAAGCGGGAATTCGGGAAAAACCTTTCTTTTTGCGGGGCGATTGATACTCAATCGGTATTGCCGTATGGTTCCCCAGCCGATGTCCGGCAGGAAGTGCGGCGCCGCATCCGGGACCTGGCCCACGGCGGCGGGTATATCTGTGCCAGTGTCCATTGCATTCAGCCCGATGTCCCCGTGGAAAACATTATCGCCCTGTTTGAGGAGGCGAAAATCGCCGGTAAATATCCGCTTGCTCTTTAACTAAAATAGTTGATTATACACAGGAATTCAATCGATGAAAACAGATCTAGGTAATAAAATAGCTGTCATAACCGGAGCGGCCGGCGGTATCGGCAAAGCATGTGCCAAAATATTATTGGAGAATACCGCCACGGTCGTAATAACCGATATCCAGGATGAAAAAGGCCGGCAAACCATTGCCGAATTCGCTTCGATTGGGACGTGCCGCTATATTCATACCGATGTTACTTCCCGAAAAGAGGTAAAAAATCTGATCGATACCGTGATAGCGGAATTTGGCCGAATCGATATCTTTATCAATAATGCGGGAATCAATTCCGGTTTCCATAGAGTCGATATCGATGCCTTTCCCCAGGAGGAGTGGGAAAAGATTGTAGGGGTGGATCTTACGGGTGCCTTTATTTGCTCCCAGTTCGCGTCTCAGGTTATGATTCAACAAAAATATGGAACGATAATCAACATTGGCTCGGTTTTCGGATCGGTTCCCGCGCGGAAACAAATTGCATTTGTTGCCGCCAAAGGAGGTTTGCACAACATGACCAAAGGCATGGCCCTGGAACTGGCCCCTTATAACATTACCGTGAATGGGGTGGCGCCGGGCAGTACGTTAACCATGGATCCCAAACTATTTTTTGGTGAAAACGATCCCGCCATAGCCCAACGAGCGCAGGGAATATTGTCTCATATCCCCTTGAAACGTTTGGCCATGCCGGAAGATATCGCCAATGCGGTGCTCTTCCTGGCTGCCGAGGAAAGCCGGTATATCACCGGACATATTTTGACCGTGGACGGCGGCTGGACGTGCGGATATACCCGCGATTTTTGATAAAAAAGAGTTAGGAGTAAACGATATGCGGCTAGGACGATTCCTCGACCAAAACAATCAGATATTTTATGGAATAATCAAGGAGGATACCATTCACGGGATAGATGGCGACATTTTCGATCGATGGGAAAAAACCGACCGAACGATAGCGGCGGCGGATGTCCGATTCTTGGCGCCTGTTATGCCGGTCAATATTTTTGCCCTGGGACTGAATTACAAAAGCCACACGGCTCAGTGCCAGCAAGAGATCCCGTCCCGCCCGGAATTTTTTCTCAAGGCCACTTCCTGTGTCACCGGGCACGGTTCGCCGATCCTGATTCCGAAATGGGCCTCCAGCCAGGTGGACTATGAAGCGGAAATGGCAATCGTGATCAAAAAGACCGCCCGCAATATCACGGAAAAAGAAGCCCCGGATTACATACTGGGTTATACCTGCGGCAACGATGTCAGCGCCCGCGATTGCCAGCTACAGGATCTGCAATGGTCCCGCGGGAAATCCTTCGAAACCTTTGGTCCTCTAGGCCCCTGGATCGAAACGGACCTGGATCCCGGCCATTGCCATCTGCGCTGCTGGGTGAATGACGAACTGCGGCAGGATTCCATTACTTCGATGATGATTTTCCCCGCTGCGCATATTGTCAGTTACCTGTCTCGCTGTACAACGCTTCTGCCGGGAACCGTCATTTTTTCGGGAACCCCCAGCGGCTGCGGCGGGCATATCAATCCCCAGGTCTGGCTGAAACCCGGCGATGTGGTAAAAATCGAGATAGAAGGCATAGGAATTTTACAAAATCCGGTAGCCGAAGCTTGAAAAAGAGGTGCCTATGAACACTAACAGAATAAACGAACTAATAAAAATATATCATGACGGTTTACTGAATGATACCATTCCGTTCTGGATGAAACATACGATCGACAGGGAGTGCGGCGGCTTTTTGAATTATCTGGATCAGGACGGAACGGTTCTGAATTATGACAAGCCGGTCTGGGTGCTGGGCCGATTTACCTGGGTTACCGCTATGCTCTACAATCAGGTGGAAAAACGGCCGGAATGGCTGGCTACTTCGAAGCATGGGATCGAGTTTCTGGAAAAATACTGTTTTGATACGGACGGGCGCATGTTTTTTGAAGTTACCCGGGATGGCCGACCGCTGCGAAAACGAAGGTATGTTTTCTCGGAAACATTCGGGGTCATGGCTTTTTCGGAATATGGGCTGGCCGCCCGGGATGAGATAAGGCTGGACCAGGCGAAAAAGCTATACCGATTGGTCGTCCGCTATCACGATAATCCGGAACTGCTGCCTCCGAAAATCTTCCCGCAAACTCGGCAAACCAAGAGTCACGCCTTGGCGATGATCCTGCTTTGTATCTCCCAGCAGATGCGCAAAGTAGATGCCAATCCCCTGTATGATGAAATCATCGACCGCTGCCTGCAGGAAGTATTTCACGATTTTATGAAATACGACGAAAAGGCCCTTTTTGAAACGGTGGGAGTCCATGGGCAGCGGCTGGACAGTGTGGAGGGCCGCTGTATCAATCCGGGCCATGCCATCGAAACCGCCTGGTTTATCATGGAAGAATCCCGGCACCGGCAGGACCGGGACTTGCTGGAAAAGGCCTGCCTGATTCTGGACTGGTCGCTGGAGCTGGGCTGGGATAAGGAATATGGCGGCCTGTTGTATTTTGTGGATATCGAAGGCAAACCGGCGGAACAATATGAACACGATATGAAACTCTGGTGGCCGCATAACGAGGCGATCTACGCCTGCCTGCTGGCTTATCATCTTACGGGCGATACCAAATATGAACAGTGGCATCAAAAGCTGCATGACTATGCCTACTCGCATTTCCCGGACCGGAAAAACGGAGAATGGTTTAAATACCTCCATCGGGACGGCACGCTTTCTTCCACCGTCAAAGGAAATCGTTGGGCTGGGCCGTTCCATCTATCCCGGATGCAGTTCAACTGCTGGAAACTGCTGGAAGAAATGAAAAATACCTAGCAAAAAGGGAATGGATATCATGCACAAAGAAATCCTTCAGATGTTTGATCTTACCGGCCAGGTTTCGCTCATTATCGGCGGAGCGCGGGATCTGGGTTTTGACATGGCCTCCACGCTGGCTGGGGCCGGCAGTCATCTGGTCATCACTTCGCGTAATTATCAAAGAGCCGGGCAGTCCGCCCAGAAACTCCAGGAAAAATACCAGGTGGAGGTGCTGGCGCTGGAACTGGACCATACTAACGCCGGGCAGGTTCAAGAGGCAGCCGTCCGGGCTGAACAATGGAAGGGAAAGATTGATATTCTGGTCAACAATGCCGGCGGCGGGTCCGGCCAGCCGCCTAGCCGGCTGTTTGAGAAATCGCCCGATCAGGTGGCGGATTTGATTCAGCAGAATCTGACCGGAACCCTATATTGCTGCCGGGAGGTGGGAAAAATCATGAGCCGGCAGGGCCGGGGCAAAATCATAAATATTGCCTCCGTGGCCGGCATCCTGGGTCGCGACCGCCGCATGTATGACCGCAGCCACATACAGGGGCAGTCCATCGACTACGCGGCGGCCAAAGCCGGAATTATTGGTATGACCAGAGATTTAGCCGCTTATCTCTCGCCGATGGGGATTTATGTAAATTGTATTTCACCCGGCGGGTTCGCGCGCAATCTGCCGGAAAGTTTCGTAAAGGAGTACAGTGACCGCACCCCCCTGGGCAGGATGGGCCGCGACGGGATCGATCTGAATGGGGCGGTCTTGTTTCTGGCTTCGTCCGCTTCCGACTATGTGACCGGACACAACCTGGTGGTGGACGGAGGATTTACCATATGGCAGTAAAAAGAAAAATCGCCGTGGTCGGCCTGGGTTCTATCGGGAAACGCCATGCCCGCTTATGGAAAGAACGTGAAGAATTTAGTGTAGAAGGGGTGGAGCCGGACAAAAAAATCATTTCCGCGGCAAAAAAGGAAATAGGCGATTTACCCATCCATTCGGATTTCGACCGGATGCTAAAAACGCAGCCGGAGATCGTTCTGATTGCCACGCCGCACGGCCTCCATGCCGAACAAACCATTCAGGCCCTGAACGCCGGCTGTCATGTTTTTTGTGAAAAGCCCATGAGCAACCGCCTGGATACTGCCCGGAAAATGAAGGCGGCCGCGGATCGTTCGGAGAAAATTCTGAATATCGGCTTTCACTTTCATTTCCATCCGGCCCTGCAAAAACTGAAAAGTCTGATTGCCAAAGGCGCCCTGGGGCAGGTACTTCATGCCTATGTGCGGGTTGGAACCTATCAAACGCTGGTCTGTTCCCAGTCCCGCTACCAGTGCCGGCAGGAAGGGGCACTCATGTTTGATTATGCCCACCAGCCGGATATTCTCTATTGGATGCTGAACGAAAAGCCGGCGGCGGTGGTGGCCCAGGCCGCCCAGGCGGGTGATTTTGCCTTGTCGTCCAATCCGAACTTTATTGATATTTTGTGCCGTTATGATTCGCCCCTGATGACGGCTATCCACCTGAACTATGCCCAAAGGCCCGACCGGCATGAATATGAAATCGTGGGCGACCAGGGCTGGGCCATACTGGATGTCTTCCAGGGATCTTTAAAAACCGCGCGGCACGGTCATGCGGCCGTAAAGACCCAAAAAATCTGCGTGGAACGAGACGATATCTACCGTGCTGAACATCAGGCCTTTTTGGATGCGGTAGATGGGAAAAGGAAACCAGAAACTTCAGCCGCGGACGGCCTGATCTCCGTGGCGGTGTGCCAGGCCGCCCTCGAATCCTGGAAAAAAGGCCGATGGATTTCCATAGTTGTTTGAGTGGAAAAAAAGAAAAGAAAGGAAATAGTATGAGTTCCAAGCTAAAAGGTGTGTTTCCGGCCATTACCAGCCCATGCGATAAAAAGGAGCGTTTTCTCGAAGACGAATTTTCCGCTTTGGCCACGGATTTATACCAGCAGGGCGTACACGGGCTGTATGTGTGCGGCAATACCGGCGACGGCTATCTTATGTCCCTGCCGGACCGCAAGCGGGCCGCGGAATTGGCCGTTCAGGTATCACGGGAATTCAACGGCAAGGTCATCGTCCATATCGGCACCCTGAATACGCGGGACGCGGTGGACCTGGCAATTCACGCCGCCGAATTGCAGGTAGCCGCCATTTCCAGCATGCCGCCGGTAAATCGCAGTTTCCCCCAGGTCTATGGCTATTACAAGGATATCGCCCTGGCGGCCGGCCTGCCCCTGCTGATCTATTATATTCCGGTGGTAACCCATCATACCTTTTCCTTCGAGGAAATGCTGCAATTGCTGGATATCGAAGGCGTCGCCGGCCTGAAATATACCGACTGGAATTTATTTAACATGAAGCGGCTGATCCTGGCCCGGTCCGGCATAACCGTATTCAACGGCTGCGACGAAATTTTCTGCCTGGGGCTGCTGTACGGCAGTGACGGCGGGATTGGAACCACCTACAACTTGTTCCCCCGGCATTTTGTCGGTATCTACGAGGCCATCCAAAAAAACGACATCGTTCGAGCTATGCAATTGCAGGATGGCCTGAGTTCCTTTTTCGATTTTCTGTATCGCAATGGTTTATATCCCATTTTTGAACATCTTCTGGCCCAGCACGGCTACGGCCAGCGGACCTATCGCAAACCCTTTATCCCGTTGGATCCGGCGGTCCTGAAAAATATCGAGCCGGAATTGCATGTCCGAATGGAAGCCATGACTAAACTAGTATCGGAGTAGAAATGACCTCGCGTGAAAGAACCCTTATCGCGTTACGATGCGGCCAGCCGGACCGCGTGCCGATCCAGGTTTTCGGCACCCAGGGTTATACCCCCGAATTGGAAACCTATGGCGATAACTATCGCCAACTGCTGGCCTATGCCCGCGAAAAAGCGGATATGCTGTATAACTGGATCGAACCGCTGGAACAATGCTGGTCGGGAATGTATTCCGCCGCCCCCCTGCAAAAACGCATGGAAAACAAAAACGGAATCCTGGTCAAAACCCTCCTTCTGGATACCCCCGCCGGTCCCCTGATGCAGATTTCCGAAAGTGACGATCAGACCGTAAGCAACCTGAAGCTGCGGAAACCCTTTGTCGAAAATGACCGGGATTTTGAAAAACTGATGTCCATCCCCTTTACCCCCTATCGGCCCAAAACCGACGGTTATCACCAATTGCGAAAAAAAGTAAATGACAACAACGTGGTTTCCCTCGTTTTGCCCGAACCGATTGCCATAGCGGGTTTGTATTTACCGCCGACGGAATTTATCCTGTGGACCATCGATCAGAAGGAAAAACTCCACGCCCTGCTGGATAAAATCAGAAAGAATATGGAAGATTATGTTGGGTATCTGCTTTCAAATAAAATCGGGGAAGTGTTCTGGCTCAGCGGCGCGGAAGAAGTGGTCCCGCCCCTGGGGCCGCCGGACAACTTTGATGAATTTGTCGCCGCTTACCATAAATCGGTTGTGGCCATGATTCACGACCACGGCGGACTGGTGATTTTGCATTGCCACGGCTCCATCAAAAAGATTATTCACAAAATCCGAGATGGCGGTTACGATGCCCTCCAGCCGGTGGAGGCCCCGCCCATGGGGGATATCACCATGGCCCAGGCCAAACAGGTCGCCAAAGGCAAAATGTGCCTGATCGGCAATATCCAGGTCGGCGATCTCTATACCTCGACCCCGGAAAAAATCGATGCCCTTTGCCGGGAAACCATCGAGCAGGCCAAACCGGACGGCGGTTTCATTTTAGGAATCACCGCCTCCCATTTTTCCGCCTCGATGGACAATCGCACCCTGGCCAATTATCTGGCCTACATCGATGCTGGCAGAAAATATGGGAAATACTGACATAATACTTATTATCTAATAATTTGGGAAATTTGTATAAGGATTGAATATGTTCAAAGTAGCTGTTACCGATTACGGATTTGAAAACCTGGATGTGGAAAAAAGCGTTCTGGAACCATTGGGATGTTCTCTAGTCGGGCATAAGAAATACCAGGGCGAGCAGGCATTAATTGATCTGGTATCGGATGCCGATGCGGTCATTACCCAGTTTGCCCCCGTAACCGCTGCGGTAATCCATGCCCTGAGAAAAGCCAGGGTAATCGTCCGCTATGGAATCGGCTACGACAATGTAGATTGTAAAACAGCGGCGGCCAAGTGGATTCCGGTGTGCAATGTCCCGGACTTTTGTATCGACGAAGTGGCGGATCATACCCTGGCCCTGATCCTGGAAGTAACCCGGAAAATCGCCCTCTCTTGGAATTCGATTCGAAGGGGAGAATGGAAATTGCCTTTTCCGCTGGAGCAAATGTTTGCCCTGAAAAAACTGACGGTCGGCCTGATCGCCTATGGAAAAATAGGAAGAGAAGTAGCTCTGCGTCTGAAAAATTTTAAATGCAAAATCATGGTCCACGATCCGTTCGTCGAGGATGCCGTAATTCGCAGGGATGGATTCCATCCAGCCGCCCTGGATGAAATGTTTGCCGAAAGCGATTTGCTTTCCCTGCATTGTCCCAGCAGCGCCCAGACCCAATATATGATTAATTCCGATAGTATCCGGAAAATGAAAAAAGGGGTTATCCTGGTCAACTGCTCCCGGGGAACCCTGGTGAAAACACCCGACCTGGTCGAAGCCCTGCAAAACGGCCGAATCAGCGCAGCCGCCCTGGATGTCACCGATCCGGAACCGCTCCCCCCAGGTCATCCTCTTCTGAAAATGGACAATGTGGTCATTAACGGCCATTGTGCCTCCGGCAGTGTGGAGGCGGTTCAGTCCCTGCGAATTTCCGTGGCCCATACCGTCGCCTGTGCCCTGCAAAACAAAAAACTACCCAATATTGTAAACGGTATTCAACAGGTAGCTAAAATGTAGCCCACCATCGGACCTTCTTCCAACGCCAGATACTTCGTGCCGCCCAGCGAATCCAACACCTGAACCATGGCCGGGATCATCGCCGGCACCGTGTAATGAGCTGCGATCTTGCCGCCTTTTTCCACCGCCAGCTCCGTACGGTGATTTTGCACAATCGTGCCACGGCTGTGTCAGCCGTGCTTTCTTCCAGTAACTGGAGCGAAAGCGTCTCATGGGTCCGCCGGCAATTGCTGACTATTGTCATACTTGAAAAAGAGCAGAATCTTGCCTTTATCGGTCGTGTCGCATTCGGTCTTTTGCGAGTGGCTGTCAAACAGCGGCCAGATTTCCAGATTCTCATTAAAAACGGTTTTCTCGCCCTTACCGTCAAAGGTTTGGTCATGAATAGGGGGGCATCAGTTTATTTATTTTTCTCTTTTCTCTTCCCCCGCCGCCGGCTGGCTGGGAGGCAGGTTTCGGATATGATCTTGCTGCCTGGATTGAGTAGAATACGTTTTCAGGGCCTCTTGAATAATCGCTTTTTCATCCACGTCGTCCGGGCTTTCGGGGGTAAGCAAAAATCTGCCGTCCGGTCCAATCAGAAAATCCACCGGTGCCCGATCGTTTACTCCATAGTCGGCGGAAATTTTAGATTTAAGTCCTATTCGCACCTGGGGCCAGGTAAGGGCATACTTATCAATGTGTTTGCGAAGCTGACCGTCTGATTCATCCATACTCAGTCCGATCATCTCAAAATTCTCACCCAGCCATTTTTCCATTTCCGCGTAATATTTCTTCAATCCCGGCGTACCGGCTACGCAAGGCCGGCACCAGGTCGCCCAGAAGTGAAGCAGTACCACCTTGCCGCGATAATCGGAAAAGGTTCAGTTCCCTGCCGTCGAGTGTCGTTGTGCTAAAGACGGGTGCGACAGCGACTTCGGCTGGTATATTTACGTTCTTTTTCGATGCTACAACGAGTTCTTTGTCCTGCTCCGCGATGAACGAGTTGAGATTGGGCAGACTGTTTTTGAGCCGATTTATTGCTGCCGGGCTGAAATTGTTGCTGGAATAAATTACCAGCCTTGTTAGTGCCTTTAATTCTTCCAGATTCTTTAGTCCCTCATCCGTAATATTCCCCGCTATCGTCATATTATCCATTCGCTTCATATCTTTCAGATAGGCAAGGCTCTTATCCGTCAAATAGGGGCTGCCTATGGCAAGCCGATCCATATTAGTAAGTCCGGCCAGATTCGTCATGCCAGCGTCGGTTATCCTGTTTTTTAATCCGATTTGCAGCCATTTCAGATTTTTAAGGTTTGCCAGAGATGCCAGATCCTCATCACAAAACTCATCTTGGACCAGCTTGTCGTCTTTTCGTTTTACCTGTAGAGTAAGTCCGAGTTTTTCGAGTTTTGTTAATCCACTTATATTGATTGTGGTATTATCTTTTATGATACCATGTACATTTAGTTCTCTTAATTCCTTCAATTGGTTAAGACATGCTAAATCTGAGATGGTCATTTTATTTGATCTGGAATTGGAAACATCCAGTTTTTTCAAAGAACTCAGGGAAGTCAGTTTGGAGAGTCCTTCCTTCGTTATAGGGCACCCATATATCGAAAGTGACTGTAGGTTTGTCAATTTGGCAATGTCAGATATTCCATTATCAGTTACACCAAGACCTCCTATCCGGAGGTCTTCAAGGCGGTTCAGTTTAGTCAATTCTTTAAGACCCTCGTCGGTATAATGCTCTATATCCATTTTGGGATCAATATAGCTTGGCCTTGTAATATCAAGATATTTAAGATTACCAAGCTCTGAAAGATATGCTAATCCTTTGTCTGTTATGCCGGTTTGAGGCATAGTCAGGATTTCAAGCGATTTAAGGTATTTCAGATAGGCTGCTCCGTTGTCGGTTATCTGCGTTTCTTGTAGATCAAGAGAACGAAGTGATGTCATGGTTGTCAGCGAAGCAAGGGCCTGGTCTGTAATTTTTGCTCGAATCAGATTCAGATTTTCCAATTTTGTAAGTTGAGACAATTTTTCCAGATCCTTGTCAGTTATATCGCAAGATCTCAGGTCCAGACTCCGTAAAAAAGCGATCTTGCTGATATTCGTTATGGCGGTACTACCTAATTGCACACGACAAAAAAACAAATGTTCGAGATTTTTTAGTCCCGCGAGGTATTGAAATCCCGCCTCATTGATGCGGCCATCCCAAAGAGCAAATTCTTCAAGAGCTGTCAGCTTTCCGATTTGAGCAGCTCCGGTTGTTGTGATATTTGTTTCTGCAAAATACAGTTTTTTTAACGATTTTAATTCAGCAACTGTTTTCAAACCTTCAGCACGGATTCGTTTGGGCAATGTCAGATATTCAAGTGATTTGAAATTTTTAATATACGCCAGCCCTTTATCAGTGATTTCTGTATTGCGAAGCGACAGGGCCTTTAGGCCGGTTAGATGAGCAAGATAAGGCATACAGGTATCATCTGCCGGTGTATAAGCCAATGATACCATATAGAGATCATCAGTCCCCAGTGTGTTAAGAACGGACAAATCTTTCACTGTGTCCGAATTGACATTAAGACAAATTCGTTTATGAGAAGGAACCAAAACATCACCCATGGCGCAGCCAAGATTATCCCATTTATATACAAAGTCCCACATACGAAGATGTCCCAGATATATGCCTGCTTCAACCTGAAGCGTCCCCAGTGAGCGGTCCGCAGGAAAATGCAGCACCCTATCCTCCGTTTGTGCCTGGCTTATATCCTTTTGCCCCTTCTCGATATCTTCCGCCAGAGCCAGGGAACAGAACGATACCAGTATCAGATATACCAGTTTAGCCATAGATTTCACCTCCTGGTTTTTACCATTGCAGTTCTTGTAATTCGGTTTGGCACTACCTATTAAGTTGCTCGAAACGGCTTTTTGTTACCGGCTTTTTGTAAAAATCCGCAAAAATTATTCCGAATTCCCCTAATCCCTTACTTCCCAACTTCTTACAATTTTAATATTTTCCCCCTGCCTCCTCATCCTTCACCATCCTCCACTTCCCTGCCCAAATACGACAAAAACCATAACTCTTTATTTTATAATAATTTAATCCGTGTAATCAGTGTAATCCGTGGTTGGTTTTTTTCTATTATCCCACACCCTCAATTATACCCCATATTTTCAAATAGTCAAATATAAATATTATTTTGTTCATTAAAAAACATATATTTACCAAAAACTTTATATAACCACTTGCCGCCGCTTATATTACCTCACAAAAAATTTTGCCTATATTTTATCCCTAACCCTTTCCCCCCGTACCGCTTGCTTCTAGCCAGCTCTTTTTCCCATCGACTTGGCATCCCCAGCTTCCAGCGGAAGCGTCGATTCGGGCAAACCCCCGCGTTGATCCGCCCTGCGCCCAGCACCCTTCGTTATCTTTTGTTCAAAATTCTCCCCCTTCTTATTCGCGTAAATTCGCGTGCATTCGTGGTTCAATATATTGCTAACTACCTGTTATTTCATATTTTATAACTCTTTATATGCGGATAACTATTTTTTCTCCCTTCGTGCCCTTCCCCATCTTTGTGGTTCAAATTTTTCCTCCTTTCTCGCCCCGTAGGCAGCAAACAACGTGAGCGTCATATACCATGTTCGCCCGCGTCGATAGAATGGGCCTCTTGGCCCCGTTCATCTGCGGACTTATATTCTTCTCTTCCCCCCTTGGCGCCTTCGCGCCTTTGCGGGATACCTTCGGACTCTCTCACTTTCTCGCCCAGCCGTAGCGAACAGCGTGAGCGTCAAATGGGTAATCCGCTCGTGTCGATCTGACGTGCGGCCAGCACCTTCCCTGCCTTCGTTGCCTTTTGTTCAAAATTCTTCTCCTCAATTTTGAATTTTGCTCTGTCAATTTTTGTTTTGGAATTCGCATTTTGAAAATTTGACATTGTCTAGAATTTAGATATCAGAATTTAGAGCTTAACCATTCAACCTATTTTGCCAATGTCAATCTGGGCTATCTAGATAATATTGTCCCTCGTAACTTTCCGCTCTATTCCAGATGCTGCGTGTAAACATCATTCACTTTTACCTATGTTTTGCTCTACTTTTCACCTGTTTTACTCATGTTTTACCTCACTTTCTTCATCTTTTACTATACTTTCTTCAATATTTACCAACTCAACCTAACCGTTACAAATTACCAAAATTATTACCCATCTTACC